>JAVBTR010000018.1:0-111209 GCA_031556065.1 Eubacteriales bacterium | reverse complement strand
TGCAGGCAACGGCGACGATAGCGGTAATCTCGATCCCAATGCAGGCAACGGCGATGACAACGGCAGCCTCGATCCCAATGCAGGCACCGGCGACGACAATGGCAACCTCGATCCCAACCCGGGCAACGGAGACGAAGATGGCAACCTCGATCCCAATGCAGGCAACGGCGACGATAGCGGTAATCTCGATCCCAATGCAGGCAACGGCGATGACAACGGCAGCCTCGATCCCAAGGCAGGCAACGGCGACGACAATGGCAACCTCGATCCCAACCCGGGCAACGGCGATGGAGACCCGGATGAAGGCAACATCGACAACGCCAATATCACTTGGGGAGCAGTAGGCGATGGAGAAGGCAACCCTGAAGCTGGGGAACCCGAAGAGGGAGAGGAAGAACTTCTGGATGTAATTGCACCCCAGTGGAATGTGACTTATTCTTACAGCGCTGGTGCTGGCGATAAGCTCTATATTGGCGATGCGTTCACGTTCTACGCCCATGTGGAAGGCGATATGGATATTCCACACCACTACCAATGGCAGATGAAGACAGCCGGTGGCTGGGTAGATATTCCGGGAGCAAATGGTTTAGCGCTCTCTCTGATTGTATCAGACGATAATTACACTATCGAATATGGTTTAGTGGTCATCGCAGATTGATTCGAGGATGACAGTGTGTACTGAGGCGTTTCGCCTCAGTTCCACTGCGTTAAACGAGAATTTCGAAATAGATTGCAAAAACATGAGGGAGGTTCCTTTTATGAAACAGAGAACCAGAAAACTAATCTCGTTGCTGCTCACGATAATGATGGTGTTGCAATACATGCCATTGACAGCGTTCGCTGACGCGGGGTCGATGGAAGATACGGGTGCGGTACTAACATATCGTGCCACATTTGTGAACACGGCTACGGGTACAGTTGTGGGAACGATTGATGTTGCTAGAAATGCAAGTGATAAAAAAATCAGCAGTAATGGTACCGTGCCAACCATATCAACTACGGGTCTGAATTTAACCTTTAATGGCTGGACAAAAACAGCAGGAAATACGGCGGCAGATACAGGCTGCACAACTGCTTTGATTGGTAATCAGCAAGTAACAGGCGATGTAACATATTATACTGCGTTTTCTGGTGGAACATCAGCTTCAAAATTCTATGTAAAGCTTGATGATAAATGGGTTTTGTTCTATTCCTGTGCGCAAACGCAAGAAACATATAAGCCTTTTACCAATACCTATTACTATTCTTCAATTACTTCAGTGACACCCAACATGACATTTGCAGGTAAGACTGTTCATGGAACGAATGGTACAGAAGATTTATATTATGGTAGCGGATCAGCAACTCTTCCAGACAGTGTAGCGACCTGGAGTAAACTGAGTTATAATTCGGGTGACAAAACTTACAATACCAGTATACCCGCATCTTCTGGGTCAGCTAATAGAATATATGCCAACGTTATAAGGCCCAATGAATATCAATTCTGGACTGTAACATTCCTCGTAGATGGGCTAGAACAGAGTAGAGTAATCAAGTACAATAATACTACATTGTCCTCGGGAACGGGGGAAATTCCAACTGCGCCGACTGGTACCAAGTGGTATACAGATGATAGTAAAACCACTTCGACAGCAATCACCGGGACAACTGTGTTTCATGCAGTGCCGGATTGCACCGTTACTTTTATGAACGCAGGCGTTCAATATGACCAGAAGACCAGCAGCCCTACGGTGGGCACTTTGCCGACCAATCCTACCTGGTCGAATGCGACTTTTAAGGGCTGGTACGATGAAAACGGCGTGCAGTTTACCAAGGATACTGTTGTTCGCGAAGATATGACAGTAACGGCACGGTATACTGTAACTATTACATTCAAGTACCATGCATCGGGAGATAATACAAATTCCACCTTTAATGGCACAAAGACAGCAACATTGGAAACAGATGGTATAACAACATTAAAATTTGGAGATATCATCGCAGCAAATAGACCTACTACAAGCGAAGTTTTTTATTATGGAAATATTAATGGCACTACGAGAAATCGCTCTGTTTCGTCATATACTGGATACTATCTCGAGTTTTGGTCTGCGGTTAGCAGTGCGACTGGCACGGGCACAATGTATACAAACGATGTGCTTATCACTGGGAATGTAACGATTTACGCCACAGTGCAAACAAGCACCTCAGCAAGGACAACGTTTACATTTGTTTATCCCGATGGTACGCCTATAAGTGGAGATGCGTTTAAATCCAAAACAATTACTTCGCAAACTACCTTCTGGAACGCCACAAATAAAACAGGCATAAAGCCTGCATCCAATCCCCCCTCCTTCCAAGGCGGGACCTTCAAGTGGTGGAGTGAACAGCCTAATGGTTCGAAGATTGAAGATTCAGATAGATACAGTGTAAGCGGTGTGCAGCAAAAGCTTATTTACGCTGTGTACACAAATGACTATACCGTTACTTATAACAATGCAAGCAACGGCGAAATCAGCAAAACCACTGTTTCTCCTAATGGCACAGTAAGGTTGCCTGCTACTGCACCGACAGTAACAGGGAAAGACTTTAAAGGCTGGACTTCTTCTGTTGATGGCAATTGCTATGATCCAGATACTCTTTCCCCTGCAATCACGCAGGATACCATTTTTACCGCAACCTATATAGACCGCAAAACCATTAGCTTTTATGATTGCACAAATAAAACCGAAATTGACACGCAAACAGGCTCTATCCTTAATGCGAATGATTCAGTGGTTCCAGATGATCCAGAATCTTTTAAGAATACGGGCATTACCGCAGAGTTCCAAGGTTGGTACGACAGTACTAATAAAGAATATTTGACGGCTGGGGACGATATTCCCGCTACATTATTCAACAAAGACCGCAGGTATAATGCGGTGTATAAGTTCACCGTTAAACTTTACGATGAAAACGGTAAAAACCCAAGCGACTATGAATTTACTTCAATAACTGGTTTTGATATTCAGAAGACAGGTAATTTCTTTGCTTGGTATGCTTATGATGGAACCGATATTAATTACGATATCGAGCTAGAAGAAAATGCTAAGGCCCCCGGTGCGCCGGCATTCATTGAAAGTAATAGCTATACACTTTATTTCCATCAGTATAGCCCTTCCACGGGATATAGCAGCGATGAAGCTGCCACAAAGGTACCTGGGCGTACAGATTTTACAACCGATAGAGATGACATTCCCACGCCCACTAATTTAACCGCAAGCGGATATACTGTGTTGCTTGATGATACCATTGATAACCTAGGCTGGTATAGCGCAAAGAGCGGTGCTAATGCGCAACCGTTTGATGTGACTGCGGCAAACCCCAGTAGCCGCCACTACTATGCCCATTATGAATACGAAACCACGTTCCAAGATTACGATGGAAGCGCGGTCGCCGTTGTAACCGGCAATACATTAGCGGGTGTAACAGCACCTACTAAGCCGGATCATTCAGCTGGGCTGACGATCAATGCGAATGCAGCTGAGGACTGGATCGACTCTGCGAGCGGGACTTCCAAAACGTTCTATTCAGCTAGCAACATGGACCATGCCAACA
Source organism: Eubacteriales bacterium (assembly GCA_031556065.1). Taxonomy (GTDB): domain Bacteria; phylum Bacillota; class Clostridia; order Christensenellales; family Aristaeellaceae; genus JAVBTR01. Next base: position 107,633 of record JAVBTR010000018.1, on the reverse strand, counting down.
AAACCTACAAGGCCTATTACAGCTACGATCTGACATTCAAAGATTATGACAGCACCGTATTGAAGGCCGCCACAACTTATAACACCTTCGATGGTTATGCTAATGCGGCAAATGACATTGAGCTGCCTGAGCAAACCCCCGGTGTGCTTGCCGGATGGTATTATGGCACCAATAGCACCTTTGCAAGCGATATAACAGGCGAAAATGCAAATGTAAAGCTGCCCAAGAGCAACGTTTATATCGCAGGCTACAAATATACCCTTAGCCTGACCGATGAATATATCAAAGGCGCGGATATTAATGAGACGGTAAAGGACAGCTATGTCCATGAGGGCAACACCTATACCGGTATCGGTACTGTGCCGGAACAAATTCGCACTGGTGCCACCTTTATTGGTTGGTATAATACAGTAACCGGGCAATACCTTGAGGATGATCTGGAGTACGGCAACCCGGAGAGCCGAGGATATATTGCGGTCTATAAGTACACTGTTACTTTCTTAGACAGCGATGAAACATCTGCCCTCGGCAGCCCCCAAGAAGTAACCACCCTGGATACGATTGATATTCCGGCCGATATGATGCTTGAAGGCAGCGATTTCCTTGGCTGGTATCGCCAGACGGATGGCAAGAAGCTGGTTGCTGGTGAAGCCGGAGCAGGCCAGGTATCTGTGGAAGATATCGATAGCGATACCGTATTTGTGGCAGCATATGAATGCACCCTGCGGTTTGTAGATATCGACGGGACTGTGATCAAAAATGCAGAAGGCACTGCCTTGGAGTACAAGATCAAGACAAACGAAGGCAACACCCTGGCTGCCAATGACTTGTCTGTTCCCGGCTCCAGCTATGTGCAGCGCCAGCCGGATGATGGCAGGCAGACCCATTTCGCAGGCTGGTACGACGTTTCTAGGAAACTGGCGACTGATCTTAAGATTACCCGTTCTACCACCTTTGTGGCGGCTTATGGCTATAACGTAACGTTTGTAGACAATAACGAGTTTGTGCTATATGGGCCTATGAGCGGCAATACGGCTACCGGTTTTACAACTGGCGAATGGCCGAAGACAGAACCCAATTCTATTTTCGTAACAAATGAAAAGGGAATAGTCGAAGAACATGATTTCGTTGGCTGGTACAATGCAGACAATGAACTGATTCAGAATGAATTCGAAGTGGGCTTTGGCGATGTGATTTTGCAGGCCAAGTTCATGAAGCTGGATTCTTGCCTGGTAAAGTTCTACGCCAAGGGCACCCAGGTAGGCTATATGATGGCTGTGCTGGAGCAGCCTATTGACAGCAGCAAGGTGCCCAGCGTAGCAAGCAAGCTGGAAAAGGTTGGCGATAATTACACTGAACGCCTTGCGGGCTGGATAGCTACCGATGAGAATGGCGAAAATGGCGTGCCCTTCAATTTGGCGGACCCGATCCCCACCGGAACCAAAAAGCTGTATCTGCACGCGGTGATCGTGCCTAACACATACAGCGTTACTTTCGAAAACGCTGTAACCGAAGAAAGCACCACTGGCGATGTGATTTTGACCCAGGCTCCCAAAAGCCTGATAACCATGCCAGAAATACCTGCCCGGGCTGGCTATGTGGCAATGGGCTGGGTGGAAGAAGAACCCACCACTGAATTGACCTATGCCCAATACCTGGCTGGTACATATGGGTTGCTTCGCGCACCTGGTACCTCCTACGCCACCCCTGAACGGGATGTGACTTTCTATGCCCTATACCGCGCAACCAGCGCCATCTTCGTATACGATGCGCTGCATACCGCCTATGGCACGCTGGATAATAATGGCAAGACTGCGATCCCTGGAAGTGACAGCCACCAAAGCGTGGATACGTGCCTGGAGGTGCAGGGCTACAATTTCTTAGGCTTTGCTAAGGCAGATTCTAACAATATTACCAAGCTGCTTTACAACCAAAACTTTAGCGATGCTGATCTGCTAACGAGCGACAGCGTGCTTAAGGACGGCCAAAAATACTACGCAGTTTACCGGCAGAAGACCGTTACGGTCACCTTCTACGATATGCTTGGGGATGCGGATGCGCAAACCACAATCATCTACCCCTATGGCAGCGCCTTGGGTAACCCCACGGTAGAAGGCTATGCCTATGGTTCTTTGAACGTAGACACCCGCATGGTCTTTAGCGGCTGGGAAGCGGGCAAGGATGCAAATGGTACGCCCCTGGCAAACATCAATAGCCTGGTAGCCGATGTAAGCGTATACGCGAAGTGGGATTCTTTGGATTTGAGCAACAACGCCCACTTGGTACTCTTCTACGATTACGACGGCCAGCCTTTGAAGCTGTTTAACCTGAACGGCGGCCAAGGCACCGAGGTTAACTACCAGATCGTGCCCTATGGCGGCGGCGTAACCGAACCTACCTGGTTTACACCTTTGGCAGACGGTTATAATTTTACAGACACAACTGGCAAAGAGTACGGCGACTTTATTGCCTTCCAGGGCTGGTTCAAGAACAATGTGAAGTATGCCTTTAGTGATGCGGATAATAACCCGGTACCCTTGACCGAAAACATTGTTTTGACGGCCAAGTACACCAAGGATTATTTGGTAAGCTTCATTGTAGACGGCACTATTATTGAAACCCAGACCTTGAATAAGAATGCGTTTGAAGCCGGTGCTACTGCGCCCCAGTTGACCAACTTACCCGCGGAACGTAAAGACAAAAATGGCAACCCCATTAGCCAAACCCCCAACAAGGTCTTTGACGGCTGGCGCGTAAGCGATAAGGATGGGAATATTACAACCACATCCAACTATGCCTTTAAGACGGATGATGAACACCCTGGCACGAAGATTACTGGCGATACGTATATCGCGGCCCATTTCAGCGATATCTATTACCTGATCTTCGATTCCCGCGGCGGCTCCTATGTGGCGCCGATCAAGTTCACCGATAATGATTATAGCAACACGGAACCTGTGCAGCCTAAGAGCCCCGAAAGAGTAGGCTATACGTTCCTGGGCTGGGCAACGGATAAGACAATGGCTACGCCGGATGTGATATCCGCAGAAAACCCCAATGGCACCGTGGCTGTATTCGCCACCCCCATGACAGGGCACAAAACCTTGTACGCGGTATGGAAGGCCAAGTATGTATCGGTAACCGTTATGCTTTGGCAAGAAAAGGGCGAGATGGATAGAAAGGCCTCTTCCTACCCCTATACAAGCAACGTGAGCAACTATATCACCGGGTACGCGCTGGCGGATAGCGTGATTGGGTTCAATGGCCGCACGTTCGAGAATCTTTATCAGGGGAACCCCGATGAAAATGGCGGAGTTAAGACAAAGATTACGTTACCTGGGGACGATGCATCCACCACCATGTTCGATGGCAAGGCGCGCAACCTTACGTATTACGAACTGCGTACGAGTGATCCCGTTAACAAGCCTGCTATTGTTGTACCCGCGAAGGTATCTGGCAGCGGCAGCAGCGTTGTAAACGTGTACTACGATCGCAAGGCATACACGCTGAAGTTCGATGTGGGAACAGGCACGAATAACAGGCAAACCATGACATCGGGAGAGTATACAGTAATTAATGGAGTATATTATCTAACAGCGAAGCTGGGGGACGACATTTCCGCCAAATGGCCCCATGCTGGTAATGATAACTTCCAGTTTGGTTCTTACACCAGCGGGAGCACGATCAACTTCCAGGGTTGGTCTGGGTACAATGCGACTAACTCTCAAAGCGGTTCGGTTCAGGTATCTAAGATTATCGAAATGTCTGAAATGGCTTGCCAGATGATCAAGAAATACGAAAATCATGTGCTTAAGGGCGTATGGGGTGTTGTGAACCCGTATTTCCTAATGTACATGACGGATCCGTTGATTGATGAATCCACCGATCATCTACAGAGCAACGTTGCATACCACATTAACGAAGAATATACCCAAATAGCAAAAGCCTCCGGGTACTTTAGCAATAAAGACATCGAAGGTATGGATGCTAAGGGTACAGCTACCAACACTTGGCCCAGTAATTTTAAAACCGATGACCAAAGAAAAGCGCTGCGCCAAACATATGCCCCGGAGGATATGAAAAACACCAACGCAAGCCCCGAATTGCTATTCTATCAGCGCAAAACGTACAGAATTACGTTGGATATGAACGACATCGATACGCTGAAGGCCAATGACTCGTATGTGCGGGCAGAGCTGGCTACCAATGGTACAGAATACGATAAGAACAACGTCTATATCAAGGGTACGCTGAAAACCGGAGAGAGCACGAAGTATACCTTAAGCGTTGCTGTGAAGTTTGGCGAAAAGCTATCTTACTACACCCCTGCCGATCCTGTGACCAGGGTTGTGAAGGATGGCGGCAAGATTATTGCTAAGAGCCTGTTCAAGGGTTGGTTCTACGAACCGGAAGGCGTAAACCGCTTTGAATTCGATATGGCTACCATGCCCAAGAACGCCATTACCATTTATGCCTGCTGGGAAGATGAACCCATATCGATAGGTTTCTACCTGGATGAGCAGACGAAGGATGCCCACTATTACCGCGATGACGTACAGCGCGGCGACAGTGTGGATGTGAACAAACCTGATAATGACCCGCAGCATGGCCAATTCATCGGCTGGTATTACTACGATGTAAACGTGCCTGGGGTGCGGCTGCCCTTCGAACCTGGCGAAACCCAGATTACCAGCGACAGCGTGATCTTTGCCGCATGGCGGACAGAAGGACTCACGATCAGCTACAGCATGAACACAGACTTTAGTGGTGCTGTACCTGAAGCGGCCGATTACAAGCTAGGTGAGCTGGCGGTTATTAAGGACCTGGAGGATGATCAAAAGGTAACCTCTGATAAGAAATACTTTATCGGTTGGGTACGCGAAGGCGGCGACGGCCATATTTACCAGCCTGGCGACCGCATTGAAATGTATGAAGACGTGGTGTTCGGCGCAGTTTGGGCCGGTGCCAGCGAAATCTACACGCTGATCTACCATTCCAACCCGAAAGACAACAGTGCTGAAAGCACCAAAACTTTCTATTACGTCTATAATATGACTATTAACAGGCAGGGCAGCTTGTTCACCATTGCCAATTCTGCGTTTGTTAAGTGGACGTATGACGTGGATGTGGATTCTGGCGATGTGGAAGCAATTATCCCGTTGGATAAGTTCAGCAAGGATGAATACCGCAAGCTGGACGTGTATGCCCAGTGGGAAACCGGTGAACAGCTTGTGAAGATCACCAAGGTTTGGAACGATAATAACAATGCTGAAAACCTTAGACCTACCAGCTTGGAGATCAAGGTCAAATCTGGCAACGAAGATGCAAAAGTGGCTACATACAAAGGCAATGGCAGCAATTCCAACGAATGGCGCTATGAAGCCACTGTGACTGCAAACGACAGCTACACGATTACGGAAGACCTTGAAAAGACAGGCCACGATACCATTTATGTGATGGATTCCCTTTCTAACAAGACCACCTATTCCGATGGTACGGTTGGCTACACGCTGGCAAACCGCCGTGCGCGCGCAAGCATCGAATTCAAGAAAGAAGCTTTCGCTGATTACACAACCGTTGAGGGTAAGCTGGTCGGAGTAGGGAACGCTAACCCCAGCGATTGGAAGCTTGCCTACGATGAAAATGGTAATGAAACACCGGTATGGGTATATTACCTGATTACTGTTAAAAACACGGGCGAAGTACCGTATTATGGTGTCAAGGTAAGCGACAAGGTGACCTGCGTAGCTTTGGATAACGGCGTTGCTGAACAGACTATTGGAATGCTTATGCCAGATGAAGAAGTAACTGTCTTGTTCAAACATCGGCTGACCCAGGCGGATGTGGATAACCACGGTATTCATAATACCGCGCTTATTACCTACGCCAAACCGACAGATCCTAATCATACGGACCCCTTCGCACAGGAAATGACCTGCGATATTGAAACGGTGCAAGAACCCGAAATCACGATTGCCAAGAGCCAGCCAGTACGCAAGGGGACTATCTATGAAGATTCTACTTATGCGTACGTCGATGGTATGTTCTACGAAGGCGATATTATTGAATATGTTCTGACGATTGAGAACACGGGCAATATCACCTTGAAGAACATCGCGGTAACAGACGATGCTCAGGACTGGGTGCTGCGGAGCTTTGCAAACAGCCTGTACGGGGACTCCGGTGTAACGAACCAGATTTGGGGCACCACTGGTACCACGGAACTGGCCCCCGGCGCATCCTTTACGATTACCTACGAATATGTTCTTACGACAGATGATGTGGCAATGGGCGAAATTACCAATGGTGCATCTGTAACGAGCAAAGAAAAGGTATTCGATAAAGACACCGACGGCAAAGTAGAAGATGAGCTTGATGCCGATGTTGAAGAAGATATCGAGTGCGACGGCGAACTGAGTGTTGTTAAGACCGTTGTGGTGAAGAACAAGAACGGTGAGACGGTACCCGCTGACACAACGCCAGGCAAACTGGCGTACCTGGCCGAAGAGGGCTACACCATTGAGTACACGGTAGTGGTAACCAATACCGGCAACGTAACAGTGACGGATATTGAGGTTACCGACTCGATGCAGGATGCAGCTATTACCGAGGCTGAAACCAATCCTGAGTGGATCGGTGAAACCTTAAAGCCTGGCGAAGCGCTGACCTACAAGTACACCTATACGGTGACACAGGCCGATATCGACACCAACGGTCTGGTAGGGAACGTAGCAACCGCTACTGGCAATGATCCTAACGGCGAAGAGCTGACAACCCCTGGCACGGACAGCGAAACAGTGCATACCAAATATGATCCGCAGCTTAGCGTTGTAAAAGAGCTGTATGGCTATATCCCTGCTGCGGGTGGCGAGATTAAGCCGTTTGCTGACCAAACGGCAGCGCAGAAATACGTTGCGGAGCTAGAGGATACCCTGATTTATAAGATAATTGTAACCAACGCTGGCAATGTAACATTGGATGAAGGCGTGACAGTTACCGATAACAGGGTGAATGCTTATGTGGCTGATTATCAAGAATTGGCAACCAATAGCGAACCTCCTCAACTGGTAGTTTCTCTGGATGGAAAGAGCGCTACAATTGCAGCTATTCCCGTTAAAGACAGCAAACCAGTCTACTTCGCATACGACGTTACTTTTGACGATGTGGATACAGGCGTTATTAAAAATACAGCCACAGCCACGTGGGAAGTAACACCAGGGCTTGAAGATCGTGTTGATGGCAAGGAAGAGATTGAAGCCACAAGCGATGAAAAACTTGCATTCACGAAGTATATGCCTCATTTGACCATTGAAAAGACTGCTGCTATTACCTACGGTGAGAACAGCTTTGCAAAGGGTCTAAAAGATACGGCGGATGCTGGTGATACGATCACCTATACCATTAAAGTTAAAAATGATGGTAACGTAACAGTTAAGAATATTATGATCAGCGATATGCTTAAAAACGATATTGATATCACTGATTATGATAATGTCGAAGCCTTAGCTGCCAAGGGAATCGTGATTGATGCTGATCTATTAGCCGAACTCCGCGCAGGCTTCGATCTTGATCCGTATGAGGAGCCAATCAAAACGATTACTTACACTTATACTGTAAGCCAGATTGATGTGGATTCGCTTGATAAGATTAACAACGTTGCATCTGCCATAGGTGAAGGGCCAGCAGCATCAGTGCTTGATCCTAATACGGACGACAATGATGATGTCATACCGGTTCCGGCCGAAACGAGCGACGGCAAGAGTACAGAATCCGTAGTAGATACGACCGTTGTGCACGATCCCGCGATGGCAATTTTGAAGGCGGCGGAGGTAACCGAATTTAACAATCCCAACCGCACCGATAAGCCTGACTATGATACAACCAAGGCTGCCGAAGGCGATGTGATTACCTATACGGTGAAGATTACCAATACTGGTAATACCACGCTTGAAAAGATTGATCTGGATGACAGCATGTATGGTAAGGTTGTCTTTGTGCCAGCGAATCCAGCGAATGTGAATGTGCATGTAACAAATGAAAACGGGTTCATTACAGCTATCTCCATCGATAAGCTGGAGCGTGGCGAAGATGTTACCATAACCTACAAGCATACGGTAACAACGGCCGACCTGCTGGAAGATGAGATTAGCAACGCTGCCGAAGCGGAAGGTTATGAAACCTTTGATCTGGACGAAGAGGGCGATCCCAAGGATGGCGCCACGAAGGTTACAGACGCTGACGAAAACACAGGTGATAGCGAGGCCGACATCGATTCCATCTACGAACCTGCTTTGTTGGTTAAGAAGGAACTTGTTGAAATCGAATGCAACAGCGCAGACCATGAGCATGCTACGCCTAACGAAAATCCGGATCTTGGCGATGTGATCAACTATAAGGTGACCATTACCAATAGCGGTACAATTACGCTAAATGACATTGTAGTTGACGACGAACTGTCTGATCTGGTACAAACAGCGCTTACTAAACCTGATAATACTTTGGTTACAAGGCAGATGGCTGACAGCAAGGCTATTTCTGAATGGCTGATCACCACGCTGAAACCAGGCGAAGTAGTGACTATCACCTACACCTATACTGCGATCCAAAGCGACATCGATGCTGGTAAGATTTACAATAAAGCCAGCGCTGAAGCACCGGCACCCAGAGAGGGTGAGGATCCGATCGAGAATGATGCGGATGTTACTGTCGAAATCACGGTACCAGTAGATTATAGGCCTGGCTTTGAAGTAACGAAGAAAGCTTATATCACCGTTGATGACGGACTTGTGCTTCTTGGTGACAAGGCAGTCGAAGAAGGAAATGAAATCACCTATCGGGTGACTGTTAAAAACACCGGCAACGTAACGCTTGAAGATGTAACAGTAGCAGATCCGCTGGAAGGCATTTCTGACGAAGGAACGCAGACGATTGATCTGATCGGCGTTGGGGAATCCGAGTATGTCGACTTTACTTACACTGTAACCGATGCTGATGCATGGAAGGAAAAGATTACCAACACGGCAACAGCAACAGTCACCTTGCTGGATGAAGATGAGCCAGAAAAGGGGACAGAGAAGGACTACTCCGAATCTTCTGACCCGTGTGGTGTAGAAGTCGATTGTGATCCTGGGCTCACAGTAACTAAGACATCCGAGCAAAAGGAAACTATTGTAGAGTTGGGCGACATTTTAGAGTATGAAGTGACCATCACCAACTCGGGCAATGTAACCCTTAAGGGCATCATTCCCGCTGACTCACTGACACTGGACTTAACGACTCTAAATAACGCGAAGCTGTTCGATCCTATCGATCTTGCTCCGGGCAAAGATGCAACCATTACCTACAAGTATGAGGTAACCCAGGTTGACGTGGATCGCGGCTATGTGCCTAACAAGGCCAGTGCTACGGCGAAGGATCAGAGGGAAGATGAGCCGGATATTGAATCTGAAGAAACCAATGATTCTAAGATCGATATCTTTACGCTGAACCAGCCTGCTCTGTCTATCGTAAAGAAGGCAGATAAGGACGATGGCGTGCCCACTTTCGGTACTGTGATTAACTATGAAATCGTGATCACCAATACCGGAAACGTAACCCTTAAGGATTTCGACTTGGATGATGCGAAGACCGGCGACAAAGCTGTCTGGAACTGGAAGAAAGACACAGATGGTAAGGAGATTAAGACACTGGCTCCTGAAGAATCTGTAACAGTTACTTATAGCTACACTGTCACTCAGGATGATCTGGACGCACTGAAAGTAGAGAACACAGCCAAGGTTGATGCCAAGAGTGTGGTTGATCTGACTGATGTAGTTGGACACGAAGACGATGAGGTAGAGACAGCCACCGACACCGCGGATAAAACAGTAAAAACCAAGTACGAACCGAAGATGACCACTACCAAGAAGGCTGAAATTACAAAGGATAAAGCCAACACGGTAGCTGCAAGGGCGAAACTGGCCGAAGTGAACGATATCATTACTTATACGGTAGAGGTAAAGAACACCGGCAATGTAACGCTGCGCAATGTGGAAATCAAAGACACGATGAAGGCCAAGGTGACCTTGGTTGGCGACAATGCAAAATGGACAATCGATTCCCTGGCACCTGGAAAATCATTCATCGTGGAATATACCTACGTTGTAATCCAGGCGGACATCAACAACAACGGCATTGTCAACACGGCCACAGCCAGCGCACAAGGCCCCGATGCTGAAGGCGCTACCCCGCCCGCTGATGACAGCAAGGAAGTACCCACTAACGTGTTCTACAACCCGTTACTGGGGATCCACAAGGCACATGAGCACGCAGACTACGAACTGAAGGTTGACGATACAGCAACATTCCATGTGGCGATCCGAAACCTGGGCAACGTGGATATGAAGGGTGTGCTGGTATTCGATACGCTGATCGACAGCGTGACGAATGTGAAAGCGGTGGATGGTTCTAAGAACGCTGTCAAGCTGACCAAGGTGCTGGATAGCGCCACAGGCAAAAACGCTTGGAGGATCGATGAGATCAAGGTTCATGGGAGTGTTGATATCTCCTATGATTATAAGATCACTCAAGCAGATGTAGATGCCGGCGAAGTGCGCAACACGGCAATAGCAAAATGGCAGCATGAAGAGTTCATTGACAAGAACACCAGCCATACAGGTGAAGCAATCGTTCTTCCCAAGCATGAACCTGCTAAGGAGGTAACCAAGAAGGTCATTGGCAAGGCTACCGATCTGAAGGTGGGAGATAAGGTTGAATTCGAGGTAACGGTAAAGAACATTGGCAACGTAACGTTAAAGGATATCGTTATTACCGACAGCCTCAAGGGTAGCGCAGAACTGGCAAAGAACAACAGCTGGACTGTGGATACCTTGGCACCTGGCGCTTATCACACTGTGAAGTATACCTACACTGTAACCCAGGGCGATGTGGACAATGGCGGCTTTACCAATGCTGCCAACGCAACGGCGAAGGGCGCAGGCGGAATAGACCCCGAAGAAAACCTGCCCGCTACGGTCGACGCGAGCACCAATAGCTACGGCGACCTGCCTGTGAAGAAGGACAGCGGTTCCAAGCCCAGCCAGCCTGCAGCAGGTGATACCATCAGCTTTAAGGTAACAGTGAAGAACACTGGCACCATGACGGTACACAATATTGAAGTGAAAGACAGCCTCCTGCCCGACTTTAAAGAGACCATTGTGGTGCTTGCACCTGGTGAAGAAAAGGTATATGCTTATGACTATACCATCACCACTGAAAACGCAGTGGCAGGCAAGGTTGAAAACAGCTTCACCGCAACCGGCAAAACCGCGCCTAACAAGGATAACCCCCAAGGCACGACTGTGGAAGGCAACGACAAGGTAACCACTAATTCCGACCTGAAGCTGACCATTACCTACCAGTTCAATGGCGCAGGCGGCAAGGGAACCAAGACTGTTACTTACATTCTGCCCTACGGCGCGGACTATAGCTACTTATCCGAACAGTACCCCAGCCACACCTGCTCACTGGATTTGGTGGCCGGTAAGCTGACAAAGAACGAGAACATCACGGTGACCTACGTCAGAAAGACCTTTAAGCTGATTATCCACTATGTGGACGAAGCAGGGAACACTTTCAAGCCCGATTTCGTGAAGGAATACGGCTACGGTGATCTGTACCATGTGGTAAGCCCGCAGGTTCCCGGTTGGACAGCGGACTTCAAGTTCCACGAAGGCACACTGATCGATAACCAGATCTTGTATGTCCATTACGCGGAAGATAAGTACACCTTAACAGTGACCTATCGTGGCCTGGATAACACGATCGTGGCTCCCGCCAAGGTACTCAGCGACCTGAAGAATGGCGAAACCGTGACGGTGGAATCCCCAGAAGTGGATGGATACAAGGCAGGCAACGCCTTTGTAACCGTGACCATGAATGGTGCCAACAAGAAAGTGGTTGTCTGGTACACACCGGTGAAAATCTCGTTTGTAAATCCGGAAACGAAGGAAACAATCGTTATTGAAGACATTACTGTACTGACCGACGACGAAGTCGAAGCCTTGATTGAGCAAGGCGCACCCGATAGCATCCGCTATCGCTACAACCTGGTAAGCCTTATTGAAGAGGATACCCCGTTGTTCGGCGATCATAGCAACCAAGGCAGAGGCTATCATGACCGTTAAACCTTAACCTTTTCCCGGCCCCGGAGGGATTCCCTCCGGGCCGGGAATCGAATCTTAGTTGCTTAATCCATGCCGGGATGGCCGGCAGGTAAATCACCAGGCGCAAGCCTTTAGGAGGGTTTTCAATGAAAAAGTGGCTCTGCGTATTCATGACGGTGTTGATGCTGTTTACATCCCTGGCGGCATTGGCAGAAGAGGTTATCATTTTGGATGACGACGCTCAGGTTGAAGTTCAAGATGACGAAGAGCAATTGGATGCTGAAGTTGAAATCAAAGACCGTACCCGGAGGGAGCAGTTCCAGAAGCTGATCGTGGGCTCCACATCGGTTATGACCGGGAACTTCTTTAATGATATAATGGGCGGCAATAACTCGCCCGATTTGGAAACAGAATCGCTTTTGCATGGTTATAATTTGGTGGGTTGGCATAACGAATTGGGCACCTATGCGGTGGACAGCCATATCGTTAACTCTAGCATAAGCGCTACCGATGGCAAGGGTAACAAGCGTTACTTTGTAGTCATCCGGGAAGACTTGCTTTACTCAGACGGAACGCCTATCATGGCCAAGGATTATGTATTTTCGGTTTTGCTGGCTGCGTCTAAACAGATCGCGGAAATTGGCGGCGACAATGAAAAGGCCAATGCGTTTATCGGCTATGAAGCTTACCATTCCGGCGAAAGTGATGTGTTCGCAGGCGTTCGCTTGATGGGGGATTACGAGTTCGCTATTACGGTGAGCAATGAATACCTGCCTTATTTCTTTGAGCTTGGGTATTTGAACGTTGTACCGTATCCCATTGATGTGATCGCGCCCGGCTGCGTGGTTAAAGATGATGGCAAGGGTGCTTACATCGAAGGCGATTTCACCGCCGCGGTGCTTGAACAAACCATTTTGAGCCCGGAAACTGGTTATATGACCAACCCCAAGGTGGTATCCGGCCCATATTATATGGAAGAGTATAATGCAGCGGATCATATCGCCAATATGTACTTGAACGAGTATTATATTGGTGATGCGGAAGGCCATGTACCTACCATCGATTTGATTATTTTCCGCCCTATTCAATCCCAGACAGCTTTGGGTGAATTGAAAAGCGGCAAACTGGACTTAATTGCCAATGCCGCAGATGGAAATTTGATCCAAGCAGGTATCGATGCCACAGCTAATGGCGGCGTGGTAATGAAGAACGCCATGCGTCCTGGCCTGGGTATGATTTCCTTCAACTGCGAGCAGGGCCCCATCCAAGCCCTGGCAGTGCGCCAGGCGCTGACGATGAGCCTGGATAGGGTTAATTTTGCCGATCAGCTTACCAAAGGCTTCGGTATGCCAGTAGATGGCTTCTATGGCCTTGGCCAGTGGATGGTACAAGTCGTTAACGGGATGCTGAACCCGCCAATTAAAGAAAACAGCAAGCTATCGGAAGAACAGCAAACAGCGGCGTGGGAAGAACTTAACCTGGAAGGGCTGACCACCTACGCATTCGATTTAGATAGTGCTAAGGAACTGCTTATTCAAGACGGCTGGACTTTGGATAAGGATGGCAAGGAATATGTTTCTGGCATCCGCTACAAAAAAGTAGGGGATGAACTCCAGGGCTTGGATCTGACCCTGACTATTCCTAAGAACAGCCCTGCGGCCAACCTGTTTAAGACTTGGCAGAAGCAGCTGAACACTATTGGCATTAAACTAACAGTGGAGCCCATTGCTTATACGGATTTGCTGGATATGCTTACCGGCGTAACGGAACGTACCAACCATATGTTCTATTTGGGGTTGGACTTCTATACCCGGTTTGATCCCACTATCGACTATGCTCTTCAGGGCGCTGTGGAAACCAACGTTTCTCACTACGAGGATGAGAAGCTGTACGAATTGGCGCTGGATCTCAAACGCACGGAGCCTGGGGATGTAATGGCTTATTGCAAAAAGTGGGTGGCATTCCAAGAGTATTGGACGGAAGTGATACCCGCCATTCCCCTGTATACTAACGTGTACTTCGATTTCCACAACTACCGTCTGCTCGACTACGTGATGACTGCTGGTGTCAGCTGGGTAGAATCTGTATTGTATGCCGATTTAACCGACGCCATGTACATCCAGAAGGATGGAACCACCCAGATCATACCCTAAGGAATGATTTGATTCGGTGAAATCTTCGATTTTACGGTCGGGGCCATCGGCCCAGGAAGGCCCTGAAAGGGCTTCGGGCAAGGCAGGAATTTCTTCAAAATCCCATCGAAATTCGCCGCACAGGGACTTCGCTCCGTTCAATGCCCCGAAGGGGGCCGCCGATTTCGGAATGAAGATCGGAGGGTTTGGTGATGATCTGAGGGGGCTGTGGCAGTAAGAATAGGGGATTTTCAAGGGTGGTAACCCTTGAATGGGTTTGGGTGAAACCCAACGTAACCTATCGAAGGTAAAAACAATACCCAGGTCAAGAGAGTAAAACGATTCTTGACATCAGCTTGGCTGCAAGTAAGCTGGTATCAAGGGCTGCTAACGCTTCCTTGACCTGGGTTTTGTTTTTAGATTTCAATAGGCACGGTGGGTTCCGCCCACACCCCATAAGGGATGAAATCCCTTATGTATCCCAACTCTTGCTGCGACAGCCCCCTTTTTTACCCTTTGAGATATAAGGGGTGGAGCTTGGGTGATGCTTTTAACGGGATGATGCTTGAATGTTGACAAGCTGTGCTGAAAACAATATAATGATTAAAGACTCACTGAGCTGGAGGTCATCGTATGGAAAATATCACACGGCATGAGCAAAAGGAGCGGACAAGGCGAAAGATAAGTGATACAGCTTTTTCGCTGTATGCATCCAAAGGCTTCACGGCCACAACAAACGAAATCGCACAAAAGGCAGGCATTGCTCACGGTTCCATATTTGTGCATTTTCCTACAAGGGAAGAATTACAGCTTCATGTTCTTAAACGGTTTGCACAGGAACTTGGCAATAAGCTCCATGCGCTCGCTGCGGTGGATATTGATATATCCGAACTGCTTTATAAACACATCGGAAGCTTAGAACAGTATGAAGCCTTCTATAAAAACATGCTTACGGAGCTTTCCGTTTTGCCTGAAGAAACAAGAATGCTTTTGATCTCCCTGCAATCGACCCTGTCTATCCATTTTTCCGTGGCCATAGAAAAGGGCAAGGAAGCGGGAAAAGTAAAGGATTTGCCCTTGCATATGCTGCTTAACACATGGCTGGGGCTACTGCATTACTATTTGCAAAACAGTGAGCTGTTCGCGCCCGGAGCATCTGTGCTGAAAAAGTGCGGCAATGAATTGGTGGAGACCTTTATCGCCCTTATTTCAAAATAGCAAGGAGGAGCCAAAATGAAAAAATGTATTGCATGTGGTATGCCCATGAACCAGGCAAGGGATTTTGCCATGAATGATATGAGCAAGGATTACTGTATTCACTGCGCCCGTCCAGACGGAGGGATGCAATCCTTTGAAGAGAAGCGGGAGAGCTTGGCATGTTTTATTGTTAAGACCCAGGGGGTTGATCAAGGTGTCGCTTTGGAAGCAGCCGAAAGCATGATGAAGAGGCTACCTGCGTGGGCGAATTATTTTTCGTAGGAGATGAAATGTATGAGCGATTTATCCTCCCTACCCAATGTGGGCAAAGTCTTAGAAGAAAGCTTGCTTAAAGTGGGGATTCAAACCCCGGAACAGCTCAGGGAAATCGGCGCGGAAGAAGCGTTTGTGCGTATCCGTGTTCAGGTTGATCCAGGTGCATGTCTGCATATGCTTTACGGCATACAAGGTGCCATAGAAGGTATCCCTGATAAGTTTCTGAAGGATGAAACAAAGCAAAAGCTCAAGGTGTTTTACAAGACACTTTGAGGGGAGCATAAGTTGGTTTTTGAAGGCCAGCATTTTAGACCGGCTAGGAATTGAAGGAGGAATGAAATAATGAACGAAAAGGTTATTAAAGATTACTGGAGCCGTTTTTTGCAGCAAACAGGAAGGCATCCCGATAGTCATTATTCCTTTTGCGGGTATATGGGGCCTACTGAAGCCATCGCCAATGATTTACTATCGCTGATTCTATCGGCAACCAAGACGGCCACCACTTCTTGTTTACTAAGTTATCAGGCAGAAAATGACCCGATTCCTACGGTCGGTTCCCTGGGTATCGTGACAGACTGGCAGGGTACCCCCAAATGTGTTATTGAGAATACTGCGGTAACTATTTTACCCTTCAAGGATGTGACATTTGATATCTGCAAAAGAGAAGGAGAAGACAGTAACCTTGAATCTTGGCAGGCTACCCATTTTTCCATATTTACCAAAGAAGGCAACGAACTGGGCTTTCAATTTACGCTAGATACACCTATCGTATTTGAAGACTTTAAGGTGGTTTACCCATAGTGCCTTAGCGTGAGATAAACCATGTTAATTACAGCGCCCCTCAATGCGATTGTGAAAGCATAGAGGTTTTTTTTGCGTATTGCGCCGGCAGAGGGGTCTTGGTATAATAAATAGAAAATTTTTGATTTGTGCAGAGTTTTATATTATTAACATTGTCCGCCACGAGCTTAAAGATTTGGGCATTGTCATCACAACGGTGGTGGGTAATGAACCCAATTATTTCAGCCACGTTTTTAAAAAGAACGAAGGGGTCACACCAAAGGAATACCGAAGCCGGCATTGATTAATAGATGGAGCCCCTCTGCCAGTGCGATCCGGCAGAGGGGCTCTTTATTCTTGCGATGGTTTACTTGGCTTCCACTTGGGCTGTGACGGCTGCGATATATTCATCCAGGCCGGCGCTTTTAAGGGCTGTGCGGAGGGCTTCGATATTTTCGTCGAAGTCTACCACACCGGCGGTCATGGGAACAGCGTATTCGGACCATACGGCATCAATCTGAGCCAGGGTGGTTTTAAAGGAGGAAGAATCGATGTTCAGGCCAATAAGCTTGGAGGGCAGGGCGCCATCATCCCATGTCATGTAGGTGGGGATGAAATCGTCGGGGAAGCGCTCGTCGAAGGTGGAGATTTTCACGTTAAAGGTCATCCATTGATAGAAGAGTTCGTCGGTGTTGATGGTGTGAATACGGCCATCGATTACTTCATAGTCGGTACCTTCTACGCCGTAGGTGAAGAAGTCCACGTATTCCTTGGTCTGCAGTAAATCTACGAACAGTGCCACGTATTGGGCATTTTCGCTGGTAACGGGAATCTGGAAGGCGGTATTCTCATACTGGGTTTTATAACGGGGCTTTTCTCCTTTGAGGAAATATTCACGGGTGTAAGCGGTGGGCACGGCCTTTTTCAGGTTTGGTTCATTTTCGATAACCGTGGTGCCGCAGGTGCCACGCCAGAACATATACATACCGGATTCGAAGAGCACGTTGTTGCTGGTTTGGGTGGTGAGGATATCCTTGGGCAGAAGATTGGCAAGATACCATTCACGGTACAATTTGCAGATTTCTTCGAACTCAGGTGCGTCTACAATGGAAACCACTTCGCCGGAGTCTTCGTCGATCCAAAGGCCTGTTAACAGGGAAGAGAGGTTACGCTCCCCAAAGCCGCGCAGAATAAAGGCGGGCAATTGGTAATCCATGGTGGCGTACATATCGGGATGCTTTTCCTTGGCCAGGGTGGCAAAGGTTTTCAGATCCTCGATGGAGGTGATTTCGCTCATGCCGACTTCTTCCAATAAATCCTGGCGGATACATACGGAACGGAAGGTGTCTGCGGTGGGCTTGTTGCCGATCGGGATCGCGTAGATAGCATCCCCATAGGTATACTGCTTAAGGGAATCGGGATTGGTTACATCCAGGTAGTGAGGCATGTAGCTGTAAATAACCTCTTTCAAATCCTGCACGTACTTTTTCGATACGCTAGAATCCGTCCAACCGGAGTCGGTCATGGTGGTATCGAAGGATTCGCCGGAAACGATCATCAGATCGGTCATGTTGCCGGAGCCGTACTGGCTCCAGGGCACGAATTGCACATCTACCACACAGTTGATTTCCTTTAAGAATACTTCGGCAAACTCGTTGTTGCAAAGGGCTTCCATCCGGGGCGTTTTATCGCCGTAGAGAATCACGGTGATGTGGCCGGTTTTTTCGGGCACCAGGGCAGGGTCGATCACATTGGCGCTGGCAAGGGAAACACCGAGAACAAGAACCAAACAAAGCAGAAGGGAACATAGGCGACGGGTCATAATGGGAACCTCCTTTAATTTATTGTTACCCCTTTACAGCGCCGACGATCACGCCTTTAACGAAATAGCGCTGAGCAAAGGGATACAGGAACATAATAGGGACCACGGTAATGCAGATAATGGCCATTTTAATGGTTTCCGAAGGAATGGCGATCTGGTATGTCAGGCGGGTCTGAGCCTGACGGGCAGCAAACTGGATGTTGGAAAGAATGTTGTACAGGTAATATTGCATGGGGAAAAGCTCACTTTTTCTTATGAACATCAGCGCCAGATAAAAATCATTCCAATAGTTCAGCGCATAAAACAGGGCCACGGTTACAAGGCCCACCTGGGCCATGGGCAGCGCCAGAGAAAAATAGATGCGGAAATGCCCTGCACCGTCGATCCGGGCGGCCTCGTTCACTTCCCTTGGCAGGGAAGAAAAAAAGTTGCGCAAAAGGAATACGTTAAACACATTCAGGCATGTGGGCAGAATGAGAGCCCAGAGGGTGTTGGTCAAGTGGTAATACCTTGTACAGGCGATGTACCAGGGCAATAGCCCGGCGCTGAACACCATGGGGATATATAAAAGCATGTTAAGGATATTGCGCTGTTTAAATTCCGGCACGGATACCGCATAGGCGAAGGAGGCGGAAATCAGCATGGAAACAAGGGTGCCTAGAACCGTAACCAGAATGGTGATCCCGTAAGCCCTGAAAATATTGCTGCGCATGGATTGGAAAATAACCTTGTATGCATCCAGACTGAATTTTTCGGGGATCAGCTTATAGCCGGATTGGAGCAGGGTCTGCTCATCGGTAAATGACGTGGTAATGGTTAAAAGCATGGGGTAAATACAAGCCAGGGAAAACAAGGCCACCAGCGTATACATAATGCCAAGGACAATGCGGTCCGTTCGGGTGCGAAGCATAGTGGTTCTCCCTTCCTAAAACAGTCTGGAATCGCTGTTGAGTTTACCCACCACTGCGTTGGTACCGATTACCAATAGGAAACCGAAAATGGATTGGTAAAGGCCCACGGCGGAGCTCATTGAAAAATCCCCCAGGTTCATAATGGAGCGGTAAACGAAGGTATCGATAATGTCGGTGGTTTCAAGCAGCATGGGGTTTAGATTGTGCAGGGACATCATCATGGTTAAATCCCCGTAGAAGATGCGGCCGATGCTCATAAGGGTGAGAATGGTAATGGTGGGCACCAGCATGGGTAGTGTAATGTAGCGGATGCGCTGCATCAGCGTGGCGCCGTCCACCTCGGCGGATTCGTAATAGGATGTATCAAACCCGGAAAGGGTGGCGTAATACACGATGGCGCTGTAGCCGGAGCCCTTCCAACAGCTGCACAGTGTGAGGATAGCGGGCCAATAGCCGGCTGTGTTGTAAAAATTCATCCGCTCCCCGCCAAGGGATACTACCAGGCTGTTAATGGTGCCCCGGTCGAAATTCAAAAACGCGGTAAGAATACCGCCGATAACCACCCAGGAAAGAAAATGAGGGAAGATAGAAATGGTCTGGGTGATCTTTAAAAACTTCCGGGAACGGATTTCGTTGAACATAATGGCCAAGGAAAGAGACGTGATGGTGCCGAAGGTCATGTAAAGCACATTTAAAAACAGGGTATTACGGGTGGCGCGCCAGGCCTTATCAATGTTATAAAAGAAGAATTTGAAGTTTTCAAAGCCTACCCAGGGGCTGCCCCAGATGCCGCTTTGAAAGTTGTAATCTTTAAACACGATCACCAGGCCGGACATGGGGATATAGGAGAACATCACAAGAAGCACAAGCCCGGGCAATACCAACACCCAAAGGGGCCCAAACTCGGAAAGGTAACGGCTTGCTTTGCTTTTTCTTAAATCCGGTGTGGCTAAGGGCGGCTTTGTTATCATATAATCGCTCACCTTTTAAAAGTATATTTTCGTTTTCTTGTAAACCCAATATGCCATGAATCATGGCATTTTTGCAATATAAAACTTTTGACAATTCATTGAATTATTGACATGCGGCTTTGTGGATAATTGACATTTTTATGTTGGGTGCCTATACTCGTAGGTAGACGGGAGTGAAATAGCCTATGCTGGATCGGGCGCGTTTGGCCGCGCGGCAAAACAGGATGCTTGTACGCATTTTCATCTGCATCTTTTCGTTAACCTGCCTGGCCATTATCTTTCAAGGGCTGATGATGACTTATACGGCCCGGAATCTGGTGCAGACCCGGCTTGAAGAAAACGAGCAGGCCATGCTCCAATCAGTGGATACACTCATTGAAAACATGCTTACCGGGGCCAAACAATCCCTGGATGAGCTGGCGAAAAACGTGTATGTGCGCCAGCAGGTATTTACCCGCACCACCAAATGGGATAAGACCTTAAGCCTTGTTAATACGGTTGTTAAACAGGCCCTTGGGGCCCAGACCATGGCTGGTTCGGTTTTTATTGTGGGCGGCGATAAAGTAATTTTTAAAAGCTTAACCAATTTTCAGCCGGAAATGTATGATGAAGTGATCGTTAACATGGTCATCAATCATTCGGCGGAAAAAATTGTGCCATGGACGTACACCTTCGCGGGAAAAACTTATCGAAACGTGGCTTTGATTGTGGGGATCGATAACATTGCGATACCCAACGATATTGGCGGCCTAGCTATGAATCTGGATATGAACCGGGTGGCCCAGCAGGTCTTTGCCAATAATGGAAAGGATATTTTCTACGTAACAGATAAATATGGCCGGGTCTTTTTAAGCACGGATATGAACTGCTTTGCCCTCTCGCTTTCAGAGGTTCAGCCAGGGGTTGTACAGACGGAGTCGGGCAGGCAAATCCAATGGGAAAAAGAAAGCTATATCCTCACCCGGGTGCAAAATACCGCCTTTGACTATGCCATTTACCACCTGACGCCCCAGGTACGTTATGCGGAGCCTGTCCAGGCCACCCTTGCCACCCTTTGGCTGGTGGTGCTGGCCTTGGCTGCCGGGGCGCTGATCGTCTCTATTTTTGTGGCCAGAAGCGTTTATAAACCGGTGAAGGGCGTCTTTGTGCAGCTGGTAACCCAGTTTCCGACAGCCATGGAAGGACAAGAGGGCCACCTGGACGATCTGCAGCAGGCGCAAAAAACCATTGTGCATACCTGCGAAGTTATCGATACATACGAAAAGCATATGAAGTTTTCTACCCTCCGGGGCCTGTTGGGGGCGGGCATCGCCACGCAAAAGGAATTGAATGATATTCATAAAATGCTTGCCCCAACGGAAGAAACATATTTCCTTACGGCAGTGGTGCGGGTGAAGGACGATCTGGACAGCGCCAATGTGGCGGCTGGGGTGCTGATCACCTATGCCCAGCAGTTTGCCCGGGTGGTGGATATGCCTATTGGCAAGGATACGGTGGCGCTGGTTTTGATGCTGGATCAGGGGGAGGAGCGGATGCCCTTCCATTATGTGATCAGCATGCTGCAAAATGCTGTGGAGCCAACAAAGAGCGTGCTTCAATGCCGGATGGCCATCGGGGTTTCGGATCCGGTGAAGCGAATTTCGGACCTTCCTTTTGCCTATGAGCAGGCCCGTAAGCTGATCGAAACGGATTTGTTATATGAGGAACCCACTGTTTTGATTCGCCGGGAAAGCCCGGGAAGTGATGAAAGCCTTATTGAGGCCGCTACCCAGGCGACAGCCTTGGGGGACAGGGCGGGTTATGACCAGGCGGTGCTAAGGCTTTTAACCCTTTGGCGGGGGCTGAACATTGAAAACGTACATCATAGGTTGACCTTTTTAAGCCTTCGGCTGATTCAATTGTATAACCGCCTGCCTGGCCAGGGGGATGATATGCTGCCCTTGTACAACCAAAACCGCCAGCTGGTCATGAAGCTTGATAACCATACCGCGCTGATGGATTGGTTTGATGAGCAATACCGTGCCACCCGCGCCCGGATGGACGATGCCTTAAGCGGCGAAACCACGGCGCTAAGCGCTTTGATCGTAGGCTATATCAAGCAGCATTTTATGGATTCGGAATTGTCTGCTGGCAAGGTGGCGGAGGCGATGAATATTTCGCCATCCTACCTGAGCCGTGTTCTTAATGACAGCACTGGCATCAGCTTTTCCCAAATGCTTTTGCATTTGCGCATGGAAAAAGCCAAGGAGCTTTTAATGGACAATCCCAATATTTCTATTAATGAAGTGGGATTCAAATGCGGCTATCAAACATCTTCTTATTTTACAGCCGCCTTTAAAAAGCATTTCGGCGTGCCGCCCAGCCGGTTCCGTTCCCTTCAAATCGCGTTGAACCTTAAGGATGAGGAGGAATAATCATATGGTTTTAAAAGTCGCGTTAGATGGCTCTGGGGATTTTTCAACCATTCAGGCGGCGGTAGACGCCGCCCCAGAGCAAGGATCAGAGACGGTAATTATTCAGATTGGAATTGGCCGGTACCATGAAAAGCTGCACATTACCAAGGATAACCTGATTTTGATGGGGGAGGATGCAGAACGGGTGGTGCTGTATAATAGCGATTACGCTAAGCAAACCTATCCCGATGGTGCTGAAAAGGGGACATTTCTTTCTTATACCGTTATTATAACAGGCAACAATGTGGAACTCCGCAGCATGACCATTCGCAACGATGCAGGGCCGGGAACCGTTGTAGGCCAGGCCGTGGCGGTGTACGCCGCAGGGGACCGGGTTATTTTCCGCAATGTGAAAATGCTTGCCAACCAAGATACCCTGTTTTGCGGCCCAACGATGAAAAAAGTATGCGATAACGCGCTGCCTTATATTTTGCCCAACCAGAGTGAATCGGTAGGCGATGCTGGTTATACCAAATGCCGCCAATATTTTGAAGATTGCCTGATTCAAGGGGATATCGATTTTATTTTCGGCCCCTATACCTGCTGGTTTGAACGGTGCCAGCTTATCTGCAACAACCGGGATGAAGCGGTGAACGGTTATTGCACAGCAGCCAACACCCCTGAGGATCAGCCCTATGGCTTTGTTTTTAACCGCTGCCATTTAAAAGGGGATGGCTGCAAGGACAGCACAGTGTATTTAGGCCGCCCCTGGCGGGCGTATGCCCGCACGGTATTTTTAAATTGTGAAATGGACGCTTGCGTTAAGCCGGTGGGCTGGGAGGATTGGGATAAGCCCGTTACCTTCCGCTATGGTGAATTTAATACCACCGGTTCTCGGGCAGACACCAAGGACCGTCATCCTAATGCCACCCTGTTATCCCCTGAAGAAGCCCAAGGCTACACGGTGAAAAGTGTCTTGGGAGGACATGATAGCTGGCTCGCGTAATTCTTATAGCAACCCCCTGCTGGAGCCACCGGTTCCAGCGGGGGGTTTAAAAAGCAGTATCTTTTATTTATGTATATGTGATATAATCCAAGTGTTGAAATACAGATGTGTATAAAATATATAGGAGGCGGGCACTGATGACGAAATGGCTGGCAAATGAATACCTAATTTGTGCACTGGATGAACACTACGCCATTCATGCGGACAGTGTGGTGGAGATTATCGAATATGCCCAGCCAACCCCTGTGCCAGAAACACCGCCTTATATTATCGGCATTCTTAACCTTCATGAGCAGGTGGTTCCCATTGTGGATTTGCGTCTGCGCTTTCATAAAACCCAGGCCGCTTTGGTTAAGCGAAGATGCATTGTGATCGTGAAATTCGAAGAGGTGGAGTTGGGGCTGGCAGTGGATAAGGTGCTGGACCTGTGCACCATTTTGCCGGAGCAGACCGCGCCGCCGCCCCAGGTAGGAAACGATTATGCCCATGTCTTTATTAAACAGATCGGGGCGGTGGACGGCAAAATGTACCTTATAATCGATGAAAATAAAATGGTGAATCACAGCGATTTAACGTTCCTTACGAAAGACGAATAAGCGAGGAGAATACTGCATGAGAAACTTAAAGGTAGGCAGCAAGCTGGTTCTGATTATGATGGTGACGCTGGTTTTGTTTGCAGTTACAATCGTTATCGCTGCCGTCAGCATGAACAACACCAACAAGCAGTTGGATAAATTTTACACATCCCCTTATCAGGTGCGGGCTGCCGCCCGGGATCTGGATTCCGCTATTGAGGGGATGGTGAAAAGCGTTTTCCGTATTGCCGCCACCAGCTCCGATACAGTGCGAAAGAGTGCCCAGGCCGATATCGACGTGTACCTGGAACGGATTGACGGCAGCATTGCTGTTATCGACCAGCGCTACCTTGGTGACCGGGAAACTGTGGATGACTTAACAGCGGAGCTGGAGTTGCTTCGGGGAGACCGGGAAAAAAGCTTGGAAATGGCTTATAGCGGCGCTCCGGCAAGCCAGGTGTCCCAATACATAGAAACGAACAATTTGGTACATATCAGGATTATCAAGGGATATGTGGCGGAATTGATTGCATTTTCCAACAACAAAGGGGAAACCATGCTGGGGGATATCCGGCAAAGCCAGCAGGACACTGTCGTAACAATGATTGCTATTGCCTTGGCCGGCATTTTGCTCAGCCTTATTTTGGCGCTTGTTGTGGCCAGAAGCATGACCCTGCCTCTGGCACGGATGAGAGACATGATGAACCGTACCGGCACCACCGGAGATATTTACTTCAGCGAAGAGGAGGAAAAAAACCTTGCACAGGATATGACTGGCAAGGATGAAATTGGGCAAACAATTCATGCTTTTAAACAGTTGACGGATCATATCACCACCATGAGCGAAGCCTTGGAGCTGGTAGCGCAAAAGGATTTGTCCGGTGAGGTGATGACCTTATCGGACAAAGATGTACTGGGCAACGCCATTGAGGAAATGCAAAACAGCTTAAACAAGCTGTTTTCCGAAATGCAGTGGGCAACCGCTCAGGTTTCCATTGGTTCCGGCCAAATAGCAGATGGTTCCCAAACGCTGGCACAGGGGGTAACCGAACAATCTGTTGTAATCGAGCAGCTGGCTGCGGCCATGGTGGAGATTTCCAAGCAGACGGACAACAATATGAACATGGCTGTGCGTGCAAAAGAAATGGGTACAGGTATCAGTAAAGATGCGCAAGCAGGCAGCATCCAGATGAAGCAGATGCTTGGCGCCATGAAC
Source organism: Eubacteriales bacterium (assembly GCA_031556065.1). Taxonomy (GTDB): domain Bacteria; phylum Bacillota; class Clostridia; order Christensenellales; family Aristaeellaceae; genus JAVBTR01. Next base: position 82,211 of record JAVBTR010000018.1, on the reverse strand, counting down.
GAGATTAACAGTGCCAATCAATCCATCGGCCGGGTTATCGGGCTGATTGAAGACATTGCCTTTCAGACCAATATTCTCTCCCTTAATGCGGCTATTGAGGCTGCTAGGGCAGGGGAGCATGGAAGGGGCTTTGGGGTTATTGTTACGGCAGTCCGCGAACTGGCGGCAAAGAGCGCCGAAGCAGCGGATACCATTAACCAACTGGTGGCATCCTCTACCGAAAAATCCGAAATCGGTTCCACCATTTCTGTGAAAACAGCCAAAGCTATTGATGAAATTTTAAGCCGAACCCAGATCAATGTGGAGCTTGTGTCCCAGATCGCCCAAGCGTCCACAGAACAATCCATTGCCATTTCCCAGGTGGTTACCGGCATTGAGCAGGTAGCGGAGGTGGTACAGCGCAACAGCATTACTGCGGAGCAAAGCGCCACAGCCAGCGAAGAAATGAGCCGCCAAGCCGATCAGCTTCGGGAGTTCCTAGCGCAATTCAAAATTAGAAAGGAAGCTTAACCTTTTACCCTCGGCTTTGAAACCGAGGGTTTTGCTTTGTAGTAAAAAGGCATTGCCACTATTGCGCTTGAATGGAAAAGACAAAGCTTGTTTGGGAGTAAAAGGGGTTGGCGGGGGAATAGATATTGCTTGGAAACTGGGAAAAGTTAATGGCGTTGGGGCAGTGCTGGGTTTCGAAACAGAACCCGGCGTGAGCGGGATAAAGCGTCTGCCCCTTAGCAACGCTTTGAGCAGGCCGCGAGGGAGTAAAAAACTGCATACCGGGCAGGTCGGTGAAAACCTTCATTTCAATGCCGGATTCCGGCGCGAAGGCGGTGGCAGCATGGCGCAGGCCATGGCCCCGCACACAGAAGTGGTGATCGAACCCGTGTCCACATTCGTCAAGACAGGCTTGCAGGGTGTGGGGATGCCGCCAATCAAAGGGGGAGCCGGTTACAGAAAGGATTTCGCCTGTGGGCATACCACCTGGGCTGCTGGGCAAGTAAAAATCAGCGTCGATTTTAAAGACATGGTTGGTAATGCTGCCGCTGTTGTGTCCTGCCAGGTTAAAGTAAGCGTGATTGGTTAGGTTGATGGGTGTATTTTCCGAAGGCAGAGCATGGTAAAAAATGGTGAAGGTATTGCTTTGCCGGGAAAGCGCATAGCGCACCGTTACCTGCACCTCCCCTGGAAAACCGCCCTCGCCATGATCGAGCAGGGAAAAGGTAACGGCAATGGAATCGCTGTCGGAAGAATCCGTTGCTTCAAAAACCCGGTAAGCATAGCGGCCGCTGCCACTGTGAATATTGCATTCGCCACTGTTTTTTTCAAGGGTATAAGCCCTGCCATCCAGTTCAAACTGCGCTTGGCTGATACGGTTGGCCACACGGCCAATCACTGCCCCGGCAAAGGGCCCGCCCGATACATATGCTTGAAGCGTGTCCTGGCCCAAAAGAATATCCACCGGATTACTTTTATAATCGGGCACCAGCAGGTTTGTTAAAATGGCACCGTATTCTACCGCGGTAAGGCGCATGCCAAGGTTGTTTTTAAGGGTGTGGGTGGCAATGGGGGTACCGTCGGGCATGGTTCCAAAGGGGGCAGTGGTATGGGACATGGCGGGTCACTCCTTATTAATAATGGTTTTGTGTTCTTTAGAATGAAGAAGGTTTCATAATCCATGGAATTATGCGAAACCCCTTGACGAAGAGAAGCTGAACAGACACAATAAAAGGAAAGAGGGGAGGCATTACAATTGATGTATCAACAGCAAATGCTGGGCGCGGAAGCGCAGACACTTTTGACAGAAACCATGACGGTACTGGATACAAGGTATGATGAGGCTTATGGACTTTTGACGGCGAATTACCCAGGGTACCGCGGTGCTCATGAGGTGAGGGCCAGCGCCCACTACGCCTTGGGCCTTTTGATTCGCCAGAATGAGGGCGATGTACAGCGGGCAGCTAAAGTGATTCACGCGGTTTTGGACACCCAGCTGGATCAGCCGGAGGAAATCTTTCATGGCACATTCCTGCGGGCGCCGGAAGAAGCAGGGCCGGCTCTTGGGGTGCTGCCATATAAGCAGATCACGCCGGTACAGCGCTATTTTGCGGATGTAACCAACAGCAGGATTGAAGAATGCCTTCTTGAAAGGCTGAAAAACCAAGAAGGGCTCAAAGAGCATGCTGCGGATATTCTGGCCCAGGTCCGGGGCGCTCAGGGCGATGCGCTGCCCATTGTGTGGACAAGCTACGATCCCAACTGGCGGGAGTTTGTGCTGTGCGCCATGGCACTGATCCTGGCCTGTTTCGAGGAGCTGCTGCCTGGGGAGCTGGTTGCCAGAATCGAACATGCAGCACGCCTTGGGATGGATGGGGCCATGGAGCGGAGTAAAAGAAATCTCACGCCGCTGAATACCAATATCGAAATCATGCATGTGTTTGTATTGGATTACTTTGGGCTGCGCTTGAAGGATGAAAACGCCCGGGCATACGCCTTTGATTATGCAAAACGGTTTAAAGGGGAATACGACGAGTTCCACGCCATTCACGAGTTTAACTCGCCCACCTATTGCGGTGTGGATTTAACAGCCATAGGCTATTGGCGTCAATTCGCCCCGTCGCCAGCTATTCGGGAAATGGGAATCCAGCTGGAAGCAGCCATTTGGGAAGATGTGGCCTTGTTTTACCATCCGGGGATGGATAATCTGTGCGGGCCCTTTTCACGGAATTACGAAATGGATATGGCAGCCCATACGTCTCTGCATGCCCTTTTATTCTTGGGCTTAGGGCAAAAGCGTTTCAATAAGCATCCTTTTAACTGCGAAAGCGATCACAATCCCATGCTGGTTTTGAACGGAGTGGAAATTCCCCCAAAGGTGCAGGAGACGATCTTGCAATTTGAAGGGGAGCGGATTATTTTTAGGCAATTCCGCGAGTTAAGCGAGCGGGGGAATCCCTTAAAAGAGCAGGCGGTGTGCACCGCAACAGCCTGGATGGGTGAAAACCTGATGGTAGGCGCTATGAGCGGCAGCCGCAATATCAGCGGGCAGTTGCATCCGGTAACAGCCTATTGGCGGGACCGAACCGGCGGGGTGTCCAGCATGCGGATGCGCAGGAGCGATGCCTACGGGCAAAACGATGGCTATCATATGGTGGTTTTTAACGCGGAAACACAGCATAACCAGGTAAACGCCGATGTGGAAATCCTCCTTCAGAGGGATCTGGAAGTGTATTTTGAGTTTGAATGCGCTGCTGGCGATGATGTGGCTTTTTCGCAAAACCAATGGTTGGTCTCTGGACTGAAGGTGAAGGTGGAAGCCAAGGCGCCCCAGCCCCATATTCGCCGCATGGATGAAACCCATTGGCGGGTGGTTTATTTTTGCGGGGCAAAGGATGCGCAAAACAAACACATGTCTTTCCATTTGACCTTTGAACGGGAGGAAGAATAATGGTCTTCAATCGGCAAACAGTATGCGCCGCCGCTGAAAAGGTGGCAGACCGCTTGCTTGATTGGGATAATACCCGGGCGGTTGCCATGGAAATTCCGGGAGGGGTGAGGGAAGGCGTCATCAGGCGAGATTTCGGTATTTCCGTATGGGATTGGCCCCAGGGGGTTGGTCTGCTGGGATTGATTAACCTATGCCAGCTTAAAAGCTACCCCCGCTATGAGGGCTTTTTGGAAAGCTGGTTTGCTGCCCGGCTGCAGGAAGGCCTGCCAGCCCGCAATATCAACACCACGGCACCTTTACTGGCTTTGATTAAGTGTCCTTCCTTGGCAGAGCAAGAAAGGTATACACTCCTTTTAACCGATTGGGCAGATTGGCTTTGCATTAAGGCACCTAAAACCCGGTGGGGCGGCCTTCAGCATGTCATTACCTCCTTTGAGGACGACCAGGCGGTGCAGCTAAATGAAGGGGAGCTGTGGATCGATACGCTGTTTATGGCGGTGCTGTTTCTGCATCAGGCCGGACGCACTTGGGGCCGGGCGGATTGGTGTGAACAAGCCATGGAGCAGGCACTGGCACATACCCAGTATTTGTACGATAAGCAGACAGGTCTGTTTCACCATGGCTGGAGCTTTAAACGCAATGACAACTTTGGCCAGGTTTTCTGGTTGCGGGGAAACAGCTGGTATACTTTAGCCATGTCATACTGGCTTAAAGGGAATGCGGATTTGCCTGTCCATATGGAAACCCATCTTGGGAACCTGCTGCGTGCCCAAGGGGAGGCACTATTGCCCCTTCAAAGTGCGGATGGGCTATGGCATACAGTGCTTGACGATCCTGCAAGCTACGCCGAAACATCCGGCAGCGCGGCGATTGCGGCAGGATGGCTGCGGTTAATCAAAAACGGAGTACTGCCTGAAACCTTCTTGCAGCCTGCTCTTAACTGCGTTAAGGCGGTCATGACGCGGGTGGCGGCAGATGGAACGGTGCAGGGTGTTTCGGCGGGAACCGTGGTAGGGGAAAACGCCGGACATTATAAAAATATCATTCAAGGACCCATGGCATACGGCCAATCCCTGACGCTGTTGGCGTTTGTGGAAGCTCTTGAATGGCTATGCTGATACATTTATAGTTAGCTTACGGGCCTGTCCATTGCGGCAGGCCTTTTGCCTGTAACAAAAGCAAAGAGAATCAAGGCCAGGGCGTTAATAACCATGCAGGCGAAAAACACCGGGCGGATACCTGTGATATTGCTTACAGCGCCCCCTAAAAGGTTGCCAACCAGCAGGGAGCCGATGCTGGTGCACATGGCATAGGTGGCTTGGCCTGTGGTTTTAAGATGGGGTGCTACGGCACTGTCGATAAACATGATCATGGTGAGGCTCAAGGTCATGTTATTGGCACCTAAAACCGCGTGCATGATGATCTGGGCAACCGGGTCAGTGATCAGCGCCGTCATGCCCCAGCGGGCGGTTTCAACCAGTGCCGCAAAGAGAAGCATGCTGCGGGTGCCAAAACGGCGGTGCAGCTTATCGATGGAGAAAATAATCGGGATTTCCATCAGTGCGGCAATAGAAAGCAAAATGCCGTATAAATCCGCGGAACCGCCTAAATCGCTTGTAAAGTAAACAGAAAAATAACTATGATAGAAACTCTTTGAAAAACCCATGACCATGGCGAAGAGCGTGTACAGCAATATGGTTTTGTTGGTGAAGATCAGCATGGGGTTTAAACGCTTGCCCCTTTGCACGCCGTAGGATTTGGGCAGAAACTGTACAAGCACCACTGTGGCAAGCGCCATGACAGCAAAAAGGATAAAGGTATCTGCGGGATTTTTTTGCGCGATTCGCCCAGCTATAATGGACATGCCCGCATAGCCCAGACAGCCCATGGTGCGTATGGGGCCGAAATCGGCGCCATTCAAAGCGGCATGCTCTAGGGTGATGGAATCGGTCAGCGGGTGAAGGGTATTGCGTGTGATGAGAAAGCCGGTATAAACCAGCATGATGTAGTAAAACGAGGTAGACAAGCGAAGAAGCATGGCCATGGCGGCAGCGCAAAGCAGCATGACGGTCAGCACCATGTTCTTTGTTTTGGAACGGTCGGCCATTCTGCCAGCCAGTGGCTGAAAAACCATTGCGGTTAAGGCAGCGCCTGAAGTAAGCAGGCCCATTTGCAGCGTATTAAAGCCGATGCTTTTAAGGAAGATCATAAAATAGCCGCTTGCCGCGTCCGTTGTATAAAAAACCAGATACAATAAAAGAAAAAGAAGCAGCCCTTTTTGCTTGTAGGCTTTGAGCATTTTGACCATGTTGTTTTTCAAACCTTTCAGCGCCAAAGCTGGCGTGGCTTTAATAAAGCCGGAGGATGACGATGCATTGCCTCCGGCCATTGGAAATGGAAGAAGTGTGGTTTAAAAGGGGAACAAGCGAAGATAATCCACACCTTCGTGGCTGGCACCGTATTCGCAGGCTTCCAGGGCTTCACAGTAGCGGATGGTTTTAGCACGCTCGGCACCGTAGCGGGCCGTTAAAGCTTCTTTAAAAAGCGGGGCTTGCCACAGGGCACGCGGCTTGTGGTGTTCCCTTAGCCAATCCAGCCGCACCCTGGGGTCCTGGGGTAAGGTGCTGGGATCCACGCCGCTGACCCAGGGCAGCCAATCATACACCTGGCTTTCGTGCTTGGCCAAGGCAGCAAGCCGTTGTTCAAAAACATCTTCGATATCGATCACGACATCCCCCCGGAAAGGGCAGGGTTTTTGAAACCGGTCATTCATGTAAAAGATAAGCGGCATTTTTTCCATTGCAGGTACTGTGGGTAAAAAATTGGGCACCCGAAGCAGGTACGAACAATCCGCTACCAATTGAGCGGTGTTGCGGTGATCGGGATGGTAATCCCAAGGCCGATGGGTGATGATCACATCGGGAGAAAAGGTACGTATAGCGCGCATCATTCTTTCCCGGTCATGTATCTGGGTGGTCAGATATCCGTCATTAATGTCCAACGTCTCATACTGTGCAATGCCAAGGACTTCCTTGGCGCGGCTTTTTTCCGCTTCACGGATTTGAACCAGTTGATACCCCGGGTAAACCTGGTGACCGGATTGGCCATTGGTGGCACTTAGAAAGGCGACAGTATGGCCAAGGCGGGCAAACTTAATCGCGATACCGCCAACAGCCTCGGGATCGTCCTGGTGAGCGCCGATAACCATTAAACGTAAGCGTTCGTAGACAATGTTCGACATGAATGCGCCAACCCCTTTCTTAATTAGCCCAGAAATTGGGTGTCGTCCCGTTCAAAGGGGAAATCCATGCTGAATCCATCCGCACATTGAAGGGTTAACGTTTGCTCATTAAAATCGGGAGCGCAGGCCAAGCAGGCGGTTTTAAATGCTTCAAAGGAACCGCTTTCTGTTTCACTGGAGAGCTTGCCGTAAAAAGCAATTTTTCGGCCATAGGCCCGCCATTCACAATCGAATAGCATATCATCGTAGGGTTCAAGGGTTTGGCTGCACCAGATGGCCAGATAACCTCCTTGCTTTTTTGCAAACAGCCAGTTGCCCTGTGTTTGCCAGATGTCGAATTTCATGCTGGGGAAATACAGGTGCACAAAATCCAGGGGATGGGTTTCATCGATAGCGTAGATTTGTCCCAAGGTGCCGCCAACTATTTTCTGGGCAGGCATGATGCCATTTGCATACCAGTAGCCAGGGCGCATGCTGCCATCCTCACCCCCGGTTCCCGGATGGCTTGTAAAGGCTACGGCTTCACAGCTGAGCGCCATGTAACCAAAATGCTGCTGATACCCATACTGCCCGGGGGTTAAGTAGCTGGTGCCATGGAACTTTTCGTTTAAGGACTTCACGTAGTCATTGCTGCCCGTATCCACGCCAGGATCAGAATACACATTGCGCCAGCGTCGGGGCTGTCCGGAGGGGCATTGTACGCCTGTGAGCATGTAGTCGGCTGTTTTGTTCAGATAGATGCAGGCATTGCCGGAAAAATAGGTGGTTTGTGTGGGGGTGTGGGTGAGCTGCTGGATCATTTCATCCGGGATAACATATTTGCTGGTGGCCAGGGAGGCCAGCCACCAGCTGTCGGAGGCTGCGCAAAAGGGGTTATGCCGGCTAAGATAGTGCAGCATGCCCTGGGAATCCTGTTCAAAGGGATAGATGGCTGCCCGGTAAACCCGGCCCTGGGGTGCAATGATCGACCCGTCAAAGGTTTGCAGCCCAATCTGGCGGAACTGCTCATCCAGCACCTTGGTGGCTTTTTCGCTGATGCCGGCAGGGCCGTAGTCGATAAGGTTTATGAGCGCGCCCAGGGTAACGTTCATGTAATTGGCGCTTAAAAACTCTTCAAACCCATGGGCCAGTACGTCATCCAGCCAATCCTGGCAACGTTTAAGCGCAGTTTCATATTGCTGGCGGCCTGTGCGGCCAGAGCGTTCAAACACAGCATCAGGCCACATCTCTCCTGCCAGTAGCTGCACGCCAAAGAACATCAGCGCATGGTTCTCGCTCCAGAAACACATGCCGTCCGAGCCTTGCTCGTCCATCCAATAGCGGTAACCCAGAAAGACCCGTTTCATTTCATCCAGGGCAGCAGTGCCAAGGTCATATTCCCGTACCAGGCGCAAAAGGGCGGCTGCAATAAACTCGGAACAGTCATGCCGTTCTTCTATTACCTTCAGATCGCTGTAAAACAGGTCGTAATCCAGCCCGGTTTGGGTTTTTGTGGCATAGCGGGCCAGAATGTTATAGCCTGCAAAGTAGGTGGAGGAGCCCCGGGGCACCTTCTCCTGTTTGGCGATAAAGGCAAACATGTGCTGCCTGGCGGTGGCTGTGTCGGCAGGCTCTTCTATATAGACAGGGCGAATGTTTTGGGCGAACTCAAACGTTCTTTTAAAGCATTGCCCCCCAGCCTTTACATCCACCGTAAGCCGTCTGGCGTTGCCGATGGGGTATTGGGATTGCCCTTGAAGGCTTTGGCCGCAGATGGTGGCTTCACAAGGCGGCGGGGTAAATTGAAGGGCGCCGTCCTTAAAGGAAATGGAGCGCAGCCACCTTGCCGCGGCGGCAACGGGGGCGGTATGCCCCTGATCGGGCAGGGCGGTTTTCAGGTTTTGATCGGTGGGCAGTTGCAGGGCAAAGAGGCTCCGGGTATCGCGGACGCCCAGGGCTTGCAGGCGTACAAAAACCGTGTTTTCCCCAGCTCGAAGGGATAGGGTAACGGTCTTTTGCAGAATTGGCTTATAGACACCGTGGGGAATGGTCGCCACCTTTTCTTGGCCAAGCCACATATCGAGGCTGGCGTAGGTCCATAGCTTGGCTTCCACTTCCTTGTCTTCCGGGGAAATGATCACCACAGCCGCTGCCCCATCCACACGGTGGGTATCCATACCAGGGCGGGTAAATTGCACAAACCAGTTCCGGTTGGTGAAGTGATAGCGCCAGGGATTGTTTTCAAGATATTTTTCCCCTAAAAAGATGTGCTCGGGTGGAGAATAGTCTTCATTTCTTACATGCATGCGCAGCTTTTTTTCATAAGCCAGCTGATCGATCTGGTGGTTTTCCATCGAAAAAGGATGAACTGCGGGGCCGCTGACCAGCCAATCCGTAATAAAGCCTGAAGGGTTGAGGTGAACGGTATCCATGGATGAGCTCCTTTCGTTATCCCTTTACAGCGCCGCTGGTCAAGCCTGAAATGAAATAGCGGCTTGTGAAGGCATAAAGCGTCACAATAGGCACGATGGCCATGGAGGCGCCTGCAAACATGATATTCCAATTGGCGGCAGCGCCATCCAGGCTGTTTTGCAATTGCACCACCCCAACGGTCAGTGGCCGCAGGCTGGGGTTGGACATGGTGAAAACGTAGGGCAGCATGTACTGATTCCAACCTGCGCGGAACGCTAGAAGGGAAATGGTGGCCAATATGGGCACCATCAGCGGCATCAAAATGCGCCAGTAGATGCTGAAGAAAGAGCAGCCATCAATATAGGCGGCTTCATCCACCTCTTTGGGAATGGAGTTAATGTACCCGCGAACCAGAAAGATGTTGGATGATTGGGTGGTGCCGATGGTAATGAAAATAACGCCCCAGAGAGATTTATGCATATTAACGGACATGGCCACCTCAAACAGCGGGCGAAGGGATACGCTGCCGATGCTGACAAACATGAACGCGATCAGAGTACCATAGATCAGGTTCTTGCCGGGGAATTTTTTACGGGCAAAGCAATAGCCTGCCATGGAGGAGACGATAACGACCCCCAGCATAACAAAGAAGCTCAGAAAAATACTGTTGAAGGTATATTGGGAAAAGTTAGCGCCGTTCCAGGCGTCGATGTAGTTTTGCACGACAAATTTCTTGGGGATCAGGTTACTTCCTCCCAGCAAAAGCTCCTGGTTTTCCTTAAAGGAGCCCAGCACCACATACAGCAGGGGATAAAGAATAAAAGCTGCCAGGAGCAAAAGAAACAGATATTGGAAGATGTTGGCGATAAGCTGCTTTTGCTTGGTATTCATATGCTGCGGCCTCCTTTCAATAAATATCATCCATACGTTTACTCATGCGAAGATAAATAACCGTCACAATGCCCACGATCACCGCGGACACCAGCCCGGCCGTAGCGCCGTAGCCAATTTGGTAGCGCATGTTAAGGGATTTAGGATCGCCAAAGATCAGATAATAAATATAAAGGAACATAACATTGGTGCGTCCCTGGGGGCCGCCGCCTGTCATGACCATGATAACCTCGTAATCCTTCAGAGCGCTGGTAATGGCCAGCATCAATACCACCTTCAAAACTGGGCCCAGCATGGGCAATGTAACAAAACGGAAGTTTTGCCAGCTGTTGGCGCCATCGATTTTTGCGCTTTCATACAAATCTGTGGGAATGCTTTGCAGGCCTGCTACCAGCAATATCATGTAGTTGCCAAAACCGCCCCAAACCGCTACAATGACAATGGAGATCATCGCTGTTTGAGAGGAGCCCAGCCACTCCACCATGTGGGATATAATGCCCATGCTTTTTAAGGCGGCGTTAAGGGGGCCGTTGTAAGCGCTGTAGATAAAGTACCAGATCAAGCCGTATATAACCGCGCTGATAACGGTTGGCAAAAAGTACACCACCCGGAAAAAGTTGGTGCCCTTAAGGGCTTTGCTAAGCAGTACGGCGGAACCGATGGCGATGGGCAAAATAATAGCCAGCTTAAGGGCCGCATATTCAAAGGTGTGTAAAACGCTGTTCCAATAGGCTACATCCCGAAACAGACGCTGAAAATTGTAAAAGCCCACATAGTAGGCCTGAAAACCATTGTAATCGTAAAGCACGTAGCGAAAAATCCAGATAAACGGGTAAAGCGCTGTGGCGCAAAAGAGGATAATGGTTGGCAGGATCATGAACCATACGGTGATGTCGCCGTTATAGAGCTTTGTCCGAAGCCGTTCTTGAAAAGTAAGGGAGGATACGGTGCGTTTTTCCTTCCCCAGCATCATGAGCCTTTCGCTCCTTCCTAGTCGGGAACCGCCGCGTGGAAGCATGCGACGGTTCCCGTTGTATGATAAGGTTTTAACTATTTACCGGTGTAGACCAGTTCACCTGCGCCAGGATTCATGATATCGAAGTTGGGAACAGTGAGCCGCTGGAGCTTGCCCATTGACACTTCCCTGTCATAAGCGTAATTGTACGAATCGGTCAGCGCTTTAAGGGCGGTATCGATGTCGTCCTTGCTCCAGATAAGGTTCCAAAGAGCTGTTTCATAGAAATCGCCTTCGGGCGTGACGGCGGGAATTTTAGGATAAATGGAATCATACTCGGTTAGCGCGAACTGGGAGATGGGGCCTAGGTCTTCATTGGCCATTTCATCGATCCAGTATTCAGTGATAGGCTGGCCGTAGCCTTTCAAATAGAAATCGCGAAGATAGGCTTCGCTGGACAGCCAGGAGATGACTTTGAAGGTGGCTTCGGGGTCTTTGCTGGTGGAAACCATCTGGTAGCCATGATTGATCACATAGCCTACCGCGCCCTTGACTTCACCATCCACCGTAGGAAGCTCAGCAGCGCCCCATTCCATTTTGGTGGGGAACTGGGTAAGCAATACGCCCACTTCCTGTGCAGCATTGCCATAGAACCCTACAAGGCCTTCAGCGAAGTTAGCACGCATGACGTCTACCTTCATGCTGTCGGTACCGGGGAAGAAGGAGCCATTGGCGACGATCTTGCGGAAGGCTTCGATAACGGGCTTATAGCCTGTGAAATCGAACACGCCGTTGGCATAATCGTAAGGCAGAACACCGCTTTTTTCAGCGATGGCCCGGCACATGCGCTCCCATGGGGAAGAAGCGCCACACATAATGGTGCCATAGTAGGTGCCTTTCCCATATTGGGTGATGGCATCGGCAGCAGCAACCACTTCGTCCAAGGTGGCGGGAATCTTCACATTGGCGGCTTCAAACAGCTCCTTGTTATAAATCAAGCGAACCGAGCCGCGCAGGGAGGTGGGGACCCAGTAGATGTCATCGCCCCAGGTGTTGATGCCCTGATATTTCAGGTTCATGCAGTTGGTGGCGGCGGCAAATTCATCGGTGATAAAGGGGGAGAGGGATTGAATGTAGCCGTTGTTGATGTAGGTCTGCAAATCATAGGCGGAACTGGAGCTGGCACCGCCGATGATGTCCGGGGCCTGGCCCGATTGGATGGCCAGGGAAAGCATGGTTTCGGTGCTTTCAGCCTGGTAGACGAAATTGATGAAGATGTTATCGGTGTTGGTTTCATTAAACTCCGCCACCTTCATTTGGTCGTACTCCAGGCAATGGCCATTGCCTGACCACCAGGTTACAACAGTTTTTCCTTCTTCGGCGGACGCTGAAAAGGAACACAGGCCCAGGAACAAGGTTGCCATCAGTACAAGTGCGATGATACGCTTTGCCATGGTAGGAAGCCTCCTTCATTCTATTTTTACGTGATCCTATTATCGCACGCCTTTTCCCACAAAAAAAGCGTAAAGGAAGAGCGAAATGTATCCTTTTCCCAGAAAATAGCCGACTAAGCGGATGCCAGAGCGCTTTTTAAAGGGCAAAATGGGCACAATGAATGGAAAATACAACATTTTTCATTGCACAAGCAACAGTTCTTGTGGGTATAATAAGGATAGGAATATACGTTAATAGTGGAGGATAGCATGAGTGATATGCCATTTACGCTGTTGATCGCCGATGATGAGGCGATGATTCTCAGAGGACTGGCGAACAGCATCCCTTGGGAAACCATTGGCGTGACGGTGGTTGCAAAGGAAACGGATGGTGAAGCGGCATTGCGAGCGCTGGAAGCGCTGAAGCCGGACATTGCCATTGTGGATATTTGCATGCCGCACTGCGATGGCTTGTCCATGATTGAAAAGGCACTGGAGCGGGGAATAGAAACCGCCTTTATCATTCTAAGCGGTTATGAGGATTTTGCATACGCCCAGCGCGCTATTCTTTTGGGCGTGACGGCTTATTTATTAAAGCCCATCAATAAACAGGAGCTTATGAACACGGTTAAAAAGGAAATGGATAAACGCCTTAAAATAATCGACAGCAGGGCGGTTCATCCGGGGGAGGAGCATTCCCATGGGAATGAGGAGGGGCTCCTGGGACAGCTAATCGGGGATATCGCCGGAGGCAGGCAGTCGGATGTCCGGGAAGTGAGAAACTTGTTAAAGGCCCTCTCTTCACCTTTGGCCTTTGAAGATGTGTGCGTGATCGTGGTGGATTGTCCGGTTAATGCCCATGAAATGGCACTGGGCATATTGGCGGAGGTTTTTTTCAACTGCCCCAATGTGGTGTTCCGAAAGGAAGCAACTCAGTTCTATCTTGCCGTCCATGCTGCCCAAAGCGCTGGCGCAGCGGATAATTTGAAAAAACTTCTGCGGGAATATATCGCAAGCCTTCGAAAAGAGGGAATCACCGTTGTGGCGGCCCTTGGAACCTACGCACCTACCTTGATGCAGTTGCCCCTATCCCTTCGGGATGCTGTTAACGCGCTGCCCTATCGCCTTTATGAATTGCCCGACGGGATTTACGACGCCTCCGCCATCGACCATACCCCCCTTCAGGAGGGCTATACCAGGCGGCTGAACACGGTTGAATTGGCGGAAGCTGCCTTAATGGGCAGCGAGGGGGAGATACGGGCACAGATCGATTTGTTTATGCAATCGCTTTTCTATGTGGCTATGCCCCCGCCCAGCTATATTATGGGCATGTGCTCCTATTTAATTATGGATGTAAAACAGCGTCTGCTGCCCTTTTTAAAAGAAGATGCCAGCCAGCCGCCAGCGGATGTTTATGCCCAGTTGCATGCCCAATTATCCCTTAACGCCCTGCGGGGCTGGCTTTACAATACAGTATGGGGTTTTGCCAAGGATATCGCCGCGGGGGGGATTTATAAGCATGCGCCCATTGTGGAAAAGGCCAAGGCTTATATTGAGCAAAATCTATTGCAAAAGCTGCTTTTAAGTGATGTGGCGCGCCATGTGCATCTAAGTGAAAGCTATCTTGCGGCGCTTTTTAAAAACTACACGGGGCAGTCTTTTCGGGATTATTTGCTTATCAGAAAAATGGAAAAGGCCAAAGAGCTGCTTTTAATGGAGCACAGAAGCATTGCCGATGTGTCTGATCTGCTGGGATATGAGGATTACCGGGCTTTTACCCGGGCTTTCAAAAAGCAAACAGGCCTGCGCCCTTCCCAGGTGTACAGGCATCCAACCGATGAAGGGCAGAAAAAGAAATGATGAACAAGCAGTGGTGGATTGGCTTATTCATGAATCGCTCCATTCGAACCAAGATCGTTATTTGCATGCTGGCGATTTCCCTGCTGGCCACGGTGGTAACCAGCTATGTTTTTTATGCTGTTTCTTACCGCGATCATATGGCGGTGGCCCAATCCTCCGCCCAAATAAAGGTGGAGGCTGCCTCTACCACTGTTTCAGACAGTGTGTCCACCCTATATACCAACGTGTTTTCTACTATGGAAACGGATGAGCTCGAGCAATTGTTCCAAACAGCATCAAATGGAGGTCCCCTTACGGCAAATATGCTGGCGGATACAGCAGATAGCCTAAACCGCTTGGCCCGCACCAATAGCCTCATCGATGCAATCCTGCTTATTACTTCTCAGGGGGAATATTTTAGCAATAAAAACATCCGTTTGCGCAGGGAATGCCGCTCCGTTGACATGTGGGAAGACCACGGGGATGAGATTATTACCTGGATTTCCGCTCGCGCAACCCCTTATGTGACCCCGCAAAAGGATATTCTGGCGGTTTCTTTTTCCTTTGGGTACCGAAAAGGGGTGGATGCCTATATTCCCCGTTTGGTAAACGGCAAGGAAAATTTGACGTTTCGCTTGTTTGTATTTCTTGATTACAGCAAACTTACCTCCCTTTTGCAATCCAACGATGAAGACACTTTATCTATCACCTACCTGGCTGATGCCAGTCTCCGCCCGCTGTCCATGATCGGTTCCGCTCATTTTTTCAGCGTTGCGGCGGATGAAGAATTTCAAACCCAGGCGCTTGCCTTGCAAGAGCAGGGGGAAATTGCACTGGATCGCAAAGCCTTCCTGGTTCACATTGGCCCAGAGCTGCTAACGGGCCTGAGGATCGTGCATATTACCAGCAAGCAAGAATTGCTGTCCGGCTATGAAACGATTATAAAGCTGATCTATTTGTCCGCGATGATCACGATTCTGGCGGCCATACTGCTCAGCGCCGCCATGACACGGCAGTTGACCCGCCCACTTATGAAATTGGTAGGCTCCATTCGCGCAATCGGCAAAGAAAAAGAATCTAAAGAAACCTTTGTGCCACGGTATAACGATGAAATTGGGGTGTTAGGCATGGCTGTGGCTAATATGCGTGGCACCATTGATGCCCAGATGCAGACCATCAAGGAAGAGGAACGTAAGCGCTCCCAGGCCGAAATACGCATGCTGACCCAGCAAATCAACCCCCATTTTATTTATAACACTCTGGATTGCATTAGGTGGGAGATCCTCAATCATAACATAGAAGGCTCCAGCGGCATGGTGGAAAGCCTGGCCACCTTCCTGCGCCTGGGGTTCGGCCATGAAGGGGATGCGCTTTCCATCAAGGAAGAGGTCACCCGGGTTGAACAATATTTGAATATCATGGGCCAGCGCATGAATGGTTCAATTGCCTTTTCCAGCTATATCGATGGGGAGCTTGCACAACTGCAAATCCCTAAAATGGTCCTTCAGCCTTTGGCCGAAAACTCCATTAAGCATGGCTTTTCACCGGATGTGTTTACCGATCCTCACCGGCCCCGGGAAATATATATCAGCTGCACCTTCCAAACGAAGGACAGCATCAGCCTTGCAGTGGAGGATAATGGCGCAGGGATCGATATCCAGCGGGCAAAAGCAGCGGTGAATCTAAACGAAAAAGACCCATCAATTTATAATATCGGGCTTCGAAACAGCTATTTGCGCTTGCGGGCGTTCTTTGGCGCCGATAATGTAACCCTCCATTTCAGCACCACCCCCTTTTCCCTCAACCGCGTGGAATATGTGATTCTATTGAAAAAGGGCCATTCAGGTTCGCTGCAATGAACGGTGAAGTGTGATATGCCTTCTTTGTTAGATAAGCAAAAGGCAAAGGCACTATCGTCCTCAGTCAGTTCGCTTGTCCATAATCCAAATTCGTTTCAGTGGAATTGCTTCCCGGATATCTTCTGGCATGGCCTCATAATGTTTCAAAAATTCCTGCACAACCTCCTTGTGGGTCCAGAGCCGAATCTTAAAGAAATGATTGGCCTCTTCTTTTTTGATGGAGTTTTTGAAACCACCCCAGGATACCAACATACCATAATCGGCTTTGTGGTTGCTCATTGCGCCGATAAGCTGATCGTGCGTGGCGCGGTCGAGTGGGGTGTCGCCACTTTTTACTTGAACGCAGATGCGGGGCGGGTCAAAACCGAGGGAGCCCTGGGAGGCCAGGATATCTACGCCATTGTCTGGGCCCGGCGAGCTGATATAGGTGGTAAATCCTTTCGCTTCCAAAATGGCCGCGACAATTTTCGCCAAACCATGGCCTGCATATCGGCGGATGATTTTATCGGCGATTTCTTGTAAGGCATTGTCCTCAAGGTCGATATCGGTTATATCCAGCATATCGTCATCAACGGGCGCGGCTGGCATCTGCTGCCTGGAGGCAGGGGAAGATGCGCCTTCCACCATTGCATGAACACGCCGCTGCGCATCGTTGCGGGCGATCTGGCATACCGTCATAAATGCGCCGATAGAATAGAGCAGGTCTTGGTCGAAATCTACACGGGGAATCTCTTTTAACCATTTTACCTCATGGGTATGCTGGTAGGGCTCGCTTGCGCTGGCATCAAACTGATAATCTGTCTTCACTTCGGCAAGATGTACCGCTTGCTTGATTTTGCTGGGCACCATCACCCAATCGCCAGTTTTGATACCATGTGAAAAAGCCCAAAGCTGTCCCGCCCAATTTCGGATAGTATTAGCATTTTCCTCTGGATATGTCTCGCGCAGCTTCTCCTTGAAAGCGTCGCGGTCAGCCACAGCGGACATATCCCAATCCAAATTGCTCCAAGTGCAGTATATCTTCTTATCCTCAATAAATTTGGTTTCATATTCACCCATTTTGCCTGCCCGGCAAAGCCATAGCGCCATAGTCCTCAACCTTTCATATTGCTTTTTTTCAGCATTGGGTTAAAAGTCTCATTGATCGTGTATTTTGTGCTTCATCTGATTGACAATTGGTTTTTCTGTACCGAATGCAAATCCTTTTTTCATCAGAATCAGTTTTACTTCGATTATAGCATAATCAGTTAAAAGTATGAAGAGCTTGTTTTGCGCTTGTAACAGCCTGCCGTCTCATTGTTCAAAGTGAATGTCGGGAAATATTGGCTGAGATTACAGCTTGACACAGTAAGCAAACTTGGCTAGTATGGAAACATAGACAGAAAACAGGGCCTATGTGCGGCGGCAGGCATGGACATGGGGGTAAGCTATATGTATTTGGTGCTAGTTGTAGAGGATGATTTGGTTTTTTTGGAATGTCTTAAGCGGATCGTGGGCTGGGAATCATTGGGACTGTCGGTAGTGGCTTTTGCAAAGGACAGCGCACAAGGCAGACAGGCGCTAGAAAAAAACAATATCGACCTTTTGCTTTTAGACATTGAAATGCCGGGTGAAGATGGCATTTCTCTGGCTATACATGCGCGGGAGGTACATCCGCAATGCCAGATTATCTTTATGAGCGCGTATACGGATAAAGCGTACTATAAATCGGCCATCCGGTTGCGCGCGATTGAGTATATTGAAAAGCCTGTTTTTCCAGATGAACTTGAGCTGGCGCTTAAACGCGCCGTCGCGCTGCTTAATGAGCAACCTTGCGTGAAGCAATCAGGGCAAAGCCCCACGATTCAAGCGGTATGCGATTATCTCCAAGTGAATTACCGCTCGGAACTCTCTATTGCCCAGTTGGCGCAGCAAGTTTTTCTCAGTCCAAATTATCTCTCCAATCTTTTTAAAAAAGAAACTGGCAGCACTGTGGGGGAAATGCTTCTAAAGCTTCGAATGGATAAAGCCAAGCATTTGCTGCGATCGACGCAGATGACGATTGCCCAAATCGCAGCGTTTGTAGGCTACCAAGATGCCCGGCATTTCGCGAAGCTTTTTGCCAAGTTGACAGGTTATACGCCTAGCGAATACCGTAAAGGGGCGGGAGAAGAATGAAGTTCTCCTTTTGGGAGAGGCTCTTTGGCACAAGCCTAAAAACCCGTATGCGGCGTACAACCTATCTTTTGATAATGCTGCCTTTGACTGTTTTATCCATCCTGATGTATATCGTGAACTTGAATCTATACCAAAAAACATCGAATGATTTGTTTTCAAGCGCTTTATCTCAAAGCAAAAACAGTTTTAATGTCATTATCAACCGGGCTGTCTATGATGCAAATTTTGCGCTGGTGAGTACCCCTGTACAGGCGGCGCTTTCCAGACCCGTTGATAAATATGATTTGGGGATGCAGCTGGATGATATGCGCACACTCATCTCCTTTTTTCAAAGCACAGAGTTTACGTTCGCGGGCAACAGCATCCGTCTTGGTGTGCGTGATGGGCTGATTTACTCCAATGCCAGAGATTATTTTCTTAATCTAAACACCGTAGAGCCGTTGGTGGAAAGCCTGCATGCCTTAGGCGGCGAGGTTTGGTTTACCGGCAGCCGTCTGTTTGACAATACTGGAGTGGAATATCGCGTTTTGACTTACGCTAAGCTGATTCGAAGCATTGACAACTATGAAAAAATCCTGGGTGTTATCCTTGTGGATGTGCCATTTACACAGATTGAGGAATGTATGGCACTTGTTCTAAACGGCAATGCAGCTGGGGCGGCCTTGGTAGATCCATATGGCGGGTTTTGTGCCCAGACAGGGCAGAAAAATGTAAAGTATGACGTGACATTGCCGCTTGCGGGCGGGTGGGCGTTAATGGCATCCGCGTTGGATGAGGCAATTATTGATTGGGGCCACCGTACCGCCTTATTGGTGTTGATGGTCTATTTCGCGTTGATTGTCTTGACGGTCTTGACGGGTAATGCGCTAAACCGCTCCATCTTAAAGCGTTTTTCCCTGATCATCAGCAGCATGGAGCAGGTGCGGGAAGGCGTATTTGATAAGGAGCTGCAGGTTTGGGCAAAGGATGATATCGGCAAGGTAGAAAACTCGTTTAACCACATGCTCAGCGATATGCGCACCTTATTGGTGCAAACGGAGGAGCTGAGCAAGCGGAATCATTCCCTGGAGCTGCTTACGGTTCAGGCCCAAATCAATCCCCATCTGCTTTATAACATGCTCAATTCTATTGCTTGGCTGGCCCATGAGCATGGTGATACGGATGTCTTTCTAATGGTTAAAAAGCTTTCGCAGTTTTACCGCGCCAGCCTGCATACCATTGAGGGGGAACATCTGCTAAGCGAAGAGATAGCACATATGCGCCTTTATGTGGATATTCAGAATATTCGCTATGGGAACTGCGTGACCTGCCAGATTACGGTGGAGCAAGCCTGTGAGGCCTGCGTTGTGCCCGTGCTGTTGCTTCAACCCTTGGTGGAAAACAGCATTGTGCACGGTATTATGCCCTTTGCGCAGAAAAAGGGTGTGATTTGCGTAACCGCATTGAAAGCGGATAATCATCTGGTTATGACTGTAGCGGATAACGGCGTGAGCATCCCCCAGGAAACCATCGACGACCTGAACGCCGATGGGGGACACCAGCGGCAATCTTACGGAATTTACACCATTCGGGAGCGGCTTAAGCTTAAATACGGCAAAGAGGCGTCCCTCTTGTTTGCCAGCGGCGAAGAAGGTGGAGTTACCGTGACCATTCATCTCCCATACATCGTAGAAATGGACACAGATTCATAGAAACGCCACATTGTAGAAGGATAGCTTAAGGGCCTATACTGTCATCAGAAGTGGATGACAGTATTTTTCATATGGCAGGGAGGGGTGGTTGTGCGAAGGGTATTAAAGAAGAATTGGGATTTATATCTGCTGCTGCTGCCTGCCATTGGATTAACGCTGCTATTTCGTTATGTTCCCATATATGGTGCACTGATTGCCTTTAAGGATTTCAATATTTTCCAAGGCTTTGCCAGTAGTCCATGGGTTGGCTTTAGCAACTTTCAAAGGGTTTTTTCTGATGATGCGTTCTACGGCGCTTTGGGGAATACGCTGATCATCAGCATGCTGAAATTACTGATCGTGTTCCCTATGCCGGTGCTTCTGGCGCTGTTAATGAATGAGGTGGGGAGCAAATGGTTTAAGCGCACCATTCAAACTACGGTCTATCTGCCCCACTTTTTATCCTGGGCCATTGTGTATGGCATTTTCTATGCTCTGCTTAAGCTAGACGGTCCGATCAACCAGATGCTGTATGGTCTTGGCTTTCAAAAAACCGCCTTTTTTGTCAACGCAAAGACTTTCCGGGGCTTGCTGGTCGTATCAGATCTATGGAAAACGATGGGCTGGGGATCGATTATCTATCTTGCGGCAATAACGGCCATTGATCCTGCGTTATATGAATCAGCTATGCTTGACGGCGCAAACCGCCTTCAACGGATACGTTACATCACCTTGCCATCGATCGCCTCCACCATTGTGGTGATGCTAGTGCTCAGGCTGGGGTCGCTACTCAACGCGGGCCTTGAGCAAATACTGATCATGTATAACCCCGCAGTTTATGCGGTTGCGGATGTGATAGACACCTATGTTTACCGAACGGGCATTGGCCAGCAGGATTACAGCTATGCGTCGGCGGTGGGGCTGTTCAACTCGGTGGTCAATTGCATTTTGGTGATTGGCAGCAACGCCTACTGCAAGCGGCGCTATGACCGATCCCTTTGGTAAGGAGGAATGAGGCATGCGTACCAGTATCCGGGATAAGGCGTTTACGGCGGCCGTCTATTTAATTCTGACTTTGGTGGGACTATCTATGCTCTTGCCTTTTGTACATGTAATCGCCAAATCCTTTTCATCCAACCAGCAGGTGATGTCCGGCAGCATAGGGCTTTGGCCAAAGGGCTTTAACCTCAATGCGTACCGCTTTGCCTTTACCAATACGCCCATTGCGTCCGCGTTTCAAAACACGGTATTTGTGACCCTTGCGGGAACGCTGCTGGGCCTGGCGGTCAGTTCCGCGGCAGGTTATGCATTATCTGTACGCACGCTGTTCATGCGCAAAGCGGTCATGTACTTTTTCGTGATAACCATGTTGTTTTCGGGAGGGTTTATTCCATCCTTCCTTTTGATCAGGGATTTAAACCTTTTAAACAATCTTTGGGCGTTGATTCTGCCCCACTTGATTGAGGTGTTTAACCTGATGCTGATCAAGAACTATTTTGAGGGGATGCCAGAAGCCTTGAGGGAATCGGCCATGGTGGATGGAGCGAATAATCTGGTGGTTTTTACGCGGATCATGCTTCCCATGGCCCTTCCCATTATAGCGACGATGGCGGTATTCATGTCCGTTTCGTTCTGGAACGCGTACTTCAACGCCATGCTGTACATGACCTCTCAAAAAACCACCACCTTGCAGCTGTTTCTTGTAAACCTGGTTAAGGAAGCGGATAAGATGGATTCCACGATGGATTTTGTGGTGCTGGCGGAGTCTGTGCAGGCCGCCTCGGTGGTGATTGGTACGTTGCCAATACTGATGGTTTATCCATTTATGCAAAAATATTTTGTTGTGGGTATCACCGTGGGTGCGGTGAAGGGATAACCAATTATTAAAAAGGAGGGTTCTGGGTATGAAAAGGCACATTGCATGGGTTGTGGTACTACTGCTGGCGCTTGCAGGCTTTCAGACGGCAGTTGCGGAGGGAAAGGTGATCCGCTATCTGGGCCGTTCGGCAACCTTCGATCTGGCTAATAATCCAGTGATGGCAAGCATTGAGGAGCTAACAGGATTCACCTTGGAATGCGAGGCACTTCCAGCCGGGGACGATGGAAACAACAAGCTGATGCTGCTAATGTCCTCTAACATTCCTTATGACATTGTTAACGGTTTCCCGGAAATGTATGACCGCCTGTTAGCAGCCAATGTCCTCATTCCGCTTAACGATCTGCTTAAAGACGCGCCGAACCTGATGGCGGCAGTCCCTGCCGATAGTGAAAGCTGGAAGCGGGTTACCGCGCCGGATGGCACCATTTATGGCATCCCCCAGTTGAACCCCACTGGCGGCACGGTGTATACCATTGTGATGCGCAAGGATATTTTGGATGAGCTGGGCTTGGCCGTGCCAGATTCAGCGGAGGCATTCTATCAAGCGCTCAAAGCCATTAAGGAAAGCAAGCCAGATATGATTCCCTTTACAACGGCGGGGGGCTCCAATTGGGATGAATGGGAATATTCAGCGCCGAATATCGCCAGCGCCTTTGGGGTGTACAAAGATTGGCAAGAGCAGGAGGACGGTTCCATTTTGCACAAGGCCATGAGAAGCGAGCATAAGGATTATATTACTTATCTGGCTACGCTCTATAAAGAAGGGCTGATGGACCCGGAATTCCCTGCGAATGACCGCGCAACGAGGCTGCAAAAGTTCACCTCTGGGAAAGCGGCGGCGACCCTGTTTGGCGGAAACGAAGGGCCTAACTTTTACAGCACCATTGAAAGCATGCTGCCCCAAGCGGAAATTGTTTACCTGAACATCTTCCCGGACGCTAATGGGCAAAGGGGCGTCACCTGTGTGGGAGGTCTTGAAAAAATTTGCATGATTCCCAAAACATGCAAAGACCCTAAAACCGCAATTGCCTATATTGATGCGTTTATGGCTAACTTTCAGCAACTGTACATCGGCACGGAAGGCGTGAGCTATACGGTGGAAAATGGACAGTATCGCCCGATTATGCCTGCCTTTGCGGATTTCGATTCGGTTTGGTGGTTTATTCCCGCGGTTGATGAAGACAACGTGTTTGATTACTGGCAAGCCCGCGTACGCAAAAACGAAGAGGTGGAGCGGGGCTATGCCGATACCTTTGCGCTGAGAACCGAGGACGTAGACGCCATCATTCCTCAATTTGCGCTTTTACCCGTGACTGAAAAGTATGCCAAGCTCAACACATCTCTGTCACAGCTTTGGAAGGATGAAATGATTAAGCTGATTACAGGCGCAACACCCATTGATCAATACGATAAGGCGATTGAAAAATGGCGCAGCGCTGGCGGCGATGATTTCATGGCCGAGGCTAACCTAATCTGGCAAGATACCCATTAACGCTTAAAGGGGCTGCCGCGATAAGAGGAAACGCCGGGGCCCTGCCCCAAACCCCGTTTAAGGGATTTCATCCCCTAAAAATCCATAATGGGTTCAAAGGGGTGTATCCCTTTGCGGGGTCAAGGGGCAGCGCCCCTTGCGGTTTTTCCAGGCTTGCCGCGACAGCCTCTTGTTGAAAGGAGCTTTTATGCGTACTTACGTAGAATCCTCAAAAGAGCTGCCTGTTCTTTGCGAAGCCGATGTGCTGGTTTTAGGTGGTGGGCCGGCAGGGGTATGTGCGGCTATTGCGGCGGCGCGCGCAGGAAAAAAAACGGTGCTGGTTGAGCGGTACGGATTTCTAGGTGGCATGTGCACCGCTGCGGGGGTATTGTCAATTGGTGGCTGGCAGCATGATCTGGATGGCCGTCCATTGATTGAAGGCTTACCAGCGGAAATAATGCGCGGGCTGGCCCGGCGCCAAGGGGCGGATCCTGCAAAGGTGCATTTTCTCACCACAAAGCGTAAAGATCGGCCCACTTATCAAGAGGGCTCCTTTGGCAGCTATTTTGTCAGGGTGAATCCTGCGATTTTAAAGTGCGTTTTGGATGATTTGGTTATAGCGGCAGGCGTTACGCTTTACCTGCATATGCTGGTTGCAGATGTGATTCTTGAGGGGAAGACGCTTTGCGGCGTCATTGTTGAAAGCAAATCGGGCAGACAGGCTGTTTTGGCCCAGCGCATGATCGACTGTACAGGCGATGCCGATGTGGTGGCAATGGCGGGCGGCGCGTTTGAAGTAGGAGATGAGAATGGAAGCTGTCAGCCCATGTCGCAGATTTTTACCTTGGCCAACGCGGCCCCGGATGATTTTGATTTTTCATTGACACATGACGACAGCCACCTGCCGCCCCTGCAGCGCAACCGTTACGCCGGGGCCGTGAAGCTGGCCCGTGAGCGGGGGGAGTTAAGGGAAAATCCAAATGAGCTTTTGTGTGCATTGCCCCCTTTGGATTGGCGGCATCAGCAGGTGCGGGTGGTGAATTTTACCCGTGTTCAAAACGCGGACGCTACCAGCGCTCAATCGTTGACCAACGCTGAAATAGCCGGTCGCCGCCAAGCGCTGGAAGCCCTTGATTTTATGCAAAAGTATGTACCTGGGTGCGAAAAGGCATATATCAGCAGCTTGTGGCCGCAAATCGGCATTCGGGAGAGCCGCCGGATCGTGGGAGAATATACTTTGTCGGGAAGGGACATCCAGAATGCCACCCGGTTTGAAGATGCCATTGCCCGAGGCATTTATATGATTGATGTTCATAATAAATCCGGCGTTCACGCGTCGCGTACAGATGCGCTTAAAAAGCCTTACGATATCCCTTACCGGGCGCTACTGCCTGCCAAATTGGAAAACCTGCTGGTGGCAGGACGGTGCATCTCGGGAGATGGCATTGCAATGGCGAGCTATCGGATTATTTCTCATTGCATGGCCATGGGGCAGGCGGCGGGAGAAGCAGCCGCGCTCAGCCTGGATCAAAAAGTGTCGCCCAAGGATATCGATGTGTGCCAACTTCAAAAAAGGTTGGAGCAAAACGATGCCAATACAGGCATCCATGTAAAAGAGGGGTTTGTGAATGAATAAGAGAGAAAGAGTTATGGCAGCGATTCAGGGCAAGCCTGTGGATCGCATCCCCGTTTTATTCACAGCGCATTTTCCAAAAGAGTTGGCATTGGGGGATGAAGGCGTGGCGTCGCATCTTCATTTCTTTGATGTGGTATCGCCCGATATTCAAAAGATAATGAACGGCTATTTGGTGCCCAATATGGGCCCTATCAGGAACCCTGTGGACTGGCGCTGTTTTCACAGGCTTACGGATGAGCATGCCTTTGTTCAAAAGCAGCTGGCATTTTGCGAGCGCATCCTAGAAAAAGCAGACCCTTTAGCTTACCAGATGGGCACGATTCATGGCGTAGTTGCATCAAGCATCCATCCGGTGGAAAAGGAGTATGGCTACGATGGGGTGCGAAGGCTTTTGTGCGAGCACCTGCGGCAGGAGCCGCAAGTTGTACGGGATGCCATGAGGCGCGTCGCCGATTGCCTTTGCATGTTGGCCCAAGGCTATATACGCCTTGGGATGCAGAGTGTATTCTACGCTTCCTTGGGGGGTGAGCGTGAGCTGTTTACAGATGAAGAATTTGAAAGGTATGTTGAACCCCTTGATAAGCAAGTGCTCAATGCAACGCTGGAGGCTGGCGGGCAAAATCTGCTGCATATGTGCAAGGATAATCTCTCCCTTAATCGCTATAGCCGTTATGAAGGGCTTTATGTGATGGCCAATTGGAGCGTTCATGGGAATAATCCGCCCCTCTGCGAAGGCCGCCGCCTTTTTCCATCTACGGCGCTGGTCGGTGGTTTTTCAAACACTGGGGGCTCGCTTTTTTCCGGCGACAGTAAGAAAATAGCGGAAGATATTCAAAGCATAATAGCGCAAACGGGAACTGAACGCTTTATTCTAGGCGCGGATTGTTCGCTGCCTGCCGGTTTTCCCTTTGAACACTTAAATACCGCCATGCATTGTTTGGAAACGTGATCACCATAAACGTAGGGCGTTTGGGATGCAAAAGACAGATCCACGCTATGAGGCTTATATTGCCGTGCTCAAACAACACCTTCGGCCCGCAATGGACTGCACGGAGCCTGTTACCATCGCATACGTCCCGGCTTTGGCAGGTGAAATATTGGGATGCTTACCAAGCAGCGTAAAGGTGCTTGTCAGTCCAGGTATCATGAAAAATGCCGCAGTCGTGCCGAATAAGGGCGGCCTTAGGGGGAATTGAAGCCGCCTGCTCGGCGGGGCTGATCGCGGGCAACGCTGATAAAGAATTGGAAGTCATTGCCGATATGCCGCCTTTATCAGTTAAGCAAATCCGGAGAATTACGATGGCTATCGTGTTAGCGATGATCCGGATACCAAGCGGGAGGCTGCGAAACAGCCCTATATCGAAGTGCGAAACGCTGCCCATGCAGTGCTAAAAAATCAGTTGAGCTTGCCCTATGAGAATATAGTCCGCGAAACCGCAAAAATACGGGGGTATGCCCGTGTTGGAACAGCACTTTCGCAAACAATGCGCCAGGGGATCGATCTGCTTGTCAGCAACGGCAAAGCAAAAAGGGATAGTGACGATAATGTTACCTTGGCTCAATTCTAAGTTGGACATTTCATTCTCATCTCTTGCATTTGCGGTATTGCTGGTTTCGGCTATTAGGCTTGCCCGGCACAGTCATTTCAACCAAGCCTTGTTCAAGGGCAGGGTTAAGATAATTCATTCTAAAGGTGGGGCGGCTTTTGAGCCCCACCTTTGCCATAAGCTCATTTGCCGTAAGGGTATCCGCCCCTAAAGCATTTAGCAAAGCCTGTACAGAGGGCGTAAGTGAAGTGCTTGCGGGCGTGGTCAGCGCGATTTCGTTTAATGCATCTCGAATAGCGGTAAGCAGAAACAGGATAACTGGCATTGCGTCGGCAATACCATCGGCCTGGCCAAGGGAAGCATAATAAGCCCCTTGGCACTCACGGATAAGCGTTTCCACGGGCAGCTATGCAAAAAGCGGCTTCCACTTTGCGAGCAGCAGCGTTTGCCACATGCGGCCCATGCGGCCGTTGCCGTCTGCAAAAGGGTGTATGAATTCAAATTCATAATGAAATACGCAGCTTTTAATCAGTGGATGGGTTTGATGGGTTTGATGCGGCGATCACGACGCAGTTGTGGGTTAGCGTTCATGTTATCCCATGCAGTGGGGGAACCTACTTGCTCGCTAATTTGGGCCACAAGGTTGATGATCGCCGTTGTGATCGTAAATGGCGGCAATCGATATTCTGATCGATTATGTCATGGAACATGGCAAGCCTACCAGGGTATATGTGAGCCCTGGCAGCAATGATAAAAACGGTATCGATTGCTCCGGGGCGTTTGTGCGGGCTTTCCGTCTCCAAGGGGCAAGCATCTACTACGGCAGCAATACGATCTTTCGAGAATACTGC
This sequence comes from Eubacteriales bacterium, assembly GCA_031556065.1. Classification (GTDB taxonomy): domain Bacteria; phylum Bacillota; class Clostridia; order Christensenellales; family Aristaeellaceae; genus JAVBTR01. Next base: position 54,952 of record JAVBTR010000018.1, on the reverse strand, counting down.
TCTGCAACCGGGAAGATCGATAGCGCCGCTAAGTTCGAAGTGGGCATGGCGGTTTTCAAACACCGGGTCAGTGGAGCAGAGCCAGCCAAGCACCGCAATGACGGCTGCGGGGATTTATATCATATTGGGCTGGTTACCAGCGTGAATCCCTTACGGATCGTGCATGCCACAACCCCAAAGGCAAAAGTAGATACGGTGTTGGGCAACTGGAGCCACTATGGTTTCTTAAAGAACGTGAATTACGATGGAGGTGTTATTACTATGGCTACGGATATTCTATACACCGCAACGGTAACGGCAACAACAGGCAGCACTGTGAACCTGCGCAAAACCCAGGATGGTGATCTGCTGATTCGTGTACCCGTTGGAGGCAGGGTATCCGTTCTTTCCGAAAGTGGCGAATGGGCGAAAGTGCGCTACGGCGATTACGTTGGCTACATGAAAAAGGAATTTCTGCGTGATATTGAAAGCATTCCAGATGAGAGCCTCGATCAGAGGTTCTTTTCTTTTTTAGCGGGGCCGGATGCCTTGATACAAAGATACAGAGAAAAATAAGGTAGCGGCGTCTAATCGTATAAACAACACTGGAAGTGCTTTATCTGTTTTTGATTAGCTTGTTTACCTAGCGAACGTTTGTAACGCTTTGCTGTAGGTTGAATAAAATGTGGTGTGAGGGTTCCTCACAAACAGGCAATAAGCCATGTGCCTAACGAGAAACATGGTTTGAACTGTACGAAGGAGGGCACCTACGCACAGGTACCCGTCCTTCAAAATCGAAACAAGACAAAGACTGCATTCAATGCTTGTTTTATATTAACGAAAACCACAGGAGGTTTATATGAGTATTATTGCAAAAGTTAATCAATCAACTGATCCGTATCGGAACCCTGCGCCTTATCCAGAAATTCAGGTCACAGGCCCCAATTCATGTTATGCAGCCATCCTCATGCAGGATTATGCCAGTAGTGCTAGCGAACTGACCGCCATCACAGAATACCTGCATCACAGCTTTACAGAAAGTGCGCATACTGATGTGTCTACAATGCTTTTAGGTATCGCTGAGGTGGAGATGGATCATTTGCGTATGCTGGGTGAAACCATCGTGCTTCTGGGAGGCAACCCCATGTTTGCCAGCGGATGTCCAAGGGATTACTGGAGCGGCGAGGACGTATATTACGGGACGGCTTTGTGCGATAAACTCAAAGGGGACCTAAAAGCGGAGCTTGGAGCGATCCAACAATACGAAGAGCATATTGCGCAAATCAACGACCCGTATGTGAAAGCAATCTTAGCGCGTATTGCCTTGGATGAACAATGGCATGTAGGCCTTTTGAAGCAGGCGTTGTCCCAGAATTGTTCTGGGTGCTATTGCCCTGCGCAATTCTGCTAAACACGATCTAAGAGTCTGTCAGGATGCTTCGTCTGATTGACCGCCCCGGTACGTGCCGGGGTACATAGTTTCTTATGGGGGTGGGTTTATATGGAATCGCATGCTACAACAAGAGAAAAAATCCTTGCAGTGGCATTGGATCTGTTTTCGACAAAGGGATATGCGGATAGTTCTATCCGTGAAATCGCTAAATGCTCTGGGATCACGGTAGCGAGCATATACAATTACTTTACAGGTAAGGATGAAATTCTCCGCGAGATACTTGAAAATGCGGAGGCTGATTACCGCAAACATATGCCGGAGCTGAAAGAGATAATGAAACGGGCCAGTACGGAACCCATTGAGGCGCTGTCAAATCAGTTGTGGAAGCCAACCCGAACGGAAAAAGATTGCAAAATTGCCAGACTGCTTCTAATGATGCAATACCAAAACGATTATGCGGCAAGTATTGCCAAACGCCGTTTTACAGAGGTGCCCCGTGAAGTGGCAACAGAAGCAATCGAATCGCTTATTCAGGCTGGGAAACTGGAAGCCTTCGACTATAAGCTGGTGTGCGATTTGATGGTTACATACTTATACGCAACATTCTGCCACGGCCTTTTGGAAAACTGTACAATCCAAGAGCTTAACCAGCGATGTGATGCCACAGCTGCGGCACTACTCAGCCTGGTCAAACGGGTGTCTGAGATTAAAGAAAAATAAGAGAAAATTTGTTGCCGTATGATAGGCGCACCTGCAGAATGGTTCTACAGATGCGCTACCATTTATTCTATTTCCTACTGATTATCTCTGAAGCTCCCAAACCTCGCAGCCCTGATAGGGATTTGCTGTGCCTATGAACAGCTTATTCCCATTTTCGGCTTTGATCAAGGTTCGCAGTCCATAATTGTAGCGGTTGTTAAAACCATCTTGGGATACCACATCGAAATGCAGACCATCCTCGCTTTCCCATAGATCAAACCCAAATTGCATGGGATACTTTGGTATCGATTTAAGCAGCGCCAGAAGCCAATTGAACCAGTTATATTCACCATTAAGCGCGATGGGCAAGCTAGAGAACATTCTCAACACATTTTCCAGCGAGAAAGCATCATCTGAGATGGAATCTTCCGATGCTTCCTCAGTGCGGCTGGCAATTATATTCTTTATAATGCTATAGCCAAGAATGGCTGAATCCCATGAACCAATGTATAAGATTTATACGGATGAAGGCATATCGGGCACTAACACAAAGCGTCGTGATGGGTTCAATCAAATGATTAAGGATGCCCTGGCTGGGAAGTTTGACTTGATCGTAACCAAGTCCGTGAGCCGCTTTGCCAGAAACACGGTAGATTTTCTTTCGACGGTTAGGCTTTTGAAGGAGCATGGGGTAGAGGTTTACTTCGAAACCCAAAACCTGTACACTTTCGACAGCAATGGAGAGTTCATGATTACGCTGCTTTGCTCCCTTGCGCAGGAAGATTCGAATACATTGTCCAAGAATACGACCTGGGGCAAGCGCCAGAACTTTGCCAAGGGAATGTGTAGCTATCCATGCCAGCCGCATCAGACGTAAGCAACACTTGGTTAATTGCTGGCGTAACGATTCGCATTTCTGTATGCTGTTGGCGTAATGCCAGTGTGCTTTAGAAAAACGGCGTGCATATAGCTTTGGGAAGAAAAAGCGAGCTGCGACGCAATTTCCGACAAAGAGAGATCGGTGGTGGTCAGCATTCTTTTACATTCAACGACCTTTTCGCGCTGGATGTATTCGATGATGGTCATCCCGGTTTTTTGCTTGAAATGCCGGCACAAGTATTCGGAGCTGCGGTTAAGGCGGATAGCGATGTCCTTAACCGACAGCTTATCAAATATGTTCGTCTGCACATCCTTACACAGGTGTTTAACGAGAATGGAATCCGTTTTTATCATACGGCATCGGGCAACTGCTCGAGTGAATTCGAGAAGCATTTGACGAAATATCATGCCGAAATCGACTTGATTTCTAATGCTTTTTACCTTGCTTAGGTACTTGATTGATAGTCCATTGCACACACTATAAGCCATGCCTCCCTGCACAGCGCTGCGCGAAGCCAAGCTGGTTGAGAGAACGAATATATTTTGGTAAGTCAGATCGACATCTAAGTTAAAATCAGGCGCACCCGCATTCCCGGATAAAAGCATTAAATCCAAAGCATGTTCGAGTTCTTCTGTCTTTCCGTATTCCACGCAGCCCAATATAAACCTTTCAACTGTATTCTCTGAATTAGGGATGAATGAAATAGACATTCCTTGCGGCTCATCATGCATTTGTGTTGTTTCATCGCTAGGTTCAGTGCTAATGGATATCACCTTGCTTGTCAATTTTCCAAACAATAGATACTGCAGCATTTCAATAGCGCTTCGAAGTCGCCGATCCGTGTAGCAAGGAACCTGCTGTAACCACTTCAACAGCTCGTCTGATCGGCTTGAGGATTGCTCTAGCTCACTTAATATTTCAACAAGCTGCTTAGGGGTACAGTCGAATGGCATCGTGGGGCCTAACAATACCGTTTGGTCTGCGCATCGCAGCATCCCATAATACAAGTTGCTGGGCGTGGTGGTGATACAAGCCTGTGGCAGCTTGGTAATTATTTTTTGCAGATGCCCCCATGCTGGATTGGGCTGGAAACAACCGATCTCAAACCATGCCATACCATCCGGACCGCATAGTGTCAGCGGTATGCCGGTGACCTGGTGGAATAGCTCCAACTTTGTTGTGTCTATCATGGCATGTCCTCCCATATATTTTCATGTCAATATATTATACAATATATCAAGTCTCTTGTATACGCTTGTGGATTCAAAGGATATGATATCCACATACTAAGATCCGATGTTTTATACGACATAAACAAAAAAGGGCATAACCAGGAGGGCTATTATGGAGCAGAACCGCACACAGCCATCAGGGAAAAAGCATTTGCGAAGCGAAACAAACTGGAAACACGATCTAAGTCATAATTGGAGCATCTACTTGATTTATTTGCCGGTGTTTGTTTACTTGATCTTGTTTAACTATTTACCTTTGTTTGGGATAACGATGGCCTTTCAGGATTACAAACCAACCCGTGGCTTTTGGGGCAGTAAATGGGTAGGGTTTGATAACTTTATCTCTTTCTTCACAACGGAAACCTTTCCACAGATTCTTCGTAACACCTTGGTCATCAGTATATTGGGGCTGGTCGTCGGCATGGTTGCCGCTATTGTCTTCACCCTGCTACTGAACGAGCTGAGGCTATCATGGATTAAAAAATCTGTGCAAACCATATCTTACATGCCATATTTTATCTCTGCGGTCGTAATAGCAGGTATGATTATCGATTTTACGTCTACCAACGGTATTGTCACCAGTTTTCTAGTGAAGATGTTTGATATCAAACGTGAAAATCTATTGACAAATCCCTCCTATTTCTGGGGAATCAATCTCATTTCCGGCCTATGGCAAGGGCTTGGATATAGTTCGATCATCTATATATCAGCGCTTGGCAATGTTAATCAAGAAATAACGGAGGCGGCCGCTATTGATGGCGCAAATCGTCTTCGGCGTGTATGGCATATCACTTTGCCTGCGCTGCGGCCAACGATTGTTACCATGCTCATTTTGCAAACAGGCATGCTTGTCAATGTGGGTAGTGATAAAATCCTCCTCATATATAACTCGACGATCTATAGCACAGCGGATGTGATATCCACCCACGTAGCGCGCATGGGACTTGAACGGATGCAATACAGCTACTCAGCAGCCGTGGGGCTATTTAATTCAATTGTAGGCACACTTCTGCTTGTCAGCGCTAACTTTATTAGCCGCAAGCTCGCGGATACATCCATATTTTGACAGGAGGAAGAGATCATGGTTGAGAAGACGACCACTTCCAGGATATTATTCAACATATTCAATTATGGCTTTATGCTCCTTTTATGCATAGTGTGTGTTGCGCCAGTCTGGCATGTCTTGATGGCTTCCTTCAGCGATCCGCGCACCATGATGGCGACGCCCGGATTATACGGCTGGGTCGTTGGCAAGCCGACATTGGAGGGGTATCGCATCGTTTTAAATAATCCATCTATCCTTACTGGCTACAGGAACACACTATTTTACGTCGCGACCTCGACCCTTTTAGGCATAACCCTCATTGCGATGGCAGGATTTAGTCTTAGCCGCAAATCAAAGCTTAGGAAGCCGCTGACTATTATGCTCCTTTTTAGCATGATGTTTTCAGGGGGATTGATCCCCTCGTATATTGTTAATATGAAGCTGGGCATGCTCAATAATCCCCTTTCGCTAATCATTCCGGGTGCGATCAATGGCTTTTATATTATCATTATGAAAAATGCATTCGAGCAGCTTCCGGCAAGCTTTGAAGAATCTGCAATGCTGGAAGGCGCAAGCGCTATAACCATTATGTTAAAGATTCTTTTACCCCTTGTAAAGGCAACGGTGGCAGTTCTAGTCATGTTTTTACTGATTCAGCATTGGAACGATTGGTTCGCTGCCTCGATCTACCTGACCAGCCGCCGGGATTTGTGGCCGCTGCAGCTATTCATGCGGGAAATACTGGTACAAAACGATTCAAAAATGATAACGGCTGCAGAAGCAGCCAATGGGACAAGCCTGACGAAAAACCTGGTTCGGCACTGCGTAACAATCGTAGGCACACTGCCTATTCTCATCACCTATCCTTTTGCACAGAAGTATTTCGTAAAAGGGGTTACACTGGGCGGCGTAAAGGGATAGCCGGACAGTTTAACATAAAAATGAAACAGGAGGAGTCCAAATGAAAAAGAACCTTGCGCTTATACTTGCCCTTGTTTTACTGACACCGCTATTTAGTGCTTGCGCTGAAGATGCGGGTTCGGCCCCTCTTCCCGCTGGGATCGATTGGAGCGTGCATGAAACCTTTACATGGTGGGTCAATGCCTCGACAAACGATTACTATACCAGTTATAACGAAAACCCTGTTGTATCGTATTTGGAAGAAAAGTTCAATGTAACTTTTGCATACGAAGAACCAGTTGCCGGCTCTGAGGTGCAATCCCTTTCTCTCATGTTCGGCAGTGGTTTATATAAGGATGCTGTTGCCATGAACCAGTACCAAGGCTCTTGGGACGACCTGATTGAAGATGGCGTTGTCTTGGATATCGCCCAATACCTTGAATACATGCCCAACCTTAGTGCTCGGATGGAGGCTGATCCGGGTTATCGCGCGAGCAAGTATAATGACGATGGGCAGATCCTCTCCCTCAACTCCTATCCGGAGGAAGGCGTTAAGCCGTGGTGCGGGCTGGTGTATCGGCGCGATATTTTGGAGGAGATGACGGATGGCAATGTGCAATTCCCCTCCGGCAAGGATGAGCCGGGAACAATTGCCGATTGGGACTACATGCTACCGCTGTTCAAAGCCTACTTTGAACAGCAGGGGCTTGTCGAGTATGCACCGCTGATCATCCCCTTCAATGGGTTTTTCCCCGATGCGGAGTTGACGGATGCCTTTGGCGTATACCCGGTTAACTTCTATGTAGATGGCGCTCAGGTCTTCTTCGGCCCCTCACAGGATGGGTGGCGCGCATATCTGACGAAAATGAACGAATGGTACGAGGCGGGCTACATTTATCAGGATTTTGCGAGCCGGACCCAGGATATGTATTATCAGCCCAACAGTTCATTGGTTTATGGCAATGCCGCCGGCATCTGGATGGGCATGACGAACCAGCTGGGGGATGTGATGAGCGAACCTGGCTCCGATGTTGTTTATGATGTGCGTCCACTGCAAAATCCGCTGGGAGAAGGGCTCACCTATGCGGATCAATTCGTACGCGGCGGCACGCCATCCCAGGGGGCGGGCCTGGGCTTTATGATTACCACCTCCTGCAAAAACCCAGAAAAGCTGCTTTCGATCATAGATTATATGTACTCCGATGAAGGCGGTTTGCTGACCAAGTATGGCCTTACCAACGAGCAAATTCCTGCCAGTGATATAATATATGCGGCAAACGGGCTCTCGGATGGGGCATATTGGTTTGATGAAGCTGGAAACTTTGTCTACAATCCGCTGATGGACGCGGCCGGTGGCAAACTGCATTCCATATATTTTGCAGGTGAGAAATTGCCGGGTTACATCCGAAATAGTTATGAGACACTAGCGGCATCCGGCATCATCAAAAACGCTTATGCTAAATGGACTGCAGCGAATGATTTCACGATCAAGATGCCGATGCCCGGCGTTACCCTCACAGAAGAGGAGCAGGCGGCAACAGTCGGATCACTGTCTGGTATAACAATGGACTTGTTCCTCATTCAAATGGAGTATACGCCGGCATTCATCGTCGGAACGCGGTCGCTGGACGATGAGGGCTGGGGCAACTACATCAAACGGTTAGAAGACGCGGGGCTTGCGTTGATGCTTGAAACCAATCAGGCTGCCTATGACCGCTATTTAGCCCGCTAAGGTTTTGCGGAAAATGGTGTGGCCCCTAACTGGTGGCCACACCATTTTCTATTTAAATACAGAAAGGCAAGCAATATGAAAAGTCGCCAATATGATTATTTGCTAGCAGGTTATGCACCAATGGCAGGATTAAACCAGGAGCAGCCACACATTCTCTGTGTGGAGGAGTTTACCGAACCTGCGGCTCATATACGGGTATCTGTCAGCTTTGATGAGGGGCGCGAGCCGCATTGCAACATCTATCTACCATCCAAAGACCAATGGAAAGGCCGCTTTTATCAGCATGTACATCCATTTTTAGGGATTGATGCGGTGAACGCAGATTTAGCCTTTCATTTTGATAGCGGCGCTTACTCAATCTCTGTTCCGCAGTTTACCATGGGGCATTTAAAGCAAGCAGCAGCAGCGCATGTATCCAGAAGAATCGCCCAAAATTACTATGATTTCAATGCAAAAATATACGGATACATATATGGCGGCAGTGGTGGCTCCATGCAGGTGATTGGTGCGATTGAAGCGGCTACTGGCATGGTATGGGACGGGGGGGTGCCATTTATCCCTGCCGCCTCAGTTTCGCTTGGCAACTTCGATGTCAGGTGGTTCGCCAGAGCTGTTTTGCAGGATAAAGCACCATTGATTGCAGATGCAGTCAAACCCGGTGGCAGCGGTGACCCCTTTGCTGTACTCAATGATATGGAGCGCGATGTTCTTAGCGAAGTGACCCAAATGGGGATTCCGCTACGCGGATGGGAAAACCATGCGTATTTAATGGGCATGCACGAACACTCAGAGCTGATTGATTGCTTGAATACTGCTGGCGCGGTCATGAAAGCACCTACAAGCAGTAGGCAAAATGAAACATTGCATAGCAATTATTACGGTGAGACAAATAATGCATACACAAACGCCTTTTGGCATGAGCCAGGCTATCTGGCAGCTTATGACGCGCCACTGCGTGACTTGTTTTATGCCTTAAGGGATCGCGGCGTAAGTGAGGGGGCTTTGGCAAAGATCGCTTACCATCGCCACAAGGATCCGGGACCTGATTACGATTCATGGTCTCATTTAAGGGATGCAGACGGCCATCCCCTGTATGCCCAAATGGAGGGCGATAATTATGCCTTTACTTCCAATATCCTTGCTTCTGGCGGTGCACAGTGGAGCGGGGACATCAAATGCAAAACCATCATGGTTGCAAACCTATTGGATCTTGACGCATTTCCGACTGATGCCCACTATTATACAAAAAGGGTCAACGCCATGGGCAGGAACGACCGTTTTCGCATTTGGTATAACGACAATGCCGACCATCACGAAAAGCATGCAGCCTACTTCCCTTATTTAGACGCGCGCTTAATCGACTATCGCGGCTCCTTGGTGCAAGCGTTAAAAGATTTAAGTGCCTGGGTGGAAAATGACATCGAACCGTCGCCCTCAAGTCATTATAGCGTCATTGGGGGTCAGATTAAAATGGAAGAAAACGCCTTTATGCGCGGCGGCATTCAGCCCCTAGTCAAACTGACCGTTAATGGGACTAGCTGCGCAAACGTTATGCCAGGCGAGGCTGTCTATTTGTCGGCAAGCATTCAAGTACCATATGGAACGGGCGAGATCGTAAGCGTTGCATGGGATTTCCTGGGGACCGGGGATTTTACGGAGGCGGAGTTTAAAGCGCTGCCCGACGGTTCTTGGGCGGCCGAAACAAGCCATGCCTTTGAAGATCCCGGCTTTTATCTCTCGCAAATTCAGGTCGCTTCGCAACGTGAGGGGGCACCTGATGAGCTGTATTCAAAGGTATATAATCTTGGCCGTGCGCGGATCATTGTTGCGACATGTGATTAGGATTAATCCATAAAGGCCCTGAATGGAGGAAAAATGAACAACGAGCGTATCACACCGAAACGCAGCGGCATTTTTGCTGTGCTTTTAATGGCCGCCATTATCGGATCCTTTTTGCAAACAGCGCTTTCTACTGCCATACCGACCATCATGGGGAATTTTGACATATCCGCCTCTGATGCCCAATGGCTGACAAGCGCGTACTCCTTGGCGATGGGGGTTGTCGTCCCGTTGACGGCATACCTGCTGAAACGGTATAAAACCAAGCCGCTTCTTATTATCAGCCTTGCTGTTTTTACCCTTGGTGCATTCCTAAATGGGGTAACAGATCAATTTAGCTTTATGCTCATTGGCCGCATTATGCAAGCGGTGGGCTCCGGTATAACGGTTGCGATGACGCAAGTGGTGGTTTTGACCATATTTCCCAAGGAAAAGAGAGGCACAGTCATGGGGCTATATGGGTTTGCCGTAGGAGTAGCCCCGATGTTTGCCTCGGCATTAGCGGGATTGATCATAGAATGGTTTGGCTGGCGGATGATTTTTTTCAGCGCATTTGGGCTTGGCGTGATCAGTTTACTGGCTGCCTTTATGGTGATGGAAAATGTGCTCGAAACAGAAATAGCACGCTTTGATTTTGCGTCTTTGGTACTAAGCGCCGTCGGGTTTATCGCATTGACGCTGGGCATCAGCAACTTCGCCGATACTTCCTTCTTTAGCATTTCTGTGGGATTGACGCTTTTGATTGGCATAGGGGCATTGGTTATGTTTGTTTTAAGACAGAATCGGCTTGAGAAACCGTTCATCCAACTAAAGGTGCTTAAAAACCGCAACCTTTGCACTGCGATCATCATCAGCATGCTACTTTATGGCATTTTAATCGCTGGTGCTATGATTACCCCCATGTATACCCAGATGGTACGCGGTCTATCGCCCGCTGTTTTTGGGCTTTTTATGCTGCCTGGGTCGTTGGTCATGACATTTTTAAACCCCTTTGCAGGAAAAATGTACGATCGGTGGGGCATCAGGCGGCCTGCGATGCTTGGCGCTATTTGTATGCTGGTAAGCTGCGCAAGCTTATGCTTTGCCGATTCCCAAACGTCCATCGCGTATTTGGTGACTGTATTTATCATTCGCAACATGGCAGTCGGCTTTGTCATGATGCCCATTGTGACCTGGGGCTTGGCGCAGGTGCCACCCCAAATGACCTCGGACGGTACAGCTATATTGACCACCTTGCGAACTATGGCAGGAGCGTTTGGCTCAGTGCTGTTTGCACTGGTTTTAACGCTAGCCACCAATGCCTCGGCACAGGGAATCGGCATTGCAATCAATGAAATCGGCGCAAGAGCCGCGTTCATTGGCATGACAGTTGTTGCGGCTATACAGTTTATCGTAACAGTGCTATATGTTAAGGATGAAAAAGCTGGATGATATTGCATTGCTTCTTTATATAACTCATGCTCCAGCTTTTTTAGTTCCTTGTTCAAATTCATGTACTACCATAGTCTTTTTGCAATGCGTGTCTATATAAACTGGACTGTACCCCGGATAATGGACAATGAAAAAAGAGACCTCCTGTTGTAGAATAAAACTACGACAGGAGGTTTTAACAATGAGGCAAAAATACACAAACATGCAAAAGCTGGTAATCCTTATACAGGAAAGGAAAACACGCGGTGAAACCAATCGAGAAATTGGAATGAGTTTGGGACTAACAAAAAAACAAGTTACCCAGCTAATAACTCGGGAGAATCGAAAGGAAAAGCTAATACAAAGCGGTTATATCCCTCGTCCCAAAGGAAGACCGCGCAAAACGTCAGAAAACGAAGAGATAGCGAAAGATAACGCCATTGTTCGACTACAGATGCAGGTGGATTTGTTGCGAAATTTTCTATTAGAAGCTGGAAGGAGGTGAAACTAAAGTACCGTGTAATCGAGCGTTTTCGCAATCAATACAGTATTCAATCCATGTGTGGGGTATTCGAGGTTTCGCGCAGTGGCTACTACGCATGGCGCAAACGACAAGCTTTTACGCCCAAAGATCAATGGCTGGTTGACCTTATCGTGGAATGTCAACAAAAATGCAACTGCACCTACGGCATTTGATATGCTCCCTTTAGGAAAGACAGAGAAAGAAAAGAACTGTTTTTCTTAGAGGGAGTATTTATATGTCAAGAAGAGGGAAACTGCGAGCAGAAGAAAAGCTGGAACTGGTTCAGGGATGTTTACGAGGAGAACTAAGCCAAGTCGAGGCGGCAAAGCTGGGAGGGGTAACGCATTCAAGCATTCAGATGTGGATTATGCTGTATCAAATGGAAGGTGTGCTGGGGCTAGGGGAAAAACCCAAGAACCAAAGATATTCGAAGGATTTAAAGCAGCAAGCAGTAAAAAAATACGTATCAGGCAACGAGAGCATTCGAGCAATACGCAGTGGAAGCCTACCACCGTATGGTACGCAAATTCACGAAAGCCAAGGCGATTTTCCCTACTGACGACGCCATTCGCAAGGTGGTTTTCCTGTCGGTCAAGGAAATCACTAAGAAATGGACCATGCCCGCCCGGGATTGGGCCTTGGCTTACAGCCAAATGGTCATTTTCTTCCCCGACAGGTTTGCGGCTTGACAGCCGCATCGGGGCGCTGCCCCGAACCCCGAGGTTTAGCCCTCTTAGGCTTACCGGTATATCCAAAGGCGGCGAACCCCAGTCCGCCGCCTACCGCTTAAGCCGCAGCTCTGGTCGGGTCGCTCCTCAGCGTTGCCCTGCTTGGCTGCCTCTCTATTGTTGTCAATTATTTGGAGCGTTATTCTATTTACACGTTAGGTTGTTCAGATCCGGATAAAATTCACGACTGAATATTCTTATTAATATACTCATTTTTCTGTCCTTTCAATGTTGTCTTTCCAACAATGCTTGAAAGAAATCTTGACGCATGATACAATGTTTACGTCGCTTTTGCCTTCGGGCAATAGTTGGCTGGGGAGGCGGCGGTCGCTTCATTTATCATCTGCTGCTGCCCGGCAATCGCTTTTTTAATTGATTTTTCCGGTTCGGGGTACGCGAATATGCGGTATTCATCGGGAACTCCCATTGTATCCCTCTACTTGCTATCAAGGTCGGGTCGTATTTGCTGGCGCAAATCTCCACCCTTCCCTTGACTGGGAAACTTCTTGGCTCTTTGTGTTACCTATGTTTGATACCAGCACTTCAAGGCCGCGTTTGAATGGGGTTTTATATTGTTTTTTCGGTTACTCTGTGTTAAAATATGCAGAATTGTTTATTATGAGGGATTATTTCTTGAAAACACTTAATCATACTAACATTGCATCCAGGCGTGTCTGCGAAAAGCTGGGGGCAAGGCTGCTTCGTGTGGCAAGGTTGCCCCAAAGGCAGGATATTTACCAAGAGGGCAGCGCTTTGTGAATATCTTTGAATGGGATATTAACAGCTAACACTATAATAATAAAAAGGGGTGTTTATGTGTGAAAAAAAGAGTTCTTTGGTGGTTAGCACTGGCGCTATGTTTCGGGGCGCTTCATACTTCTTTGGCAGAAAAGGATTTGACCCATGCCCGCATTGGGGCCATGGTGAACAGCGTGGGGGAAATATACATAGGGCAAAATCTGCCGGAAGCTTCCTTTGTGGGGTATGCCAGTATTTTAGATGCCATGGCCGATCTGGATGCGGGCAAATTGGATGCAGTGGTTACCGCCGATCTGATGGCCAACCGCTATGTGCTTGAAGACCCATCCCTGGAAGTGGGCCAGGAGAAATTGACCCAGGATTTGGTTTCCATTGCGGTGGATTTAGGTAACAACGCCCTTCTGGACCCGATAAACGATCTGATCAAGCAATACGAAGAAGACGGCACCATGGCAGATATGATGACCCGCTGGCTGGATACCATTCCGGCGGTGCCGGTTGAAATCCCCTTGGCAGATGGGCCTGTTTTAAGGGTGGGCCTGGCGGCTACTCAGAAGCCTTTTTCTTATATGGAGGAAGATGGTTCTATTGTTGGTCTTGCACCGGAACTGGCCTACCGGATCGGCCAAAGCCTGAATCGTAAGATCGAATTTACTCTGATCGATTTTCCCGATCTTTTACCGGCCTTAAAAACTGGCGAGATCGATGTGGTGGTGGATTGGATGTTCTATACAGAAGAACGGGCCAAGACCATAGCCTTTTCAACGCCCTATTACCGATCCTCTCAGGTTTTTGTCATGAAAAAGTAAACGCGCCGCCTTTGTGGGGGGATTATTGCAGCCCCAATTTTACGGCTTAAATGGCAGTTTTTTTATAAGCGGAAAAAGTGCTCCGCACAAAAGGAACCAAATGCCCGTGTATTGGGCGCAGATATGACCCTTGAACTGGCACTTGCATTTGCGGTAATCCCATACCTGGTAGTGGCGGTTGAAGATGAGCCCTGTAAGAAGCTCAATCCCTGTAATAGCTCCGGCCCCTATGGCACAGCGCAGCCATAGGGGCTTTTGTGTGAAAGTGGATTGGATTTTTTTCAGTGCGCACAAGCTCATGCCACCTGCCAGGGCCATGGAAGGATGGGTACGCTTGCGCCACAAAAGCTCCAGGCATGGATAACCCAGGGCGCCAATGCAAAAAAAAGCGGGCATATTGGCCTTTTTCATTGAAAATCACCTCATGGCCAGTATGCCCCCTTTGAAGAGGCTGTATTTATTTGATTCGGCGCTTCCGTTTTTTCACAATCAGCCGTGCAACCCATGCCACCAGTCCCATGAACACCAGTACGATGCCGTAAAGGGCTATTGTAAAACCGTTTAAATGGGTAAAATAAAGCTGGATGCCCTTTTCGCTGGAAACCACCTTCCGGCCATCGGGGCTGGAATAGGTGACCGGCATTTGAGGCAGCCCATCTGCTCCCTTTGGAAAGCTTTGAAGATACTGGACCACCGCAAACCATTCTTTAATTTCGCTGCCCTTTTCATCCCGAAGGATGCGGGAATCGAAATCGGTAATGGGCATGCCGTTTTCGTCCTTTGGAATAATAGAGATAATGCCAAAGGATTTTTCTTTTATACTTCCCAGCATGACTGCCGCATTGTTGCCTACAACCAAACGGTACAGCTTGTCTTTTTCAATTTCGATCCGCTCTTTGCTAGGGCCTATAAGCCACGCATCTGTGACCCTATTGAAGATGATCCGGTTGGGGTTAAATTCATAACCCAGTCCCGAACAGAACAGCTGGGCTTCGGCCATCAGCGGCGTAATGGAAGCATCCACTTGTGCCACATTCCAAAGCTCTTTCCCTGTAAGGTAGAGGTCAATCAAAGGATACCCGGCCAGCTCGTCCGGCCCGCTGCCCAGAGAAACCACCTCGAACACATCTGAAAGAGTAATGTCCTTTGATAAAAGCCCCCAGCGGATATACCCCGCAGGAATGACAGCCACGTCCACCGGCTTTTCATTGCTGCCTGCCGCCCGGTAAGCATCGGCGATCAGGTTGCCGATCATGGATTCTCCATGCTTTTGAAACACATCAAAGGGCAGGGGATCGTTTGGGTTCTGGGCCAATACCTGGTTGATGGTCATGTTATTAAAATGCACCAGGTATTCTTTTTCGATCAATTCAGCGTACCCGGCCACTTGAGCGGCAATCGCCGGGTCTTCTGCTATATTTTCGTCGATGGATAGAAGGCCATATTCTTGCACAGTCCAGCGGCTGCCTTCTTTTGCTAGAACCATGCGGCCTAAATACTGGCCATATTCCCCGCAGGATACAATGGCCGTCTGCCCAACCATCAGAGGCGTTACAAACAAGGTGTGCTGATGGCCAGAAACGATCACATCAATCTCTGGCACAGCAGCGGCCAATTGCTCATCCTCGCTGGTTTCGGGTTTGCTTGTAACCCCAGAGTGGGAGAGGCAGATGATCAGTTCTGCTCCTTGGGCCTTTAAATCCTTTACCGCTTTTTTGGCATGGGTAATAGTATCCGGCACGGTAATGCCCATGGTAGGGGCATACACAGCAGAGTCCTTGCCAAAGTTTGAGAAAAGGCCGATTTTCACACCGTTCTTTTCGATGAGCATGGTTTCTTTTGCACCAATAGCGGCCATGGCATCGCTTAAATAGTCCAGATCGTTTGCGGCAAAAAGCATTTGCGGCAGCGGATCCCCTGAAAGGGCAGCAGTATTAAGCATATTTGTGATGCCCTGCGGGCCGAAATCGAACTCGTGGTTCCCAAGGGTCACCGCGTCGTAGCCCATTTGCCCCAGAAGCCGCAGATCGCTGGCATGGGTGGCGAAAAGGGTGTGGTAAACAGTGCCCATAGAAAAATCTCCGGCATCTACTAAGAGAGCATCGGCTGTTTTCCGCTGGGCGTTAATAAAGCTCTGCATCCGTGCCAGGCCGCCAACGGTCACGGACGCTCCTTGTTTAAGGTTGGTAAATGGGGCTATATGGGAGTGCATATCGTGAGTAAACAAAAGGGTTACCGTGTTTGTTTCTTCTGCCCCCCCGGGGCTTAAAAAACAAAAGAACATAATCAAGCTAATAAAGACACAGCCAAAACCACGGCGCACTGGCATCCCTCCAAACGATCAGTGCTTTCATTATACCTTTCTTGACACGATTTTTCAAAACATTTATAATGAATACCGACAACTGAACAGCGGGTGTATCTGCATAGCAATATGCGGCGGGGGAAATAGCCCCGTCATGGGAAGCGGATGGGATTTCCGCACTATCCCAGTAACCGTGAAGCGGACGAACGGACAAGCGCTTTGGCGCGGCCACTGTCTATGGTATAGATGGGAAGGCGTCCAAGTAGGATGAGGCAAAGTCGGGAGACCTGTTTACACCGATCGTTCTCCTGGGGATGGGAAAAGCGATGTTGATTTACCTCTTCGTAGGTTCTATTTGCTCGCTCCATCAGGCGCGGCTTTTTTCTTTTGTCAGATTAAATCTGAGGAGGGGTTTCCTATGTTCAAAAGGTTTCTTGGTTGTCTGATGGTTTTTCTGTTGTGTTTCAGCTTTGCCCTGGCGGAACCGGCCACCCGCATCGTGGCGTTAACGGCCTCCGATTGCGAAATTCTCTATGCCCTTGGGGTGGGGGAAAGGCTTGTGGGACGCGGACCTTACTGCAACTACCCGGTGGAAATCGAATTGGTACCTGTGGCTCAATCCAACATGGAGATCAATTACGAAGAGATTCTGGCCCTGAGCCCGGATTTGATAATCCTAAGCGCTATGGATCAAAAGGAAGAACAAGCAGCCGCTCTGGAAGCAGCCGGGGTGAAAGTGGTTGTGACAGATGTGAACAGCATTGAACAGATGTATCTGAATATGGAAAAGTTAGGTGCGCTGGTAGGCAAAGAAAATGAGGCCGGCCAGTTGGTTGCAAAAATGAAGGAAAGCTTTGCTGCTATTACCCAAAGCAGCGAAAATGCCGGGAAAACCGTTTACTTTGAAGTATCGCCTCTGGAATGGGGGCTGTGGACGGCAGGCAAAAACACCTTTATGGATGAACTGGCGGCCATCTGCGGCTTAACCAATGCGTTTTCCGACGTAGAGGGCTGGGCTGCTATTTCCCAAGAGCAGGTTTTGGAACGGGACCCCGATTACATCGTGACCATTACGGGCGAAACCTTAGCGCAAATCGCCCTTCGGCCCGGCTGGGAAGGCCTGACCGCCGTTGAAAACGGGGCTGTTTTAGGCGCCAACAGCGATGAACTTTCCATCCCCGGCCCCCGTCTTCAGGACGGCGCGGAAGCACTGAATGCCTTTGTGGTATCAAAACCGTGAAGCGGTCCGGCAAAATAGCATTGTTTGCACTGTTCACCTTTGCCACGCTCATTTTATGCGTAAGCCTGGGCAGCGTGAATATCTCCTTCAAAGATACCTTTAAGGTCCTGTGGAATAGCCTCTTTGGCTTGCCCATGCCTCAAGGGGTATCTACTTCCATTATCCTTTCCATTCGGCTTCCCAGGGTGCTTTGCGTGGCGCTGACGGGGGCTTGCTTATCTCTTTGCGGGGCAGCTATGCAAGGGCTGCTCCGCAATCCCTTGGCCGACGGCTCCACTATGGGGGTTTCCTCCGGGGCTTCTCTGGGAGCGGTGCTGGCCATTTTGCTGGGTATCAGCTTTCCCGGTTTGCCTTTTTCCGGCACCATGGTGATGGCCATAGCATTCGCTTTTCTGTCTTTATTGCTGATCCTTTTTCTGGCCAACCTTTTGGATCGTTCCCTTTCCACCAACACACTGGTATTGATAGGTGTAATCTTTACCATGTTTATCAGCAGTATTTTAAGCCTGCTTATCGCCTTTTCCGGGGAAAAGCTTAAATCCATTACGTTTTGGACAATGGGCTCCCTTGCAGGCAGCAACTTCGCCCATGCTCTGATGCTGTTTATAGCCCTTTTGATTGGCGGTATCGTCCTATTTTCCCATTTCAGGGAATTGAACGCCTTTGCCATGGGAGAAGAAAACGCCCGGCATATCGGGGTGAATGTGAAGAGGGTGAAGCTGACCATTTTGATCACCGTATCCATGCTCATCGGTGTGAGTGTATCCATCGGCGGTACCATCGGTTTCGTAGGTTTGGTAATCCCCCATATGGCCAGGCTCATCGGCGGTCCTAACCACAAGCGGCTCTTGCCTGCTTCCATGTTTACGGGAGCGGTCTTTCTGATGCTGGCGGATTTGTGCGCCAGAACCATCCTAAGTCCTATTGAATTGCCTATCGGTGTGGTTACATCCTTAATCGGTGCCGTTGCTTTCGTAGCCATCTTTTACCGCATGCGCAAAGGGAGGACAAGCTAGTGCTAAAGTGCGAAAACATGACTGTCCAATATGGCAAGACTCCCATTGTGCAGGACGTGGGCTTTACCCTTGAGGGAGGCCAGTGGCTGATGATCTGCGGCCCAAACGGCGCAGGGAAATCCACCTTGGTGAATGCTATCGCCCAGGGCGTAAAATATAAAGGAAATGTTTTCTTGGACGGGCAAAACGTCAGGACCATTAAGCCCGCCTTGCTGGCTAAAAGAATTGGGGTTCTTTCCCAAACCAATACCATTTCACAGGCATATACAGTAGAAGAAGTGGTATCGTTAGGGCGCTATGCCCATGCTCCTGGTGTTTTTCAAAAGGAGGATCCGAAGGGAAGGGAGAAAATCGCGTTGGCGCTTGAAGCTACGGGGCTTACAGCTTTAGCCAACCGCAGCATGTTGACCCTCTCCGGCGGGGAAATGCAGCGGGCCTTTCTGGCCCAGGTTTTTGCCCAGGATCCGGCGATTTTATTGCTGGATGAGCCAGCCAATCATCTGGATTTGATCTACCAGCAGCAGCTTTTCGCTTTGATTGAAGATTGGCTAAAAGCCCCTGGAAGGGCCGTGGCTTCCGTGGTGCATGATCTGACCTTAGCCAAGCGCTATGGAACTCATGCCCTTTTGATGGACGATAGCCGGGTGGCGGCCTTTGGTGATATAAAAAAAGCGCTCACACCTTGTAACCTTCAAAAGGTTTACCGTATGGATGTGAGCGAGTATATGCAAAAGCTCCTAGGCCTCTGGCAATAATGAAATTACTTGCTTTCCAGCCCCTGCCGGTATTCGGAGGGCTTTTTCCTGTTGCTTTTTAAACACTCGGGAAAAATATTTCTCGTTTTATTGGCTTCGTCCTTCTGGGCGCCGTTAGTGGATACAGAGTGGCCGCCACCGTTCCAGGCAGCGATATCGGTGGCAGTACCCACGCCATCTTTCAAAACGGGCATGGTGAACATACGAAGGCTGTCACGGATTTCAGCATCGATATTCTGGCTGGTAGCCATGCTCATTTCCCAACTGCCCATGTAAAACATGGCGGCCTGGCCATTGGTGAACAGGTTCATGGCGGTGCCGTAATCGGCAGTTTCAAAGCCCAACTGGAAGAGGCCGCGCTGTGCAGCTTCCGCAGAAGCTCGGCAGCCTTTTGGAATTCGGGAGCGGAAAAATCCTTGGCAGCGATAGCACCGTGAACGCGACTGCTGGTGCCGGGGCCGCCTAATTTAGCAAGCAGGTCAGTTGCGAAGATCACCAGAGGCCATTTGCCGCCGCCGTCCATGGATACGGAGATCATGCTCTTGGCGGTAATGGTTTCCCCAAGGACCAATAGTTCTTCATATAACACGGATTATATTTTTCTTAAAGATAAGGGCTTGGGAAAGGCGTGGAGGCTCTTGAACAAAACGGTTACCAGGTCTACGGAGAGTAGATTGCTTTTAACCGCGTTAACCGCTACAATGGCTTCGAGGTGATTGACATGGATCCCAAGCGCAAACGGGAATTGATCGAAGGTTATCTGAACAGAAAGCCTGAAATGGGCGTTATTTCTTTTAAGTGCAAAGAAACCGGGGAATCCTTTTTAGGCATTTCAAAGGATACCCGGGCAGATTATAACAGCAATTGTGTGAAGCTTAACACCAATACCCATCCTAACAAGGCCTTTCTGGCCCTATGGAAGAAATTTGGGCAGGAAGGGTTTGAATACAACGTTTTAAAGGTTTTAAAGTATGAAGACCCGAAGGAAGATCATACAGATGAACTGGAAAAGATGCGCAACGGGTTTCTGGCGCAGGACCCTAACGCGAGGAAAATTTGGCGCTGAAAAAGCGGGTATCGGTGACGGCATAGACCAAAATACTGACAGCCATGGCATTAATAGAGCTGATGCCAAAGGGCAGAGCGTTTCCGGCCAGTGCTCCTAGCACCAACCCCCAAAGAGCACCCCAGTGGATTTTTCGAACAGCTGGGGCATCAGGCAGGTAGCGGTGCTTGTGACGGCAATAATCGTAAACCAGGATGGCCCCGATAGGCGGCAGCGTGGCGCTAAGAATGGTTAAAAATGAAATGAAATGCTCGTACAGCCACACAGATAAAACCGTTCCAATCAGGCCGCAGATAATAATCAGCGGCTTTTTTTCTTTGCCCGTTACATTGCTAAAGCCCAAGGCCACAGAATAGAGGGTGTTGTCGTTAGTCGTCCAGATATTAGCGCCCAGCACGATAATGGCCGGAATGGCCAAGCCTTGGGCGATCATCACATAAAAAATGTCATTCTTGCCGGTTAAAGCACCGCCTACGGCGCCGAAAAAGAACATCAGGCAATTGCCGACAAAGAAGGCGAATACGGTGCTGAATACAGCCGATTTTTTGCTTTGGGCATAGCGGATAAAATTAGGCGTGGTGGTGCCGCCGGAGACAAACCCGCCTACCACCATGCCAACCCCTGTCAAAAGCGGGATTTTGCCAGTGGAAAGATCGAACAAAGCCAGCGCATTGTTGCCTTCTTGGGTGGCCAGGAGCACCGAATAAGCACCTAAAAGGAAGATCAGCGGAACAGCAATATAACTGACGAGAGCCAACCCCTTCATGCCAATATAGCCAGAGGCCATCATGGCCAAGCCTGCTACCAGGATGATCGCTTCCCGGGGAAGGCCGGTTAGTTCAGCCACAGGCAGGGCGAACATGGCCAAGCATACGCCAAACCAGCCCAATTGGGTAATGGCAATGAGAAAGGAGGGCAGCTTGGAGCCGACTGTGCCAAAGCAGCGCTGGGACAATAAATCCAGTGTAAAGCCGGTAGCGCTTGAAATAAAGGCCAGGCTGCCGGTATACAGGGATAAAATGCTGCAGCCCAGCAAAAGGGACAGGGCGAAATCTTTCAAGGTCTGCCCGTTGGCCAAGGCTGCGCCTACACTCATGGAGGAAGAAACAAAGGTAAAGCCCATCATTACAAAAAACAGTGGCAAAAACCCGGTTCGTTTGCTCAGGGGAACCGCACGGCGGGTATAGTCCAGATCGCTCATGTTATCTCTCCTGCAATGTAAAGGTATCCAGATCGTCCGGCACGAAAAGGTGGCCAGTAAAATAGGGTGTACCTTCACTTAAATACAGGTTTTTTCTGTCTTTCAGACTCTTATCCTCTGTGTGGTAGAGTATTAGGTTCCGGGCCTTAAGTATCTGAGCGGTTTCACAGGCCTCTTTTACCGTGGCATGATGCTTTTCGTAGGGCCTGAATATATCCCGCTGGGCGTAAAGACAAAAGGCTTCGTGCAAAAGCCACTGGGTGTTCTGGGCATAAACCTGCTCGCGGGACTGGTAGGGTTCATCGCCAATAAAGCAAAATTGTCTGCCAATGGCGAAACCGAACTGCTTGCACTTGGTGGAACCGATATCGAAAAATACCATCTCATCCCCCAGGATGGTTTCTTTCTGCCCGTCTTCTACTGTGTGAAGCAGAATACTTGTCCCTATGCGCTTGGTGAATTTGGGCTGTACAGCGATGTTCACCATGGTCTGAAGGCCCTCCAGGCATTCCTTATGGCCATAAATATGAAAATCTCCTTCGTACTTGCCCTGGGCCTGGGCGGCAGCGATCATCCGCAGAAGCCACACAGCACCTAGAATGTGGTCGGAGTGGGTATGGCTAATAAACATATGGTGAATGGCGGTAAGGGGAATGCAGGCCTTTTCCAACTGGCTTAAGATGCCATTTCCGCCCCCTGCGTCTACCAGAAAATATTCGCTGCCTTTTGCAAGGGCAAAGCATGTGTTGTAACAGTGAATGGCTTGGGCGTTCCCTGTACCTAAGAGTATCATTTTTTCCATTTTCTACACCTCTAAGGCATTATATATTATTTTTATCCGATTGCAAAGTGGGGCATGTTTGATTATAATATCTCCTATTGGAGGGAAACGGAAATGAATATGGATTTACGGAACACACAACAGCCATTTTGGGGGAATTATGCGGATTTTTGTGTAGGCACCGGACGCATGGGGCTGGCATTGCACGAGGAATATTTAAAGCAGCTTGAAAAAGCCCAAAAGGAGATTGGTTTTCAATACATTCGGGGCCATGGCCTGTTTTCGGATGATATGGGTATTTTTCACGCTTACCAGGATGAAAACGGCCAGCGGCAGGTGGAATACAACTGGACGTATCTGGACAGGGTTATGGACGCTTACCAGCGCTTAAATATCAAACCCTTTTTCGAACTGGGATTCATGCCTTATGATATGGCTTCCGGCAGCCAATTAATGTTCTATTGGAAGGGTAACGTAACCCCACCGCAGGATCACAGCGAATGGGCCAACTTAATCAAGGCCATGATCGTCCACCTGGTTTCAAGGTATGGCGAAAGGGAAGTGGCCACCTGGCCTGTGGAGGTATGGAACGAGCCGAACCTGGCTGTTTTTTGGGAGAATGCCGATTTGGAAGCTTATTTTAAACTGTATGAGGTATCGGTTAAGGCGGTTAAAGAAGCCCTGCCCCAAATGCGGGTAGGAGGGCCGGCCATTTGCGGTATTGAAAATTGCCACGATTGGATGCGGGCGTTTTTACAGTTCTGCCAGGATAAAGACCTGCCGCTGGATTTTGTAACCCGTCACGCCTATATGGCGGAAGAACCCATTAAAACCGGGCATTATGTGTACCATACCATGCGCACCGTTCAATCCATTATGGATGAAATGCAGGCAACCCGGGATATAATCGATAGCTTCCCTAAGTTTAAGGGTATGGAAATGCATATTACGGAGTTCAATACTTCTTATTCGCCCTTATGCCCCATTCACGATACCTGTTACAATGCAGCCCTTGTGGCGGGGCTTCTGGCACGCCTTGGGGAAGTGGCGGCATCGTATTCTTATTGGACTTTCGGCGATGTGTTTGAGGAAAATGGTGTGCCCTTTACGCCTTTCCACGGTGGCTTTGGGTTGCTGGCCAACGAAAGCATCGAAAAGCCCACTTATTGGACATACAAGTTCTTTAAGCAGCTACAAGGGGCTTGCGTGCTAAAATGGGATAGCGCTGTTGTAACCAAAGGAGAAGACGGCATTTTCCACGGGGTTTTGTGGGCCATTGATGAAAAGGAGCATTTTAGCCTGGCTCTTCCTAAGGGGGAATACTGCTTGGTTACAAACAGGGTGGGAGATCCAAGAAAGGCCTGGCACGATCTGGGCCAGCCGGCCAATCCCAGTAAGGAAGAAACAGAAATTATCAAGGCCTGCGCCAAGCCTAATGTACAGACCGCCCATGTTATAGGGGAAGTCAGCATCCAGCTTTATAAGCATGATGTGGTGTATTTCCAACTACGGCCTGTGCAGATGGAAAACGACAGGGGCTTTGATTACGATTGGTATAAGAAGGAGCAATAACATGCGAAACGTGTTTGAAAACATTGGGATCACCAAGGAACAAGCCAAGGCCCGAATCAAAGAGGCGTTTAGCACCTTGTTTTTCGATGAGGAAGAAAAAATCTACTTGCCCGTTGGGGAAACCATGGCCTGCATGGTGGATACGGGCAACAACGATGCACGTACTGAGGGCATGAGCTATGGCATGATGATGGCCGTACAAATGGACCGCAAGGATATTTTCGATAAGCTGTGGCTGTTTTCAAAAACCTATATGCATCACCCGGATGGAAAGTACCAGGGGTATTTTGCCTGGTCAGTGCAATTGGATGGTACCCGCAACGCCCAAGGCCCCGCTCCCGATGGGGACGAGTATTACGCCATGGCACTGTTCCTTGCTTCCCATCGTTGGGGAGATGGCCAGGCTCCCTTTGATTACAGCGTCCAGGCGCGGGATATTTTAAGGCACTGCGTTCACCAGCATGAACTGCAGCCGGAAGGCCAGCCTATGTGGGACCCTGCTAACAAGCAGATTAAGTTCGTGCCTGAAACCCCCTTTACCGATCCCAGTTACCACCTGCCTCATTTTTATGAACTGTTCGCCAAATGGGCCGACGAAGAGGACCGGGATTTTTGGCAGGAAGCGGCCAAGGCCAGCCGGGAATACCTGCCCACAGCAGCCCATCCTGAAACGGGGCTGTGCCCGGAGTATGCCGAATACAACGGCACCATGCGGCTGATGTTTAAAAAGGAGTATGAGTATTATTCCGACGCCTACCGGGTGGTTATGAATATCGGACTGGATAACGCCTGGTTCGGGGATACGCCGGAGTTAACAGAAATTGCCCGTAACCTCCAGCACTTTTTCTACGAAAAGGCGGATATCAACGATCTGCGGGCTTACCACTTAGATGGCACGCCCTTTGATGAACCTGCCATGCACCCCACCGCGATCATCGCCACCAACGCTGCCGGAAGCCTGGCCACCAAGGGTGAAGTGGCCGATTACTGGGTGAGAACTTTCTGGGAACTGCCCCTGCGCAAGGGCCAGCGGCGGTATTATGATAACTGCCTGTATTTCTTCTGCCTGATGATGCTGGCAGGAGAATATAGAATCTATTAAAGGCAAACCCGGCACGCCGCAGCGTGCCGGGTTTGCCTTATTCAATTTGTACTGCGGTCTGTTTTTTAAGTACCCTTGCAGCGATCTTTTCTCTTCGTTTTCGCCGCTTTTCTTTAATCTCCAGCCGTTCGCCCAAGTCCCGGGAACCGACGCCGTAAACCAGATATAGTATAATCCCCGAGATAATCATAATGAATACCGTGGAAGCGCACCGCCGTCCAGAGGCATTGATGTTAAAGCCATACAACCCTTCATCGGCGCACATGCCCTGGATCACCATGGCGTAGGTTTTCCCATAGGAACTAGCGAAGGAGGCCGACATATCGTATTCTGTAAACAGGGCGTTAAAGTTCAGCGCGAACACCGCTAGCACGCTTGGCAAAATAATGGGCAGTTTCACCCTCATAAAGGTTCGCAGCTGGCTTGCGCCCAGGTTCCGCGCCGCATCCTCCAGCTCTTCGTCGATTGCATAGAAGGATGCCTTGATCATGCGAAGTGAAAAGGGCAGCTTGGTTACCGTATACGCAATGACAATTAAAAGCCGCACCCTGTCCATATAATACAAGTTACTGTTGAATACGTACCAGATCTCTTCGGAATTGAAATAAGTACGGTAGGAGTAGCAGATCAAAATCGTAGGCAGAAGCCAGGGGAACAGCAGACTGTATTCCAGCACTGCCCCGGTTTTTTTGTGCTTGAAGATATAGTTGCAGGCTACCACCACGATGACGCAAGCCAGGGCTGCCCCCAGCGCTGAAAGGATAAAGCTTAACTGAATGCCCTCCATGGTGGAAGCGTTAGAAAACACCCCGGAAATGGCCCCTTCCCGGACGGTGGTTTTCCCCCGGGCAGTCAGGTAGGAATAATCCGCCTGGCCAAAGAAGTTAAGCAGCGTCCAATTACTTACATCCAGCTGCTTCATGCGAATGGCGCTGTGGGTCTGGAAGGCGAAGATCACGATCATGACCACCGGCGTCATGTAGATAATAAACAGCACATAGGCATAAATGTGGGCCAGCACATTGCCTACCGGACTGGTGATCTTTTGCTTTACCAGTTTGGCCTTGGTTTTTGAAACCGATAGATAATGCCCCTTGCGCTCATAGGCTGAAAGCACTGTAAGCAATATAATCGTGAACATGGCCAGAATAATGGAAAGCAAAGCCGCCCGGGCCTGAGGGAAAGCTTCGTCCGCGATGGAGGAGCCTGCCAAGCGCACGATTTCAGGGTTGATGGAATCGAAGCCCAATAATGTTGGGGCGGACATGGCGCATAGGCCAGTAATAAACGTCATCACCGTTAGTGAAAACAGTGTGGGGATCAGCGTTGGAAAAACCACCTTGAACAGCACCTTAAAGGGCTTTGCCCCAAGGTTCCGTGCCGCTTCCACCGTGTTATAGTCCAGCCCCCGGATGGCATTTCGCAAAAACAGCATATGGTTGCTGGTGCAGGCGAAAGTCATTGTAAAGATCACCGCGTTGAACCCTGAAAACCAGTTGGGGTTAAAGCTGGGGAACGCGTTACGCAGGGCTGTGGTAATAATGCCGTTGCTGTCGTAGAGGAACAAATACCCCGTTACCAGGGCCACGCCGGAATAGATCATGGTGGTCATATACCCGGCCCGAAGAATCTTTGCGCCTTTGATATCGAAGTATTCTGTTAACAGCACAATGGAAATGCCAACCACGTTTACTGTGACCACCAGCACAATGGCCAGCTTCAGAGAATTCCAAAGATAATTGGCCATGTTGCCAGCCAGAAAGAAACGGATTACCGCCCAAGGGTCTGTAACCCCTTCGGCGTTTTTTGTTGTAAAAATGCTGGTAAGGGTATTTAAGCAGGGCAGTACCATGAATCCTAAAAACAGGTACACGAAGAAGGCGATGCCGAAAACCTTAAAAAGCATCTGCCCATTCAGTTGCCTTTTTACTGTGCCTTGCATTCTGCCGCCTCCTTTATGCTTTGTCGTAGGCCATAATGTCTTTAACGTCAATGGAAACGGCTATGGAATCGCCGATCTCGTGAAGGTTCACGCCATCGTTCTTTTCGATGGCCTTCATAGTAACGCCGCCTATATCCAGGTAATATTTAATATATAGGCCGTAATATTCGCGGCTGGTTACGATGCCCCAGAAATCTTCCTGGCTATTTAACTTTAACCGCTCCAGCCGGATATAGTTGTTCTTGCTGTTATCCAGTCCCAGCTTCTTCGCCATTTCATCGCTTAAAAGATTAATATCGCCAATGAAATTGCATACGAATTCTGTCTGGGAATGGTTATATACTTCGTTGGGTGTGCCGATCTGCTCAATGCAGCCCTGGTTGAAAACCGCGATTCTATCGGATAAGGTCAGCGCCTCTTCCTGGTCGTGGGTCACGTAAATGGTAGTGATGCCGAAATCCTTCTGCATCTTTTTAAGCTCGTTGCGAAGCTGTACCCGGAGCTTCGCGTCCAGGTTGGAAAGGGGTTCATCCATGCAGATGATAGCGGGCTCATTTACCAGCGCTCTGGCGATGGCCACACGCTGCTGCTGGCCGCCGGAAAGCTGGGAAACCGCCTTCTTTAATTGCTCGTCGCTTAAATCCACTTTCTTGGCAATGGCGCGGACCTTTTCATCGATCAGCGCTTTTTTGTCTTTCTTTATCTTTAGCCCAAAGGCGATGTTGTCGTACACAGTCATGGTGGGGAAAAGGGCATAGCTTTGGAAAACGATGCCGATGTTGCGGTCTTCGATAGGCACGTGGGTAATGTCTTTATCCTTAACGCAAACTGTGCCCGAAACCGGCTCGATAAACCCGGTAATGGTGCGCAGGGTGGTGGTTTTGCCACAGCCAGAGGGGCCTAAGAAGGTGAAAAACTCCCCTTCCTTTACATGGACATTGATATCCTTCAACGCTAAAAAATCGCCGAACTTGACGTTGATATTTTTTAAATCGATCATGATGCAAGACCCCTTCAGTTAAGACTAAATGCGAGAGGGGGTTTCTTTCAGAGAGAAAGAAACCCCCTCTCGAGCTCTCCCCAAGAAAGCCGAGATTTAATGCTATTGGGCAGCCACAGTTAATGTAGCCCAGTCGAGGGTAGCCCAATCGGGTTCGGTTACGGGGGCGCTCATATCGGCCCAGTAGAAGCCCAGGTTGGTCATGATATTGGTCCATTCAGCGGAATGAGCGCCAACGTATTCGGCGTAGTTCATATCGGTGCCGGCCACGTTTTCAAGGGCGAAGTTTTTCAGGGTGTAGATGGCGGGAACTTCGTCGTACAGCTTGGAAACGGCCACTTCGTTGCAGGGGTAGGAGTCGAATTCTTCGCCCCAAGCAGCCTGCACATCAGCAGAACCGAACCATTCGGCGAAAGCGGTTACAGCAGCGGTTTCTTTTTCGCTGCGGTTGGCGCGGTCCAGAATACCCATGTATTCGGCAATGTAGTAGGTGCCGTCTTTAACGTCTACCAAAGCCCAGTTTTCGGGTTCTAAAGCGCCCAGCAAGGGGGTGGCGGAACCCTCGGCTGCGGCGTCGATCTTGCCATAGAGAGAAGAAGAATAGAAGGTGGATACCTGCACATCGCCCTTATTCAAAGGATCGAAGCCGTAACTGTCGCCAGTGAACACGCCGCCCGCACAGTAGGCCCACAAGGTTTTCCAGCCGTCGATGGTGATGCCGCCGGCGGGGCTCTGCGGATCGGTGAAGGGGTAGAGCATGGCGGAGTTGATGTTGGCGTTGGTGGTGCCACCCACCTTGCCCTGGCGGTACCAGGTATAGCCGCAATTCACGATGTCTGACCAGTGGTCGAAGGCAAGGGCTTCGCCCTTGGTGCCCAGTTCGTCGTTACGGTAGAGCATCAATACATTCTGGATAACCAGGCCGTAAGCTTTGCCGTCATACTTATACTGGCCCACTTCGGAGGCCCAGGTGGGGGTCCAATCTACCAGCTTAAGATTTTCGTAGGTGCCATTTACCACTTGGCCCCAACGGGTTTCATTCAGGCCGAAGAGGATATCGCCGTCTTTGTTTTCATTGGCGGCTTGGATAGCGGCGGTATCGCCGTTCAAAACGGTGTTGTCGTCCATGGAAATGGTGAAGCCAGCTTTTTTAGCCGCGTCGGCCAGCCAAGTGGCCCGCTCGGTGGAATTGGAGTTGGAGTAGATACGGATGGTCACGTCGGAATAATCTTCTGCCATGGCCATGGGAACCAGCGCCATTACCATAATCAGCGCTAAGCAAAGAGAAAGGAACTTTTTCATATGATCTGCCTCCTGTTTATAAAGCGGTTGAGCCGCTCGTTTAATTAACATCATTATACCACTGTTAACCCCGAATGTAAATTCCGAGTTAAACTTTTAATAAAAAGAGACGCTTATGTCACCGGATAGAAACAGATAGTACACCAGCAAGAGCAGCGCCGCTGCCAATGCTATGGCCAGGGCTACCCGCAGGGCGCTGATGGGGGCTTGGCCGCCTACCTTGCCGTTGGCGCCGTTTACCAGCACGTGGTAGCTTTTTGCCTTATAGGTAAAGGAGGAAAGCCACATGGGAAGCAACACCAGCTTGTATTTCACATCGCTGTGAGTGGAGGTGATGGAATCCACCTGGGCTTCATCGGCGTGCCTTAAAATGTCATTGTAGGCCATGTCCCTCATGGCTTTATCGATGATGGTTTTAGCCACCTCAAACCCGGCTTTAACATCCCGCACCGGTTTTTCGCTCATGAACCCGGCCAGGTAAGCGCTTTGGTATTTGCATAGCCGCTTTAGATCGTAGGGCTGGACGCGGTTTAAAAGCTCATCCGGCAAGCGCTGGCTGCCGGGGACGATCACATCATCGAAATCCCTTGTAAGGTGCCCTTTAACGGGCCGCCAGTCGATCCGCCGCTCCTGCTGCTGTTCGGTGACGGTTTTGCCGTCCCGCTGGACCTGCACATCCACGGTTACATAATAGGCATGGCCTTCCTTGCCGGTGTAATCCGATTGGGTTTTTGCATCGTACGTCCAGTGGGGCAAATAGACCCCTTGGATATGATCCAACTGGCAAGATTTTTTTGCTTTTCTGGGGGTGAAGAGCTTGCCCTTAAGCCAGCCTGAAAAGGAAGAGGCAGCAGTTTCCTTAGGAATGGAAAAAGGGATTACCGATTCTGGCGCGATGCCTGCTTCGCCCTGATCCTTGAGCACATTGGCGCTGCCGCAAAAAGCGCAGACCTCCGAGGTGGTATTTTGGTCCAGCACTGTTTGGGCCCCGCAGCCCTGGCAGGAAAACACCCGCACATGGCCACCCCAGTTGGTTTGTTTGTCGGTGAGGGCCTTGTTAATATCGTATTCCATGGGGGTGACCAGTTCCCTTTTGACATCCACAAGGGAACCGCAGTAGGGGCATTTGAGCTTTTCCGCTTCGGGGTCGAAGATCAGCTTCCCGCCGCAGCCGGGGCAAGAAAAGCTATCGGCGGCCAGTTGCACTTGCTTTTGTTCCATATACGTAACCTCCTAAAGTGTTGATATTGAAGCTTTAACATGGTACAATCCCACCGTAAAGGGGGATTGGCATGGGAAAATCCAAGCAGCAGATTCGCGACAGCGGACTGAATTATAAAAAGGGTTTGGGGCAGAATTTTATTTACGATGAAAGCTTGCTGGAAGCCTTGGCCCAATGTGCAAAGGTGACCAAAGAGGATAATGTGCTGGAGATTGGCCCCGGAGCCGGAACGCTGACAAAGGCCCTGTGCAGCGCCGCCAATAAAGTCATTGCCTTGGAGATCGACGAGAGGCTCATACCCCTTCTAAAGGGGTATTTATCGGTTTTTAATAACGTGGAGGTGGTTCAAGGGGATGTGCTTTGCGCTAACCTGCCGGAGCTTACAAAACCCTTGGGGGAAGGCTTTTTGGTGGTAGCCAACATTCCTTATTATATTACCACGCCCTTGATTACCCTTTTGTGGGACAGCGGATTGCCCATCAAAAGAGTGGCTGTGATGGTGCAAAAGGAAGTGGCCGATAAAATTATGGCCCATCCCGGCACTGGTGAATACGGTATGCTGGCGGTAAAGTGCCAGTATTACAGCACCCCTCATATTGCCATGGAAGTGCCCAAGGAGTGCTTTACCCCTGCGCCTAAAGTGGATAGCGCTTTTGTGGTTATGGAACGGCGGGAAACACCCCTTGTTGCAGCCAATGAAAAAACCTTTTTTAAAGTGGCCCATGCCGCCTTTTTAATGCGGCGCAAGACCATGGCCAACAACCTTTGCTCCGCTATGGGCCTTCGCCGGGAAATGGCTTTAAAGGCCTTGGAAGCAGCCGGGCTGGATGAAAAAATCCGGGGCGAAAAGTTGAGCTTGGAAGAATTTGCCTTGCTTAGCAACGTCATTGATCAGCTATTATTACAATAACCCTGTGGAGCCGATGCCGCCTGTGCGCCTTGCATCGGCTTCATCGTTATAGGTAATGAAAAAAGGAATGAACAACCCCTGGCAGAACCGTTCGCCGGGGTTTAGCTTAAGGGGCTTATCCCCGCCATTTTCAATGCGGACCAGAATATGCCCCTGGTTTTCGGCAAAATAATAATCGCTGTCGATCACCCCGGCGGTGTTGCATAGACGCATCTGGTATTTAAAGCCCAGACCGCTGCGGGGGTAGAGCATCAGCACCACCCCTTCATCGATCTTGGCCCGAATGCCTGTGGGGATGGTAAGGGTTTGGCCCGGAGCCAAGGCTACGGGGATGGGGGTTACAAAATCGTACCCGGCGGCCCCTTGGGTGGCCCGGCGGGGCAGGGCAATGTTTTCATAATACCGGCTATCGGAATCCAAAGCGAACTGGCTCTCCGATACTTTTTCGAATAAAGCGGCTTTTTGCATGTTTAAAACACCTCGGGTAATTATATCACGAAAATTGAAAGTTGGCATAAAAAATGCTACAATATGCGAAAAGACTTTCGGAGGAAAAGAGCGATGATACGTTTTGGCATCATGGGTCCCGGCAGGATTGCGGATGTTTTCTGTAAGGCAGTTAAAGTGGTGGAAGGAGCAAAGGTGACGGCGGTGGCCAGCAAAAGCGCGGAGCGGGCCAGGCTGGGAGCTGAACGAAACGGCATTGAAGCATGGTACGGCGATTATGAAACAATGCTCAAAGAACACAAGCCCGACGCGGTATACATTGCCACCACCCACAATTTTCATTATGAAAACATTTTGCTTTGCATCGAGCACGGTATCCCTGTTTTGTGTGAAAAACCCATGGTCCTGACCGCCGCACAGGCTAAAGACGTGTTTGAAAAGGCCAAGGCAAAGAAGGTGTTCGTGATGGAGGCCATGTGGTCCAGGTTTGTACCGGCCTATATTAAAGCCAAGGAATTGCTTCAAAGCGGGGCAATCGGCCAAATCATCAGTGCCAATTACGATGTGGGCTTTTGCGCGGATAAGGCTTCCCGGGTGGTTACAAAAGAAACCGCCGGCGGCGCGATGTACGATGTAGGGGTTTATGGCATAGAGGCGCTGGCAGACCTGGTAGGCCTGCCTTTGAAAAGCAGCCAGGCTGCAGTGCTCTATAATGAATTTGGGGTTGATATGACCACCCATCTTACCATGGATTTTGGCTCTTGTCTGGCCAACATGCGCTGCTCTATTGAATGTACGATGGCCGGAACCGCGGTTTTCAACGGAACACAGGGCCGCATGCTTATTGAAGAGCCAGTGCATTCTTGCAAGAAAATTCATTTGCATAAGACTGGTAAGCCGGAACAAATCTTTGAACAATCCACCGAAAACGGCTTCCAGTACGAGATTCGCCATTTTATCGATTGCCTTGAAAAGGGGCTTTTAGAATCGTCCGTGATGCCCCACAAAGACACCCTTGTGTGTGCGGAGCTATTCGATAAAAGCCTTGTAAGATAAAGGGGGAGCAGCATGGCCTATCAAGCTTTATACCGCAAATGGCGGCCCGATTCTTTTAGAACCATGGTGGGCCAGGAGCATATAAAAAGAACCCTGGAAAATCAGATTATGCAAAACCACATTGCCCACGCCTATCTGTTTTGCGGCAGCCGGGGCACGGGTAAAACCAGCACGGCCAAAATCATGGCCAGGGCTATTAACTGTGAGCAGCCTATAAACGGGGATGCCTGCGGTGTTTGCAATACCTGTGTGGCCCTTTCCGCCCAGACGGATTTAGATATATTGGAAATCGACGCTGCCAGCAACAACGGCGTGGATGAAATCCGCGATCTAAGGGACAAGGTGAAGTATCCGCCCCAATATGGGCGTTACAAGGTCTATATTATCGACGAGGTGCACATGCTTTCAACCGCGGCCTTCAATGCGCTTTTAAAGACGCTGGAAGAACCGCCGGAGCATGTGGTGTTTATTTTGGCTACTACAGAACCGCAAAAGCTCCCTGCCACGGTGTTAAGCCGCTGTCAGCGGTTCGATTTTGGCCGTTTTACCGCCCAAGAACTGGCCGGACGGCTTAAAGAGGCTGCCGATGGGGCGGAAGTAAAGGTAACAGACGAAGCGTTAATGATGATCGCCCGGGCCGCCGAGGGCGGGATGCGGGATGCCTTGAGCATTCTGGATATTTGCATCAGCTATGAAAATAATATCGACGGGGATGTGGTGCGCCGGGTTTTAGGCACGGCGGATAAGGCGTTTTTATTCAGCTTTTCCAAAGCCTTGCAGGAAGAAAGCTTAAAGGATATCATGCAACTGATCGACAGGCTCATGCGGGACGGGAAAGAGCCTCAGGTCTTTTTAAAGGATTTAAGCCGCCATGTGCGGGCCCTGCTGTTAGCCAAAACCGCCAAGGGTGATTTGGAAAACCTTTTGGAAATGACAAGGGAAGACGCCAAAGAATACGAGGATCAGGCCGATGGCTTCGATGTGGGCAGGCTGATCCGCTTCCTTGAAATATTCGCCCAGGCGGAGGGAGAAATGCGCTACGCCGCCTCCCCTCGGATCGCTTTGGAAGTGGCTTGTATCAAGGCCTGTTCAAGAACCAAGGAAGGGGATGCCTCAAGCCTTCAGGACCGTGTGCAGGATTTGGAAAACGAAATTAACCGTCTGCAAAAGAAGCTGGAAAGCGGACAGTTCCAAAAGGCTGCGGCCAGGTCTATGGAAGAGAGGCCAGCCGCCGCTGTGGCACCGAAGCAATTGCCTAGCATGGCTGGGGAAAGCGATACGAAAATTTGGGAGGAAGCGAAAAAGGAGCTGCGCAAAAACAACCCTTCTATGTACGCGAACCTTGCCAAGGGGCGGTTTATGGGGGTAAATGGCAACGTGTACCGATACGAGATTCCCAGGGCGGACGATATTTTTCTCAACATCTTAAATAAAGAAAGCAACCGTACCGGGTTTTCGAAGATTCTTAGCCAGCTTAGCGGCAAAGAGGTGCTCTTTGAAGCTTATGTAGAGCAGGACTTGGTGGGCCGGGATGAAAAGCGCCGAGAGCAAAACAGCATTGATCAGCTAACGGAAACTTTCGGCAAAGAGAAAGTGCAGGTTCGGGACGAATGAACTTAAGCAAAGGGGAGGCCAGGCGCTTCTTGCTGAAAAAGCAAGGCCTGCTGGGGGAAAAGCGGTTCCATGGCACAGCGGGCGTAGTGGATTTTGTCTCAAAGGCGGGCTGCATTCAGTACGATCCGGTGGATGCCTGCGGCCGCAATGCGGATTTAACTTTGCAAAGCCGGGTAAAAGATTATAGAAAAGCCATGCTCTATGAAGCCCTTTATGAAACACGGGAATTGTGTGATTATTGGGATAAGAACATGGCTATTTTTCCTGTGAAGGATTGGCCCCTCTTCGCCCGCACAGTGGAGGGATACCGCAATGGGCAGCTGCGCAGTGAAAAACAGATTCAAGAACATGGGGATAAGGTGCGGGCATTTTTAAAAGAGAATGGCCCCAGCTTTTCTGGCGATCTGGAAATGACAGACAAGGTGGATTGGTACTGGTCCACCACAACGGTGGCCCGGGCAGTGCTGGAAGCGCTGTATTTTAGAGGCGAGCTGGGCATTCACCATAAGCGGGGTACCCAGCGCTGCTACGATTTTATGGAGAGCTTGCTGCCTAAGGCGGTTTTAAAGGCAGCGGACCCAAACCCCAGCCAGGAGGATTACTACGCCATGCGTTTAAAGCGGCGCATCGGCGGGGTGGGCTTTCTTTGGAACAAGCCTTCCGACGCATTTCTGGGTATTGACAGTTTCAAGGCAGATACAAGAAACCAGGCCTTTGAAAGGCTGCTTCATTCGGGAGAAATCCGGCAAGCTTGCATAGAAGACATTAAAACGCCCATATACTATTTAAGGGAAGATGAAGGCCTCTTTGGGGATGGGGCGCAGGAAGAACCGCGAACGGAGTTCATCGCACCGCTGGACCCGATGATGTGGGATCGGAAGTTGATTAAAGCGCTGTTTGATTTCGACTATAAATGGGAAATCTATACCCCTCAGGAGCAACGCAAGTTTGGCTACTATGTGCTGCCTATTTTGCAAGGGGAGAATTTGATTGGTCGGGTTGAAATGAGCGCCGATTACAAGAAAAGCACCCTGACGGTTAAGAATATCTGGTATGAGAACGGGATCAAGCCGGATAAAAAGGCAGTCAAAGCCTGTGTGAAGCGGTTCGGGGCCTTTAGCGAGGCCAGCGAGATAATCTATATCAAATAAGTTGTATTAAAACGTATTGCGTGCTATACTGGTCAGGCATTAATGATTGAGGTGGAAAAAGATGGCAAGGTTATTCGGAACAGACGGGGTGCGGGGGGTTGCCAATGAATCCCTCACATGCGAATTAGCGTTTAAGTTAGGCCAGGCTGGGGCATTTGTGCTGGCCAGCAATGTGCATAGGCCCACCTTATTGGTAGGCCGGGATACGCGCATTTCCGGCGAAATGCTGGAAGCTGCGCTGGTGGCGGGCATCTGCTCCGTGGGTGCCCGGGCCGTTTTGGTAGATGTACTGCCCACGCCCGGTATTGCCTACCTTACCAGGTACTACCAGGCGGATGCGGGGGTGGTTATTTCCGCCAGCCATAACACGGTGGAATATAACGGCATTAAGTTTTTCGACAAGAACGGCTGCAAGCTGCCCGACGCTATTGAGGACCGTATGGAAGAAATTATCCACAGCGGTATTGGGAATTTTAAAATGCCGGTAGGCTCCAGGGTAGGGCGGCCTGTGCGCCAGCGTAACGCCCAGCGTCGGTATATCGATTTTGTGAAGGAAACCACCGGCGTCCGGCTGGATGGCCTGCATATCGTGGTGGATTGCGCCCAGGGGGCCAGCTACCAGGTAGCGCCTACAGCCCTGCAGGAGCTGGGGGCCTCGGTATCGGTTTATTACCACGAGCCGGACGGCACCAATATTAATGAAAACTGCGGCTCTACCCACCCGGAGCGGCTTTGCGAGCTGGTGCGGGAGCTGGGCGCGGATATTGGCCTTGCTTTCGATGGGGATGCGGATCGGCTGATCTGCGTGGATGAGCGGGGCAAGATTGTAGACGGGGATCAGGTGATGTGCATCTGTGCCCTGCACATGAAGCAAAAGGGCCGTTTGCGCAACAATACGTTGGTTACAACCATCATGAGCAATATGGGCGTGGATTTGGCGCTGAAAAAGCATGGCATCGGCCAAGTGAAAACCAAGGTGGGGGACCGCTATGTGCTGGAAGACATGCTGGAGAACAACTACAACCTGGGCGGCGAACAGTCCGGCCATGTGATCTTTTTAGATTATAACACCACTGGGGATGGGCTGATTACTGCCATCCAAGTGTTAACGGCTATGGTGGAAACCAAGAAATCCTTGGGCGCGCTTTCACAGGTGATGGAGGTACTGCCCCAGAGCCAGTATGTGGCCCGTGTGCCAGACAGCCGTAAGTATGATTTCGACCAGGATGAAGAGATTGTCGGAGCCATTAAGGTAATGGAAAAGAAGTATGAAGGCCGGGGCCGGGTGCTGGTCAGGGCCAGCGGTACGGAACCCCTGGTGCGGATCATGATCGAGGGCCCGGATCAGTATGAAATGGATAAGGACGTTTACGATATCGCCATGCTGATCGAGGGCAAGTTAAAATAATGGGTCAAGGGGATTATCCCCTTGCGGGTGCAAGGCAGGCCCTGCCGTTCCCCCGTAACCTATTGAAATCGGAAAGCATCACCCAGGTCAAGGCAGCGAAGCGATCCTTGACACAAGCTTATCCCCAGGCACAAGCAAAAAAAGAAGCGATTGCAAGCCGCAACCGCTTCTTTTTTGCTTAGAACCTTCGAACATACTTTACGCTGTACGCTTTATTGTATACAACGGTCTGTCTGCTTTTAATGAAGGTATCCGCCATTACGCAAACCAGCGCACATAACATGATCGTCCACATTTTTTTTCAAGACCTCCGTTTTCACTCAAATTATCCTTTTGGGATAAGATAAGTATAACCCGGTTTTATGTGTTGAATTTGAAAAGAATGTTAACGAACTGTGAATTACCGAAACTTGTTGATAAACTTTTTCGCCTTGGTAAGCCCCGCGAACACGGCGATATCGCTGATACCGTGGCTAATGAACATCATGGCCAGAACGGCGGAAATAAGGGTTACAGAAAGCAGCGGGTAGAACATCATCAGGCCGCCCAGAACCGCTTCAAGAATACCCGCAGCCAATACCCAGCCCCAGTTGCCGGCACCATAGCTTTTCAAAGAAAACGCGCCAACAGCCCGGGTGATGCCGGAAACCAATACCCATACCGCGAACACAAAGGGAATCACAGCAGCGATGGCGGCAGTACCATGGCCAAAGAGCAGCCACAGCGCCACCAGTAGGGTGATGATGCCGCCTGTCAGAACCCAACCGGAACGGTACTCTTTATCCTCGGAAAAATAGGAAGCGACTTCGGAAAAACCAGAGATCAGCATACAAATACTGATAAACACAGCCAACCCCAGCAGATTGGCAAAGGGTGTAGCCATAACAGAAATGCCCACAACAATACACAGGATACCGGATACCAGCATTAACCACCGCATGGTCTTCAAACGTTCTAACATAACAAAAACCCCTCTTTCGTAGTGATGATAAGATCATTATACGAAGGAGGGGTTTTTTTCCAAGGCCTTTAGGCCCAATACCATTATACAATTGTCTGAAAGCTGCTTTTTAAGTTATGAAAGCTCTACAATGACTTGCTTCAACTTCACGATGATCTGACGCAGCCGATGGTTTTCGGCTTCCAGTTCACGAATTTTCGGTTCATAAATGTCATCCACCTGGACGATGCCAGCCAGATTCGTGGGGGCGGCGTTGGCATTGATAACGGCTGGGGCGGCGGCATACTGGGTAGCTGCCATGATGTACTGTGCCTGGTTCAGTGCCTGTTTTTCGTCGTTGCGCCACTTGTACAGGGATTGGATGGCGATGTTCATTTCTTCGCAAGTTCTTTTAACGCCAATTTCTTTAGCACGTTGCAGGGCCTCTTGTTTTTCCAACTCACTGTAGCGTTTCATCCTTCTTTGTTCCTCCGTTCTATTAAGTACCGCGCAAAATCTTGGTATAGATATGATACCACAACAGATGAAGATAATCAATAATGTTTTTATTAGTTTTAGCGTGGTTTCGCACATTTTTTTATCTGTTCACAATTTGCGGAGTTTGAGAATCGCTATGTCTTATCAGCATTTCGAAGCCAGTACCTTAACTTTACTAAAATTGTGAAACATGCTACAATAAAATGAAATTTCCAATATTTAACAAAAGAATTTAGGAGTGATTTTATGCTAATGCTGCCTTTATGCCTAGCAAGGATTGAGGATGAAAGTGACCGGCAATTTATGGAGGATGTGTACTACGATTATAGCCGATTAATGTATAAAATAGCCTTGGAGTATGTCCACACCTCCATGGACGCGGACGACATTGTTAACAATGCGTGTATCGGGTTGTGTAATAATATTGCAAAATTACGCTCCCTGGAGCGTAACGGATTAACGGGTTACATTGTTTCTAGTATACGAAACACCGCAATTAATTTCCGTACAGTTGCCAAACGAAACGCCTCCCGCCAAACTTATGTTGAAGATACCAAGATGAAGGATATACCTTCAAGGGACGACGATGTGGAAACGTTGGTCGATCGGAATATCGATATCGACGAGCTAAAGGCGCTTGTCAGGCAGCTGCGGGGAAGAGAAAAGGAAGTAGTGGAGATGATGTTCTATAATGCCATGGAAACCAAAGAGATTGCTCTAATTTGTGGCATCTCTGAAGCAGGTGTAAGGCAAACGCTTAAGCGTGCGCGGGCTCACATGAAAGAACTGAAGCAGAACGATGAGCAGGAGGGGACAAAATGAAAGTAAACGATTACAGGCCCACGAAAAACCCTGCTACTTATGATTTGAAGGCCTTGCGCGAGCAATTGCAGAATTTGGCGCTGCAAGTGGCCATGACCGAGTTAATGGAGGAGGAAGCGGCAAAAGCCCAGCAAGAAATCGATGAAGCGGTAGCCCGTGATGGCTCTTGGGCCTATGATGCACATATTGCGGAAAACAAGAAAAAAGCATTGGCGTTAATCCGCCAAAATGTGCGGCGGGAAAAGCGGCGGCATTTTGTACGGACGACTCTGCCAAAGCTGGCACATGTAATGCCCACAGTGTTGCTGATACTCATCGTAAGCGCCGGTGTGGCGGTGGCGACAGTACAGCCCATTAGAGCACACGTTACAGAGCTGCTTGTTAACATGGAAGCCCAGTATGCAGAGTTATCGCTGGTGGAGAATAAGGCCTTGTCCTTCGATGTGCCTGGCGAATGGGAAGGGAGCTATTTCCTGGCTGGTATGCCGGAGGGGTTTAATGTGGTTGATGCATATAACGGCTTCGATACATATATGATTCGCTTTTTGAAACAAGGCACATCGGACCAATGGATTACTTTTAACGAATGTTACGAAGACATATTCGGTAATATAGATACGGAAGATGGTGTTGTCAGTGCGGAGCTCATAAAAGGTTATGCAGCAGTGGTCGTCCAGAAAGAGAGAAAAACGATAATCGCTTGGAAGGATGATGTAGCTTATTTCTTTGTGGAAAGTAAAGGTATGACTGTAGAAGAAACCTTGGTTATTGCCCGGTCTATAAGGCGAATTAAGAAATAAAAAAATATTTTGTCGAAATTTGTCACGCTTTGTATGACTTGGTTGTTCTATAGGTTAAAATCATACAAAAGGAGTGGCTAACTATGCACAAGTTGGTTCGGATTCTTTCCCTGGTATTGGTTCTGGCGGTTCTCCTGGTTCCCATGGCAGCACTGGCGCGGTACGCTTATATAAGCAGCATTACCGCCGGGTTAAGCATTTCAGGGGGAACTGCCTATTGTGATGGGACTTTCGCGGTTGAGGGTGGCTATGCAGCCAGTGTAAAGGTGGTACTGCGGCAGTCGGCGGATGGGGGCAAAACCTGGTCCAATTACGCCTCTTGGTCGGGCAGTTCTTCTACCGGTGCCATAGGGGCAGGCGGAAGCAAATCCCTTGTTTCCGGCTTCCAGTATAAGGTAACCACCTATGGCACCTGCAAAGATTCCAGCGGCAACACCTTGGAAACCGCTTCCAAAGATTCCGCCACCAAAACATACTAATGCTAAGGAGAATGAAGAACGATGTTAGACAACGGACAGTTTGAAGGCTATCGCAAACGAATGGCGAGGTTCAATTTATTAGAGCAAACGCCGGTTCAAGATGCGCTTTCATTATTTCATGGAAAAGGGAACGCAAGGGTGATTTTCGAATTGTCCACCCGCGACAGCCAGCGCTTCGGCGAAATCCGCTACAAGATCAAGGGAATGACCAACACCACTCTTTCCGCTACGCTGAAAGACTTGGAAAACAAGGGCTTCGTAAGACGCATCCAGTACAACGAAATTCCGCCCCATGTAGAATATTCCCTTACGGAAAAAGGCAAAAGCCTCTTCCCCATGTTCGACGCGGTAGCCCAATGGGCGCAGGAAAATGCCATCATAGGTTAAGACAAAAAGAACCCCGCCAAATCAAGGCGGGGTTTCTGCATCTAAGCTTGTGTTAAGGGCCGCTGCGCTGCCTTAACCGGGGTGATGATTTTCGATTTCAATAGGTTACGGGGGTTATGGCAGGGCACTGCCCTGCACCCGCAAGGGGCGCATGCCCCTTGACCCTTATTTTTTCCCACGCTTGCGTTCTAAGTATTCTTCGAAGGTGCCCTCGTAATCTGTGCAGCCTTCGTTGCCCATGTGCAACTCGATAATCCTGGTGGCAATTTCGTCGATAAACTGATGGTCATGGGACGCAAAGAACAAGTTCCCAGGATAGGCCACCAGCCCATTGGAAAGGGCCGTAATGCTCTCCAAATCCAAATGGTCCGTAGGCTGATCCAGTAGCAGCGCATTGGCCTTGCTCATCATCATCCGGGAAAGCATGCACCGCACCTTTTCACCGCCGGATAGTACCTTGGCAGGCTTATACACTTCATCCCCGGAGAACAGCATCCGTCCCAAGAATCCACGCAGATACGCTTCCGTCGTATCAAATGAATACTGTCTTAACCACTCCACAATGTTCCCATCGAAGCCTTCGAAGAACCTGGTATTATCCTTGGGGAAATAGCTCTGGGAAATGGTCACGCCCCATTTAAAGGACCCGGAATCCGGGTTCAACTCTCCGATCAAAATCCGAAACAGCGCCGTGGCACCCGCTTCATTGTCCCCCACAAAGGCGATCTTGTCGCCCTTTTTCACGGTGAAGCTGACATTGTCCAGCACCTTGATGCCGTCAATGGTCTTAGTCAAGTTCTCCACAAATAAAATATCCTTGCCGGCTTCCCGTTCCGGTTCAAACCCCACGAAGGGGTAACGGCGGCTGGAGGCGGGCATCTGTTCCACCTGAATGGAGTCCAGCGTCTTTTTACGGCTGGTGGCCTGCTTGGATTTAGACTTGTTAGCCGAGAAGCGGCGGATAAACTCTTGCAGCTCTTTAATTTTTTCTTCCCGCTTCTTGTTTTGGTTCTTAATCAATTGCTGCATTAATTGGCTGCTGTCATACCAGAAATCGTAGTTGCCTACATACATTTTGCAGGTTTCGTGGTCCACGTCCACAATATCGGTACAAACAGCGTTCAAAAAGTGCCTGTCATGGCTGACAACAATGATAATAGCCTCGCACTCGATCAAGAATTCTTCCAGCCAATCGGTGCTTTCCACATCCAAGCCGTTGGTAGGTTCGTCCAACAGAATAATAGAAGGATTGCCGAACAGTGCCTTGGCCAGCAACACCTTCACCACCTGGCGACCGTCCATGTTTTCCATTTGGGCGTAGTGCAAATCTGCCGGAATTCCCAAGCCATTCAGCAGCCGGGCCGCTTCGGTTTCCGCTTCCCAGCCGTTAAGCTCCGCAAATTCCCCTTCTAACTCCGCCGCCTTTTCACCGTCTTCATTGGTGAAATCTTCCTTGGCATAAAGGGCATCCTTTTCTTGCATAATTTGATGCAGCCGTGGGTTGCCCATGATCACCGTATCCATCACCGTAAAGGCATTGTACTTAAAATGGTCCTGGTCCAGAACCGACATGCGGTCTTCTTTGTGTATAGAAACCGTGCCGGAAGTAGGGGAAAGCTCCCCGGAAATGATGCGCAAAAGCGTGCTTTTCCCAGCCCCGTTGGCCCCAATAATGCCGTAGCAATGGCCCGGTTGGAAAAGCAAATCCACATGCTTGTAGAGTAGATCGCCCGCGAATTGCAGGCTAACATCGCTGACTGTTAACATCGTAAGCCCCTTT
The DNA here is from genome assembly GCA_031556065.1 of Eubacteriales bacterium. Lineage (GTDB taxonomy): Bacteria > Bacillota > Clostridia > Christensenellales > Aristaeellaceae > JAVBTR01. Next base: position 12,228 of record JAVBTR010000018.1, on the reverse strand, counting down.
ACCAATTTAATTCTGCCACGAAAGAGTATCATTAAATTACGGGATTGTAAAGCCCTTTTGGTTGACATGATCCAAATTGAGGCATTATAATGAAGAAAAAGTGATTGGGAGTAGGTTTATGCAGGAAATTAAGCACCGGCCAGGCAGCGCCTGCCCATTAGGCGTCAGCGCTGCCTTCGACGGAGTGAATTTCGCCTTGGAAGCCCGAAGCACCGCTGAAGCAACCCTGGTGATTTATAATAAAGGTAAAGCGATTCTGGAACTGCCCATGCCCCGCATCGCAGGGGATGTGTTTGCTGTAGCCGTTTCTGGGCTGGATAAAAAAAGCCTGGCCTATTCTTTTTTAACAGATGGCCGGGAAATAATGGACCCTTACGCCCGCAAAACAGCAGGCGGTTATTTGGCCTGCTTGGATACAAAAGGGCTGCGCCAATTAAGCCCAAAACCTAACCTAAACAAGCGCGATCTTATTCTTTACGAGCTGCACATCAAAGGCTTTGCCGGAAGCTTCCTTAAAACCATCGACAAAATCCCCTACCTGCTTAAGCTGGGCATTAACGGCCTGATGCTTATGCCTGCCTTTGAGTTCGACGAGGAAAACGGCCAATACTGGGGTTATGCGCCCAAAGCCTTATTGGCCCCCAAAGAAAGCTATGGGGCAAAAAAGGGTGAGCAATGCAAGGAGCTTAAAAAACTGGTAGAGGCATGCCACCAAAATGCCATGGAGGTATACCTTGATCTGGGCATCCAGGGCCTTGATGAAGCCATCTTAAATGCAGCGGTATCCCATTACGTAAGCGCCTACCAGGTGGATGGCTTTAAGGTGGCGGCCACGGTTGATTTAGCAAAGCCCCATCTGAAGGCTTGCAAGCTGTTCTACGATTACGACAGCGCTTTTACCAATAACACCCGCAGGTTTTTAAAGGGCGAAAACGGGCTGGTTTATTCCCTGGCTGCGGCCATGGAATGGGGCGGCGAAAACGTGCACTGCGCTGGCTGTCACGATGGGCTAACCTTAATGGATTGGGCTAAGGATTTGACAACAGCAAAAAACGCCCTGACCATGGCGGTTCTTGGCAGAGGTATCCCCCTTATAACCATGGGGGATGAAATGGGCTTTAGCCAAAATGGCAATCCCGATGCTTACAATGTAGACAAGCCCCTGGATTGGAAGCTGCTTAAAACCAATGCGGATTTATTTTCATACGCCTGCCAGCTTACCGCTTTGCGCAGGCAATACCCTTGCCTGCGCTTTAGCCCCGAGGATGGCGGCTTTCCCCCCGTGTCCTGCCATGGTACCACGCCCTGGCAAGGGGATTTCTTCGGCCATACCCTATGCATGCTCTACGCCGGAGATAACGCTTTTATATACGTGATGTTCAACCAAAACAGCCACGAGCAGGCATTCACATTGCCGGAACTGCCCCAGGGCTACGCCTGGCAAGGGGTGTTAAGAAGCGATGAAAAAGCCTTTACAGGCCCTATCAATTCCGTGCCCGGCTGTACTTCCTTCATATTGATTGGCTTACAAAATAATTGACAAAACCCCATTTAGAGACTACCATGGAGACAAGAACATAAGGAGGACGAATCCAATGAGTGAACGCTTACGTATCTTGGATATTGACCCCTATTTGGCCCCACATGAAAAAGACCTTCAACTGCGTATGCAGCTATACCGCCAAGCACGGGAACGGCTGGGCGCCACAAAATCCCTAAGCGATTTTGCCAATGGCCACCATTACTACGGCTTTCACCAGACAGAGGATAGCTGGCTGTACCGTGAATGGGCGCCCAACGCCGAAAGAATCGCTCTGGTGGGGGATTTTAACGGTTGGAACAACCAGAAACATGTTATGGAGCCCATCGGGGAAGGCAGCTGGGAATTGAAGGTTCCCGGGAAAATCCCCCACGGCTCCAAGGTACGCATTCAGATTACGGCCAATGGCCGCACTTTCGATCGCATTCCTTTGTATATCCGCCGGGTGGTGCAAAATGAAGACACTGGCGCCTTCGATGGGATGATCTGGTGCCCCGAAGCGGAATACAAGTGGCACGATAAAAAGTTCAAGCTCCAAAAGCCGGTATACATCTACGAATGCCACATCGGCATGGCTTCCGAAGAAGAAAAGGTAGCCTCCTTCAACAATTTTCGGGAAACCGTGTTGCCCAAGATTCATAAGCTGGGCTATACGGCCATTCAGGTAATGGCTGTCATGGAACACCCTTACTATGGTTCCTTTGGGTACCAGGTATCCAATTTCTTTGCCGTATCTTCCCGTTTTGGCACGCCGGAGGATTTAAAAGCGCTGGTAGACGCGGCCCACAAGCTGGGTATTGGTGTGATTATGGATTTGGTGCATTCCCACGTTGTTAAAAACACGGTGGAAGGTATCAGCCAGTTTGACGGCACCGATTACCAGTTCTGCCATACAGGCGCTATTGGCGAACATCCGGCCTGGAACACAAGGCTCCTTAACTACGGCAAGCCCCAAGTGCAACACTTTTTATTGTCCAACATTAAATATTGGCTGGAGGAATACCATCTGGACGGGTTCCGTTTCGATGGGGTAACCTCCATGCTGTATCATCACCACGGTTTGGGTGTAGCGTTCGATCATTATAATAAGTATTTTTCCATGGCCACCGATACGGAGGCAGTCACTTACCTGCAATTGGCCGCCGCGCTGGTAAAGGAATTGCGCCCCGACAGCATTTTAATTTCAGAAGACATGAGCGCCATGCCCGGCATGTGCCTGCCCATTGAAGATGGCGGCGTCGGCTTCGATTACAGGCTGAACATGGGCCTTCCCGATTATCTGATTAAAATGATGAAAATGCGGGACGAGGATTGGAGCCTGAGTACCCTCTGGCACGAACTGGTAGGCCGCAGGCCCGAAGAAAAGGTAATCGGCTATACCGAATCCCACGACCAGGCCCTGGTGGGGGATAAGACCCTTATGTTCTGGCTGGCCGATAAGGAAATGTACTGGCACATGCGCAAGGATGACGATAATCTGATTATCGACCGGGCTATGGCCCTGCATAAAATGCTCCGCTTTCTCACCTGTGCGGTAGGTGGCGATGGGTACCTGAACTTCATGGGCAATGAATTCGGCCACCCCGAATGGGTGGACTTTCCCCGTGAAGGCAACGGATGGAGCTATTACTACTGCCGCCGTCAATGGAGTCTTGCGGATAACCCGGAGCTTAAATACCAATACCTGAAAGCCTTCGATGAAGCCATGCTGAAATTTCTTGCTTCCCCAGAAAATCAGGGAAAGCCCGTGCAGTTGCTATCCATCCAGGAAGATTGCAAGACCATCGCCTTTATTAAGGGCAGCGACACCTTCTTCTTTAACTTCCACCCCACCCGTTCTGCGGTTCATAGTCTTGGGGATACCAGCCAGTTCGAAATTGTGTTCAACACTGCCTGGCAGCGTTTCGGTAGCTATGTGGACGAAGAAAAAAATGAAGGCCTCCTAAGACAGGACGGCCTGGTGTGCGACCCTCGTATGGCGATCGTGGCAAGATACAAGGGATAGATATTAGCCTATACAGGTTTTCTTTTAGGAGAGCGCGAGAACCCTTTGCTTTTGCAAAAGCAAAGGGTTCTCGCATTTTCTATTCAATTCCTTCCAACAGCTCATCCATGCTATAAAACCCTGGCCCCTTGCCCACCATAAACTGGGCGGCTTTGATAGCGCCTTGGGCAAAGACTTCCCGGCTTTGGGCTGAGTGGGTGAGGGTAATGGTTTCGTTATTGCCGTAGAAGCCCACCTCGTGGATGCCGGGCACGGTGCCGCCGCGAATGGCATGAATGCCAATTTCCTTCGGATCGCGTTTGCAATCCATACCGTGGCGGCTGGGCTGCATTTCGTGTGGCGTGTCGTAGGCGGAGATAAGGGCGTCATAGAGGAGAAGGGCAGTGCCGCTGGGAGCATCCTTTTTCTGATTGTGGTGGGTTTCTACGATCTCGCAGTCGAAGTCGTTTCCCAGCACCTTGGCGGCGGTTTGAATCAACCGCTTTAGGAGGTTGATACCCAGACTCATGTTAGCGGATTTGAAGATAGGCGCTTCTTGGGCTGCGGCTTCAATTTGCTGCAACTGCTCAGGGCTGTAGCCGGTGGTGGCTAAGACCAGGGGCATTTTTTTCGCTTTGGAGTAAGCGAGCAGGTCTGTTAAAGCAGCCGGGCTGGAAAAATCGATGATCACATCCGCCGTAGCGCTGCAATCGGAAATGGTTTTCACATCCATGAAGGGATCGATAAGGGCTGCGATTTCATGGCCCTGGGCGGTTAAGCCTGCCATAACAGCCTGACCCATGCGCCCTTTGGCGCCGTTTACGATTGCTTTCATCAGATCAACCCGGCTTTCTTCATTTCGGCTTTGAGAACTGCAAGGTTTTCTTCCGCCATATCGTATAGGGGTAGGCGTAAGGGGCCCATGTCCATGCCCATAAGGTTCATAGCGGTTTTCACCGGAATGGGATTTACTTCCATGAAAAGGGCATCGATCAGGGGATCTAAGGTGAATTGCAGATTCCGGGCAGCTTTAATATCTCCCCGAAGGAAAGCCTTTACCAGTTCACCCATTTGCTTAGGAACGATATTGCTGGCCACGGAGATAACCCCATCAAACCCCAAAGCCATAGCAGGCAGAACGACATCGTCGTTGCCAGAATAAAAGGCAATATCCCTGCCGCAAAGGCGGATCATATCGGCGCATTGGGCGATATCGCCGGAAGCTTCTTTCATGGCGATAATGTTTTCATGCTTGGCGATGGCAGCCAGCGTTTTGGGCTGCATGTTCAGGCCGGTTCGGGAAGGGACATTGTAGATAATAATGGGCAGGCTGCCTTCATCCGCCAGGGCGGTGTAGTGGGCAATGAGCCCCTGCTGGGTGGTTTTATTGTAGTAAGGCGTAACGCACAGCTGGGCGTCCGCGCCTAATGCCTTGGCACGCTTGGCCAGGGCCATGGTCTTTTTCGTATCGTTGCCGCCAGTGCCCGCAATAACCGGGATTCGGCCATTAACCCGTTCCACTGTCCGTGCAATGACCAGTTCCTGTTCTTCTTGGGACATGGTGCTGGGTTCGCCAGTGGTACCGCAGGCAACCAGGGCATCCGCGCCGTTTGCCATTTGAAAATCGATTAATTTGTCCAGAGCGGGAAGGTTGACCCCATCGTGGGTGAAAGGAGTCACCAGTGCCGCACCGCAGCCTTGAAACAATGCCTTTGCCATATTAATTTCACCCATTCTTTTTAACGATATAGCCTTGGCGGTACAATAGTTCCGCCGTTAAGATACCGCCGCCTGCCGCGCCGCGGACGGTGTTGTGGCTTAAACAGACGAATTTGTAGTCCAACAGCGGGTCTTCACGTAAACGGCCAATGGAAACGCCGTAACCGTTTTGAAAATCCCGATCCAGGCGGGTTTGGGGGCGGGCCGGGTCTTCAAAGTATTGCAAAAAAGGCTTGGGCGCGCTGGGAAGCCCAAGGGCCTGGGGCATGGTATCGTAGTTTGCCCAGTGCTGCTTAATGTCTTCGATGGTGGGTTTGCTCTTGAATTTAACGGAAACAGCGGCCAAGTGCCCATCCTGGGCGGCAACGCGGATGCACTGGGCGCTGATCACAGGCTCTGAAGCGTTCACAATGCGGCCATTTTCTACCTGGCCCCAAAGCTTCAGCGGTTCCTGTTCACTCTTTTCATCTTCGCCCCCAATATAGGGTATGACGTTATCCACCATTTCAGGCCAGGTAGCGAATGTTTTTCCCGCGCCGGAAATGGCCTGGTAAGTGCATACAGAGATTTTTTCAAGGCCAAAATCCATAAGAGGCGTTAAAGCGGGCACATAGCTTTGAATGGAGCAGTTGGGCTTTACCGCGATAAAGCCTACCTTGGTGCCAAGGCGCTTTCTTTGGGCGGGGATCACCTGGGCATGGCCGGCATTAATTTCCGGAACGATCATGGGAACATCGGTCACACCACGGCAAGCACTGTTGTTGGAAACCACGGGGGTTTCCGTTTTGGCGTAAGCTTCTTCCAACGCCTTAATCTCGTCTTTTTTCATGTCCACAGCGCAGAACACGAAATCGCACAGGCTGGCCACTTCTTCTACGTTGGCGGCATCCAGCACGGGCATGTTTTTCACTTTTTCGGGGATCGGCCATTCAAATGCCCAGCGGCCATTAACGGCCTCATGGTAAGGCTTCCCCGCGCTGCGGGCTGAAGCGGCCAGGCAAGAAATATCGAACCAAGGGTGGTTATCAAGTAGTGAGATAAACCGCTGGCCTACCATACCCGTTGCGCCGATAATGCCTGCACGAATCTTTTCCATTTTGCATTTCTCCTTCAATCTATAAAAATAGCACCTTGAGCGAAATTGCCCATGGTGCATGCACGCAAACGCCGATAAGGCGTGGCTTGAAGCCAAATTGCATATCAGCACTCCGCAAGCATTCGCTGCGACAGTTGCACGGATGTTTTCCGTGCCCCCAAGGGCAAGCGTAGGTCTTGCAGGCCCTTTCGGCATCGTTCCCTTTTTCAGGCTCTCTTAGGGTTACCCACCCTCAAGCCGGATACTCATGAAAAATGCACCTCTGACGAATTAGAGTCTACACGATTCTTTGACCATTGTCAATGGCCGTACAATTGTAAAACAAAACAAATTGTGGTATGATAAACCCGATTTTGCAACAAAACCCACCCTTCGTGCGTTGTTAGAATGACAGATTACGGAAGGAGCTTCCTTTTTATGCGAAACAAAAGCCGCCTTATTGCCCTTTTCATGGTACTGCTTTTAAGCCTAATGCCCTTATCCGCCCTGGCAGCTACGCCCAACCCCATTATCCCCCTGGATTACGCGTCCCTGCCCGATCCGGTAGAGGGCCAGCATCATTATCTTTTGCTGTGTGTAGACCAGTGGGAGGGAAAATCGTGGAACCTGGGCAATACAGACGGAATCGTTATGGTCACGCTGGATACAAGGGCCAAGCGCGTCATGCTCACCTCATGCATTCGTGATCTATTGGTGCAGCGCCCGGATGGGGTTATTGGCCGGATTAATTACATTGCGAAAAATTACAGCCCTGAAGACCTGTGCAAGATATTTTCCACCCACTTTGGGGTAAAGGTGGAGAAATATATTTTGTTTGATATGCGACAGATTCAGGATATTATCAACCATTTAGGCGGCGTGGATATTACTATCAGCGATTCCGAAGCCAACTACTTTAAACGCTATATTCTAAGCTCTTGGCATACCACTCCGGTGATCAGCCGCGGAGGGACCTACCGTTTCGACGGCCATGGTGCGGTCATCTACATGCGTATCCGCAAAGCTGGCGGCGGCGGGGATATGATGCGTACCCAGCGGGTTCGTACGGTGCTTTCCACCCTGGCCGATCAGTGCCGCAATATTACCTACGATGAAGCTGTGGCCCTGGTCAACTCTGTTAGCGAAAACAACACCCTTACCAATGTGACCCTGCAAGAGCTGATGGAAGCCATGGAGATCGCCATGCAGCTTCGGGGCGTGGTGGTGGAGGAGATGCGCATGCCAATCGATGGTTCCTACGAAGCCATCAGCTACGCGGGTATGGCCGTCCAGCAAGCGGATTTTGAAAAATGCCGTGAAGCCCTGGCAGATTATATGGAGAATAGCTTCCTTGTGATTGATGATTGATGAGCGCTAATATGCTTGCGAGAGGGGATTTCTTTTGAGAAAAAGAAATCCCCTCTCGCACTCTCCCAAAGAAAACTTATCTGGGGACGCCTTCTATTACAAACCTTGCATAGCTGTCGGTAGATATTTCGTCCGTTTGCTTGTTTTTAAAATTGAGGTCGAAATACCAGCCGGGATGAAATGTGTTGTTGTAATCGCCTACCCAGCTGAATTGTACGGCATAACGTCCAGTATCCATTTCAGATTTAGGAGTCCAGGTGTTGTTTTCAATGGTTCCGTATGAAGCGTAAACAGCTACGGGATCATAGGCGATGCCTAGAATGTCTAAAACGGCCATGCACGCTGCGATTTGCGGGCCTTTTTTGATAGAAGAAATGGGCTGACTCAGGTGGAAACTCGGTGTGTAGTTTTCTACAAGGGCATGGTATGAAGTCATGCTTTCAAAAACGTATCCTGATGCGCGTCCTGCGCCAGGGCGTAATCCTTTCAATAAAGACGGCATTATTAACTCCTGTTTAACATTCATCGTAACACCTCGCGCTGTTTGTTTCACCCGCATTATGGCACGGGATTTTTCTTTGTGTCAACCGCCACCTTGCAAATCCACACAGGATTTTGTACAATACCATGATGACGATAAAAGGAGGGCGGCGCGTTGGAAAAGATGCTAAAAGTTTTGAATGGCCGCCTGTCTTTGCATATGCCGGGGCACAGGGGCCAATTAGATGGATTTGACACCACAGAACTACCTGTAACCGATGATTTATACGAACCCTTTAATGGGATCTTGAAAGCGGAAAAAGCCATGGCAATTTCGGCCCGCGCCGGGGCCAGTGTCTTTTTGGTGGGGGGGAGCACCGCAGGGGTACAAAGTATGATGCTTACCTATCTAAAGCCTGGGGACACCATTATCTTGCCACGCAATGCTCATAATAGTGCCATTAGCGCTTGCGGACTGGGTGGATTTAATGCCATTTTCGTCCCCCTTTCTATGGATGAAGCAGGTTATACCTACATTAAAAAGGAAGCCTATTTGGCCGCCATAGAGGAAAACCCAGGAGCAAAAGCCATTTTGGTAACCAGACCGGATTATTATGGCGGCATGGTGGAGCTAGAGCACATTGCCCGCGCCGCCCATAAAATAGGCATGAAGCTGATTGTAGATGAAGCCCATGGCGCCCATTTGAACTGGATGCCTGGGATGCAAACGGCTGGGGACGCAGGCGCTGATGCTTGGGTGCAGTCCTTCCATAAAACCTTGCTAGCGCTGAACTCGGCGGCGGTGATGCATTTTCGAAATGCAGAGGACGGGGCGATGGCCAGAGGGCGCTCCAGGCTGATCCAAACGTCCAGCCCCTCCTTCCCGGTGCTGGCCTCCATCGACAAGGCCAGAGGTTACATGGATGAACAGGGCGAACAACGGCTGGTTGAATTGGTAAAAGCCATAGACGCATTTTGCCTCAAAGCCGCGAAGCTGGGGTATCAAGACGTGCGAAGGGAAGATCCTACCCGGCTTGTATTGGCGGCGCCACAAGGCGGCCAAACCTTGGCAAGGCAGTTGGAAGCCCAAGGCATCGATGTGGAAATGGCTGATGAACGCCGCATTGTGGGAATCATGACTGTGGCGGATGATCCGATGGTTTTTCATAGATTGTATGAAGCATTAAAGCAAATCCCCATTGAACCCAAGGCATTTGCTTTGAGGCAGCTGCCCAAGCCACCTGTACGAAAATGTTCCATCCGGGAAGCCATCTTCGCAAAGCGAGAAGCAGTGCCCTTGGAGAAGGCTGCCGGACGTGTGGCCGCCACCACCTTTGGTCTTTACCCGCCGGGGATCCCCTTGGTGTCTCCGGGGGAAATGGTTACAAAGGATATATGGGTTAGCTGCGCCTCGGGAAACACCTTTGGAGTGGAAAACGGGGCAATCCAATGCATAGTGGAGGAAATATGAGATACGATGCCGTTGTCTTCGATTTGGATGGAACCTTAACGCAGTCTGATGAAGGGATTTTTAATTGCGTCCGTTACGCGGCGGAAAAGCTGGGCATTCCCGTTCCAAATGATGAAACCCTTAAAAAATTCATCGGCCCGCCACTGGTCTATTCTTTTGAACATATTATCGGCTTGCCCCACGAAGAGGCTTTAAGGGCCCAGGCTTTTTACCGGGAACGTTATAACGTGGTGGGTCTGTTTGAAAACGAGGTATTCACAGGTATCCCAGCACTTTTGCGGACACTGAATAAAAAGGGTGTCAAGCTTTTTATAGCCACAGGCAAGCCACAAGCGCCTACAGATCGTATACTTAAATACTTTGGCCTGGATCGGTACTTCGATGAAATCGTTGGCACTGGTGAGAAGGTGGTCACTTCTGAAAAAGAGGAACTGATTACCCGCGCCCTCAAAGGCGCTCAGGTGCAAAACCCCGTTATGGTGGGAGATCGGAAATTCGATGTAGAGGGTGCCCAAAAAGTTGGCATCGATTCCATTGGTGCAGGGTATGGTTATGGCAGCGAGGAAGAATTGCGTACCGCAGGCTGCACCCACTATGCCGACACGGTGCAAGCGTTAACCAGTTTGCTTTTAGAAGGCGTTTCCCTTGAAAAAGGTGTTTTTTTAACAGTTGAAGGGGTGGACGGCAGCGGCAAGACCACTCAAGTCAATGCTTTGGAAAAGAATCTGCGCCGTTTTGGCTACGATGTTCTGCGTTCCCGGGAACCCGGAGGCTGTCCCATATCGGAAAAGATTCGGAGCTTGACTCTGGATAAAGAAAACGCCGAGATGTCGGATGTGACAGAGGCACTGTTGTATGCTGCGGCCCGCGCCCAGCATGTAAGCCAGGTTATTATTCCTGCCGTGAACGCAGGAAAATTGGTTCTGTGTGACAGGTTTGTGGATTCATCTATTACGTACCAAGGCGGGGGACGTCAAATGGGGATCGACACGGTGATCCATATTAACAAATACGCTGTTGGGGACATGCATCCGGATATGACTGTGTATCTGGATATCGATCAGAAAACCGCCATGGCCAGAAGAGTCCGCGCCAGCGATCCGGATCGCATTGAAGCCGAGGGGGAGGCCTTTCATGGCAGGGTGGACTGGGCATACCGTGAATTGGTTAAACGGGTGCCGGAACGCTTTCTCACGGTGGATGCAAAAGGGGATATTGACAGCATTGCCAAGGATTGCTTCAATCAAGTAATAAATCGGCTTTGGGAGATCGAAGATAAATGAACGAGCGGATCGTAGTAGGTATGTCCGGGGGAGTGGATTCCTCTGTAGCGGCGCTGCTTCTAAAAGAGCAGGGCTATGACGTGGTGGGCGTTTTCATGAAGAATTGGGAGGAGCAGGATGAATCCGGCACTTGCACCGCCGAAAGCGATTGGCGGGATGTGCAGGCTGTATGTGATGAGATTGGCATTCCCTATTATTCTGTAAATTTCGCCAAGGAGTATTATGACCGGGTGTTTTCCTATTTCTTAGATGAATATAAAAAAGGAAGAACCCCTAACCCGGATGTGCTTTGCAACAGGGAAATCAAATTTAAGGCCTTTTTGGATTTTGCTATGAAGCTGGGCGCGGCTAAAATGGCCACAGGGCACTTTGTACAAACCAACGAGCAAGGCCAGCTGTTAAAAGGCGCAGATCCTAATAAAGATCAAAGCTACTTCTTATATATGCTTAAAAAACAGCAGCTCCAAAAGGCGCTGTTTCCGGTAGGGGCCATGTGCAAGGATGAGGTAAGGGATTACGCCAAGCGCAAGGGTCTGCTCACCTTTGCAAAGAAGGACTCCACAGGGGTGTGTTTTATCGGTGAACGGCATTTTAAAACGTTTCTGCAGCAATTTCTTCCGGCTACTCCCGGGGATATGGTAGCCATCGATGGGCAAAAACTGGGTCGGCACGATGGACTTATGTATTATACCCTTGGTCAGCGAAAGGGTTTGGGGATTGGTGGTTGTGGAGATGGACGCAGCTGGTTCGTGGTGGAAAAGGATTTGGAGCGGAACCAGCTGGTTGTGGCTCAGGGCGAGGATCATGAACTGCTTTACGCCAATGGCGCTATGGGCGTCGATGTTACATGGATTGGGGATACGCCTGAAGAAAATACGTTCGATTGCAGCGCCAAGTTCCGCTACAGGCAAAAAGATCAAAAAGTGCGTGTCACATTGAACGGCGAAGGCCTTTTGGTTAATGCATACGAGCCCCAGCGGGCCTTGACTCCAGGGCAAAGTATTGTGCTTTATGATGGTGACCAATGTCTTGGCGGTACTATTTTGAATAATGTCCTAAAAAAATGATTTTATGGTAAAAAAGGTATTGACAAGGAAGAGGGGGCGTGATATTATAGTCAAGCTCACTCAAACGGGTGGCCGCGGAAGCGGCAGGAAGAGAGAGAGTGAAGAACCTTGAAAACGATACAGGAAATAAGAAAAGAAACGCAAAACAATCGACAGTTGATTTCATGAGTTTTTTATCTTGGTGGTTACGGAAGTAATCGACAAGAGGAAGAATAAAGGATTGAACACAAGAGTTTGATCC
>JAVBTR010000091.1:0-28715 GCA_031556065.1 Eubacteriales bacterium | reverse complement strand
CTTAAAATGTGCGGTACTGTTCCAACGATAAAACGTGCGTTCATCGCTCCAGGCTTCCAGCACCATTACTTTGGCTGGGTATTGGTTTGCCTCCAGGGCTTCCAGCTGCTGCGCCACTTCCCCGTCGCTGTTCCAGCCATTGCCAGAAATCCACACTCCGAACGCCCATTCCGGCGGCAGTTTGGGCGTGCCTGTTAAACGGATATATTTCCCCACGATTTCGCCGGGTGTGCCCAGCAAAAGCCTATCCGTTCCAAGGCTGGCGCTGTTTTGAAGCACTTGCTGATAAACCTTGCAGCCCATTTGCAAATCCAATTTAAGAGGCTCGCTCCCCATACGCATCCAGCCAAAGCCCTTTTCTGTAAACCAAAAGGGGCTTGGCAAATAGCTTTGATCTCCCTGCTGGGTGAATTTCTCCACCACCTGAATTGGGCGCACAAGCCCTTTTTGCTCCACACTGTCGAACCGTTCCCCCAGGCCGAATACATGACTGCTTTCAAAGGCCATGGCAGGTTCAAAGGCCTGAACCCGGCCTTGCCCATCCCGCCACAGATCAACCGCGGCAATGGTCATCAGTTTGCTACTTAATCGTTTAAGTTCACAAATGAAACCTGCTCCCTTTTGCCATTGAATTCTGATATGATTTATGTCAATATACTCTCCCTCGTACACGGTTTTAACAGGACAAAGGGTTGCATAATCAATTTCCACATGGCTTTGCACCTTAAAAACCATAAAGCAATCGTCCGCCAGTTTTAATGCCAGCGTATTCCCCTCCAAATACGCTGCTTGAATCCCATTCAGCCGTTCTTGCTCCCATACGTTGAACCGGTATTCGCCCGTGGCTTCTTCCCCCGCCAGAATACGGTACCGGACGGCTGTGCCAGGTTCAAAGCTACCCAGATCGAACCGCCAGAATCCATTCCCCTGACAGACTGCCTTTGGCGCCAACGCTTGCATACCATTGATATTTAACACCAAAACAGGTGCACCCGGGTTATTATCTACCCGCGCATAAACCGCCACAGTCTGGCCCGCTACAGGGTTTTTAGGAACCCTGGCATATCCGCAATCTTCAAAAGGAACCAGCCCTTCTGGCATATGCTTAATCATTAACCTTCTCCTTTTTCATATCCTTCACCGATTCACGCTCCACCAGATGGATTGGCAGAATGTTTTCTTGCCGGCTCATTCCCTTTTCCCGTACCCCGTCGATCACCAGTTGGGCAGCGCAGCGGCCTTTTTCCACCACATCCTGGTGAATGGTGGTCAAGCCTGGGTCCGTCATACGGGCAATCTCCAAATCGTCAAAGCCTACAACAGAAATATCCCTTGGCACGCTTAACCCTGTTTGCTTTACGCCTTTTATAAAGCCCATGGCCAGCATATCCGAAGTAACAAAGGCAGCGGTTTCCCCCTGCTTTCTGGCACGCCATTCCCAAGCAGCCTGTATGCCATAATCATAATCCACAGCGCCAATGTATAGCAGCTGTTCATCCAAGGGAATCCCCGCCTCGTTCAGCGCCTCGCAGTAGCCCCGATACCGCTTTTCGTTCACCCCATGCTCCCGAATAGAGCCTGAAACGAAAGCAATCCGACGGTGGCCTTTGTCAATCAGATGTCTGGTGGCCATATAGCCTCCAAAGCGGTCTGAAATACCGATGGTATGAAAAGCTTCATCCGTTACATAGGTATCGATCAATACAATGGGAATATCCATCTGCTTAAGTTCATCCAATTGCTTGCTTGGATAAGTGCCTACCACCACCACCCCATCCACATCACGGTTTCGGGCAATATTCACATACCGTTGATCGCTTTGAGTGCCGCTGAGCAAAAGATGATAGCCGTTTTTTCTGGCTGTAAGCTCAATGGCCGACAAAAGCGAGCCATAAAAGGGGTTGCTGAACATAAATTCCTTCCCAGGCTCCGTTTGAGGAATAATCACCCCAATGAGCTTAGAGGAACGGCTGATCAGACTTCGGGCACTTTGATTGGGAATATAGTTTAGTTCCCGCACTGCCTTATAAACCCGCTCGATGGTTTCTGCGCTGATGGTTTCCTGCTGGCTGCCATTTAATACATAGGATACCGTAGCAGTGGATACCCCTGCTTCTTTTGCCACATCTTTGATGCTGACACGCTTCATCTCATGCACTTCCATTTTCACTTAAACGTTTCAGTAACTTTATTATACACATGCCGCCTATGGCTGTCAACCCACTTTAGTAGAAAATTTTTACCTTTTAATGTCAAAACCGGCTCCTGCCGTTCGGGGCAGGAGCCGGTTCCAAAGCATATTAAATCAAAGGCAATAATTTTAAAAGCACCGCATCCGCAGCGTCTTTGGAGGATGGGAACAGCTCGATACCCACAGGCGCGGCAGTGTTAAGGCACTTAATCAAGCTAAGAACCTCTGTATAGTCGAAAAGATCGAACAATTTTTCGTCGCGGTCTGGATGGGCGGCAATATGAAAATGCCCAATGAGCGCACTATTTTCCTTTATGCGCGTTAATACATCCTCCCCCATGTACACCTGGTGATAAACATCGTATAGCAATTTCACATAAGGGCTGCCCACTTCACGGACAATATCAAACCCTTCACCAGAGTCTGTTAAATAGTAACCGGGATGGTCCTTCACATTGTTAAGAGGCTCCACCAGCAAGGTAACACCTGCCTGCTCAAGCGTTGGAGCCATACGCTTAAGCCCTATCACAATGGCCCTGTGCTGTTCTTGACGAGGGGCGCCGGTATCGTTTCCCACCTGGGTGATAAGCGCTGGCGAACCCAGAATCCTAGCATCCTCTAAGGCGGCTTTCAGGCTTTCTTCGTACTCATCGTGCCAGTTAAGGTCGTTTAAAATGAAGAACCGGGGACAGAAGGCCGTCATTTTCATACCATGGGCCCGCATCAGTGCCGCCCTTACTGCCACTTCCTCCCGTGGAATCGTCCAATCCTCCACATAATGAAAACCCATACCGTTCAAGTGCGCAAAAACCTGTTCAAGAGGCATTCCCGGGAACAAGCACCTTGTATTGACGCTATAAGGCATAATAAATCTCTCCGCTTCATGATAATGCAATCCAGCCATGATTGTAGCATAGCGTCATGATATAATACAACTAAGAATCACCTTCTATTGGCGGTCAAACTCCTTGGACACATCTTTTAACAGCTTACGAATCTGAAGATGCTGAGGGCAAGCCGCTTCACACTTACCGCATTGGATGCAGGCTGAGGCCGTTGCATTCTCCATCGTATGCACCTGATGGTAGTAATAATCTGCGTTCCAGTCGTGAAAGACGTTTTTAGCATTGAGGCACGCAAACAAATCGGGAATCTGTATCTTTCTCGGGCAGCCGTCGGTGCAGTAACGGCAGGCTGTGCAGGGGATCAAATTTTGCGCTTTGATCGCCTTTGTCACCTTCTGAACTGCTTCCATTTCGGTTTCAGTCAGCGGTTTAAAATCCTTCATGAAGCTTAGGTTGTCTTCCATCTGCTCCACATTGCTCATGCCTGAAAGCACCATCATTATACCTTCAAAGCCTGCCGCGAAGCGGATGGCGTAGCTTGCGAGGCTGCCGCCTTCAAGGGTTGTTAAAATGCCTTTGGCCTCATTGGGCAGGTTTACAAGGTTGCCCCCCTTAACGGGCTCCATTACGATAACGGGCTTCCCGTGCTTTCGGCAGACCTCATAGCATTTACGGCTTTCCACAGAAGGATCCTCATAATCCATATAATTAAACTGAATCTGAACCACTTCGATTTGGGGGTATTCCGTTAAAATCTGTTCAAGCACTGCTGCCTTATCGTGAAAGGAAATGCCAAAATGGCGAATTTTGCCCTCTTCTTTTAATTCCAGTGCTGTTTCATAGGCTTGGCAACGCTTATAATGGGCGAATATATCCGCACTTTGGGCATGCATCAAATAAAAATCGAAATAGCTTACGCCGCAGGCTTCCAACTGCTTTTCGAACAAGGGGCGAATATCTGCCTGGCTTTTAAAATATGAGCCTGAAAGCTTATCTGTTAGAATATAGCTATCCCTTGGATAACGGCTTACCAAGCTTTGTTTGATAGCAGCCTCGCTTTTACCGCTGACGTAGCCATGGGCTGTATCAAAATAGTTAAAGCCCCTTTCCAAAAAAGCATCTACCATATGGGAAAACGCGGCTATGTCCACTTCTTCCCCATTCATAGGCAGTCTCATGCAGCCAAAACCAAAGTTTTTCTTAATATTTTCCATTTTTCATTTCTCCCCTTCGTCTTTGGACAAGTTGCCTTCGTATTGGAGCATTCTTTCCTCGTAGCCGTCCAGCTTCCAATTGAGCCTTGTAAGTACGTCATTTAATTCTTGAATGCGCCCCATGATCTGCTCACGCTGTTCAAGCAAAAGCTGCTTGCGCTGGGGGATGGTATCTTTCCCTTGGCGGAACAAGCCCACATACTCAATCAACGTTTCCACCGAAACCCCAGCGGAGCGCATACATTTAATGTACCCCACCCAGTTGCAATCCTCTTGAGAATAATCCCGGATACCGCCTGCCGTGCGGCCCACGTTAGGCAAAAGCCCTATCCGCTCGTAATAGCGTAAGGTATCCGGCGTCAGCTGGAATTCCCTGGCCACCTGCGCGATTGTCATTTTTACCACATCCTTCTATGCAAGAGTATAAACCCTGGAGTCAACTCAAAGTCAAGGCCTTTTATAAAATTGTGCTTGTACAAGGGATAAGCATCATGTATATTATAGCTAAACAACAGCACTCATTTTTAAGGAGGAGCTTTATGTATCAATTGAATTTAAACGGTGCCTGGCGTATGGGCGAAGTGGGCCAATCCTTTGAAATGGATGCCCAGGTGCCCGGCTCAGTCTATATGGATCTTTTGCGGGCGGGACGGATGGATGACCCCTTTTACCGGGATAATGAGCTTCAAGCCTTTGAACTTATGTATAAGGACTACCGCTATACCCGCAGCTTTATGGCCGATGAAGTGCTGCTCTCTAAAGACGCGGTGCTTTTGCGCTGCGAAGGGCTGGATACCCTGGGACAAATCGCCATCAACGGTCATGTGATTGCCAAGGTGGACAATATGCACAGAACCTGGGAGTTTGATGTGAAATCTGCTATGCATTTGGGCAAAAACGAAATAGAAATCATCTTTTATTCACCCCTTAATTACATTTTGGATGAGTATGACAAGCGGCCTTCATGGGGCTCCAGTGATGCCACACTAGGCTTCCAGCATCTGCGCAAGGCCCATTGCATGTTTGGCTGGGACTGGGGTCCAAGGCTTCCGGACGCAGGCATCTGGCGAAACATTTCCCTTCTGGGCATCGATTCCGCCCGTTTAAACAGCATATACATCACCCAGGCCCACCAAACGGGTTCTGTTACGCTTTCCTTTGAACCCGAAGCGGATATAATAAAACCATCTGCTTTTTCATACCATATCACCGTTACTTCCCCAACCGGCGAAGTATATTCACAACAAGGCAGCGAATTAACCGTTACTATTCCCGATCCGCTCCTTTGGTGGCCTTCCGGCTATGGTGATCAGCCCCTTTATACGGTTAAGGCAGCCCTTATGCTAGACGGAATCCCGTTGGACGTATGGGAAAAGCGCATTGGCCTTCGTACCATGGGAATTTGCCGGGAAAAGGATGAGTGGGGCGAAAGCTTTTGCCATGAAGTGAATGGCGTGAAAATTTTTGCCATGGGGGCGGACTATATCCCCCAGGACAATCTTTTGCCCCGGGTTAACCCAGAGCGCACACGCCGCTTGCTTGAAGATGCGAAGCTTGCCAACTTTAACTGTGTCCGTATTTGGGGCGGCGGTTACTACCCCGACGATTTCTTTTTTGATATTTGCGACGAGCTTGGCTTGATGGTCTGGCAAGATTTCATGTATGCCTGCGCCTATTACGATCTAACGGCGTCCTTTGAAGATTCCATTACCCACGAAACCATTGATAACATTAAAAGGCTTCGGCATCATGCCTCCTTGGCCCTTTGGTGCGGTAACAACGAAATGGAGTTGTTCCAGGCCGCTGCTGCCCAGGAGTTTGCTTTAAAGGGTACTGTTTCCGGGTTTGCTCCCCACAAACCCCATCACATGGCAGATTACTTTAAGCTCTTTGAGCACCTGATTCCAAAGCTTTTAAAGCAATACGATCCTCAGCGCTTCTATTGGCCCGCCTCGCCTTCAAGCGGCGGCTCCTTTGACGAGCCCAACGACCCAAGCCGTGGGGATGTGCATTATTGGGACGTCTGGCATGGCGAAAAGCCCTTTACCGAATACCGCAAGTTTCACTTTCGCTATGTATCGGAATTTGGCTTTCAATCCTTCCCCTGCTTAAAAACAGTAGAAAGCTTTACTCTGCCAAATGAACGCAATATTTTTTCCCGGGTTATGGAACGCCATCAGCGCAACGGCGCTGCCAATGGCAAGATACTAAGCTATCTATCCCAAACCTATCTTTATCCCAATGGCTTCGATTCCCTTTTATACGCTTCTCAGCTTTTGCAGGCCGATGCCATCCGCTATGGTGTGGAGCATTGGCGGCGTTTTCGTGGCCGGTGCATGGGCGCGATCATCTGGCAGCTTAACGATTGCTGGCCTGTGGCTTCCTGGGCCTCCATCGATTATTACGGTCGCTGGAAAGCCTTGCATTACGCCGCTAAACGCTTCTTTGCCCCGGTGCTGATCAGCGCTTGCGAAGAAAACGAGGTAACGCAAAACCCCAAGATCAACGAATTTTTGCGTGGGGCCATTGAGCGCAGCGTTGCCCTTTGCGTCACCAATGATACACTGGCGCAAGTGAGCGGCGTGGTCACCTGGGCCCTTCGCAACGCGGACAGCAGCATCGTACAGGAGGGGACAATTTCTCTTGCCATACCTGCCCTTAGTGCCAAATGGCTTGAAAAGATGGCTTTCCCGGATGCCTCTTTAACAGGACAGTATTTTTCCTATCATTGGCAATCGGCCGGTGTATCATCGGGCGGCACAGTGCTTTGGTGTGCGCCCAAGCATTTTGATTTTATCGACCCCAAGCTAACCGTTTGTCTTAAGGACGGCGAGGTAGTGGTTTCCTCCCAGGCTTTTGCCCGGTTCGTTGAGATCCGCTCGGATGATCCCGATATGCTTTTAAGCGATAACTATTTTGACATGAACGGCGGTGAAACCCGCCTGCGCGTGCTTCGCGGTAATCCAAGCGGCCTTAGCGTCCGGAGTGTATATCATATCGGACGTGAATAAAGAAAGGACGCTTCAAATGACTTTAGCCTCCCATGATATGACAACGGGCTCCCCAGCGCGGCATATGACGCGCTTTGCGATTCCGCTCTTGTTTTCATACCTTTTTCAACAATTCTATTCTCTGGCAGACGGGTTTGTGGTAGGCCGCCTCATCGGCGTTGAGGCCCTGGCGGCAGTAGGCGCCACCGGGTTTTATTCTTGGACGGTCCTAAGCGTTGTTATCGGCTTTACACATGGCTGCTCGGTTTTGTTCGGCCAGCTTTTTGGTGCAAAAAATGAAGATGGCCTTCAAACAGCCGCTGTTACTGGCATGCTCCTTACCCTGGGGCTGGGGCTGGGGCTTTCAATCCTTGGTATTATTTTAGCCCGCCCGATCCTTGCTGCAATTCAAACCCCAGCCGAGCTTTTAAACGATGCTGCCACCTACCTTTATTGGATCTTAGGCGGAACCGTTTGGGTGGCTGCATACAATCTTTGTGCTGCAGTACTGCGTTCCATGGGGGACAGCAAAACTCCCGTTTATGCCATGGTCATTTCTGGCATCACCAATGTAGTGCTGGATTTCGCATTGGTCGCTTTATGCCATATGGGCGTTTCCGGCGTTGCCGTGGCCACGGTGGTTTCCCAGCTATTATCGGCACTGATCTGCCTTTATTTTCTTCGCGGCTTGCTCCGGAACGCGTCTAAAAAGCCCCATAGACCCACAGCGAAAAAGCTAATTCGCCTAGGCACCCCCATGGCCCTTAATAACGCGGTTATCTCTGTGGGCGGGTTTTTCGTTCAGGAAGCTGTGAACCAATATGGAACAGCGCTGATCGCGGGCATTACCACGGCCAAGCGTTACTTTAATTTAATGGAAATGGCCGGTAGCGCGCTGGAGGGGGCTGTGGCCACCTTTGTTTCCCAAAATGCAGGCAGTGGCAAGACGGAGCGAATTAGCCTTGGCATGCGCTTTGCCCGCCGTACCGGGATTTGCTCCGCCCTTGTGGTAATTGCCGTTATCTTTCTTTTCGCAAAGCCGCTTATCACGCTAATCGTCGGCAGTGAAGCTGCCGCCATTGAAACCGGCGTAAGCGCCCTTAAGGCCATGGCCCTATGCATTCCCGCCCTTTATATGCTGTGTATGTTCAGGGCAGCCATTCAGGGCATGGGCAATACGCTGATTCCCATGTTTTCAGGTTTTGCAGAGCTTATACTTCGTTTGGCAACGGTCACCGTAGGCGTCACTTTTTTTGGTATGGAAAGCCTTTACTTTGCAGATGGCCTGGGCTGGATAGGCGCGATGGTACTGGTTATTCTAGCTTATATACATATATACCGCTGCATTTCAGGCCAACCAATTCAGGAGGTCGCCCCTTAACTAAATCGTTTTTTTAAAGCAATTTGTACAAAATTGCCTATTGACACCCATGCATATTTAGGCTACAATTCAATTATTGATTGGAGTTAACTTTAACCGATCATTGCCAGTAATTACATAGGAAGCGCAATTAGAATCCCCGCCAGCCCCGTACAATTTTCCAATGGTTTTTCTTTACCCATTTTGAACTTGTGATCTGTACGCAGGTCATAAAATATAACCATGGAGGGAAAATTTATGAAATCTGGGAAACTCTTGGCTCTCGTTTTGGCGCTAACCATGCTGTGCTCGATGTTCGTCGGCGCTTGCGCTGAAACCATCGCAGAGCTGCCACGCAACGAAACGTTGTACTTTGCCGGCCAGCAGTGGGGCACCGTTAACGGCTATAACCCCATCGGCAACGACAACAACAACGCTTTAGCCATTGCCGACAGTGCCAGCGGCAGCCGTATCATCATGTTTGAAACCCTTTATATGTACAACTTCCTGGACGGTTCTATGGTTCCCTTGCTTGCAGACGGCGATTACGCCTGGAACGCAGACAAAACGGAAATGACCGTAAAACTCAACCCCGCTGCCAAATGGTCCGACGGCTCTGATCTGACGGCCGATGACGTTGTAGCCACTTGGGAAGTGGGCGTATTTACCGGAAACGGTATCGGCACCGGCTATGGCTCCTATATCGATTCCATCGAAGCGGTTGACGCTCACACCGTCGTAATCAAGTCCCAGCTGACGGAAGATGGCAAGCCCGTTAACCCCCTGCAGCTGATCTGCTTCGTAGGCCAGATGTACGTGGCGCAAAAAGCATGGATTGAAACCCTTGCCGAGCGCAACAACAACGATCCAATGGAAATGAAAAAGGATGCCGCGTATGACGTAGTCTACTCCGGCCCCTATGGCAAATATTTCGACGATGACCAGAAGGTTGTCTTCATCCGTAACGATGAATATTGGGGCCAGGATGCTTCCATGTGGGGCAAACTGCCTGTTCCCAAGTATTTAGCTCATGCCATGTACGCTGACAACCCCGCTGGCGAAGTTGCTTTCAAGGCCGGTGAAGTGGACGTTTGCCAGCAGTTCATCGCCAACATTCAGGATCTGTGGCTCAAGGACGGGCTGCCGATTTCCACCTACATGGACGTTGCTCCTTGGGGCATCTGCGTTAACATGCCCACCGCATGGTTCAACACCGATATCGCCGGCCTGGACAACGCTGCAGTGCGTAAGGCCATCGCTATTGCCGTGGACTATGACGCTATCAACCAAAACGCTATGACAGGCCAGAGCCCCACCTTCGCCGAAGTGCCCCGCTCTGCCATGAACCCCACCGCTGGTGAACAGGCTACCTTTGATCACGACGCGGTGAAAGACCTGCAATGGGTTGGCAACGACATCGATGGCGCAAAAGCCATGCTAGATGCTGCCGGTATCGTTGACAGCGATGGCGACGGCTGGCGCGAACTGGACGGCAAAAAGCTCTCCTACAACGCTTGCGCCCCCAACGGCTGGACCGACTGGCAGGCTGCCATGGAAATCGTAGCTTCCGCCGGCAAAGCCATCGGTATCGAAATCACCACCGAATTCCCTGAATGGTCCGTATACCAAACCGTCGTAACCGCTGCGAAGCAGACCGATTATGATATCTTCATGATGTGGACCGACAGCGCCACACCCGCACAGCCTTGGGGTCGCATTCGTATGCTGATGAGCAGCGAATTCAATGGTGTTGAAGGCAACTGGAGCGGCAACTGGGGCCATTTCGCCAACGAACGGTTGGACGAAATCGTAAAGCTGATCCCCCTGGCAGACGAAGCCGACGCTAAGGCTCTCTACACCGAAGCTGTTAGCATCTACCTCACCGAAGTACCCAGCTTCTCCCTCATGTATCGCCCCGACAAATTCCACGCTGTGAACGAATCCATATGGACGAATTACCCCGACGCCACCGATGGCCGCAACATTCCGCCGGCAGACTGCACCGACGGTTACGGCATCGCCGCGCTGTACGAACTAGAGCTTGTCAATCCCTAATCACTAAATCGATTGGCGGCCATACGTCAAGCACGCTTGGCGGTATGGCCGCCATTTCTTTTCACAAAATTAAATATCCTCATTGGAGGGATTTACATGAAGGGGTACAAAAAGTACTTTGGCAAAAAGCTTCTCTGGTTTGCGATCACGTTCATCGTAGCCGTTTTGCTTAATTTTCTTTTGCCCAGGCTAATGCCAGGGGATCCTGTGGCTGTTATTACCGCCAAAACAGCAAGGGGTATTACCGATACAGCGGGGGTTCAAAAAATATATCAGCAATACCAAAAAGAGTTTGGAACCGACAAATCCACGTTCGAACAGTTTATTATTTTCATCCAAAATATGTTCAAGGGCGATTTGGGCACTTCCTTCAGCCAGTATCCGCGCAAGGTGTCCGATATCATTGGCAGCGCCATTGGCTGGACCATTTGCCTTCAATTTCCCGCCATTATTGTTGGCTGGTTCTTGGGCAACCTTCTGGGAGCACTGGCCGCCTATATTCGCAAGGGCTTTGATAAGGTGCTCATGCCCATTACCCTGTTTTTCAGCAGCATTCCCGCCTTCGGCATGGCAGTTATTCTTCTGGTTATATTCGCAATAAACTTAAAAATCGCGCCAACAGCAGGGGGCTACAATTTCGATATGCTGCCCAATCTTTCATGGCGCTTTATTCAATCTGTCATTTCGCACTACCAGCTTCCCTTCTGGTCAATCGTGCTTATATCCATCGGCGGCCAGGCTGTTGGCATGCGCTCCATGTCAATTTATGAATTGAACGCCGATTATGTTAAATATGCCCGATTCCTTGGCATCAAGGATGGAAAAATTGTCCGTTATGTGTTCAGAAACGCTATGCTTCCCCAGGTTACTGGCCTTGCGCTTTCTATCGGCACCATGATCGGCGGCGCATTGGTGGCGGAAATCATTTTCAGCTATCCCGGCCTTGGCACCACCATGTACCAAGCCGTTACCACCTCAGACTACCCCTTGATATCTGCCACCACCCTGATCATCACGGTAATGGTACTGATATCCACCTTCGTGCTTGATATCGTGTACGCCCTTATTGATCCACGAGTCAAGGCAGCCCAGTTTGATTAAGAGAGGGGGCAGAATCAATGAAGCATACGATTAAACAGGTTTTTCATTCACCAAAATTTGTAATCGGCTTTGCCATTTTCGTGGCCATTCTTCTAACCATGCTGATTTACCCCCTGTTCAATCCAGGAGATCCTTTAGAGAGGATCGGTCTTGGCACATTCGCCAAACCCGGCACCTACGTTTCCTTGTATGACAGCGTCACCACCGATACCAACACCTTTAAATTAGCGGATGCCGACGATAAGCGCCTGGCGCAGCTTTTAAGCGATGAAAATCGGGTCAGCATGGTCAACTGGTTATCGGCTATGGAAGTAGATATTGCCGGCCTTGATATGAAGGATACCGATTCGCTTTTAGCCACCTGGCGGGCTAACTACGATCCATCGATCAGCCCCAAGGGCATGACAAAAGCGCTGCGCAATTACTATGTGCGCTTAAACAATAAGCTTAATGCCTCCAATAACGCTGAAAATCTCCTTGTAACCTCCGTAAACCCCGAAACCAAAGAAACCGAAGAAAAGGCCAACATCACCAAAACAGATTATGTGAACCTTGGGGATGTTGCCAATGTGAAGGTATTGCCACTTGGCACCGATAACTTTGGCCGGGATATGCTTAAAGAACTGGTTTCCGCCTGCGGCACGTCGCTTATGATCGGGCTGATCGCGGGTACCATTGCCACGCTGATGGGGTTGCTTTTAGGCTTGTTAGCAGGCTATGTGGGCGGCATAGTGGATGACATTATCATGTTCTTTACCAATATCTTTACTGTGATCCCGGGCTTTGTGCTGCTGATCCTCATTTCCTATTCAATCGGCCAGGAGCAGCGGGGCGCAACCACCGTTGCCATCGTTATTGGCCTTACCTCCTGGGTTTGGACAACGCGTTCTGTCCGATCCCAGGTCATCAGCCTTCGTAACCGGGACCATGTAAACCTGTCCAAGCTATCTGGGCACAGCCTGTTCCGCATTATTCTAACCGACATTCTTCCTTATATTGCCAGCTATGTGGTTATGGCATTTATCCTCCAGGTCTCATCCGGCATTTTGGCCGAAGCCCAGCTCTCTCTATTGGGTCTTGGTCCTAAGACCACAGAGGTGCCCTCCCTTGGGATTATGATGAACTGGTCCATGCTATATTCCGCGCACCTCAACGGCTCTTGGTGGGCTTATTTCCCGATCCTGCTCGTTATCGCGTTGATCTCGTTCTCTTTGAACCTGATGAACACGGGGCTAGATCAGGTCTTTAACCCCACTCTGAGAGATTAGGAGGATCGACATGAGCAAAACGATTCTGGAAGTCAAGGATTTGACGACCAAATACATTACCCGCTTCCACGAAGATGTATATGCTGTGGATCATGTTTCTTTAAAAATCGAGGAAGGCAAATCCCTTGGCATCGCGGGCGAAAGCGGCTGCGGTAAATCCACATTGGCATTAAGCCTTATGGGCTACTATTTCGCGCCCCTTCATTATACCAGCGGCGAAATTATCATCGATGGAAAAAACATTTCCAGAATGGCACCGGACGAGGTTCGCAAAAACATACTGGGTACGGAAATCGCCTATATCCCCCAGGCTGCCATGAACGCCCTGAACCCCACCCGCAAAATTCGCAAATTTATTGAGGATGTGATTCTGGCCCATGATCCAAAGCGGGATAAAAAAGAAATTTACGAAATGGCCAAGAGCCGCTTCGCGGAACTGGGGTTGCCTGTAGATGCCCTGGATAAGCACGCGGTAGAACTATCCGGCGGCATGAAGCAGCGGGTGGTTATCGCTATTTCCACCATCTTAAAGCCCAAGGTATTGATCGCAGATGAACCCAGCTCCGCTTTGGACGTCACCAGCCAGAAGATGGTCATTAAAATGCTGCGGGATATGATGGACAGAGGCTTTATTAAGGCTATGATCTTCATTACCCACGAGCTGCCCCTGCTTTATAATGTAACCGACGATATCATGGTCATGTATGCAGGGCAGATCGTAGAACACGGAACTGCCAAGCAAATGGTGTTCGATCCCATCCACCCCTATTCCAGAGGGCTGATGAAATCCATCCTGGTGCCGGAAGAGGGCACTCGCGAAAACAAACTTAGCGCCATTCCCGGTACACCTCCCAACCTTAAGAAGCCGCCCCAGGGCTGCCGTTTTGCAGAGCGGTGCAAGTACGCAGTGCCCCAATGCAAAGTTAACAGTATGCCCATGCTCACCTTTGATGATACCCGTACCTACCGCTGCGGCCATTCGGTACAGCATTTAAGGGAGGTGTATGAGAGTGAAAACTGATTTAAAGGATAGGCCCTTATGCCTCAGCGGCAAAGGGGTAACAAAAGTCTTCGGTTACGGCAACAAAACCACCACCGCTGTGGATCATGTGGATTTTAAGTTTCGTGAGGGAGAACTGATCAGCATCGTGGGTGAATCTGGCAGCGGAAAAACCACCCTGTCCAAAATGCTGTTGGGACTTTTGAACGTAACAGAGGGGGAGGTCTGCTTCCAGGGCAAACCCAGGGATATTTCCAACCGCAAAAAACGCAAAGAATACTGGCGGGGCATTCAAGCCATTTTCCAGGACCCTTTTTCCTCCTTTAATGTCTTTAACAAGATCGATACGGTGCTGCTGGACTGCATCAACATGCGGGGTGGGCGGAATCTTTCCAAGGAAAAAAAGATTGAGCTGATGACGGAAGCCTGCAGCTTTGTAAACCTCAAGTTCGCGGAGCTGACCAACAAATACCCCTTCGAGCTTTCCGGCGGCCAAATGCAGCGGCTGATGATCGCCCGGATTTTCCTCTTAAAACCAAAAATCCTTTTGGCCGACGAACCCACCTCCATGATCGACGCTTGCTCCCGTGCCACAATTTTAGACATGCTTTTAAACCTTCGGGATGAGACAGGTATGACCATTATTTTTATTACCCATGATATCGGCCTGGCATACTACATTTCCGACAGCGTGTACATTATGGAGCATGGCAAGTTTGTAGAATTCGGCTCAGCCGACGAAGTGATTCTGTCCCCCAAAGCGGAATATACCAAGCGCCTGATCAGCGATGTACCAAAGATTTATGAACCGTGGGATCTTACCACAGTGTGAGAAAGGGTAGAAAATGGATATCAAAAAAGCAATCGCGCAAATGACACTTGAAGAAAAAGCTGGCCTGTGCTCCGGTCTGGATTTCTGGCATACCAAGCCCGTTGAACGCCTTGGCATCCCTTCCGTAATGGTATCGGATGGCCCTCATGGCCTTCGCAAGCAGGATCAAAGCGCTGATCACCTGGGCATAAACGATTCAATTAAGGCGGTCTGCTTTCCAGCCGCCAGCGCCACTGCTGCCAGCTTTGACCGGGAAGCCCTTAAAATAATGGGTGAAGCCTTGGGGGATGCATGCCAACAAGAAGAGCTTTCCGTATTATTAGGGCCTGCTGTAAATATTAAGCGCTCTCCCCTATGCGGGCGCAACTTTGAATACTTTTCAGAGGACCCTTACCTTACAGCGGAGCTTGCCACCGCCTATACAAAGGGGTTGCAAAGCAAGAATGTGGGCGTCAGCGTCAAGCATTTTGCCGCCAATAACCAGGAGCATCGCCGCATGTCCTCCGATTCTGTCGTGGATGAGCGCACCATGCGGGAAATCTACCTGCCTGCCTTTGAAAAGGTGGTAAAGGATGGCAAAGCCTGGACAGTCATGTGCTCCTATAACCGTATTAATGGGGTATATGCTTCCCAAAACCATGAATACCTTACAGAAATTCTGCGGGACCAATGGGGCTTTGATGGCTACGTTGTCAGCGACTGGGGAGCGGTAAGCGACCGGGTAAAGGGCATTGCCGCGGGCCTCGATCTGGAGATGCCTGCTTCCGGCGGCATCAACGATAAAAGGATCGTGGCAGCGGTTAAGGCTGGCGAGTTAGATGAAGCGCTTTTGGATCAGGCCGTTGAACGCGTCCTAACCGTTAACCAGCGTTACCTTGAAAACAAAAAGCCTGAAACCCCTTGGGATAAGGATGCACAGCACGATTTAGCCCGAAAACTGGCAGCGGAGTGCATGGTGCTTCTTAAAAATGAAGATGACATTTTGCCCTTGACCCAAGGCTCCCCCATGGCTGTGATCGGCAAATTCGCTGTGCAGCCACGCTTTCAGGGCGGCGGCAGCTCCCACATTAACAGT
Source organism: Eubacteriales bacterium (assembly GCA_031556065.1). Taxonomy (GTDB): domain Bacteria; phylum Bacillota; class Clostridia; order Christensenellales; family Aristaeellaceae; genus JAVBTR01. Next base: position 12,784 of record JAVBTR010000091.1, on the reverse strand, counting down.
TTTAAAGTTACAAGCCTGATGGATGCCCTTGAAGGCGCTGCCAATGTTACCTATGCTCAGGGGTATGACATTTTTTCAGAAGCCCCCGACGAAGGCTTGATCGAAGAAGCCGTGAAGGCTGCTAAGGAAGCTAAAGTAGCGGTTATTGTAGCCGGGCTGCCCGACGCTTTCGAATCCGAGGGCTATGACCGCGCTCATCTGCATATGCCTCAATGCCAGGAGGTGCTTATCGCCCGGGTAGCAGAGGCCAATCCCAACACCGTAGTGGTGCTCTATAACGGTTCCCCCATTGAAATGCCGTGGCTTGCCAAGGTAAAAGCTGTGGTAGAAGGGTACTTAGGGGGCCAGGCGGTGGGCAGCGCAACAAAGGACATTTTATTTGGCCAGGTAAACCCCTCTGGGCGTTTACCAGAATCCTTCCCGGTTAAGCTTGAACATACTCCCTGTTACCTTACCTATGGCGGCGAAAAGGATACTGTGGTTTATTCCGAAGGGGTTTTTGTGGGTTACCGTTACTATACCAAAAAGCAGATCGATACCCTGTTCCCGTTCGGCTATGGTTTAAGTTACACCACCTTTGCCTATGAAAACCTGCACCTTAGCGCCAAGGAAATTCAAGATACGGAGAGCCTTACCGTTTCGGTGGATGTGAAGAACACAGGCAGCGTTGAGGGCAAAACCGTTGTGCAGCTCTACGTGGGGGATAAGGTTTCCACCGTTTTCCGCCCTGTGCGGGAACTGAAGGGCTTTGAAAAAATTGCTTTAGCCCCCGGTGAAACAAAAACCGTTTCCTTTGTTTTGGATAAGCGGGCCTTTGCCTATTGGAACACTCAGCTCCACGATTGGCACGTTGAAACAGGGGATTTCGCCATCGAGATCGGCCATAACGCCCAGGATATGGCTTTGTGCGAAACCGTTAAAGTGGAAAGCACCGTGTCCCTTCCCGAAACGTTTACCCTGGACAGCATTTTTCTGGATTTGATGCAAAGCCCCAAGGCAAGCGCCGTCCTGGGCTCCATGATGCAATCCATGACCCAGGCCTTTGGCGGCTTGGCAGGCGGCGAAAACGGGCAGAGCGCGCTTTCCGCCGACATGCTCAAAGCCATGCTGCAATACCTCCCTCTTCGAGGCATATTAAGCTTCGCTCCCGACAAAATCTCCTATGAAATGCTGGAAAACCTGGTGAATCAGCTCAACGGGAACTAATTTCATTTTTCAGTGCTTCCAAACGTTCATTAAGCATGCTGGTGCAATAATCCAGCATGCTTTTTGTATCCGCATCGTCATAACGGTAGACCTCCGCCCCCATCATCAAGGTTAGATAGATAATATACATTTGTAGGCGAATCCGGTCATTTTTCGTGTATATGAAAGGGCTGCTATAGTTGTCTTTAAAGGCAGCACAGCTGGCCACATCTCCGCAAATGGTATTGCTGGATATAAAGTCCGCATAGGGGGCACCATAGAACGCCCGCTCAAGATCGATATTCCCATCGATGATATATTCATTACCCTGTTTTTTGAGCATAATGTTCTTTTTCCACATATCAAAGTTCCCAAGGCACGGCTCCTTAATCTCCTCCAGCAGAGGCCATAGGGGTTCAAAGGCATTTAACACCGCCTCATAGGGCAATGGCACGTTCCCTTTTTTCCCGTCTGCAATTAGCATGTTCACCATGTCTGAAAAGCCTGTCGCCAAGTCGGATAATGATATGAGGCGTCCTGCTTTATATAGCCGAAGTATTCGCCTTTGATCTGATGCATGGCTGCTGTGTACCTTGCAAGCTATCCGATCAAGTTTTCATTGTTTTTTAATGTGATCTGGTTCTCCAAATGCCCCCAATTATCCCCAGAAAGCTTTTCCATTATAAAATAATCGCAATCCACAATGCTGCGGCTTTGATCCACTGCCAAAATACCGGGCACAGGTATCGCAGCATATGGGAAAAACGCCTAACTCCTATTTAACCGATTACCGAATACAAAAAAGCTGTGAGCTTTTCAGCTCCAGCTCATGCACCATCAGCGAAATCGCTCTGCAATGCGGGTTTCAATGCGCCAGCTACTTTACCTCGGTCTTTCACCAGGCCCTGAGCCTTACGCCCAGAGCCTATCGGGAAAAACAGCGTTAAGGTTGTTTTACAATCCGAATCGCCATATACGGCCTGCCCGGCAGCTCCACCACCGGATTAAAGTTGCAAAAATAGCGGTACTGGTTCTGATCTGTTATTTCATATAGTTCATGAACCGGCGTAATGGTCATGTTCCATGTATCAATAATATCTACCTTGAACTTGGTGCCACGCTCAATGGGCGGCGTTATTTTAAAGGCAGGCAATTCAAACTTCCATTGAGTAAAACATTTCGAACCAAAGTAAAACAAATAATACCTTCCGTTTATGCCTGCGCCGTTAAGCATCCACCAGTGATCCAGCGGTTCCAAGCCGCCGGTTTGGCTTTGCTCAATAACCGATTCTAAAAACGCAATTCTGGCATTGCTTTGTCCCTTCAACTGGCCGCCTTTGGCCCACCAGATAATATCCTTCGGGTGTGTAAAGGTTTCGCCATGGGTCATGTAAGCACCCGAGGTGAGGGCTTTCCAATATTTATCCACCAGCTCGCCTGCCGTCAGGCTTCCCCAGCGCTGAGGCAGGTTTCCCTCATAGCCTACCTCATCATAAATAACGGGTTTTTGGTATACGTCCCTATGGGCTTTATAAACCCCAAATCCCAACTCAATGCCATCGTTTCTTGATCCTAATTGAATGCTGGCATGGGTAATACTGGGCTTCCAATGGTCATACATAACATCTCCCTGATGGATCGACAGCAGGTGATGATAAGGGTCTGCTTGGGCCGCGATTTCGACAATCCTGTCCCAATCCGCCTTTTTCTTCTCTTTCATATAATCATATTCGTTGGCTATGGACCACCAGATATTCCGGTAAGCGCCCAATCTTGCAATCACATAACGCAAATACCGTTCATCCTCCTCCGCACTCATGCGGTCAAAGCCCCAATGTCCGCCATCGTAAGGGTGAAATAAAATTAAATCCACTTCAATGCCCATGCCGCACAATTGCGAAATCAACTCTTCAAGGCGGGTAAAAAACGCTGGATTAAACCGGGCTTTATCCCACCTGTCAGGCGCGATCCCCTCATAGGGATATAATTCCGGCTCCGTCTGATTGTTACTGTACATCTTAGGAAACACGCACATTCTCAGCTTGTTGTAGCAGGCCCCGGACAGGGTTTCCAGCGTCTGGTCCCTCAATTCCTGGGGCTGGTGAATCCAAGCATAACAAGTGGTGCCAAAGGGATAAAAAGGGCTTCCATCTTCGTAAGCAAAATGGTATTGGTTCACCACTTTGACTTTGCCATGATTGGCCGGATCGTTTTTAATGCAGGCAAACTCGCCGCTGAGTCCGTTCAGCTCAGGGCAGTTAGAAGAAGTCCGGTATTGCCATGTTCCAACCTGGTCTGGCATAAAGCGGATGATGTAACAGCCCTGGCCGTCATAAAAGCCCTGGACTGTTAATGTGGCTTGTACGCAGGAAAAGCAGGCACTCAGCGTTATATCGATAAACGGATTGCCTTCACAGGGGCCCTGAAGCTTCAATTCAAATATATCCCATTTTCTTGTTTCAACCAACTGGGTTAACATGCTCATACCTCCCACTTCTTTTCAGCCATTGCTGCTGCCTGGATAAACGCACCGGTGGCTTTTAAATCCCTGGCTGTAATGGGTTCGGACAGATAATAGCCGTAGGTACCCTCCCGGTAGGGCGAACCGCCTAAACCCGCCACCTGACAGCATTTGGTTACAATGGCCTGGCCATTTACAATGGCAATAAACTGGCGGATGATATGACCGTAGGCCTCCCTGGCACGATCGGCAAAAACCGGATCCAGCACCCCCATTTCCGCCCCCTGACCCATGGCATAGGCAAACAGGCAGGAGCAGGAGGATTCCAAATAGTTGCCTGGCCTTTCTTGCGCGTCCAGTACCTGGTGCCAAACCCCGGAAGCTTTATCTCTGGCGTTCCAAATATTGCCTGCGTGGGTTTTAAAAATATCCGCGATTTGCCCATAGCCTTTATGCCCTTTGGGAAAATGGGCCAGGGTATCGGCCATGGCAGCCAAAAACCAAGCATTGGCCCGGCCCCAGGCGTGAGGGGACTGGCCTGTTTTCAGGTCGGCCCAGGCCTGCTTTTTAGCATCGTCATAGGCGTGGCGGCAAAGGCCCGTTTTTTCGTCCAGGGTAAAACGGTAAACATCTGTAAACTGCAAAGCGATATCGGAAAACGCTTCCTCACTGTTTTCAAACAGGCTGGTGTAATGGGCATAGAAAGGCGCACACATATAAAGGCCGTCCAGCCACATTTGGTGCGGATAAATTTGCTTATGCCAAAAGCCGCCGGAAGGAATTCTAGGTTGGCTGTCGATCTGGCTGCGCAAAAGCTTGGCGGCGTTTTTGTATTTTTCTTCGCCGGTTTTCTCATACAGGTAAAGAATATCTTTGCCATTGTTGAGCAAATCCAGGTTATAGGCGCCAAGGGTATAATCCCTTATTGCCCGGCCATCCGGTGACAAAAAGGAATCGATGCCGCTTTTGATATAATCATAATATTTCCGCTCCCCCGTTTGGGCGAAAAGCTGTGCTATCCCTTGCCAAACCACGCCATAATCGTAAGACCAGCGCTTGTTAAGCACGTGTTCCCGGGCCATCACCTCATACCCGACCTTCAAAGCCAACTGTTCCATCTTCTACACCTCATACGTTTAGTAAGGGAAGGGGAAGATTCCTTCCGCAGTGATCACCCAGCTGCCATCCTCTGGAAATCCCGGATGGGTTTTTTCGCAATGTGGGAAGCCAGCAATCATCAGCGGCAGCGCCAGTAAAAGAGAACCGTTGCCCGGCAAATATAACGGCAAGTCCGTCCTGGTAACCTGGCGGTTATTGCCACTGGCCACATAACGGTTTTTCTCTGTATCGTATAAAAGCATATTCACTGCCTCATTGCCCATTAAAAGCCTGGTATAGCTCATGGCCATCATGGCAAAATCCCAACCCCACATGGTTTTAAACTGCCAAACTTCCTCTATCTTTAAAAGGGTGTTCAGCATCCTCTTCGGATCAATGCGATCCCCCGGCAGCAAGCCAAGCGCTGCTACCATAGACGGGTGGTCCCGGTTAAAATCGCTGAAAGTCCGGGGGCAACTTTCATGGGCGAGATACAGCCCGTCCTTCATAGACGGTTTCGCCATATACTTCTCTACTTCCTGCCACTTTGGCGATACTTTCATCTGAAGGCGATCCGCCCATTGGCACGCGATGTTCAGCCCCAAACGCCAATATTCAAGCTCGTAGGTGGGGTTCTTCGTGTCCATGGGCCGGTGGCATTCCTGGGCGGGAATCAAGGGCGCAGGCAGATCATAGCAGCATTTTTCAGCGTTGTATACAGGAAAATCCGCCATGTATTCCGCCGTTTCTTTTATAAGCGGCCAATATTCTTTTAAAAACGCAGCATCCTTCTCGCTTTGATAGAGCAATTCCGCCATATAAATCAGGTGAGGCTGCTGCCAAATAAGCAGTGGCGCAATCGTGGAAGGGCAATCCACCCCCTCAGGGCCTACCATTTTAGGCCATTTAGCCCCTTTATAGCCATTGCGTCCGGCGTTTTCTATGGCTTTGGTCAAAATTCGCTTATACCAGCCAAGGCTTTTTTTAAGCATTTTGCTTCTTCCCCAAAGGGGCAAATATGCCCCGTGCCAAAGATACATTTCCAAATGAGCCTTGCCAAACCAGCTGTTTACTGTAAGCCCCGTTTCTTGGGGCGGCATGGCGTTGCAGCAATTAACAGCGCTTAAATAAAGGGACAAGATCATCCGCCGTTCAAGTTCATGAGCGCGTTTATCCGTTGACCCTTCAAAGGACACAATTCCCCCTTCTTCCCAGAAGGCCTTCCATCCTTTCACGCTGGATAAAAGGCAACTGGAGAAAGAGCATGGTGCTAGCTGGTCTACATCGGAAAACCCAATGCCGAAGGCCAATTTGGTGCCTGTTGAGCAAAGGCTCAGGCCATGGGCCTGAATCGACGAATAAACCATCGTATCGTTCCCGCTGATGGTAATAAGGCACTGGTCCTTATCCATTTGCTGGCGCAGCCGCATTTCACGCTTTTGTACGCAAAGAAGGGTGGTAACACGCTGATCCGCTTTATCCCAATTTGCCCCTGTGATATCCGGCGCCGGATAAGGAAAGTCCAATTCAACGGTCATAAGGCCGTTAGCACAGGCATTGGACACAATTTCGAGCCCCAGAACATCCTTGGTATGGTGGCAGCAAGTCCGTACCGCAACTGGAATACCCTCTACCTTAAACTGGCTATAAAGTACCCCTGAGTATAAATCCAGGGTTTGTTGTATATGGCTTAACTGGTCCTCCTTAACAGGCTTCCCCTGGTAGCAAAGGCGAACCCGGCCCAAATGGTACCTGTGAGGGTTTTGCCTTAGCCAGGTATAAACATGTTCATTGCCAGGCTGAGCCTCCACCGGGTAAGCAACATCTTTCCCCATGCAATCGTAGTGAGTAAACACCAGATCCTCAAGGGTATAACCAGAACCATCCGCTTTGGCCGGCGTGGTATGCCAGCCCCAATCGCTCATGGTTAAAAGGGGAAAATGCCCTTGAGCATAATCTTGGTCCAGGGTTTGAGTACCCGTTATATCGGCGGTAAACCCCAGGCTCCCGTTGCCCACGGTCAGGGGCGCATCCAGCACGGCTTTAGTATGAATAGGGTTATGCTTGCAAATCAGCTGTTTTCGATCAATGGCCATAAGCTACACCTCGTTACTCTTTTTTGCGATCAAAACACCGCTGCATTGGCCTTCCATCCCATTGGATAAAGGGTCTGCTGCTCTGGTAAGCCGCATGGTTACATGAGCGCCGTCAAAGCACATAAGCGCGTCGAACCCACAGGGTGTATCCCCTATCCAATAGCAACGCATAAAAAATGTGTTTTTATTGGGCCATCCGCCGCTTGCCATCACAGGCTGTTCACGAAGCCGGGATAGGGCTTGCCGCCCGGTTCCATAGGGCACCTTCAATGTTTCCCCGCCTGTTTCGCAGCGCCAGCAGCCCTCTGAAAGAACCACGTTTCTTATATCCATAGGGTTTTCTTCGAACTCATAGACCCCCAAATGGTCTTTTTGCTTTTCACAGCCCGGTTCTATACACAGGCAGCTTAACTCCGAAAGCTTTTCATCAAGCCGGGCCTGATCTTGTGGATCGTCCATTTCCATATCGGCATAGGCCAGGTGTGCAAAAAAAGCATCATAGATATGCTGGGTGCCGGCAGCGTCCATCTGGGTATCGGCAACGGTGCATAAGACCAGCTTCCTTTCGGGCATCACAATGCCCAGCTGCCCCCCCATACCAAACATACCAAAGCCGTCCCTCGTCCGCCATATCTGATATCCGTAGCCATAACGCTCCTCTGGCACTCGCCGTTGAATGGTGGGTATCTGCATGGCCGTGGCTTCCCGAAGAAAGGCTTGCTCCATAAGCCCCTGGCCGTCACCGGCTAAAAAGGCGGCTAAAAGGCTCATGTCCCCAAGTGTCATCACCAGTCCCGAAGCGCCATGGCTTACACCAGCGGGGTCTTTAAGCCATCGTTTTTCTCCGTTCATACCCAGTGGCGTGAACAAACGCTTTTGCATGAAACAAAGTATGTCCTCTTGGCATAGCCGCTCCACCAAAGCGCAAAGCACATGGCTGGAGGAGCTATCGTAGGAAAAAACTGTACCGGGCTTATGGACAGGGCTGGCGTGAAAGAAGCCCTTCACCCAGTCCTTGTCCTCTTTTGAATTAAATGCCGTCTTATCAAAGCAGGTTGCCATGCAAAGCATATCTCGAATGGTCATTTCCGCCATCCAGGGAGCCACCTTAGGGGGCAGCTTATCGGGAAAATAACTGGTGATTTTGTCTTCAAGACCGATGCGCCCATCTTGCCAAAGGAGCCCAATAGCCAATCCTGTAACGGATTTGCTTACAGAAAACATCCGATGCGGCCTGCTTTTTTTAAACGGTGCATAATACCCTTCCCCAATGGTTTCGCCCTGCCGCGCCAGCAAAAAGCCATGGATCATGACCCTGTTTTTTTCGAGCTGTTCAATGAAATTCAACACCGCCTGCTGGCGGCTCATAACCCCTGTCATCATTCTTCCCCCTATTAGCCCTTTACGGAACCAATCATAACCCCTTTAACAAAGTGCTTTTGCACAAACGGGTATAAAAGGATCACCGGCAGACTGCCAAAAACGATCACCGCGTATTTAAGCACCTCCACCAGCGCCAGGCGTTGGCTTTGCTCCACAGTGGCGTTAGCCATCTGCTCGATCATCTTCGCGTTAGCCAAAATATTGCGCAGGACCACCTGCAAAGGCAGCTTGCTTTCGGAATTTAAATAAATAAACGCCTCGAAGTAAGAATTCCAATGGCCCACCGCGTAAAACAGCACCAACACAGCCATAATCGATTTGGATAAAGGCAATACCAGCCGGAAAAGCACCTGCATATCGCTGGCACCGTCCAAATCCGCCGCTTCAAGCATTTCATCGGGAATGGTGTTCATAAAGAACGTCCGGGCAATGACCATATTATAAGCGGAAATAGCTCCTGGCAAAATCATAGCCCAGATGGTATCAAGAAGATTCAAGCTTCGAATATTTAAGTAGGTGGGAATCAGCGGTGCGATAAAGATCATGGTAAACACGAACAGGCCCATTAAAAACTTGCTGCCCACAAAATCTTTTCTGGAAAGGGGGTAGGCGCACATCACCGTCATGACAACATTAATAAGGGTACCGAAAAAGGTATATTGAATGGAATTGGCATAGCCGTTGAGTAAGAGTCTGGAACGGAAAATCTCTTCATAGGCCATTAACGTAGGCTTCTTAGGCCAGAAGCTGACCCGGCCCGCGATCACTTCGCTGGGAGCGCTTAAGGATTGGGCCACCACATTCACAAGGGGCACAAGAACCACAACCAGGCTTAATAGAAGAAATACCGTGTTGACGACCATAAACGCCTTATCGGAGGCTGTTCTTTTAATATGACTTAATTGCATTCACGTTTCCTCCTTACCATAAGCTGGTTTCATTCAAGCGTTTGGTCATGCCATTAACAAACACCAATAGGATCAGGGACACCACAGACTGGAACAGCCCAATGGCCGTTGAATAGCTAAACTGCATCCCTTCTGAAAGGCCCACCCGGTATACATAGGTTGAAATGATGTCAGAGGCGCGCATATTCTGCATGTTCTGCATCAAAAGCACCTTCTCATAGCCTACCGACAGAATCCGGCCACAAGCCAATACCGTTACGATGACCACAGTGGGCATGATGCCCGGAATATCCACATGAATAATGCGCTTCCAAATGCTGGCCCCATCCACAATGGCCGCTTCATGAACCTCTGTGGAAACAGAAGCCAGGGCTGCCAGATACACCACCGCGTTGTAGCCAGTATTCTGCCACAGGCCGGAGAACACATACAGGCTTTTAAACCATTCAGGCTTGCTTAAAAAGTGAATAGGGCTGCCTCCAAATTCCGCGATCAGGCGGTTCACCGAACCAGAAAGGGAAAGCATCTGGTTCATAATGCTTACCACCAGCACGGTTGAAATAAAATACGGCATGTAAGTAATCATCTGCACTGTTTTGCCAAAATACTTATGGCGCACATAGGTGAGCCCAATGGCCAGAATAACGGGAGGCAGCACACCCGCCAGAATATTGTAAAAGGACAAACCCAGGGTGTTGAAAAACAGACGAAAAAACTGATTGGCTGAAAAGAAATTGATAAAATGTTTAAAAAACGGTGAGGCCCACGGGCTGCCTTCTATACCCAAGCCAAGCTTGTAATCTTTAAAGGCAATTTGGGACCCCCAAATAGGCACATATCGAAAAACGATCACATAGACCACCGGCAGCAATATAAGCAGGTATAATTGCCAATGGCGCTTTATTCCCTTCCACGTTTTCAACCAGCGATTGCCCTGTCTGGGTGCGGCTACCCTCATAATCGATTCCTCCCATGAAGCAAAATCGGCGGGAGACAGCCTGTCTCCCGCCGGGCAGGTTCAAAATGTGTATTACTTTTTAGCAAAGGCGCTGGCATCATACTCGTCCTGATAAAGCTTGAGATAATCCTCAAGACCGATATCATTCAGCGTTTGTACATAGCTATCCCAATCGTTTTCGATGCTCATATCGCCGGTAATGAAGCGCACGATGGCTTCGTCGGTATAATCCATAATGGTGGTTTTCTTAAGGGAAATATCTTCCGCCACATCCTCGGTGAAGAACAGACTGGGCATAACGCTGTCCAAGGGCTGGCGAACCGCCTCATGGCTCAAAGAGCCTTTGTACAAAAGGATCTGGCGGCCATCCAGAGGGCGCACGTCGTCTGCATAAGGATCTGGGTTGGTTGTCTGGCCAACGGTAAACTCGGTATTACGCACCAGACCAGCCAACTGAGTCCAAGAATAGTTCACATCCTCGGTGGCGGCAGGCAGCAGAGTCACTGTGGCAGGGGTGCCGTCCAGGCCCAATTCGCCTTCGGTCGCTTTACGCCAATGCACGCCTTCAACACCATAATTCGAACGCATGGAACCTTCAAGCGTGGCCAAATAGTCTACCAGACGGAAAGCCACTTCCGGGTTTTTCGCGCCGGTGGGGATAAAAGCCATACCGGTTTGATACATGGCATAGGGGTTCCAGGCGGCGATAGCTTGGCCGGAGGGACCGGTCAGGGGCGCCACAGGTTGATATTGCTCCCACTTTTCGCTGTTAGGCATCGTGGTTAAGTCACAGGCAAAGCCGGGACGCTGGCCTAAGAAGCAGCCAATAACGGCTTCCTCGCCATTTTCATTAACATTGACCTGATTGGCCATATCCTGGGTAAAGGATTCGGGATTGATAAGTCCTTCCGCGTAAAGCTTATTCAGGTAACGCAGGCCCTCACGATAGCCTTCCTGAACGGGGCTAAAGGTTACCTTACCGTTATCCACATACAATTTCTCACCTTCAGGGGTGAGCTGGAAGGGCTGCATCAAGAAGCTATCAATGGCCGCGTTGGTAATATCCTTGATAGTAGACAAAGGGATTTCATCGTTAGGATCCCCATTGCCATTGGCATCCTTTTCTTTAAACGCCTTAAGCACCTGGTAGAGTTCTTCGGTAGTGGTAGGCATTTCAAGGTTGAGATTTTCAAGCCACTCCGTATTGATCCACATTTTCATGGAATACTGCATATGAAGGGAGCCATCAACGTTAGGCATTGAGTAAATGTTGCCATCTGGCGTGGTAATGGAATCCCGCAGGCCGGGCATAGCTTCAAAGGCCGCTTTGTAACCTTCCGAAATGGTATCGAAGTATTGATTCAGCGGCATGAGAAGCCCTTGTGCACCAAGCTGGGCCTCGGTTACCCTGTCAAGGCGGTCGCCCACCCCTACAAGGATCAAGTCCACCATTTCTTCTTGGCCACCGGCCAGCAGCAGGTTCAGTTTTTCACGAACAGTGCCGCTAGGCGCAACAACCCATTCGATTTTGATGCCCAGTTTTTCTTCCAACTCTTTGGTTTGCAGGTTATCCGCCCAGCTGTATTCACCATTTTGCGGTGCGAATACCTTCAAGGTAACCACCTCGCTGTTGGCAACGGGGGCTGTGGTTGGCTGATTGGTCGCTACTTCGGCCGATGCGCAGCCAAAAAGCATCACAATGCCAAGAATAAGGGCTGCTAGTCTTTTCATATTGTTGTCTCCTTTTTTTAGTTTTTCCGGTACCGGGAAATTGCAAACCGGCTCCGTTTGCGATTTCAATATAACAAAAAAACCTTGCATTTCAACACACAGTTCCCCCGACCTCCGTACAGACTATACGAATCCAACCATTTGTACGCCGACCCAATCAAATGTATGTTTTTGAAAAAGTCTGCGCTATATCAACGGTTTACGGTATTTTAACACTGCCGAAGACAAAAGTTTTTTGTTTTACAATTATAAAAAAAGACGCTATAATAAAAAACCGTTACCTGGCATTTAAATGCTTCCAATACTTTTTTTCTTCCTTAAGAAAAGGAGGATGTCCATGCCCTCTCCAAAGGCAAAGCAAAGGCAGCCCTTTATGATCCACCGTTTTAAGCACGCCTTTACGGTTATACTCATTTCCTTTATATTAATGCTGATTGTGCCTGTGGCTAACTCCATTTACCTGTTCAGCGCAGTTGTTAAGATTACAGAGCGCAACTGTGTGGAAGATACACTGTCCCTTTTGGATACCGCCGGCGGGGAGTTAGCTTATGTGCTCAGCAGCCTTGATAACGTCGCCCTGCGGATGGTATACGATTCAAGCCTTCATGCTATCATGTATATGTCCCGGCCGACGGATGGGGATTCGAATATAAACACATTTTTAAAATTCAGCAAAAAATGCGATGAAATGCTGGGTGCTGTTAGCGGTGTTTCCGAAGGCTATCGCCTTTTGCTTAAGGACAACCAGCTGATCTTCTACAACGGTGCCATGTCCACCGGTCTTGAGTTTTACTTTAATACCGCCCTCAAATATCAAGGCATGACATATGAGCAATGGCTGGAGGCGATTTTCACCCCGCAAACCCGGTCGCGTTTTGCTGCCGAAACCAACCTTTTAGGAAAGCACCCCACCAGCGCCCGTACCGACCACCAGCCCCTTACCACAAAAGCCCACGAGGGTACG
>JAVBTR010000007.1:0-19980 GCA_031556065.1 Eubacteriales bacterium | reverse complement strand
CGGTGATCATGTTCTTAACATAGTCAGCATGGCCAGGGCAGTCCACGTGGGCATAGTGACGCTTTTCCGTTTCGTATTCCACGTGGGACGTGTTGATCGTGATTCCACGTGCTTTTTCTTCCTGAGCCTTGTCGATTTCGTCGTACTTCATTGCCTGCGCGCCGCCCAGCTTCGCAAGCACCAGCGTGATCGCTGCTGTCAGGGTCGTCTTGCCGTGGTCTACGTGGCCAATTGTGCCAATGTTTACGTGCGGCTTGTTTCTTTCAAACTTTGCCTTTGCCATGGGAAATGCCCTCCTTTAGTTACATCCGTTATTTACAATAATTGGGTCTTGGTCCCAGTGCGGTTTGGAGCGGGTGATGGGAATCGAACCCACGTAGCTAGCTTGGGAAGCTAGAACTCTACCATTGAGCTACACCCGCATGTCCGCACCTGCCAGACAGAGCATATTGTAGCCAACATTGTAAGTTTTGTCAATAACCTTTTGCATTATTCGGGGATTTAACCAATGAAATCCCTTGAATTTTCCTTATTCTGAGGGCGAATCGGCGAATATGTTAAAGCATAAGTTATAGGATTGCGGCACACCATTGATTAGAGCATAGCTTTCCTCCGTTGCGGTATTATCCGCCGTTCGATAAAAGGTCATTTGACGAAATGGCAAAGTGTTCTCCAACGTAAAACGAAGCTCATACATCCTGCCAACGTGCGTTTGACACGGAAGCATCACTGATGAATAGAAATTATCATAAACTTCTTCTGTGTTGAACATAGCCTGGTTTAATACTTCTCCTGTTCCTATATCAATGATCTGTACCATTATGTCTGTGGCATTATTATACGCATAGGTGGCTGTGAAAACAGATAAACCATACATATCCGTATCATTTGCCACAAAAGTCTGCGCAATAACACTTCCGCTTTGCAATTTGCCTAGATGGTTTTCTGCTTCTTGCGCGGCTATGGAAATGGGGTAAACATCGAACAATTCTTTTGCCTCTTCAACAAGATCATTGCGTACATACAGGGTGTCATAGGAAGGATCCCCTGTTAAAGAATAATTTGCCCAAATATAGTCAACCAGTTCAGGCGCATATTCCTTTATATGGTAACCCCATACGCTCCATTCGGGCGAAAAAACAATCACCTTAGGCTTGGTTTCTTCTAACATTTGGATTTCCTTTTCACCATACGCTTCATACATCCACGGCACGGAGGAGGGCGCGGATAGCATCGGCAACCTGTTAGCGTTAAGATATGTTTCAATGTTCAAGGTTGTAATATGAATTCGTTCATCCTCATCAACAATTTGTTGAACAGCCATAGCCAAAGGATCGTGATGCTTTTCGAACAAGCGTGCGGGAATATGCACAATACTTTTACAGGCGCTCGCATAGGGGATTGCCACGACGCACAATAAGCATGCTAATCCAATGAAAGAAATCCGCCACTTCCTCCATTTCCACCTATCTAAGGCTTTTTCTAACAACCACGCAAACATGAATGCGGTTATTCCGTAGTATGACAGAGCATGGAAGCCCACAAAGCCCCTCATTCCATTTGCGAAAATATAAAGTACCGTAACAGCCGCGCAAACCCAATTCTGTTTTATTATGCAAATGACAAAAGCAAAATTGATTAGATAGCAAATGATGACAATTGCTGAATCTAACGGCGCGGTCATTATGGTTTGAACCGCCCCGACAAAACAATTTGCATAGACACTCACCCGTTCGATTGCAGATTGCAGCGGATTGGAGCCAAATCCGCCCATATATTTTGAATATATCTCAGCATTTACTTTATAAGCACCTTCAACAAAGTTTGAAAGGTTGCCTGAAACCAGATACCAAAGCATTAATAATGCAAAAGGCGCTAAAACGATCAATGTAGTAACCCCTAGCTGTTTCCAAAAGCCGTTGCCGCCGTTTGCTAAAATAGATTGCTTCGCCAACCGATCATAGGCATAGACCAAAAAGACCCCTAGCAAAATAACAAACACACCATAAGCTGCAACGAACGTACTGCCAAAGGAAAACACCACCGCCAAAGATATCCACCCAGCATTGCTAATGCCAATTCGCCCTTGCTTCAAAAATAGGAAAAACTCTATCATAAGGATTACCATCCCATGTGCCTGCATCTGATCCGCAAGCACACAGGTGCCCATGGATGTCGATGAGATCAAAAAGACATATATTATGGGATAAGCCAGCATAACGATTTTTCCAAAATGAGAGCGATATCTAAAATACATAACTGTCCACAAAAGTGCCATGAAAACATCGTATGCAATCCGATATGTATACACCGACGAAGCGCCTAAAGCCCTAAATATAGCGCACAGATAGTACATAAACGGCATATGCTGAGACGTGTGAATCGCATAAACATCATCACCGGCCGCCACCAGCATACCACCAACAAAATTATCAATTTCATCAACAAATGACACTTTTCCAATCAATACAAATAACACAAAAAACATGCCAAGAAATATACCAATAGCCAAAAGGATGTTTTTCTTGCTACTAGCAAAGTGCATGTTTAGCCTATCCATCTCATGCACGCCCTCCTTAACCGGCAATCTTATCCTCCGTTTTCCCATCGAAGTTCAGCCGTTCCTGCTCGATAACAAGAGGCCTATGAATCACCCGGGAATTGATATTGACAATGTACTCCCCCAGGAATCCCACGAAGAAAAGCTGAATGGAGCCCATAAGGAATACGCCGATCAAAAGCGGGGCTTGGCCTGCATCGAAACGATCCCAGTAGATGAGCTTTAACACTAGGTACCCCAAGGCGATGAGCATGCTTACAGCACCAGTGAACATTCCGGCAAAGGTGGCCAGGCGAAGGCCTATCTTGGTATAAGAAGTGAAAGAAAGCATAGCCGCGTCATACAGGGAGTACCAGTTGTTCTTTGTTTTCCCTGCTCGGCGCTTGGGTTGCTCGTAAGGGATCTCTTTGCGGCTGCCGCCCATTTCCGCCACAATGCCCCGCAAAAAGGGCATGGGGTCATTCAATTCCCGCATGGTTTGGATAAATGTCTTGTCGTACAGCCCAAAGCCGGTAAAATGCTCGATCTGCTCCACCGAGGACATTTTCTTTATCATCTTATAATAAAGGGAACGCAGGGCGTACACTAGTTTATTTTCCTTACTGGAGGTCTTGATGCCGCACACGATCTGATAGCCTTTTTCCCATTCCGCGACGAACTTCGGGATCATGTCCACCGGGTCCTGAAAATCTGAAGCCATCAGGATCACTGCATCGCCATAGGTTTGCATCATACCATAATAAGGCGAATTGAACTGGCCAAAGTTTTTAGCGTTAAATATCGTCTTGATTTTTTCGTTGCCTTTGCAAAGCTTACGCAATTCATCCTTGGTACCATCGGTGGAACAATTGTCGATGAAGATAATTTCATAGTTGTACATTGTCATTTTTTCCAATTGAGCAATCACCGCATTGCTTATAGCACAGACATTTTCCACCTCGTTATAGCAGGGTAACACAACAGATATCAATTTTTTCATTTGATCTCACCCATTCCATGATTTTTCAAAGCCAGTATCATCGAGGCAAGCAACTAATTTACACGCTCCAAGCAGTTGGACCGAAGGATATATACCTGCACAGCCTCACCATATCTCTGTTTAATGACCGACGTGATTTCATCCGTATATCCCGGCGCAACAATTAAAATGGAATCCACCGGCTCAATGAAAAAATACTCCGGCGCAACAATCGGCAAGTGTGTTCCAGGTGTATATAAGCCTTGCTTAAAGGGCGCTGAATCAATGACATAGGATACATGCTGTTTCATACCTGTATTTGATAACAGCGTAAACCCCTGATGGCTAGCACCCCATACTGCAAGTTTCCGTTCACCCTTGATCGCATTCAGCATAAAATCGCTTATCTGTTTTGAAATGCGCTTCCGGGAACGTTCCAGCGCAGTAACATCCAATCGCGGTTTCTTTTCGACAATGGCGGCCCATGTATCGCGGTTCACAATAGTACACTCCAGCACGTGGAAACCATTCATTTCTAAAACGAATGTGAAGGTCTCTTTCGTGAAATATGCAATATGATCGCGAATCAACTCGTAAAACCCTTCATGCTCCATGATATATTCGAAGCTAGGCACTGTAATCAGGCCATATGCATTCTCTTCCAGGTTGTGATAAATGCAGCGCAGCATCCCGTTAGGATCAGGCTGATGTTCCAAAAAGTTAAATGAGCAAAATCCACTGAAGGGCCCGTTAGGAATTTGATAGTTTTCTTCCACGGCAAAACCTTGCATTACATTGAGTCCTGCATCCCGTGCCTTCTTCACTAAAACAGGGTTGTTCTCCAGGCCATATGCATCCACCTCAAACCCAAACCTCCCCCACACGCCCAAAAATTCCCCCTGGCCGCAGCCCACTTCGATGATCTTTGTGTTTTTCAGTGGACACATATCCAAAAAATGAGTATACTGGCTACGCCTTAGCTCCACCATAGTAGTGGAATAGCCGCCGCTTCTAATCACATCACGGTAATAATCCGGCGGTTCCACGGCGAACTGAACAAGCCCGCAACCAGAACACTGGCAAAGCTCCAATGTCATATCATGCTCATCAGCTAATAGCTCTTTAGACGGCATGTGCTGCGCCGCCTTAGGCATATTATCGCACACAAGAATAGGTGGATCCATCAACGCCGCGCCGCATACGATACACTTGCTCATTATCACACTTGCTTTCTGTCCTAAACTTTTTCCTTATCCCAATCGATAGAAACCATCACCTTAATGGCACCGCTGTTTTTATCTCGCATAAGCTGCAAAGCCTGCTCTATCGCACTGAACCCTTCCAGCTCATGCGTTACCAGCGGACTTGGATCAACACGCTGATATTGCACCATTCGAAGCATTCTTTCCATACGTGCTCTGCCGCCTTTAGCCAACTGCATGTGTATGGATTTTCCCGCCATTCCACGGCCACCGCTAAACTTAGGATATTCCAAGCTGCCTGTTCCGCCGTAGTAATTCACATTGGAAATGGTGCCAATACCATAACGCACCATGTCAACCCCCTGAGTAAACACCTCATCCCCACCACCGGCAAGGATCACACTATCCGGCCCGAGGTCATCGGTGATATCCAAAACCTGCCGTACCACATCACCACGATGGTAGTCGACTATATCGGTTGCGCCATACTCATAAGCCAGCTGTACGCAGGGTTTACGGCTTCCAATCGCAATAATGCGGGAAGCTCCCAGGTGGGCCGCCCCGGCAACGGCCATCAACCCAACTGGACCAATGCCCATAACACATACTGTATCACCTATTTTGATATTGGCATACTCCGCACCCGTAAATCCCGTGGTCATCACATCTGCACACATTAAGCCCTGTTTTATTGAAACATCTTTTGGCAAATGCGCAAGGGTGGTGTCCGCATCCGGCAGTGCGAAAAACTCCGCAAACACCCCTGGCCATGTTCTCCCCAACCGGTGCCCAGAAAAATGATCTTCAGCGTGACGATCATTGCCCTCTTGAATAGCCAATGCGCGCCAATCGGGTGTAATTGCCGGAACGACTACCACATCACCAATTTGAAAATCCTTTACGCCAGTGCCAACCTCTACTACCTGGGCAACACATTCATGTCCTAGAATCAGGTTCGGCTGTTTAGGTGAGCCTCCGCCATAAATCGTATGCACATCCGATGAACACGGGGCTACTACAATGGGACGCAAAATCGCACCATAGGGCTGTTGTAAGATCGGCTTAGGCGCGTCGAACCATCCGGCTTCGCCTTTTTGCTTTAATACGAACGCCTTCAATGCTATTTCTCCCTTTCTTTCTTCAATAATTCTGCCACACCTTGTGCAAAAGTGACTAGCGGTTGCCATTGGGTCATACGCTGCAAACGAGAAATATCCGGCTGCAGCCAGGGTGGATTCTCTGCTGCGTTTTGCCGTCCGCCATAAACCGGCTGTCCTTGCTGGCCCGCCAAATCCCACAATTCTTCCACAAAATCTTTCAGTACACGCGTATCCATGCTCGCTACGTTGTACACCGGGTTTGTGTCAATCAGCGGACATTGGGCTAGTAGGCGAATAACCACTGCCGCATCTGTGCTGTAAAGAAAATTCCACTTTTGCATGCAATCAGAAAGCAAGATCGCTTCTTTATTGGCGAACGCCTTTACACAGCTGGGCACCAGCGCCCACGAGTGGTCCCCCGGGCCATAAACGCTGAATATACGCATATGCACATATTCGATTCCATACACCTGTGCCTGCCGCTGAGCTTCGCAAAGCACCTGCAACTTGCCTTTTCCATATTCCGTTTGGGGGTAGCAGGGTGTGCTTTCCGTAATGATCTCATGGGTAATCCCACACTCCGCCTGGCTGCCCGCAAACAAAAAACGCTTACAGCCTAGAGCTTTTGCTCCCTTTAAGCAAAGTAAGGTTTTTTCCAGATTGCCTTTTTGTATATCGTTACTAGCTCTGCCTGCCGCGCCAACGCCATCCCAGCCAAAATGGAAAAACAAATCGGCAGCCTCAATCGTTTCTACCCATGTAACCATATCCCCCATATCGGCAGAAACGATTTTCAGTCTTTCTGATATCGGCAAAGAAGTAAGATTGGCACTTTCAGGGCGAACGATGGCAAAGCAGTCGTAATCATCGCCGATCAGCTCATCTAAAATGGCTCTTCCAAGGAAACTGGTTCCTCCTGTTACAACTGCCCGCTTCATGCTTTTTCCACAGGCGCGATGAGCATATTGGCTGCCTGCTCCTCATCCGGCAGAAAGGGAGCCAAATCTTCCAAAGGTGCAGATACCAGCGTACCGTCTGGTAAACGTTTGGTGGCACTCTTAGGCTCGAACAACTGCTTTTTGCCAACAAGCACTTCGCAAATTTGGGGCCCGTCATTAGCCAACACCCCATTCAAAACATCATCCAGCTCCTTATTAGAACGGATGGCATGGTAAGGATAGCCATAAGCCCAAGCCAGCTTTTCCATAGCCGGGAAGCTTAAATCCCCGCTGTCTTCCCCGATGCCCACCAGGGGTGGGCCAAAGAAGTTGTTTTGGGTTTGGCGAATGGAGTGATAACCCCCGTTGGAAATCACAAAAATGTTAATAGGCAGCTTGTTGTGGATAATGGTTTGAAGCTCCTGTAAATTCATTTGAATACTGCCATCACCCGTTACCAGAATCACCGGTGTTTTATTGTCTGCATAGCAAGCACCAATGGCTGCCGGTAAATCGTAGCCCATAGAAGCAATGGCCGAGTTGATTATAAATCGCTGGCCTTCCTTAATTACATACCCATGGCTGCCCACCACACAAGCGGAACCATTGCCCACCACCGTAATGCGCCCCTCCGGCAGACGGCGGGACAGTTCATTGATAAAGGCATACACATTGGTATCGTCTTCATCCGCATAGTGTTTAGGCAACGCAACAGGGTAGCGCTTCTTCTTATCCGCACAATAAGAAAGCCATTCCTCATTATTAAACAGCTTTCCTTGGGGCAATAACTTGTCCAGTTCTTCCAAAAAGTCTTTCGCATCGGCATGAATGGGCATTTCCACATGCAGCGAAGGCTTTTTCATTTCATTTTCATCGATATCCACCATGATTACGTAGGCTTCCCTGGCCCATGTGGCCCAGTTGTACCCTACCTGGCGGATGCTTAAGCGGTTGCCCACTGCCAACACCAGATCGCTGTTTTGCACAGCATAGTTTCCCGCCCGGTCTCCCATAATACCGCCGCGGCCTACATAGATAGGATCGCCAGTTGCCATCAAGTCGATGCTGTCCCAGCAGGTAACCACAGGTACATTCAGCTTCTCAGCCACTTTTTTGAACATGTCAAATGCACCTGCGATGCGAATCCCATTGCCGGCATAGAAAACTGGCCGCTTAGCGCTCTTGAGCTTTTCAATAACCGCTTCAATCGTTTGGGCGTTTACCAAAGGCGGACAAACGCCTTCATCTTCTTTTGTATCGTAGCCGATCAAATCATCGGTTTCAACGGTAGCTCCCTGCACATTCAGAGGAATATCCAGCCATACCGGGCCGGGCCGGCCATGGCTAGCCAAATAAAGCGCCTTTTCCAAATGGTAGCGGATTTCCAAAGGGTTAATGACCAGCTTGGCGTATTTGGTCATGCAAGAAATGGCCTTGGTAATCTCAAACTCTTGATCTCCCATAGCACGAATGTCCAATCCCGTAGAATGGGCCGTGGTATCATACCGTACCTGACCAGAAATCACCAGCATGGGGATACTGTCCAGCCAGCCACCTACCACACCTGTAATGGCATTGGTGCCGCCAGGGCCGGTGGTTACGCATAGGGCTGCGATCTGGTTGTGTATCCGCGCATAGGCTTCCGCCGCGATGGCACAAGCCTGCTCATGATGATTATACACACATTCGAGCCCCTCTTGGTGCCCCAGTGCATCATTTAAATGCATTGCACCGCCACCAGTAACTGTAAATGCTTGAGTAATTCCCTTTTCAACCAAGAAGGAGGCAATATAATTAGATACCTTCATCTTCATTTGTCTTCTCCCCTTTGCTGCCTTTAAACGCCCAGAACTTATTCAAAACAAAATTCAGTGGAATGGTAATGAGAAGGTTGATTACCGGCGCAATACCCTCAGAAATGCCGCAGACTTCCACCCATAGCGTTAAAAGAGCTGTACCCAGCAGCCAGGTGCTGCCATAGGAAAGGAACGCCTTAAAATAGGCCTTCACATGATCCTTTAATCCGCGCTTTTCGCCGGTCTTAAATACATACCTGCTGTTCCAATAATAAGCATTGGTCACGCTGATGACGAACGCCAGAATATTGGCCACCTGGTAGTGCATATGAAGCCCGTAAAAGCACAGCCAATACACTAGCAATGAGATCAGCGTATTGCTGACTCCTACGATCCCGAACTTAATAAACTGCACATACCTGCCATATTTTTCATGGTTTTCCACTTTGGTAATCAGTTCTTTTACTTTTTGCATGCCGCTAATGCCTCTTTAATGGTTTTCGCCATGTAATCAATCTTTTCGTCCGTCATACCGGGGTATACGCCCACCCAGAAGGTATCGTTCATAATCCGGTCGGTGTTGCAAAGTTCTCCCACCACCCGGAACCCTTCTCCAGACGCCCGCATACCATCAAAGCAAGGATGCTTCACCAAGT
Organism: Eubacteriales bacterium; assembly: GCA_031556065.1. Taxonomy (GTDB): domain Bacteria; phylum Bacillota; class Clostridia; order Christensenellales; family Aristaeellaceae; genus JAVBTR01. The sequence continues at coordinate 10,770 of JAVBTR010000007.1, read as the reverse complement.
TTCCCGCAAACAAGGCACGGGTTTGCACGCCCTTTGATTCGATATATTGCACCATGGCGTTTCGAGAAATACCCTCTTTGCAGGTGATTAGGAACCCGAACCAGCTGGGATCGCTGTTTTCGCAGGCGACAGGCAGAATCAAATCGCTTTCCATATCACCAAGAGCCGCCTTCAGCCTTTTAAAGTTTTCTTTGCGGCGCACCACAAAAGTGGGGAACTTTTTCAGCTGAGCGCAACCAATAGACGCCTGCAAGTCAGTCGCCTTCAAGTTATACCCAAAGTGAGAATACACATATTTATGATCATAACCCATGGGCAGCTCCCCATACTGATGGTCAAATCTGTGACCGCACAGGTTATCCACCCCGGAAGGGCACATGCAGTCCCGGCCCCAATCCCGCATGGAGCGGATGATCTTATGTAAAAGCGGATTGTCCGTATACACCGCACCACCTTCCCCCATGGTCATGTGATGGGGCGGATAAAAGCTGGAGGTGCCAATATCGCCGATAGCGCCGGTCTGCTTGGTAATCCCATCGATGGTGTAAGTGGAACCCAAAGCATCGCAGTTGTCTTCCACCAACCACAAATTGTGTTTATCGCAAAAAGCCTTCACAACCCCCAAATCGAAGGGATTGCCCAAGGTATGGGCGATCATCACCGCCTTGGTCTTTTCACTCAACGCTGCTTCTAGCTTGGTCACATCGATATTGTATTGGGGAATGGTCACATCCACAAAAACCGGTACAGCGCCAAATTGGATAATGGGCGCCACTGTGGTGGGGAAGCCTGCCGCCACGGTGATTACTTCATCACCCCGGTTAACCGCACGCTCCTTCAACAGGGGCGAAGTCAGTGACATGAACGCGATCAAGTTTGCGGAAGAACCGGAGTTCACCAACGAGCAGTACTTTACGCCAATGTACTTGGCTAAAGCGGCCTCAAATTCATCGGTATACCTGCCGGAGGTGAGCCAGAATTCCAGGGAGCTATCCACCAGGTTCACCATTTCGTCGTGATTGTATACACGGGAAGCATACGGAATCCGTTGGCCCTCTTCAAATGCCTTGAACTGGTTGTGATAAGTATCCGCGTAAGTTTTTACCATATCCAGAATCACTTCACGCGCTTGCTTTTCGTTCATGTTTTCAAACATACCCATTCCCCTTTTTCCATAGCTTCTTCGCTTGTTCCTCAAAGGCTTGGATCTGTGCTTCCATAATAGGCCGCACATCCTGGCCCGTTTCATACACCCTGGCCCATTGGGCTGTCCTTGCAACCGCTTCATCCACATGCCATACAGGTTGCCAGCCCAACGCAGCTTTTAATTTCGAGCAATCCAGCTTCAAGAAGTTCGCTTCGTGGGGGCCTCCTACAAAGCGGTTTTCCCAGCTAAACCCTTCTCCCCAGGAAGCCTTAAACAAGTCCGCCAAACCGCCTGTTGTCACGCAATCGCAATCCTCCGGCCCCACGTTGTAGTACCCGGCCAGGCTGCCCTCTTCCCACTGGGCTTTTAAGATCATCAGATAGGCATAAAGGGGCTCCAGCACGTGCTGATAAGGCCTGGTGGAATGGGGGTTGCGAACAACAAGGGGTTCCTTTGCATAAGCCGCGCGAATCGCATCTGGAACGATCCGGTCCTTGGCAAAATCCCCGCCGCCAATGACGTTGCCTGCCCGGGCGGTGGATATGGCAACCTTGCCATCACTGAAAAAGCTGTTCTTATAGCTATGGGTTACCAGTTCCGAGCAGGATTTGGAATTGGAATAAGGGTCGTACCCATCCAAGGGATCGATTTCCCGGTAACCCCACTGCCATTCTCTGTTTTCATACACCTTATCGGTGGTCACATTTAAAAAGGATTTTACCGTGCTTGAAAGCCGCACACATTCTAAAATGTTTACCGTGCCCATCACATTGGTTTCGTAAGTGTATGCCGGATTGCTATAGGATTCCCGCACAATAGGCTGGGCCGCCAAATGCAGTACGATCTCAGGCGCTGCTCCATCAAAGGCCTTTGTAAGCATTTCTCGATCCCGAATATCGCCAATGACGCTGGTCATCTTATCTTCAAGCCCTAATAGCCCAAATAAATTTGGCTCTGTAGGTGCATGAAGGGAGTAGCCTGTTACCTGGGCACCTGCTTTAACCAACAAAAAGGACAACCAGCTTCCCTTAAAGCCGGTATGTCCTGTTATAAATACTCGCTTATTCTTAAAAAATGACAGCATTACCAGTTCCTCCAGGGCGCACTGCCGCTTTCCCATAAGGATTCCAAGCGCTGCTTGTCCCGCTGGGTATCCATGCACTGCCAGAAACCACCATGCTTATAGGCCATCAGCTGTCCATCTGCCGCCAGGGATTCCAAAGGCTCCCGTTCCAAAATGGTTTCATCGCCTCTGATACGGCTAAAAATCCCCGGTTCCAACACCATAAAGCCGCCGTTGATCCAGCTCACATCCGTTTGGCTCTTTTCCCTAAAGGCTAAAATCTGATCGTTGTTCATATCCAGCACCCCAAAGCGGCCTTCCGGCTGAATGGTGGTAATGGTGGCCGCCTTGCCATGGGCCTTGTGGAAAGCCATAAGGGCGTTCAAATCCACATCCGCCACACCATCCCCGTAGGTAAGCATAAAAGGCTCATCCCCAACAAAGGACTGTATGCGTTTTACACGCCCTCCCGTCATGGTGTTAAGTCCTGTGTCTACCAAGGTAACCCGCCATGGGTCTGTGTTGTTGGCGTGCACCTCCATGGTGTTCTTCCCGTCTTTAAAATCGAATGTAATATCGCAGTTGTGCAGATAATAATCCGCAAAATACTCTTTGATCACATAAGCCTTATACCCGCAGCAAACGATAAAATCGTTAAACCCCTGAGCCGCGTAATTTTTCATGATATGCCAAAGAATCGGCTTCCCACCAACTTCGATCATAGGCTTGGGCTTCAAATGGGATTCCTCAGATATCCTTGTTCCCAGTCCGCCCGCCAACAAAACCACTTTCATCTTCAGCCACTCCTCTTTCGAAAGCTCGATACGATATTATAGCACAGCCTATCCATATTACCAATAGTTTACCAATTTTTGCTTTTTATTGCCGGTGTGCTATGTGTTCATTCTTGGGAGCTTTATAGAAAGAAAATAAACAAAAGACTTTTCTCTAGCAAAGGCTGATTAGCGCCTGTCTTCTCTTTCGTAACCCTCCACAACAGCTACCAACTTATCCAAAAAAGCCGATTCCCCAAAGGTGTTCACCTTAAAGAAAACAGCCTGGCTGCCTCCAGCGGTGATGGCTGTCAAATGCAAAGCATCCCCCGCGCCGGTTAAGGTAACGCTTAGACTTAAGCGGTTTCCACCCATCCAGCTGTACCGTTCATAAACCCGCACCGCAACCGATACGCCTTCCATGGTATAATCGCTTTGGCCTTCCAGTGAGGCAGACACGCTTCCGGACATAATCTCATGATCGATTAATGCCATCAGGCCTCTAAAATCACCTCTAATATGCTTTTCATAAGTTGCCATCCAAATACCTCCTTGATTGTCTTGGGATTATTATACCACCTGCCTTGACGAATATAAACCCACGATGGTATAATAATACGTTGTAATTAATGGTTATTCAATGTTTAGGGGGTTTTTTCATGTCAGGGCATTCCAAATGGGCTAATATCAAGCATAAAAAGGGCAAGGCAGACGCAGAACGGGGCAAGATTTTCACCAAAATTGGCCGTGAAATCGCCATTGCCGTTCGTGAAGGCGGCTCCGATCCTGCTATTAACGGTAAGCTTCGGGATGTGGTGGCCAAAGCCAAATCCAACAACATGCCTAACGATAACATTGCCCGCTCCATTAAAAAAGCAGCAGGCGAACTGGGCGATGTGATTTATGAAGAAATCACCTATGAAGGCTATGCCCCTGGCGGCGTGGCCGTGATCGTAGAAGTGATTACCGATAACCGTAACCGCACTGCATCCGACGTGCGCCATTGCTTCGCCAAAAACGGCGGCAACCTGGGCACTACCGGCTCCGTGGGCTTCATGTTCGACGAAAAGGGCATTATCGTTTTAGAGCGCACCCCAGGGAGCGATGAAGACGAAATGATGATGCTCGCTCTGGATGCTGGCGCCGAAGACGTAACCACCATGGACGACGCTTACGAAATCTACACCGCGCCTAACGATTTTTCCGCCGTGCGTGAGGCCCTTGAAAAGCAGGGCCTGTCCTTCCTATCCGCTGAAGTGCAAAAAATTCCCCAGAACACCGTGGATGTGGACGATGAAACCATTGTTAAAATCCAAAAAATGCTGGACATGCTGGATGACAACGACGACGTGCAGAATGTGTTCCACAACGCCAACCTCCCCGAAGAAGAAGAGGAAGAATAATAACAGTAAAGCAAAAGGGACTGTCGCAGTAAGAATCAAGGAAATGCAAGGGGCTTTGATCTGCAACCGAAACAGAACCGCTGTAAGCGGCGACAATTGAGGCTGCGGATCAGCGTCCCAGCGTTTTCCTTATTGCCACAGCCCCTTTTTTACATCATGACCAATGGCAATTGATAACCACTTGGTCGATGATCCAGAAATTCAAAAGGATTGCGCTCAGAAATATGGGCAGCGCCGGGGTTGGCGCATCCTGTTGGCGCTTAGCGGCAATAGGGGTGGCCGTGGCCATTATAGCTGGCAAAAGTGGCAAGAAGTACCGGGATTGAACGCCCATGATCGTCTGGGCTCCTACCTCGGTAAAAACAATGAACATGGAGATATAGATCAGCATCACCACAGCCACGGCGCTAAAGCCCAACAACCCCTGGTGCCAGTGCCTGGCACTTAATTCCTCCTGGGCAGCCGTGTCGCTTAAGGCGGCATAGCCTAGCCACAAAAGGATGCATAGCGACAGGGATTGGCTGCCCACATCCAAATAACCAAAGTTAGAAGTCATTCGAAGGGCATGGAAGGCTAAGTTGTCGCTGAGGTTCGCCCATAATAGTTTAAGATAACCCAAAGGGTTTCTTAATATATATGCGATTTGGTAGGCCGAGTTCACATCCCCGCCCCGCTCATCGCTGACGGCTCCAGAATCGATCAGCGCGGGCAGCAGGAAGGATGCCGCGACACAAAGCACAAACAACCCCACTGCCACCTTAAACCATATTCCCTGGGCCCGGCTTTTGAATTTCTCCTTTGGCAAAAACAAAAGCGGTAGACATATGGGCGCGTAAACAGGCTTTGTCATGCACACAGTCATCAGACACAGCATGATGGCAAGCAAGGGCCCCGGACGCAGCAGCCGCGACCGGTCGATCAGTTCATTCACCATTAATGCCAAAGCCAGGTATGAAAGCGCAGTTACCATAGGATCATACCCGCAGGAGGTGGCAATAAACAGCGAACTTGGAACCAGCGCAGCAGCCGCGAAAATAAGCCGGTACCGCTTGGCCAGCTTAATGGCGAAAAAACAGGCCGCCACGTAGGCCATGGCGTTGGCCATTCGAATGGCCATTAAAAGCGCGGCATCTTCTTGGGTGAAAAGGCCCACGGCCCACGCCCCTATAATACCAGGCAAATGACCCACATCGGATACCCTAACGGCGGTAAAAGCTTCTGAAAGGGTTTTGTCCTGCCCGAAAAAGGCAATCCCCAGGGTTTTCGGGTAATGGTATTCGCTGTCCCAGATAATATCTTTTTCGACCGGAGCCCACATAAAAAGCAGAATCAGCACACCTGCAGCCACAATCAAGAAGCCGTATTCAGGCTTTTTCCAAAGCGTCCTTACCTTAAGGCACACCAAATAAACCATTAAGCAAAGAACCAGCGCCGTTACCCCGGCAAACCCATTAAACCCTTCATGGTTTATGATACTGGCATAGTCAAAGGCCATGTTTTCATCTTCATAAACGATTCGAAAGCCCTCTGCCTGGGGCTCCAAAGGAACATCTACTTCACGGGCCGCCCCGGATATCTGAAAATCCACCGCGCCGATTTTTTCGCCTTCATCATCTAAAAAGACCAGCATGGCCTCCGTATCATCTTCTGTATGATAGCCAAGGGTTACGGTATCATAGCCCTTGGCAAAAAGGGTGCTTTCGATCATAGGCCATTCCCGTTCATCGTCGTAGCCTAATGAAAAATAAGCGTTTTCACGGGCGTCCACGTTGTAAAAATCCCTTACCATCAGCCGCGCCCGCTGAGGTGCCAAAAAGCCCGATGCGATGCTGGCAAGAACCATCAACACGGGAACCAAGCCGTATACCAGCAGCGTTTTCACATTGCGTTTCACTTCGCCCCACGCTCCTTCCCGTTGGCGCAAACAGCCAGAACCGGCAAAAGCGCAGACACAACCATAATGGCCGCCACCACAAACCAGACCGAATAGGTATAGGAAATGCTCGTTACCGTAAGGCTAAGCGCTCTGTCCTCCACTGCCGAACCGTCGGGCAGCGTCATGATTCCTATGCCTTCATTTCCGCCCCGAAACCCTACAGGGGTATCCCCTGCCAACTCGGTCCCTTGAATTTCAAGGGTGAAAGCTTTGCCCTGTGCTTGTTCATATTCGGGGAAGGCAATATTCATAGGCGCGTTGCTGCGGATTTTTGCTGCTTCAAAGGCCTGCTGAGCAATGATGTTTTCTTGTTCATCCCTTAAAGCAAAGACGATTTCCCCTGTTTCGGGCTTCCCCCCCGGCAAAGAGGCGCGAACCGTTACCCCCGTCAGATGATCTACAGGGCTTGTAAACTGTTGCGAAAAGCCCTGGCCATCGCTTATAATTGCCACGTTTTCCGACGCGTCAATGGCAATAGGGTGCGCTTCCGTTGTCTTCACAATGCATGTTAAATAGACCACCGCAGCCCCTATTAGCATCAACAAACAGACTGCCGCCACAGCCATATGTCCCCACCGCCATTTTCTCATCCTTTGTTCCGCTCCCCCGGTTATTTAGTAAAAGAAGATGTCTAATAAAAATGGGGGAATCCCAAAGCTCACTCCAGCCAAGAGAGTGAAATGATTCTTGACACAAGCTTGGCTTTTTTATTTCAATTGGAGCGATGGGCTCCGCCCACACCCGCATAAGGAATTTCATCCCTTATGTATCCCAGTTCTTACTTTGGCAGTCTCGGTTAAGTTTACAAATTGTCTCCGTTTTCCCGCATCACTTGCCGGTACCAATAGGCGGAATCCTTCGGTGTGCGTTTATGGGTCTGGTAGTCCACATAGACCATGCCAAAACGGTCGTGGTAGCCCTTGGCCCACTCGAAGTTATCCAGAAAAGACCATTGGAAATAGCCGATGGCATCCACCCCATCCTCTGCGGCATCCCGATAGCGTTTAATATAACGGTTAAGATAATCTTGGCGCTGGGGGTCGTGGCACATCCCGTCTAAGGACAGGGTGTCACAGTTGGACATGCCGTTTTCCGAAATCAGAAAAGGCAATTGATAGCGTTCATAGAGGAACTTAGGGCCCCAGTACAGCGCATCGGGGCAAACAAACCAATCCATGCCCGTTTTGGGAGTGCCCACGGGATAGGTCATCTGCTTGGGCTGCCCATCTTCCCCTTCTGCAATCAAGCGGCCATTGTACAGGTTCTGGGCATAAAAATCCAAGGGCTGGCAAATGGTCTTCAAATCCTCCTGCCAGGTTTTAGGAAGGTATTTTTCATAAAGCTTCAGGCCATCTTCCGGGTAGGTGCCCAATACCACCGGATCGGACCACCAAGAGATAGAAAACATAGATTTTCTGGAAGCGGGCTGGGCAAAGTAAGCCTTGCGGGCCGCATCTATATCCGCCTTGGCGTTTGTGTAGGGCACACAAGGATCTCCGCAGGGGGCGTACCCGATCTGGGCATCCTTCACCTGTTGGCGGATGGCTTTCGTAGCCAGACCATGGGCCATAAGCACATGGTGAGCCATGGGGATCAGTCTGTCGTTATGGTAATGAAGGCCAGGTGCGTGCACACCCTGCTGGTAACCCAGTCCAATAAAACACTGGGGTTCATTGAAGGTAATAAAGTGCTTCACCCTGTCCCCAAAGGCTTTGGCACAAAAAGCCGCGTAATTTTCAAACCAAAGAGGGCTTTTAGGGTTTTGCCAGCCGCCCATTTGTTCCAATGCCCAGGGGTAATCCCAGTGGAACAAGGTAACATAAGGCGTAATGCCATTTTCAACGAGGGTGTCGATCAAGGCATTGTAAAAGACAACGCCTTTTTCGTTTGGCTCCCCAACACCATTAGGGAAAAGCCGGGGCCAGGCAATAGAAAAGCGGTAATTTTGAATACCCAGCTCCTTCATTAGCTTCACATCATCCCGAAAAAGGTGATAATGATCGCAGGCTGTATCCCCAGTATGCTCGTCGAACACATTGCCGCCCTCATGGCAGAACACATCCCAAACAGAGAGGCCTTTGCCGTCTTCGTTATAAGCCCCCTCGATTTGGAATGCCGCCGTGGCTGTGCCCCAAAGAAAACCATTTTTGAAACCCATTACGGATTCTCCTCTGCTTGCGGCATTGGCTTAACCAGGGTTTGGATCATATAATCCAACAGCCTAATGCTGTTTTCATCGTTTTTGCCAGCAGCCATAACCCCTAGTACCATGCCGCGGTTATCGATGGTAAAATCCCAGAAGCCGAACATTTCATCCGCCGGAATGCCGTATAGGTGGCTGACTCCGGGACTGTCCTCTTCTTCATAGAATTTGGCGTAGCCTTTTTCAAGATCCAATTCGCCCACATTAAGCGCGCTGGATTCAATAAAGGGTTCTAAATCCAGCATGGCACCCTGAGAAGCGTAGGAATCGAAATCGCTCTTGGAGAGCATGTAGATATCCCCTTCGCCAGCCATGATATAGGTGCTTAGCTGCATGGCGGTATATGCGTCGGACCCATCGTTCGACATCATGGTAATGCCGGTTACTTCTTCCATATCGGGCAAAGCAGCTTCATGAGCCTGATCCAGATAAGTCTGCAAAGCCTCCTGGTTGGCACCGGAAGCGCTGACGTATAGTTCCACCTTTAATTCTTCCGGGGCGCGGTAAGCCGTCATGGTGAAAAGCAAATTGATGCCCAGCAAAACAAGGCCAATGGATATGGCATACTTCCACCAGCTGTACTGAAAATGGTATTTGATTCTTTCCGTGGTTAATGGTGTTTTTAACAATCTGCTCAGTCCTTTTTATGCTAACGAGGAACGTAGCGCTGCCTCGTTAGTTTTTAATGGGTTTCATGGTCGGGAAGAGCAGAACATCCCGAATAGAGGGGCTATCGGTAAGCAGCATTACAAGCCTGTCCAGCCCGAAGCCCAAGCCGCCCGTAGGGGGCAGGCCGTATTCCAGGGCGTTGACAAAATCTTCATCCACTTCCGCGTTAATGCCTTGGGCTTTGCGCAGTGCCACCTGATCTTCAAAGCGCTTGCGTTGGTCGATAGGGTCGTTCAGCTCCGAAAAAGCGTTGCCCATTTCATGTCCGGTAATGAAGAACTCGAAGCGCTCTGTCATGTTAGGCTCGTTGGGCTTGCGCTTGGCCAGGGGCGAAATCTCCACCGGGTAATCGGTAATGAACACAGGCTGAATGAGCTTGTCCTCTACAAATTCATCGAACAGGGCAGCCAAGCAATCACCCTTTTGGGCGCCCTTCTCCACGTGCACATCGTGCTTTTTGCAAACAGCCAAAGCATCCTCATCGGATTCCCAGGTATAGAAATCCTCCCCGGAATACTTTTTCACCGATTCAACCATGGTGAGGCGGGGCCACGGGGCTTTCAGTTCGATCTCCTGGCCCTGATAGTTCACCTTGGTGGTGCCCAGGGCCTGAAGGGCTACGTATTCGTAAAGCTGTTCCACCAGTTCCATAATTTCGTTATAATCCGCGTAAGCCTGGTAGGTTTCTACGGTGGTGAACTCCGGGTTGTGGGTGGAATCCATGCCCTCGTTCCTAAAAATACGGCCTACTTCATACACCCGCTCCATGCCACCCACGATCAGCCGCTTTAAGTAAAGCTCCGTTTCAATGCGCAGGAACATGGGCAGATCCAATGCGTTATGGTGGGTCTTAAAAGGCCTTGCGGCCGCGCCGATCTCCAGAGTGTGCAGAACAGGCGTGTCCACCTCTATATAGCCGCGAGCATCCAAGAAAGCACGTACAGCGGAAATGATCTTGGAACGGGTCAGGAAGGTTTGTCGCACTTCCGGGTTCACGATCATATCCAGGTACCGCTGGCGATAACGCAAATCCGTATCCTGTAAGCCATGGAATTTTTCGGGCAGGGGCTTTAAGCACTTGGAAAGCAGCGTTACGCTATGGGCGTGAATGGATACTTCACCCGTTTTGGTTTGAAACACAACGCCTGTAACCCCTAAAACATCGCCCAGGTCGTCGTTTTTGAAGGCAGCGTAGGCATCTTCGCCCACATCGTCCCGTTTCACATAGATTTGAATGGGGCCTTCCCCATCTAAAAGGTGGGCAAAGCTGGCCTTGCCCATGACCCGGCGGCCTGTCATCCGACCGGCGATGGAGACCACCTGGTTTTCCAGCTCTTCGAAATGGTTTAGAATGTAAGCGCTATGGTGGCTTGCATCAAAGCGGGTGATCTCATATGGATTGTGGCCGTTATCCATCAAATCCTTAAGCTTTCCCCGCCTAATTTGCTCCTGCTCGGAAAGATTAAGCTGGGTCATTTGTTCGTTTTGTGCCATGGTGAGCCTCCTATTATTTGCGGGAAATAGACTGAACCTTTAAATGAATGGTGCCAGCGGGAATGATCACTTCCACCACCTG
>JAVBTR010000104.1:0-8136 GCA_031556065.1 Eubacteriales bacterium | reverse complement strand
CTCTGCCCTTGGAACCCGCAAAGGGATGTATCCCTTTGATCCCATTATGGGATTTTTAAGGGTCAAGTGACCCTTAAACTGGGTCTGGGACAGCGTCCCCGCGTTTTTCCTTATTGCGACAGCCCCGCCTTTTTTATAATGGATGTGTTTAATGGAACCTTACATCGCCCTGACAGCCTCGGCCCCTGCTGCCATGGCCTTTTCGTTAATCGGCAAAAGATGAGCCTTTTCCGGGCCGAAAACGCCCTTTAGGGCTTCTACGGCACTGGCAACGGACACGATGGGGTTCAGCTCCAGAATGGCGCCCAGCATAACCATGTTGGCGGTGCGGGGGTTGCCGATCTGTTCGGCGATTTCGTTGCAGGGGATAGCGTAAGCCTTGATGTCCTTCCGGGGGGGTTCGCAGTCGATCAGGGAGGAGTTATAGACCAGGGTGCCGCCCTCTTCCATGGTGGGTACGAATTTGAGCAAAGAGGGCTTGTTGAGAATGACCGCGAAGGGCGGTTCGGTTACCAGAGGGGAACCGATGGGTTCATCGGAAATGACCACCGCGCAGTTGGCTTCGCCGCCGCGCATTTCAGGGCCGTAGGAGGGCATCCAGGACACTTCTTTGCCCTCGTGCATGGCAGCCTTGGTTAAAAGTTGGCCGATAAGCAGAACGCCCTGGCCGCCGAAACCGGCAATGAGGAATTGAGAATCCATTACGCCTCAACCTCCTTTTTCACGCCCAAGGGGTATTGGGGAAGCATCTTGTCTTCCACCCATTTCAGGGCTTCCACAGGGGTTAGGCCCCAAGAGGTGGGACAGGTGGAGACGACCTCCACCAGGGCAAAGCCCTTGCCGGCTAATTGCATTTCGAAGGCCTTTTTAATGGCTTTTTTCGCTTCCCGGATATGCTTCACATCGTGGACGGAAACCCGGGCGATGTAGGCAGGGCCATCCAGGGTGGCCAGCATTTCCGACATGCGAATGGGGTAGCCGCACAGGTTCGGGTCCCGGCCATAGGGGGAGGTGGTGGTTACCTGCCCGGGCAGGGTAGTGGGGGCCATTTGGCCGCCTGTCATGCCGTAGATGGCATTGTTGACGAAAATGGTGGTGAACTTTTCACCCCGGGTGGCAGCGTGGACGATCTCCGCCGCGCCGATGGAGGCCAGGTCGCCGTCCCCCTGGTAGGTGAAGACCAGCTTATTAGGGTGGACCCGCTTGGCGGCGGTGGCCACTGCCGGGGCACGGCCATGGGCGGCTTCGAACATATCGCAGTTGAAATAATCGTAGGCGAACACAGCGCAGCCTACGGGGGCGACGCCAATGGCCTTGTCTTGCATGCCTAATTCCTCAATGGCTTCGGCCACCAGGCGGTGGATAATGCCATGGGTGCAGCCGGGGCAATAGTGGAAGGGCTTATCGGTGAGCATTTTTGTTTTTTCGAACACAACTGCCATGTTACTTGCCCTCCTTTAAATCCATGATGGCGTTATAAACCTCTTTAACAGAGGGGACCATGCCGCCGGAGCGGCCATAGAATTCAACCGGTACTTTGCCGTTAACGGCCAGCTTCACATCGTCGATCATCTGGCCCTTGGACATTTCAACCGTGAGAAAACCCTTGGCATGGCTGGCTGCCTTGGCAATGGCTTCCGAGGGGAAGGGCCATAGGGTGATGGGGCGGATCATGCCCACCTTCACGCCCTGCTCCCGGGCCTTGCGCATAGCGCTGCGGGCGATACGGGCGGTGGTGCCGTAGGCGACGATGACGTAATCCGCATCGTCGATCAATTCTTCTTGATAGCGGACCTCCGCTTCTTCCATAGCGGCATATTTCTTATACAGCTTTTCCACATGGCTTTCCAAAATGGTGGGATCGATGTAGAGGGAATTGATGATCGACCGTTCCACGCCCTCGCCCTGCTTTTTGCCCACAGCGGCCCAAGTCTTTTCGGGCAGATCGGAGGGCTTTTTATAATCGGGCATGAGAACAGGCTCCATCATCTGGCCAATAAGGCCGTCGCCTAAGACCATGACGGGGTTACGGTATTTATCGGCCAGATCGAAAGCCAGCTGGGTTAATTCCACCGCTTCTTGCACGGTAGAGGGCGCCAGCACCAGCATGCGGTAATCCCCATGGCCGCCGCCTCTTGTGGCTTGGTAATAATCGCTTTGGGCAGGCTGGATAGAACCCAGCCCAGGGCCGCCGCGAACGATGTTCACAATAACGCAGGGCAGTTCAGCGCCTACGATGTAGGAAATGCCCTCTTGCTTCAGGCTGATCCCAGGGGAGGAGGAGCTGGTCATAACCCTGGCGCCGGCACCGGCCGCGCCATAGACCATGTTAATGGCAGCCACTTCGCTTTCGGCCTGTAAAAAGCAGCCGCCCTCGATCTTAGGCAGGCGCTTGGACATGTATTCCGGGATTTGGTTCTGGGGGGTGATAGGGTAGCCAAAGAAGAAGTGGCAGCCTGCCTGGATGGCGGCCTCCGCAATGGCTTCGTTCCCTTTCATGAGCAATTTTTCAGCCATGGTGCATTCTCCTTTACTTTTCTACCTTAATAACAGCGTCCGGGCACATGGTGGCGCAAAACGCGCAAGCAATGCAGGCGCCTTCATCCGTAATCTCCGCAGGATGATAGCCCTTTACATTGATATCCTTAGACAGCGCAAGAATCTTTTTCGGGCACGCATTCACGCAAAGCCCGCATCCCTTGCAGCCATCCTTTGAAATCGTTACTTTTGCCATGACTTTTACCTCCTTCATCGGCTTCCAATTATTATATACACGCATTAAAATGAAAGTCAACGCAAAAAACAAAATATATACGAGTTTTATATTTGCGAGAACCGCTTTTCTTTTGAAAAAGCAAAGCGGTTCTCGCGCTCTTCGTAAAGGAAAACTTGTATTAGGTTTGGTTATTGCATGCTTCTCATCCTGTTGAAGGGATAAAATACGTTTAAGACGTGACCGATGATTTGGCTGCGTTTGAGGGGGCCTACGGTGTGGCTGTCGTTGGAGTTGGAACGGTTATCGCCTAGGACGAAGTATTCATTTTCACCAAGCGTATAGGGTTCGTAATAATAGTTGGCGGGGTAATGAATATAGTCCTCCTCAACCTCCGCGCCATTTACATAAAGGGTGGTGTTCCTTACTTCCACTGTATCCCCCGGCAGGCCCACCAGGCGCTTGACGAACTGCTTTCCTTCCCGGCCCGGGTAGCGGCAGATGACCACATCGAAGCGGCTGGGCTCGCTTAAAAGGTAATCGATGCGGGAGACCCACAGCAGCTCGTTGTTATCCAAGGTTTCCGCCATGGAGCGGCCATCCACCCGAACAGGCTCGAAAACCACAAAGAACATGGCGATGACAAGGATGGCCATGAACGCGTGGGAAAAACGTTTCTTTGGCTTTACGGGGATGGGGAGCATGGTTTCATCACCTCACTTTTTAGGTATGTTTATTATAAGCGCCATAGAATGCCGGGGATAGGTTTAATATTTGGAAACGGATTTTACTTGACAAATGCTGGTTCCTTTTGTATCATTTGAGGCAATGAAACCAAACCTTTGAGAAAGAGAAGTAGTCGCTATTTGCCAGCCTAAAGAGAGCAGCCGGTGGTGGAAGCGCTGCGGCAGGCCCGGGGATGAATGGACTTTCGAGGGCCTTTTGGAAAAGCGCCAGCGCTTAGTATAAAAGGACGGGGACCCTACCCGTTATAAGAAGGGGGCATATGTTTGTATGCTGAAAGATTGGGCTTTTAGTCCATTGAGTGGTACCGCGGTATTGCCGCCTCAAGCAAATGCTTGGGGCGTTTTATTTTGGAGGCGTGTATATGGTTATTGGGATACTTGAACAGGGCATGATTTACGCCATACTGGCTTTGGGCGTATTGATCACTTACCGCATTTTGGATTTCCCCGATTTGACGGTGGATTCGTCCTTCCCTTTGGGAGCGGCGGTATCGGCTATCTTAACGGTGAAGGGCGTGGCTCCTGCGTTGACGCTGCCCATCGCTTTTTTAGCCGGGGGCGCGGCGGGGGCTGTAACAGGACTGATTCATGTGAAATGCAAGGTGCGGGATTTGCTTTCTGGCATTATTACCATGACAGGGCTGTATTCCATTAACCTGCGGATTGCGGGTAAGGCCAACCTGCCCTTGTTTGCCGGAGAGACGCTCTTTCAAAACGCGTTCACCAAAGCCCTTCCGGCTTTTATGAAGCCCTATACCACCGTGGTGATCATTTTTTTAATTATGGTGCTGATGAAGCTTTTGCTGGATATCTTTCTTAAGACCCGGGCAGGGTACCTCCTTCGGGCGGTGGGGGATAACCCGGTTTTCGTAACGGTTTTAAACAAGGATGGCGGGCTGGTAAAGATTCAGGGACTGATGATCGCCAACGCCCTTTGTGCTCTGGCCGGAGCGGTGATGTGCCAGCACCAGCGGTTCTTCGATATTTCCATGGGCACAGGCACCCTGGTAACAGGGCTGGCATCGGTGATTATCGGGCTGAATTTGCTTGGCAAGGTGAGTGTACTAAAGGGCACCACCATTGTGGTTATCGGTTCCGTTATTTATAAGGCCTGCGTTTCCATTGCCCTGTCCCTGGGCCTTGCCCCTATGGATATGCGGCTGGTGACGGCGGTATTATTCCTGGGCATTTTGGTGGCCGGGAATTTGAAGGTAAAGAAGGTGAAGCGCCATGCTTGAATTGCGGCATATCAATAAAATGTTCAATAACGGCACGGTGAACGAAATGTGCCTGTTCAAGGATTTCGATTTGACGGTGGAACAAGGGCAGTTTGTTTCCGTGGTGGGCTCCAACGGCTCGGGCAAAACCAGCATGCTGAATATTATCTGCGGCAGTGTGCCAAAGGATGGGGGCAGTGTGCTGATCTGTGGCACAGACGTATCTAAAATAGAGGAATACAAGCGCTATAAAACCATTGGCCGGGTGTACCAGAACCCATCTGCCGGCACCTGTGCCACCATGACGATTTTGGAAAACATGGCCCTAGCAGACAACAAGGGCGGGCAGTTTGGGATTCAGAAAGGCACCAATAAAAGAAGAATCCACCATTACAGAGAGCTGTTGGCCCAACTGAACCTGGGCCTGGAGGATAAAATGTATGTGCCGGTGGGCCTGCTTTCCGGCGGCCAACGACAGGCCATGGCCCTTTTGATGGCCACCATGACGCCTATTGAGTTCTTGATTCTGGATGAACACACCGCCGCCCTGGACCCCAAGACCGCAGACCTGATTATGGCCTTAACCGATAAGCTGGTGCGGGAAAAGAAGCTGACCACCCTGATGGTGACCCATAACCTGCGCTACGCCGTGGAATATGGGGACAGGCTTTTGATGATGCACCAGGGCAGGGCCATTATGGATAAGGCCGGGGAAGCAAAAAAGAACTTGGTGGTGGAGGATGTGCTGAAGGTGTTTACTGATATTTCCATTGAGTGCGGAAATTAGCATGGCTCAGATTATACATATAATAGAAGAAACGGAAAACGGCTGGCCGGTGAAAAACGTGGTGCTGGGCACGCTAAAGGTGTCTAACACCCGCTATTCCCGCATGAAATTTAACGGCGGGGTGAGCCTGGACGGAGCGAACGCCTTTGCCAACGATAAGGTGCGCGCCGGGCAGGAGCTGGTATTGACGGAAATGGAAGCCCCGGGCTACCAGGTGGCCGCCTATGAACGGTATGTGCCCATGATGTATGAGGACGAGCACCTTTACGTGGTGGACAAGCCCGCGCCCATGGCCAGCCAGACGGGCACGAGAAAGTTCAGCGACACCTTGGAAAACGCCATGTTTCAGTACTTTGGGCGGCCAGCAGATTTTATTTTTCGCCCGGTGAACCGCTTAGACAAGGGCACCAGCGGCTTGATGGTGGTGGCTAAGTCCGGTTATGTTCATGCGCTGATGCAAAAGCAGCTGCACACGGATACCTTTGTGCGCACTTATCTGGCTGTAACCGACGGCGTGCCGGAGCCCAAAATGGGTATTATCGAAAAGCCCATTGGCCGGGTGGAGGGCAGCACCATTAAAAGAATGATCCGCGCTGATGGGAAGGTAGCCATCACCGAGTACCGGGTGGAAAAGAACTGCGGAGCAAGAGCCTTGGTTTGGCTGCGCCTTACAACAGGCCGCACCCACCAAATTCGGGTGCATATGGAAAGCCTGGGCTGTCCTGTGGCGGGAGATTATATTTACGGCAGGGAATTAGCCGAGATTCAAGGCCGGTTTGCGCTGCATTCGGCGTTTTTGTCCTTCATCCATCCTATTACGGGGGAAACGATTCAGGCGGAAGCGCCGCTGCCGGAAGCACTTAATCATTTGCTCTTGAAATAAACCCAATACTTTGCTAAAATAGCTATAAGTCTTTCAGGGTGGCATTTTTTGGTAAATCTAAATAGCATATAGTATTTTGCAAACAATGCCCAGGTCAAAACAGCATAGCGTATTTTAATACGGCACTAGATTATGGAGGTGGCAATATGAAACGGTTCTGCAGCATTCTTTTGGTAGTGGTACTCTTGTTTACGGCGAATTTCGCCCTTGCCGATTATGTAAAGGTGGCCCTGCGTTCTGATCTGAACGTCCGCAAGGAAGCCAGCTACAAGGGGGAGGTTATCGGGCATCTGTTTAGAAACGACGAGGTCACGGTGAAAGAACGTTTAAAAACAGGCTGGACGAAGATTGCTTATGATGGCGGAACCGCCTATGTGAGAAGCAGCTTTCTTTCCAAAACAAAGCTGTCCGGCGGCCAGGGCAAGGATGCGTTTCCCACCCTAAAGCATGGTTCAAAGGTGGCTGCCGTTCAAACCCTGCAGCGTAATTTGAACACCATTATGGATACAGAGCTTGAAATCACCGGTGTTTTTGATGATGATACCAAGGCGGCTGTGATGAAATTTCAAAAGAAGTATGGCTTAACCCAGGATGGGATCGTTGGCAAAAAGACATGGAAAAAGATTATTGAGCTAAGGTAAAGATGGTAATTTAAGGGCCGCCCGAAGCATACCGGGCGGCCCTTTTGTTTGTCCGTTGGTTTTTTAACCTCTTTTGATCTGGAATTTTTCTATCCAGCCCTTGTTGTATTTTAATGAAATGAAGCCTACCAGGGATGCGGCGAAGGCGCCGATGCCGTCTACCATTAAATCCTCCATGGTATCCCGAAGGGCTTCCCGGCCTACCATGGCCACGCCGTTGGCATCCATGAATTTTTGCATGTTCAGGCCCAGAAGGCCGTCGAAGGAGAATTCGTAGATTTCCCAGAAGACGCCCAGGCTCAGGGTAAAGCAGAAGGCAAAGATGGAAACGAATAAGGGGCTTAGGTTCATGGGAATCTTTTCCCATTTATTGAGCAAAGTAATAAAGGAGAAACCCAGACAGCCCAGCATGAAGCCGGAGAAACAATGGAGGATCACGTCCCAGTTGGCGATTAAGTAGTAAAAGCTGCGCACCTCGCCTAAGTAAATGGCAGCATAGAGAAAGACAAGGAAGAAGATCATCATAATAGAAGGAATGTGGAGGTTGAGACGCTTTTCGATGAAGCTTGGCAAGGACATGACCACAAGGCCCAAGGTGCATTGCAGGAGCATCAGTGCATAATCGGATTTGGTTTTTACATCTTCGCCTCCAACAGCGACCGAGGGGGTGTTAACAATGCGTACAATAGTGAAAACGATACTGGCGACCAGGGTCAGAAACAGAAAAAGGGTGATGAAGCGCTCTGTGCGGGAACGGCGGCGGTTTTCCATAAAATCACCTCATTAAAAAAGATTACATTAAATATTATAGCACAGAATTGTTAACCAAACATAAAGTGTGATTGAAAACCTCAAGGGCGTGTCTAAAACGGCGCAGAGCAAACACGAACCGCCCGAACGGGAAAAGCGAAATAGTCATGTTATATATGTATTTAGACGGACAAAAAAACACCGAAAACAGGGAATGTTCGGCAATTTGAGAAGACAGAAAAAAGTCGAAAAATATCTTAAAAAAGGTATTGACAAGGAAGAGGGGGCGTGATATTATAGTCAAGCTCACTCAAACGGGTGGCCGCGGAAGCGGCAGGAAGAGAGAGAGCGAAGAACCTTGAAAACGATACAGGAAATAAGAAAAGAAACGCAAAACAA
>JAVBTR010000012.1:0-64624 GCA_031556065.1 Eubacteriales bacterium | reverse complement strand
GGCCTTTTTCGCCGTTATTTTCAATGACAGCCTTAAGCGCCTGTAGCCCTTCCGCCCCAAGGCCGTTAAAGGGTTTGCGGCAATCCCCCGCTTGATAGCCCCGCAAGCCTGTCGCCAGCTTGATCACGGTATTGGGGTTTCCAAAACGGAAGCAATCCCGAAGGGAACGCAGACTGTCCTGCTTTTCCCGGGCGGCCGGTATATCTCCCCTTAAGAAATCCTCATAGATGCCGGCCAATGTGCGCGGATAAACATTAGCGCAGCCCGCGATGCCTCCTGCACCCCCCGCCAGCAAGTTCCAAAGAATCAGCGAATCGTTTCCCGAGAACACAACCCGATCCGTTCCCCGGCTAACCTCCAGGTATTGGAGCATGTTATCGAAATTGCCGCTGGAATCCTTAATACCTGCAATCCCCGGCAGCTTTAAAAGCTTTTCCCAGGTTTTCGGCGCAACTGCCACGCCTGTTCTGGCCGGAATATTGTACACGATGACGGGAAGCGGAACCTCTTGGGCTACGGTTTCATAGTGGGTAATCAGCTGTTCCTGGGACAGCGCTGCAAAGTAGGGGGTAATAACAGATAACGCGTCTGCTCCCAGTTCTTTAGCCGCCTTAGACAATTGAAGGGTCTCCCTTGTGGTAACGCAGCCCGTGCCTGCATATACTGGCACCCGCTTATTCACCTGCTCCACCGTGGCTGCGATCACACGGCGTTTTTCTTCCATATCAAGAGCAAATGCCTCACCGTTGGTGCCCAGGCAAAAAATGCCGTGTATCCCTGCCTGAATCATACGCTCCACATGTTCGCGCAGGGCCTTTTCATCAATGCTTTCATCCGCCCTCATGGGTGTAATAATCGGAACGACGATTCCCTTTAGATGGCCATTCATCTTTTCTCACTCCCCTTTATAAAACCTGGGAATAGATTCTACAGGCATCTTCCGCCAAAACCACCCGGGGATTGTTATCCAAAAGCCGTGTTACTTGCAAGGCAGATGCAACCAATTCATCCAAATGCGCCGATGTGACATTGAAGCCGGAAAGCGTTTGAGGAATTGCTAATGCCTTGACCATTTCTTCAATACGCCCGATCACCCGCTGCGCTTTCACAGCCGCGCTTTCTTCTGTGAAGCCAAGGGCCATATCGCATACATTGGCCAGCCGTCCTCTGACCGCAGGCTCGTTAAAACGCATAACTGGTGCAAGTAAAATAGCATTGGCCACCCCGTGAGCAATGTGGAAACGCCCCCCAAGGGGATAGGACAACGCGTGAACCGCCGTGGTGCCGGACGCGGCAATGGCTACCCCGGCATAAAAAGCTGCAACCAGCAAGGCTTCACGGGCTTTTTCTTCCCCTTCAATACAGCCTGCCTCCCCATGGCGGAAAATAAGCTTCATGGCCTCCATAGCGAATAGATCGCTAAAGGGCGTGGCCTTTTTTGAGGTATAGCATTCAATCGCATGGGCGAGGGCATCCACACAGGCCGCTGCCGCTACAGGCTTGGGCGTGCTGGCAGTCATAGCCGGGTCTAGAATCACATAGTCCGCCACCATTTCACGGCTTACGATCCCTACCTTCACTTGAAGCTCCGGCAACGCCACAATGGCGTTAGGCGTCGCCTCCGCACCCGTACCCGCTGTGGTGGGGATCAGTATCAGCGGCACGGCTTTTCGGGCCAAGGAAGGCTGCTCTAAATAGGTTTTCAGGCCCCCCTTAGCCTCTTGCAAGGACGCCAGCTTCGCCACGTCCATCACGCTTCCCCCGCCTAAACCAATGACCGCCTGGCCGCCGCCCTGGTGAAACGCGTCTACTGCTTCCTGGGCTTCATTAAGCGTGGGTTCCGCTGTCAAATGATCTATGACGTTTACATGGCATCCGGCTTGCTCAATCAGGCACCTCAGCTTATCCGACAGCCCTGCCCCCACAATTCCCTGATCGGTAAAAAGTGTTACCTGGTGGAAGCCCTTTACAATAGAGGCAATCTGCCCCAGCGCGTTCTGCCCCGAAAAGACACTGCAAGGAAGCTTCAACGTATACATTCCTTATCCCCTCAATCCATATAGGCTCCGCCGTTTACATTAATGCTTTCGCCCGTAATAAACGCAGATGCGTCCGACGCAAGAAACAAAACCGCGTTTGCCACATCCTCCACCCGGCCAAGGCGCCTAAGCGGGATTTTGTTTAGCACCTTATCCAGATAACCCTCAGGCCATTGGGCTGTCATATCCGTTTCAATGGGGCCAGGACAAATGGCATTGACCCTGATTCCATACTGCGCCAGCTCATAAGCCAATTGCCTAGTCAGCCCGTTCACGCCGCCCTTTGAAGCGGCGTAGCCTGCCGCCGCGTTGGCATGAGGCGTCTTTGCCGCAGAGGAGGAAATATTAACAACGCTTGCATTGGCACCTTTTATCATTAGCGGCAGCAGCGAGTGGGTCACATAAAAAGTGCCGTTCAGGTTAACATTGATCAGCTTCAACCACTGCTCCGCTTCCAGCTCCATAAAGGGAACACGCAGATTGATGCCCGCGTTATTAACCAGAATATCAACCTTTCCAAAGGCAGCCTCCACTGTTTTTAAAAGCTGCACCCCTGTTTCAGGCAAGCTGACATCTCCCGCCACACACTCGTAGCCAACCCCCAGGGCTTTGATTTTTTCCCCAGTGGTTTCAAGGCTCTCTTTGTGGACACCGTTTAAAACAATATTTGCGCCATGTTGCGCAAGCTTAAGGGAAATAGCTAGGCCAATGCCCCTTGTTCCACCTGTAACGACTGCGGTTTTCCCTTTGAGCACGTGCCTTCACCTCTCATATAGCCTGCCAACTGCGTAAGCCAATCTGCCTCGCCCAATCCACCGGACTTGCTGATAACGGGAAAAGCACCTTCACCCGTATGCACTAATGATAAAACGCAGCCATTGGTTATTTCCTTGACCGGAGTTAACTTTTCCCAAGAAATTTGATCCAGGAAGCCATTGAGCGTATCGCCGCCAACAAAGGTCATCAGCGCGTCGGGCCCCAATTTTAAGACATGCTTCCCAATTTCCCCCAGACGCCGCGCGATCCGCGTGCGCATCTCCTCTTTGGCAATTCCAAGCCGGGCGGCGTAATCCATCTTTTCATTCAGATGCCCAAGATTATTGGCATCCACCATCACCACATCCGCGGTTTGGAGGCGCCGGACAACCGTATCGGCAATATCTCCGGCTGAAAAGCTCTCCTTCAAAATCATTTCAGCGCTTAAATTGATACGCGCGTAGCCCGCTTTTTCCCCATGCTCAAGCTGCCTTTGAGTAATAGGGTTGATGCTGCCGCATATGGCCACCAGCTTTCCGGCACCCATAACCGGCGAAGAAACCTCCCCATCCAAATGAAGCACTTTGGGAAGCACTGCTGCAAATGCCGCACAGCCTGCCAACACCTGGAGCTTTTTCGCCCTTCCAAGGCTTTCAGCAATGCGTACCATGTCTTCATCCCCCGTGGCGTCATAAATCAAAATGCGCTGATCCGAGCCCGAAAAATCAACCTGCTCATAGGCATCCCGAAAAACGGATACCGTCTTCACATCACTTTGCGCTTTAATCAAATCTGGAATATATGAACAGGAAATGGGTTCAAATAAATCCCTTCCCAATTCGCTCTCGCTAATGGGCCTGCCATCCGCGAGCTGAACGGAATGTACGGTCACGCGGTTTTGCTCCGGCAGCGCGGGCACAAAGGCCATCACCGATTGTTCAGAGGCGTCCAGCATAGCGGTCAGTTCGCTGCCAATGTTTCCCCGGAGGGCCGAATCGGTTTTCTTATACAAACGTATATCCGGCCATGCATAGCCCAGCTTTGTCAAATTCCAAACAATGCGGTAGGCTTCTTCCTTTTTAAGATGCCTTGTTCCAGCGTCTACCACCAATACCTGCGCATCCATTTTAAAGCTCTCTTTTTTCACCATGCTTGCGCAAATAACGGCCGTGCGGGCTCCAGCCTTGGCAAATTTCACGCCTGTGTCCAACGCCCCTGTAAAATCATCAGCAATGATCAGCAGCTTCACCATTTTCCCGCCTCCCCCTGAGCCTTCATCATTCGCTCTATTTTGAAACAATCGATGTGCCCTTTTGAACTTTATCTTTAGCTAATGACACATTGCTGTCTTTGTGTTACAATCTATATGCAGTTTAATCAAAATTGTGGCGTCTGTAAATCTGCAAACCAATCCAAATAGTATCATTTTAGAACATAATATTTGTTTCGAACTATTTTTCCCGTTTTGTTGTTTTATTTTTAAACACCTAGGAGTTTATATGAACAGAATCAGTATGCTCGCAATCGCCCCTTACGAAGGAATGCGCTTGGCTTTAATGGACGCGGCGCAAAAGCGCCCTGAAATCGCCCTGACCGTTTATGTAGGCGATCTGGAAGAGGGTGCCTATATCGCGCGCACCATTGAACCAGGCAAATACGACGTCATTCTTTCCCGGGGCGGCACCGCAGAAATGATACGCGACGCCACCCACCTGCCGGTGGTTGAAATCGCCCTTTCGGTGTACGATATTTTAAGGGCCATCCGGCTTGTGCAGAATTTCACAGAGAGGCATGCCATTGTAGGCTTTCCTTCTATTACAACTGTGGCCCGGCTTTTGCAGGACCTGATCAAAAGCGATATTGAGATTGTAACCATTCACAGCCCCGAGCAAGCCGCCAGCGTTCTTCACGAACTGAAAGAAAAAAGTTACCGCATGGTGATCGGGGATATGGTCACCAGCCGCCTGGCAAAGGAAGCCGGAATGAATTCCGTTCTCCTCACATCCGGCACAGAAAGCATCGACAACGCATTCGATCAGGCCATGGAGCAATTCCGCCTAGCGGCAGAACTCAAGCAGCACAATGAGCAGCTTAAGCAGGTCATCGCCAACACCCCCATCCTCATGGCTGCATTCGACAGTCAAAACACGCTTCTTATCGACAACCTTAAGGGGGCAAGGGAATACCTTCTGCCCATATTAAAGCGTGAGCTTGCCACCAGGCCTGATATGGCAGATTACTCATTTATCAAGAAGAACAAGGATATGGGACAGCAATTCATCATCGAGACCAAACGAACCGCCTATGAAAGCACCGGCCTTTGCACCACCTTTTTTATCAGCTCTCAAGGGCTGGATGAGCAATCCGGCATCGATTACCTTTCAAAGACCGATGCCCAGGACGAACACTTGAAAAGCTTTTACACCATTGGCCTCAAAAGCGATTTGATTCACAAGCAAGTAGAGCGGTACCACTGCGTCGACCTTCCGTTGGTCGTAACCGGGGAACGCGGCACCGGCCGGGATAGCCTGGCCGTCATGCTGTATCTTCAAAGCGACTGCGTTAACCATCCCATGATGATCGTCGACTGCGAAACCGCCAAAGAAAAGGGCTGGCGGTATTTGCTTGAAAACCATCAATCTCCGTTGAGCAGCACTGGCCACATGGTGGTTTTTAAAAACTGCCAATGCCTGTCCGCCGTGCTATCCCAGCAATTGTTCGATTTTGTTGAAGAAACCAACGCCGCTAGGCGGAACAAGCTGCTATTCGCTTTCACACTTTCGCCTGAAGGCGAAATGGACAACCGCTTGTACCATTGCTTAATGGAGCACGCCACTTCCCTGAAAATAATGCTGCCGCCCCTTAGAGATTCCATGAGCGAGGTCCACAATCTTATCAGCCTTTGCATCAGCTCCTTAAACGTGACCCTTGGCAAGCAGATTATTGGGATGGAAGAAAGCGCAGTTAAACTAATTCAGGCCTTCAGCTGGACAGAAAATTACGCACAGCTCAAACGTGTCATCATGCAAGTGATGCTGCTTTGCAACAAAAACATCATAGACGAGCAAGAGCTGCGCAGCGTACTTGCCCAGGAAGCGCTTTTAACAGAAGAGGCCCATGTGCCAAGCACCCTTCTTGCGCCAGGCGCGACCCTTGACACCATCACAAAAAGCATTGTGAAGCTCATCCTGGCTCAGGAAGAAGGAAACCAAACAAAAGCAGCCCAACGGCTTGGTATTAGCAGAAGCACCTTATGGCGGATGCTCAAATAACCAGTGTTCCTTTTTCCATGCACTCTCTTTTGGGAATTTTTGCTTCCCTCTCTCGTTATGGTTATGTAACGCCAATACAAGAGAGGATGAACCATCCATTATGAGTAAAACCACCCCAAGAAAAAAGCATGGCCTGCTGTTTCGAACCTTCCGCTTTTTTGTGATCGCAGGTCTGTGCGCGGGCCTTACCACCATTGCCATAAACGCCTATGTAATCCTTTCTACCAAGGACAAAATCCTTACCACCGAAGAAGCCGCCAACCTTAATATGGATTGTGTTTTGGTGCTGGGCGCAGGGGTAAGAGGTGATGGCACCCCCAGCACTATGCTATCCCATCGGGTATTGGTAGGGATCGACATATATAAGGCCGGCGGGGCCCCAAAGCTTCTGATGAGCGGCGATCATGGACGCATCAACTACGACGAAGTGAATGCCATGAAGGCCTTCGCCATAGAACGGGATGTGCCATCCAGCGACATTTTCATGGATCACGCGGGCTTTTCCACCTATGAAAGCATGTACCGGGCAAGGGACATCTTCCAGGCGAAAAAGGTGGTTATCGTCACCCAGCGCTACCATCTTTACCGGGCTATTTACGATGCCGAGCGCATGGGCTTGGAAGCCTACGGCGTGGCCTCCGATCTGGACAGCTATGCCCGCCAACGGTATTACGACATCCGGGAATACCTGGCACGGATCAAGGATTTTATCTGGGGAATCACCCAGCCTGCCCCCACCTATTTAGGGGAACCTATCCCGGTATTCGGGAATGGAGATGCCACCAACGATTAACCGAAGCAAGAGCGCCCCATGACACCTAATACAAGCAAGCGCAGGTAAAAACGCGCCTGCGCTTGCTTGTATTTGCCCGTTTTCAATAGGTTACACTGGGACTTGTTATCTTCCGTAGGCTATCATTTTATCCACCTGGTATCCATTGCCGGGCAAACGCTGAATGCCAACTTTTACAAATGTGGCAGCCGCACAGACATCCCCCATTACCTATGCTGGTCGCCCGTCGATACCCCCGCACCAGATTTCCACACCCCTGCCTTTTTCGGCCACTCGCCCCTTGTCCAGGGTTGAAATATGGGATTTTAAAGGGCATCGCCCTTTAATGGGTTTGGGTAAAACCCAACGTTCCGATTAAAACCGCAAAGCAATACCCAGGCCAAAACAGCGAAACGCATCTTGGCCTGGGTATTGCTTTTACTTTTTCAACAATCTACATTGGGGAGCTCCTTTAAGCATCTCCCTTATTTTTTCGCAACAGGCACCTGAATCTCCGTCAGCCAATCGGCCACGTCTTCCTTATTCCAAATGCCATCGATATAGCTTTCCCGAACGTTATCGCAAAGCTTATACCCATTCTGCTCTACCCATTGCATGGCATAGGCATAAGCCTCGCCCAGCTTCTCGTAAGCGCCCTTATGCAGTACCGATACCACCGCCACTGCCGGGATTTCCTTAAACACAATCCCATCCCCATCCTTGCCCCGGGTGGTGACTGCTTGGCAAATCTCTACGTTGATGTCGGTATCCCGGTATTCCCCGTCCAGATACACGTTAAAGCAATAGTCCGGTTCCACACACTTGATGCCCGGGTTGGCCTTGGCTACCTTTTCCCCCAGCGCAGGCATGATGCCATTGAGCGCCGCATAGTTGGGAACCAGATATTTTGCCGAGTAAACCGTGTAAGATGGGATTTCTTTGATAACTGCCTGATATTTCATGTAATAACCCTCTTTCTGTTTAAGAATGTAGTTTTCCAACCGAAAGAGCTGCTCGGTGACGGTTTGCTGTTCGCTGGCTAGCTCCGCTTTGCGCTGGTTAAGGATCAAGGACACGTTGCGGCCGTCAACGATGTCTATCACCTCCGGGATCGAAAAACCCATCTGCCGAAGGGCCACGATCTGGTTCAATTTCACCAGCTGCTCCGTGGTATAATAGCGGTACCCGTTTTCTTCGTCCACGTAAGCGGGGATCAGCAACCCCACCTCATCATAGTGGCGCAGCGTTTTAATGGTTGTCCGCGATAGCTTGGAAAACATCCCAATGCGGTACATTCCCATCACCCTCCTCTCTTCCTTGATTTAATCTTACATTCTCCCCTAACAGGAGAGTCAAGCACTATTTTAACATATTTTTTTAGAAAATTTCAAAGCCACTGTAATAATAGGCAGAGGCTTCCCGTCTATAAGATGTCATGACAAAAACGAGGTGATTAAGTGAACGCAAACCATACGGCCGAAATGGCTTGGGAGCTTCGGCACAATATGATGCGGGTAGCCCTTGGCATCCTGCAGCAAAACGCCAACGCGGAAGACGCGGTTTCCGAAGCGCTTTTCAAGGCATATCAAAACGCCCATACGCTTCGGGAAGAACGGTACTTTAAAACCTGGATCATGCGGATTCTCGTCCGGTGCTGCTATGATATGCTTAGAAAGCACAAACGCGAGGTGCTGGTGGAAGATTTTAGCGTCTATGACAAGCCAGCGTTGGAAAACCAAGAAGGCAGCGTATTCGAGCTTCTTCAAGCGTTGCCCCTTCACTACCGGGATGTGCTGATCCTACATTACTATGAAGGGTTTAAGGCAAAGGAAATCGCCCATGTGCTAGGCTTGCCTACCCCCACCGTCTTGGTGCGGCTGGCCCGCGGGCGGGATAGACTACGCCTGTTATTAGAAAAGGAGGAAGCTTTTTATGCGGAACAATCCATTTGATCAGGCGGTCCTTCGCCAGATGGAAACCGAGAATATCATCATCAGCCAGGACACCGAACTCCGTTTACAGCAAAAGCTGCGCAGGAAAATGCAATCCGCTTCACACCCCGCGGTTGTACGTAAACCCTTTCGTCTGGCCCCTATCCTTATAGCGGCGTTGATCCTCGTCTGCGGCACTGCCTTAGCCGTAGCCTCCTGGGGCAGCCGCTCATTGATTACCCACAAGGGAATTGATGGCCAGGAGCAAGTGAACGAAGCACTGGCAAGCCATGTACAGCCCATCAAGGAAGCTTTAAAGGGAGATGCGTTATCCGCCAACATAGTGGATGCCATATTCGACGGCAACGCTCTGGTAACGGCCTGGACGGTAACCAACAATACCACCGAAACCATTTACTTGCTGTGCGATATTCAGGTGAATCAAGCCCCAACAGGTATGGGTACCTTTACCAACGGGGATGAAGTTTTCATCCAACCGGGCGAAACCATTCATAGCGGCTTTTCTGCTAGGGTGGCTGGGGGAAGCCTCGGCACCGCCTTGGAAAAATGCGATGTGGGCCTAACCTTCACTGCCTTTACCCCGAAGGGCCAGGTGGTTGAAATAGGTGCAATAAGCGAAAGCACCCCTGCCGATGAATACCACGCACCCATTGAAGCCTTGGTGGCTCAAGGCAAGATTCCCGTGGCACCAGACGGTGGCGTGGAGTTAGGAACCCAATATAACCCAGCCATTACCAGAATTGAAAATTTGGAAGCCAGCGGACTCATGAAGCAATTAGATACGCTTTATATGGCTTTCACCGTCAAATGCAATGCACAAGACCAATTAAAGAAAGCTGAAACCGTAGAGAAGAACAATGATACCTATACCCTGCGGGTAACAAAGGCCGATGTAAACCTGAATTCAGCCACCTTCCATCTAGAACGGGTGTTTGAAAGCCAATCCGCCGCCAGGGAATATGAATCCAATCTCTGGGATTTCTATTTTCTGGACGAAACGGGCGATATCTGGTGGGCTTCCGCCATTAGCGGCGACAACGATACCAAGGCGCCGCAACAGCAAGCCGACGGCACATATGTATGGGCCTACACCGCGGAAATGACGAACCTAAAGCGAATCCCCAAAAGCATTACAGTGATGCCTGCCAGATTCGATCAAGGAACACAGAAAAAAGTTCTGTTTCCGAAAGACGCTGTTTCCTTCGCCCTTGAGTAATAGCACGCCCTCTTTATAGAAAAGGCCCAAGGTGGCTCCTCCCTTTTACAGTTGGCAGCCACCTTGGTTTTCATTTGCGCTGAATTGGTATCCACGCTTCCATTTTACCATCCGGGAAGCATTCAAAGCACGGACCCTCGGCTTGCTCATAACCAGACGTACCCCAAAGAGGTATTGAGCCTGCGGTTTCTTGTACCTATGCTTTTCATAGCAATGTAAAATGTTCACTCTTAAAGAGTTCATTCATTAAACACAAGCAAAAGGGATGACCTTCCGGGTCCAACATGACTGTCCAATCCTCGGAAAACTGCTCTCTCGCCATCGTTGCCCCGCATTGAATGGCGCGCTGAACCGTTTTTTCCAAATCCGTAACAGCGAAATCCAAATGGGCCATTTGCTGCTGTGCACCTGGCTCATCGGGCCACACAGGCGGTTCATATCCAGGATTTCGTTGAAACACAATGCCGGGATACATCCCCTGCTGGGTTCCGGGCGGGTACACCCAGGCGTATTCTTCATCGGCAAAACCATATTCCCAGTTCATGAGCGTTGCGTAGAATTTCGCCAATGCTTGGGTATCTTTGCAGTCCACCGTAAATGAATACATTTTGATCTTCAGTTCATTATCTATCATACCAATACCTCCAGTGTCATCATTACTGCATTTTTTACCGGCCTTCTTTAAACATCTTATCCAGTTTTTTATCCAGCTCCTTCACCAATTGCCGGGAATCCACCTGCCCATCAATGAAGCGGATAAGTAAATTGTTCAATTCCTCGGTGGCAGCCTGGTTTTCGTTATTATACAAGAACTGGACATTCTGGCCCATTGTCATGTAGGGGGCCAAGGCGCGGTAATCCGCTATGCCTTTAGCGCTAATAAGCCATTCGTTTTGCTCCATCTGGCTAAGCTGCTTCTGAACATTTTGGAGCTGCTCCTCCAATGCCTTTTTATCTTCCGGCTTGGTCGTTTCCAGCTGTGTCTTTAATAGCTGGGCGTCCTGGTTCAGGTCGGCCATCCGCTTGTCGTAATCCTTGGGCCGCACGGGGGTATTGTCGTCGGGATGGAGGCTGATGCGCAATTCATCATCCTGGCGCTTTGCCATGTAGCTAATAAACTCTATGGCCTGCTCCTTGTTGGGGCTGTTGGAATTAACCACATAAACCAACATCTGGGCCCGAATAGCAGGCTGCTCACCTTTTTCAAACACCATGGGGGCGATGGGGCGTCTGTCGTCGGTTCCCGCTAGAACGGAAGTGGTCATCATCTGTTCAATAAGCGTTTCCCGCATCATGACCTCAGTGATTTTTGTCATTACTTCCTGGGTCAGCTGGCTGGCGTCATTTAACGAAATGCCATCTACTTCTATTCGACGGATGCTTTCCAGGGCAGCAATGAACCGTTCATCATCGAATTTGAGCGGTGCATCGGCTGTAGCATACATCAGCGAGTATTGCTCCAGCACACTGGATACAAGCTGCGCCTTGCCCATATAAAGCTGCATAAAGTTATATTCGCTGAACTCTTCTTGATAGTCTTCATTCCAAAGTTCCAATAAAGCCATCAGTTCCAGGAAGGTTTCAGGCACAGGTTCCTCCCAGCCTACCACATCCCATGCGGCTTGGTTCAGCGACCAAGCCCCCAGCTGAAATAATTGCGGGTAGGCGTACACCTTCCCATCCTTCACCAGCGCCTGGGCGATTTGCGGATACATGGTTTCCACATCCCGCACCAGCTCCTCATCTTCAAGGGGTGCTATATACCCTTTATCGATAAGCGTCCAAAGCCCCAGGAGGCTATTGATGACATAAATGTCCGTCTGGGTGGAACCGGCAATCACATCATTGCGGATGGTCTCCCCGGTGGTCAGCACACTTGGCACAAAGGACAGTTTCAGCCCCGGATGCTCCGCCATAAAGGCTTGCGCCTTTTCATCCATGGAGCCGCCGAAAATGGTCAATTTTTCCACCTGCTCCAGCTCCGCAGCTAAGGAGCACGCTTTCACTCCAGTCTGGGTAAGCACCGCGTACCAATCCCCCGCAATAGCGGCAGGCATGGTCAAGGCCGATGTCACCTCCAGGTAGCCTGCCGTTTCCAGGCTGCCATCGGTAAGCACCCGTTTCAATTCGCCTTCCCCAGAAAGGAAAAGCTGTTCATTACGCGCATCATAGGCAATGCCGCCTGTCTGATAGCTTAGGTTGCTGGCCAGCACCTGCAAAAGCCTGCCCTCCCTATCCACCGCTTGCAGCACCAAACCCGTTTCTCCCTTTGCAACACGGCTTATGTCTTGCCACAAGAGCGCCAAATCCTGGCCGTTACTAGCCAATTCCAGCGCATAGGGCAAAGCGCTGACACTTGCCTTGCCCGTCCTTTCATCAAAGGCCAAAAGTTCTTCGCCCCCTAGTGCAACAGCACTGCCCGAACGGCGAAGAAGATAAATCTTTCCATTCTGGCGAAGAGGGTTCCACAGGGCATCCCCTTGCTGCGTTCCGACTCCCTCGATAACAGACCAATCCAGTTCCACTTGCTTTTCAAAACCTTTTTCCGTCACCAATCCGGCCTCGCCCGTGTTCAGGTTCAGCGCCCACAGCTCATCCCCGCCCATCAGCTGCCAGCCCGCTCCCTCAAGAACGCTCCACTGGGTTGCTTCTCCCGTCTGGGGGGCAAGAGCCAGCACCGTTTCCCCCGAAAGGACGTAAATCTGATCCCGGCTCGATACCATGCTCACTATGGTTAAAGCCTCTTCTTCATTCAAGAGTGTGACGCTCTCCCCCATGGCTGCCGCCGTCATCAACAGCAGCGATAATAACAGGCAAAGGAATTTCTTAATCATACGTCTCGCCCTCCTTTTATCTATAAATATACTGTACTTCATTGAAAAAAAGCTGTCAACGCCCCATTGCCCGAAAAATACAGGCAGCAGTTTCAAGACAGCTTTTTATTCTTCCATCGTTTAAGCACATTGCTATTTCTTCAGGTTTTCCTGAGCAACAGCAATCTTATTCCCGTCCGGGTCCTTAAACCAAAAAGAATACGCGCCCCAGGGCTTTCTTTCGGGGGGTGAAATAATCTCGATACCAGGGATTTCCCGCAGCAGCCGCTCATATAACCCATCAATGTCCGGCTCAAAGCATTGCAGCCATATGTTTTTCTCTTTCCCCATCTTTACATTCCCCGGGTCGTATACAGCGATCTGGCTAAACCCGTAATGACTGCCTTCCACATATGGCTCCTCTTGAAAAACAGTTTTGTAAAATTGCGCTAATCCAGGCGCGTTATTGGTCGTGATGCATATCCCGCCAAACCTCATAATACTTCCCCCTTGCGTTTAAAACACTTATTCACAATATGAAACAGGCCAAAGGCAACTGCCCATTAACAGCCTGATAAAGCTGGCAGAGTTTTTCAACACGTCCACAGATTATATCCTAGACATAACCGATCAACCCCAGCCCTATCCTCGCAACAGGTAGCAGCGCATGAATCACTGCAGAATCATTTGATGCTCCGCAACTTAGAACGACGGCTCCTAGCCTTTTCCACTTATATCACTTTTTTGTTCAACTTTCATTTAAAACACAAAAAGCCTCTTTATTGAAGAAGACCTTTCTATTGTGTCTACCCTAGATACGGCTATGTCAAAAACCCCAAAGGCAATGCAATTCCTCGTTTGCTTTGGGCATTGGTAAGCGCTTGATAACGCATGGCCGAAAGTGCGCGAAGGAGCATCGGGCATATGGTAGCAAAAAACCACGCCAAGCACTCTGGTGCACCGTCTTAGCATTCTCGAATAGTTATCGGAACCTCTCGATCACATCCTAAAACAGCCTACTTCTCGTTTTTGCCGCTCATATCTGTGCGATAAGAAAGGTAGGTATTTTTGCCGCTGCGTTTGGCGTGATACATGGCAATATCGGCATACTTGATAAGCACATTGGCATCCTTCGTATCCGCAGGGCTAAAGGCAATACCGATAGAAAAACCAATATCAAACAATGAGATATTGGGATTATCTACCTTGCAGCGCAAACCGCTGATAATCTCCTCCGCATATTCCTGCGCCTTTTCTGGCGACATGCCAGGGGCCACCAATATAAACTCATCGCCCCCAATGCGTGCAGCTACGTTAAGCTTGCCCGCCGCAGGGCGGAACACCTGCGTTTGCTGCCCACCATGGTGTATGCTGCTTAAATACTCGCCAACGCCCACTAGCAATGCATCTCCGGCGTCATGCCCGGCAGTATCGTTAACGCGCTTAAAATTATCCAAATCCAGAAAGAACAAGGCGTATTGCTCGTTCTGCTTAACCATGTAGTCCAGCCTTTCCAGCAGAAATTGACGGTTTGGCAGCCCAGTTAGCTTGTCATAATGGGACTGGCGGTAAAGCGCATCGCTCATGGTCTTAAGCTTGCTAAGAAAGCTGATTAAGAAGATTGCAAGCACAGTCAGCATTATCAAGATGGTAAGCACCAGCAGCAGCATATTGGCAAACTGACTATCGCGGTGCTGCTTTACCAGGTTATCCTCAATATCCGCTGCCACCACGCCAATGACACTGCCCTGTGCATCATATATTGGGACACAGCCGGTGGAAAAGCTGCCATACGCATCGCTCATGTCGTAGGCGCAGGCCGAGGCCACGCCGCGAAAGGCCTCCATATGCACCGGGTTCACATCATCATAAGCAGTGAAAACCTGCTGGTCCGCCAGATCGGAATCGTATACAAAAAGGTACTGATCCCCAACCTTTTTCAAGGCGTAAATATACCTCACCTCCAGGCGATTTGCCAGCAGCCGCAACCGTCCGATATCCTGAGCATACTCTGGGCTGGCAAGAGCTTGTTCGGCGTTTTCTACAGAAAGAAAGTGCGCCGGATCAATGGCTTCCCGGGCGGCAGAGGCCAGCGCAATCATGCGCTCCTCAATGCCTGTGATCAGGTAGTCATGGGAATCGGAATAACTTTTTATGCTCATCAGCGTCATAAAACCCAGCAAAAGGACCGATACAATAACAAAGAGGGCAATAATCTTTTTTCTGTGTTCATCGGTGAATCTGGCAATTACTTTGATCTTTTCCGTCATGGTGCTCATCCATTTCTTTAGCATTAGTTTGTCCACCTTGATGTAATTGAGATAATGCTTGCATTGTACAGGAGAAAAATGGTTTTGTAAATATGATCCAAACAAAATTTATATTGATACAAGAGGCAATAAAATCATCACTTATTTGCATATAACAGCACCATGTAACCTTCATACACATAACAAAAAAGCCCCCGTTATCACGAAGACCTCTTTGTATTGAGTTTGATAACTCTTGATGGTGCCCCAGAGCATTCCAAATCCGAACCTTTTACATCACCAAGGGTGATTGTTTTCGTGCCATCCTTATAATTGAATGTAATAACCACTTTATCGTCATAGAGAAAGATCGCATTAACAAACGAATCAATCAACATCATTCTATGCTCTTTCTTTCGTGTATCCAGTTTGCGGAATCGGCGTAGCCAAAACTTCACGAAATCTGCATTTAGCTTGGGCTTGGCAAGGCTTTCGTTGGCAATCTTGATTTCCAAATCTTCTTTGACCGCTTCCAGCTCATCAAGGCGGCTCTTGGTGGATTTGGTCAAGATACCCTGCTGAATGGCGTTGAGGATGTTTTGAATGCCGAAGTTGGTGTCCTGCAATTGCTGTTCAAATAGCGGCAAACTTGTATTTTCACGCTCTTGCAAATCCATCACCATTGAAACGATGGCTTCAACCGTCTTGTCATCTGTGATCATATTCACCGTTTCGTCAATAACCAAGTTTTCTATCCAGTCTTTTTGAACTGGTTTCTTTTTGCAGGTTTTGCTCTTTTTAACATTGACGCACTTATAATAATGATATACATGAGAGCGCCCCGTCCCGCTTTCTCCACATAGATATGCCCCACAATGACCGCAGAAAAGTTTCGTTGTTAGCAGATAATCGTCCTCAGCCTTATGACGGGCTGGGGCTTTTTTGTTTTTCTCCATCTTCGCTTGTACACGGTCAAACAATTCTTTTGGCACGATGGCAGGGATGGCACTGGGCAAGAGAATATCTCTATATTTGAACTCACCAATGTAACGGCGATTGTGCAACAACAATTGAACGCTATTATAGGTTAAGCCCCCACCGAACTTGTTGGTAACGCCTTTTGCATTTAGCCAATCTCGGATGTTGGTCATGGTTCCCCCTTCGTCATATCGCTTATACGCTTCTAAGATAAAAGGTGCGGTCAATGGATCGATTTGAAAATGTCGTTCCTCGTCAATCACATATCCTATCGGAAGTGAACCACCATTGAACTTGCCCTTCAAGGCGTTCTCGGTCATGCCGCGAATGACCTTCTCGGATAGATCAGCAGAATAGTATTCCGCATAGCCTTCAAGAACCGATTCCAGAATAATGCCTTCTGCACCGTCAGAAATGACTTCGGTGGCAGACACAACCTTCACACCATTTTTCTTTAAGATGGATTTGTATCTTGCACTGTCATAGCGATTGCGTGCAAAGCGATCCAACTTCCAAACAATGACCATATCAAATAACTTTTTGCCGCTATCCTTAATCATGTTTTGGAACTCCGGGCGGTTGTCCGTCTTGGCAGAGAAAGCACGGTCAATATAATTTCGCAAGATAGTAATGCCGTTCTTTTCAGCAAAGGCGGCACATTCACGGAGCTGTCCTTCGATGGATTCTTCACGCTGGCTATCGGAGGAATAGCGTGCATAGATGACTGCTTTCATTTTTTCTCATCGCCTTTCATCATCTGCAACAATGTATCTTTCAACTTCCCGCTCACGGGTGAGTTGGGATCAAAACACATATCAATAAACTGGCGCATCTGAGGATTATCAGTAGCGATATTCGGCTTGTATTCGTACAACTCGCCTTGGGGCTTATCGGTTCGAGCAAATATATAATCCATAGACACATCGAAGTAATTTGCATATGCACGAAATAGCGCAACAGTCGGGGTCGATTGTCCATTTTCATAACGGTTGATACTGGATTGGGTAGATTCAAAAATCTCTGCCATCTTCGCTTGCGAAAGCATTGCGCTTTCACGCAAAGTTTTCAAACGTATCCCCACTTCTTTCATTAGTGAGCACCTCCTAGTTTGTTGAATTTATTTTAACCCATAATTTGACTATTTTCAACCCCATTTAAGGTTTTGGTGGTTGACTTTTGTGTATCCATAATGTACAATAGATTTGGCGATACAAAAGTGAGGTGATGACTTGCCTGCCAAAAAGATGGGTCGCCCAACCGAAAGTCCCAAGGATATTTCTCTGAGAATTAGGATTGATGTTCAAACAGACGAGAAGCTCAAGGAATGTAGCGAAACGTTCAAGGTCACAAAATCAGAGATTATTCGCCAAGGGATTGATCGTATTTACGGCGATCTGAAAAAGTAAAAGGAAGCAGCGCTCTCCCGCAAAGAATCACGCTACTTCCCGACACCGACAACTGCCAAGGCAATTACGGCGTAAATATTATATCATGCGCCTAAGTTCCTTTCAAGCATTGTCGCACTCACAAGAAGAAAGGAAACTTTTATGAAGATTTTAGAGGAGCTCTATTACGGCAATATTCGTGCAGACGGTAAAGTCTACGATCAAAATTCACCCTACGTTCAACTTGTACAGCTACGGGAGAATAACCGCAAAGAATTACTTTTAACGCTGAACGAAAATGAGAAAGTAATATTTCAGAAATTCAACGACGCCCAAGCTGAAATTGACGGCATAACACAATATCAAAAATTTACCTACGGGCTCCGTTTCGGTGTCATGCTCATGTCAGAAACGTTTAACAATTGCGGAGAGGTGGTAAACGATTATGAATAAAATCAGCTACATTCAAAACGGTGACTATCTCGTCCCTGATTTTATCTTTCCTGAGCAAAATACAACCCCTATCGGTAAATACGGAAGGCTTCGCAAAAAGTATCTCGAAGATCATCGCCCAGTCATCTACGCCACTTTGTTTTTATCCTTCAAGTTGCATGAGCATCTTGTTGAAACCGATCGGCAAGCCAACGAACAACTTTCAAACACGATTCAACAGATGCAAAAAATTCAAGGCATCACCGAAGAGTTAAAGGCAAAAGATCAAATGGCATGGGTCGGTGCAATGAACAACATCAAGTCTTGCGCCGAAGAAATTATTCTAAAAGAAATCGTCTACGCATAATGGAAAGCCCGCACGAATGCAAAATCGTGTGGGCTTTTTTCATAGTTGGTTCAATACTGGCAAGCAGGGCAAGTGTTATGACACTTTTGCATTTTGCTTGTTGAGGCAAAGCCCCAAACCCCTAATCAAACGCAAAATTTCATTTTGCGGCTACGCACTTTTTTCAAAAGTGCTATTCATTTGCCGAGAGCAAAAAGCAAAACTTGAGCGAAAAATTCAACCCGAAGATGTAGTACTTTTGAAAAAAGTGCGTAGCCATAGAAATCAATTCTATGTTCAAAGGGGTTTGGGGACGCTGTCACCAACAAGCAGTTTTGCAATGTGGCATGCCACTTGCCCTGCTTGCCAGTATTGTATGTTGTTTTCGCAATGTGAAACTATTCATCACCCAATGATAGTAGCCTCGATCATTTATGTTACCAGCTAAACGTATCAACAGGAATGTTTGTTATCACGATCTCTTTGCCATTTTTACTAGCACCAACATTGTGTTGAATATCATACCCAACAGTCGTATAAGCGCTATAGATATCTCTTACCAGCTCGCAATCATCATACGTTACAATCCATCGTGTATCTATCAAGTACTGAGCAATTATCCGTTCAAGTGCTCGATGGTCTTCTTCAAGGAAATAATTTTTATACAATCGCTGTCCCTTTTCGACATATGGCGGATCGATATTGAAAAAAGACGTTCTAATCGTATTTTGCAATTGGACAGTAATCAGTTCGCTCGCCTCTAAATTGTATAAATCAATGCGATTAGCAAGTAGGGCAACCTGTTCAATCCGCTTAATAATATCATTTTTGTTAAAGCGGCAATCAAGTCTATATGTTCCAGTCTGCGAATAGCCACCAATAGGACCGCCATTAAATACACCTGAGAAATTAACACGATTAAGAAACAATGTGGCAAACCCATCAGCAAGGGCATCATCAACCTCGGCTTCATAAACATGCTTTTGATTCTCACGTTCGTCCAGTGTAATTGGCGTTTCAGTTATCAACCTGTTCAACTCTTCGGTGTGGTGCAATATAGCATACCAAAAATTATAAATATGTGTATCAAAATCGTTGAGAACTGCCGTTTGCACAGTATTATCGCAAAGTAGTCCAATACCAATACCAAACCCTCCCGCAAAAGGTTCAACATAGGTCCTGTTTCCAAAAGCATTAATCTCTATTAAGTTTTTCACCTTTTCGTATATCTTTGACTTGCCGCCTGGATATCGAAGCGGTGAAAGTGATTTAGCCATTTGACGTTCCTCCAGAAACAAGACTTCTATACGTCATAAACGCATTCGGAAGCCAGTCCGACAAATCGTAGGGATTCAAATAGATTTTGATCTTTGTGCTTTCAGGCTTTTTCAAAAGCGCAGGAATAACTTCAAAATCAATTTGATGATCAGACTTTACCGTACTGCCGTCCTCTGATATTAATTTCCACAATGGTGCAAGATATACCTTCTGCTCCTCAACGGAATAGCGGTTGGGCAACTGTTTGTAACGTGCATATTCAAGCAACTGGAGCCCCAACTTTCTATCAAACAATTGATGGTTTCGCTGATTCCAATAATTATCGATGCAGTTTTTGCATGAACGTGAACATTCACATTCAGATAAAATCGTTTTTGCGCTATCAAGCACCTTTTCAAGAATAGAACCAATTAGCGACGAGTAGCCAGCACCGCTAATAAGGTTGTCATAAAAGAACATTTCAATGTGTGATGAACCATCGCTCTTTATTCTAGGTCGCCAACCGCCTGCAATTTCATTGTAATCTATATCCAAAACTAATGAAACAGCTTTTTTTAATGCTTCATGCAAGGTAGTCGCTGCCGACCGTAATATACTTTTCTCTTCTACACTGGCATTACCGACCAGCTTGTTTGAATCGTAAGAAATATCCAACATGAACATATCGGTTAAAAACTGATATCCAAGGTAAATTCCTGACGACACAGTACCTTCATGCCGACAAAGATGGGGATCATGGTAAGGCTGGGAAAATGAGTAATCTCCATTTGAATTAGGATTTCTAACTTCTGCGCCACCACATTTTCTGCACACATTAAAACCATTTTTGCTTTTCCCCATGTTAACGGTTAATACGTCTTTATCAGGGAGATTTGCATAATGAATATTGCTTCCTTCAAAAATATCTCTTGGATAATCATCCGGTACATATGAATAAAATGGGGCTTCTGCGTACGTATACTGTTCATCTTCATCTTCGTACTTTTGCTCATCACCTTTAACTGCCGAAAAACCCCAAGGGCGAAGCATGGTGCTTTTTGCAACAGCAGCACCACAGTACGGGCAAGCCATATTTGACGTTTCTTCTACCTTCAAGCCAAACCAATTGCATTCTGTGCAAACGAAAATATCTTTACAATACTCTTTGTTTGAAAAATAGTATTCAGCTTGATTTTTTTCAAAACCTTTCGGCCGTGGATTAGCATATAAGCCGCCGCTTTTGTATGTCTTCTTATCAATGCACACAAATCGTCCCGGAGCATACTCGCTAAGGGCAACAGATATATCTCTGTCAGGAGCATACTGAATATCCCGCGGAGCATTTTTACCACGAGAAGACTCTTTTTCCACAAAAAAGCGTACTACATTTTTAGGGAATGAATATGACGGAATAAAGCCTTCACGATAGAACACATCAAATGCAGATGTTTCTTTTTCATTGTTAATGTATTCATTCCTCTTACTTTCATCTAAAACGTCGCGAGATATCATAGCAAATTGACGAATTGTTGTTTCGGATGAAAATCCCGATTCTGTTGCAAAAGCTTCGGTACATTCGATAAAGTTCTGCCCATATTTTTCACAGAATGTAATAATGCCTATGTCAAGGATGCCATCAAACTGGCAACTCATATTCGGCGTAGATAAAAATTTGTTCAACGACAACATATTAATATGGCGTTGCTTTATCTTGAGATTGTCTCGATCTATCCACGGTTTTCGAGGCGATCCAGATATCATTTCATCAGGGTGCAAAAAATAATAGCTGTCATGAACACCCCCGGAAGCATAAGTTACTATAGTAGAAATTCCGGCATTCTTACGTCCTGCGCGTCCTGCACGCTGTTGATAGTTTTCTCGCATTGGCGGAATGTTACGAAGCCCGACAGCTGTCAAAGAACCGATGTCGATACCAACCTCCATTGTGGTGGTGCAACTCAACACATCTATCGATTCCTCTCCATTTTCACCAGCACTAATATCTTGAAACCGCATTTCATATTTTTCCGTGCGACTCCAAGCATCGTTATGCACTTCCTTGTGCGACAGTTGCGCAGTATGTTCTTCAGTATCAATTGTATGGATGCTTACACTTTTATTCAATGCATCCAAAACTGGTTTTCGCCAGAAATCAAAACGTGAGAGGTCATCCTCTCCAATCGGCTTCACATCCGTTGATTCGAAACAGGCCCCACAATGGTTGCCAATTTTGAATGGCGATAGTTTCCCACACTTTAAGCAACGATACCACGTAAAATCTTTGTTTGCAAACTCGATTTTTACAGCCCCAAGTTTAATGTAATAACGACTTATTCGTGATGTCGAGAAAAACAAATCACGTATCTTATTGATTACTTTCTCCAACATTGCATCGCTATTAAGATTAAGAATCTCCTTGCCCCGCTGAAGAAATTTGCTATCTAATGCTGTTGTGAAAGTGCTGCTTAGCCCAAATTCACGTTCTTTACTGCGTCCGGGTAATCCCTTTCGAATGTCATCCGGGATATTCTCACCCAAGGCCGCACTGTCATCCATTACATCCCAAAAAAGAAGAACAAGAAGCTGATAAAGAATATCTTTGTCTATGACTATTCCGTCTTCTTCCAAGTCAAAACTACAATCTTCCAGCGCATTGACCGTCGGCGCCAAGAAACCAATTCCAATGTCTTTGAAAGATCGCGGGCTTTCTGTAAAAAAGGTCAATAGTTGTTCGTGATATTCATCGGGCAACGATTGATATTTTGCTGCCAGTTCCGAAGAATCATTCTCGTTTCCACGGCGCATCATGCGACGCTTATGCCCCTCAAAGAGGTTCTTGTCTTGAACGAATTTTTCGTTACTTATCCCACTGAAAAAATTCAGTTTGTTTTCTATACACACTTCTAAGAAAGCAGGATATATATCTGCTAAAGTATGCTCCTTTTCATCATTTTGCAAGAGCAAAGAAGCTAGTATGATTGCTTGGCGGAAAGCATCTGCATCTGATGATTTCGACAAGTCCAGTGCAAGCTTCGCTGCGTTTTGGCGCGAGTCCGAGAAGAGTAATACCTTTTTTCCTTGATTAATTAGATTTGATTTGGGAGGTTGCAACTCAAACTGCGCTTTTGTCAGATTGTAGAAAGGAATATTGCCTTTCGTTGCCAAGTCGGCAGGCTTTTTTAAGCTCATTTTCTTTTTGCACTTCGGGCATACATTGAAATTAAAGGACTGCAACTTGGTATCAAAGTTATTGCTATAAATTACTGTTAGTAATTTATCATCAGATTGGGGCGAAATGTACAATTTTCCTGTTAAGGGATCAAGCGAGCCAATATTATCATTTCGTCCTTTTTGATAGTTCTTTGGAACCACGTATAGAAGCATTTCATTAAGTGAGTTCACATCTCCGCTTATTCCTTTTTGCGGAAAGACATACCAGTAAGGACTGCCTTCGTTCTTTTGAACAAAAACGCGCAAATAAAGTCCGCCGCATTTTATATGATTAACAAGCTCATAAACTCGTGCACCACATTCACACTTATCTCGTGGCACTGAGGTTACCTTTCCTAGCGGCAGCTGTTCTTCACTCGAGTACTTTGCGTGAACGCATTTGGGGTTTGAACATGCAAATAGGCCCTGAAGTCCTCTCAAAAACATATGCAGACGCACAGGAAATAGGATGTTACCATTCTTCTCAGCAAGAGCTACGATAGCTAACAAAGCATCCAGTGCGGCTTCAGAGTCGGTTGCCTCCCCAAAAAGCCTGTTCTTTATTTCACTGTATGACGTAGCCCCGTCACGGCACACCTTATTCAATTGGAGAAATGCATCATATCTTGCGAGGTTATCATATAACCAAGCTTGTGCCTGCTTTGAACTGATGGTTTCGGGAAGAATATGTCCAAAAACAGCGTGCGAAAAAACTCTTATTTTTTCGGCAATACTCTCGCCATATACCTGTTCCGATCCAACTGATGCCAGCGCAGCCACATTGGTTTTGATTTCAGCCTCACTTGCAATTTCCTCTTTCGATCCATCAATGAATTCATAGTGAGAAGGCTCTTTCTGCGTAAGCCCAGTGTAAAATGCATCTATTGCTTTCTGATCATCTTGCGGCATACTGGCAGTAGTAAGGATGAACTGGACTTTGTCTCGTGAAATTCCAAGGCGATAGAATAAACGTTCTAACAGCAACGCTATTTCGCCACCAGCAGCGCCCCGATACATATGTGCCTCATCCAAAACAATAAGCAAACGATTGTCTTGTGATTCGTTAAGCCACTCTTTTGTCTTATCCCAAATACCCGTCTCGCGTTGACGCATGAGCATATATTCCAGCATGGAATAGTTCGTTATCAGTATATCCGGCGGACACCTTTGCATCTCGAATCTGGTAATAAATTCAGCGTCAAAAGAAGCTGGTTTATGTATGTTCCGTTCCAAATCATCAATAAATTTTTCAAGACCGTTTTCTCCAAATCTAGCTGGGTACTTATTGATACTTTTCAATCCGTTAATATTATTACGTTGTCGCTCTTGAGTTTGATTATCCGCTTCCTCATCCACCAGGTAACTTTCTCGAAATGTAGCTGCCAGCTCTTTGTTGCTGGCAGTCTTTGGCTTTCCGGCGTAAGGAGTTCTGCCTGTATACATGCCGAAATGCGGAATGCGAGTTGCCAATGTATCTTCTGTAAAGATATCTTTAAATTCTTCACTACCGATAATTTTTCTGAATCTAGCCAATTGATCAGATACAAGTGCGTTCATAGGATAGATAATAAGAGTCCGCACGCCTTCTTTATTAAAACTATTAGGGTGTGTTTTTGCTTCAGCGAAGCATTTTGCTATAATAGGCCACAAGAAGCATTCGGTTTTGCCAGAACCTGTTCCAGTTGATACAAACATATCTCGTCCTGCCAAAAAATATTCAAGTGCTTGCACCTGATGCTCAAACGGATCAGCAAAAACGCCAAGCTTCTCCTCAACAAGCTTAAGCAGAGATTCTTTAATAGAATCTTCAATCAGCTGAGAGTTTGCAATCCCGTTTTGAATTTTTTTATAGGAAGCGGATGTTTCGATATATGGTTCACGCGCAATGTTGGCATATGGAGAGCAGTTTTCTCCTAATAGATCATCAACATACATAAGCAACGTTTCGCTATTAGCCAAATAGTCCGATTTAATGTAGTTTTTCAACCTATCACGAATAGTTTGATAGTACACTTGAACACTGCTTGAATTATGCATATGCGCCCTCGCTTTCTATCTTTATTCCTAGATTAATTAGTACCGTTGATAGTTCTGGCAATAAGTCCGTTCTAATAATAAAGCCTGCTTTGTTATAAAAAGTGTTTTGAGGCCATGCCAGCAATAATATGTAATAATATTCACGATTGGGCAAGAGCCCGCTTAATCTAACCGTCGCATAATCCGAATCGTGTCTACTGATATAAGCAATAAGCGGAGCCCCGTATTGTGCCTTAAGTGCAAAGTACAAGCGTCTGTACTCATACGAAGTAAAAGCATCCGATTGTGTAATTATCGGTTCGTCAGCAAATAAAAAGGATCCATTGGTCATCTGCTTCACCTTATAGAAAGGGCCGAATTCGCCACCTCGTGCGATAGTGCAGCTTGTTGTAATCGACTTTCTCCACGATGACGAAGGAGATTTGTGCGACTGTGGATCGAAAAATTC
The DNA here is from genome assembly GCA_031556065.1 of Eubacteriales bacterium. Classification (GTDB taxonomy): domain Bacteria; phylum Bacillota; class Clostridia; order Christensenellales; family Aristaeellaceae; genus JAVBTR01. The sequence continues at coordinate 39,462 of JAVBTR010000012.1, read as the reverse complement.
GAGTTGCGTAATATCGATATCTCTATCGCCAAACTCAACATTGTCAAACTGTGCCTGAAAATATTTTTTCCAAGATAGATTGTCCCTTATAAGAAACTCCCTCGATGTAACGTTGTGTGCAGGAGAAGGAGTTAATACACCCAACCCATTTACGGTATAGCTCGATGAAGGGAGTCCGAAAAACAGATTTGCATGTCCAACAGCAATGCTTCTGCCGTAGTTAGCTATCCTGTTTCGGTTGGTATCAGAAGTAAGTAAATAACCTGTTTCTTCATAGACTTTTCGTATGTGAACAGAAATGCTATCATTCTTTCCGCTACCATCGATAAGCTTTTCCTCAAGATAAGGAAACAGCTCAATAAATCTTGCGATCAATTCGTTAAGTATAATGGTTTGGCTATGCTTTGAAGTGCCTATAGCACCGTCATAAGTGTTTTGCGCCAGCCGTAAACACCATTGTCCTAAAGCCGAATAGCATAAGCGATAGGCAAACGAATCCTCCGTTTCATTTTGATAACGTTTGATTCTCATATCGGTTGACATTGCTTTTAAAAGTTCATTCATAGCGCAAACCACTCCTTAAGCAACTTGCGATGCGGACATCTACCCGCAACTCCTGCATATCTGCCAAGGTGTGCAGAACTGTTATATGGGGATATGTGAAGCACGTCAACACAGTATGGTAAAACATCAAAGGCTAATGATCCGCACAACTCTTGCTCACTCGAAATCTCGGCGCATTTTTCTTCGATAATGCTTTTGCAGTAATTGATTTCATTTAGAATTTTGCGCATTATGTCTGCATAACGATTGTTTGCATCTGTTCTTTCGGGAGAGTATTCTCCCTCGTCCAATGTGGAGGAATCCTCAGAAAGCTCCAACGTAGGGATTCGTGCAATGAGTTGATTTAAGTTTAAATAGTGACAGTAACGCAAAAATTCTTCTGATATATAATTTACTGTTCGATCATAAGCCGTTAACAGGAAAATAATTTTATTTCGATTCTCTTCAAACAAGGGTAGCAGTTCTGTTTCGTTGTAGTTTCCAACAAAATTGTCAAGGCAAACAACCCGCTCTTTTGATTCAAAAAAAGCGCTGATTTCTTCAATGGAAATTTCTTTTTTATACCGAAGTGTTTTCACTTCGGGCGCACCTGTAATCACATTAGCAATACATTTCGCGATAGCAGCACCTGTAAGGCGATTGGCGATAATCGGCACTCCTCCAAAGCAAATTCTGCTCAAATGATTAATCAGCAAATTAAACACCTCTGCATCACTTGGAATGCCTATGCTTTCAAGATTATAGCCAATATACTCAGTAAAGAGCGCCATTTCGATCGGCTTTAGTGGTTTGTGTGCTACATGTATTGCTCCACTGGATGTTACATTTGATAAGACACGAGACGATTTTTCTTGTTCTTGCCGTTGCTCGTCATTGTAAATTGCAGTCGCTAGCTCGATCTTTAGTCTTTCCACATGTTCTTCGCAAACTCTGTTGCGTTCAATTAAATTTTCCAGTTCACTTTTTAAGGCGGTTATGCCCTCTTTAGATTTTCTCAGCTCAGAAATCTCAGCCTGAAGCTGTGCGTTTGCAGCAACTTTTTCTTCGAGATTTGTTATTTTACTGGATGACTCAACCAAATCGTCCGAAAGCCTTTCAAGTTGCTTTTCGCAATCCATACTCTGATTTTGATAAAATATAACATCCGCTTCAAGTTGAGTAATATAGCTCTCTTTTTTTCGTAGGGCGATTACTTCAGCCTGCAATATCGCATTTTTGCCGAGTTCACTTTTGAGATTTGCAATTTCACTTGCAGATATACTCAATTCTTGTTTCATTTTGACTATGCATGCTTCTTTTTCTTCTACGAGCATTTTAGCCGAACTGATATCTTTGTTTTGCTTATCTACTTTACCCCTCAGATCATGAAGTTCAGCTAACTCACGCTTGAGATCTACAATTTCAGCAATTCTCCTTTGTTGACTTGCAGTAGCCTTCTCCAATTTTTCATGAAGTGCATCAGCCTTGTCCTTTTCTTGTTGCAGCTCTTTTTCTTTTGACTTTAGCTCTCGATTTTGTACTATGTTGCTTTCGCTATTTTCTCGAATCGCCGTAATAGATGCACTAAGCAGCTCCATTTCCCTTTGTGAACGTTCTTCTCCAACAAGCTTAAAGTAAACAGCTATGTTGGGTGCGAAAAAAGACCCGGATAGCGTCTTTAATTGAGCCACGTCTTTGTCATCACCATCTGCTATGCAGTTGTTATAATATTTCTCTATTTCCCGCAGACAAAAGTCAAGCCAATTTTCGATAATGTTCTGTATAAAGTTTTTTGATTGGAAATTGAATAGTAGTTTGCTAACATCACTTTTGCTAAACGTCTTTGCCCGAAAGCCAGGCCTTATCTGAGCAAGGTCTTTAGGATGTCGTGAAAAATAGCGAATAACTTCCTCATGTGGAATTATTGAGCAAACAAAACGGATGTCGTCATCCGACAAGAGAGGCAAATAGCTCACAGACGTCCCTCCTCAATAAAGCGTTTTGCAGCAGAGTTGATTTGCGCTGATTCTTCGCAAGAAAGGAGATATTCTGACACTGTTTCGCTAATTGAAATCATATTCAATCGCGTTTTGACAAATGGCTCATTCAGCTTATAATGCTTTAGCAAATCGTTTAGCAACTCTTTTTTCTTCGGCGCAGATTGTGGAGGGTATTTTACCTCTCCAATCAAATAGCCATGTTGGTATTTTCGCACCACGTCTTCTGGTGTAAGATAAAACCAAGCTGCCGCATCTAGCGGCAATACCCCTGCTGAAGTAAAGCTAAAGCAAGTGCTTTCAGCATTTGCAACAAAACAATCAGCCAAGTCCTCTGATACATCCAACTTATCCAATGCGCACAGTGGCAATGCACAATTACTTATTGTAAGTTCTGCGTTTCTCCTGAAAACCTTTGTCGTAGAGCGAATTAGCACTTTTGACAGATTAGCGGTAATATTGACAACATCACTTGGATTAACATTGATGTTTCCATGAGCTTGCAATCGAAACGTGGAGTATATAAAGGCGTTGTCTCCAGAAATATAAGAGGTATCACCATCGGATGACGCCGGAGGCCACAATAATGTTAAAGTATCAGAACTTTCGAGTCTATATCCCCATGGAGCAATCAAGGCATCAATTCGTTCACTTTTTTGGGGAAAACTTATAATGATACCTGTAAATTGCTTTCCCATAGTCTCAAACGTGAACTTATCTTCAACTGAAAAAGACCTGAAATGATTTTCGTAATATTGATTTTGAAAAGTAACAAAGTACTTTGTGTTTGTATATATAACATCACCCTGCACAAGGCGTGCCTTGAAATTGGCAACATCACCTAAAACTTTAAAAAATGCAGGGGTATTCTCTATGTTAATAAAATCGTATTTTCGCCAAGTTTTATCATATGTATTAGTTAAATAGTAACTGTGTGAAAACGTTCCCAACGGAATTAACTCCATAGCGTCCGGAAAAAAATTAGTGCGGTTTATTTCCAAAGTGCGAAAAGCCTCTTGCGTCTCGCTTACACTCAATGTAAATAAAGCTGAGCATTGTTCATAATTCATAAGTTCCTGCTCAGTAAACTTTAATCCCATGCAAAAATTCTTGTTGCTGTAAACAAAGTAAAATTCCAATCTTTCACGATTGCTTTTCTTTGATGCGGAATCAATACTTATTTGCATATTTTTCCCCAAATAGTTTTCGCATTCAGTATCATTATTGCCACTACGATGTCTGAAGTGAACCGTCTGTTTAGTACTTTCAGCAGCGGCAATTCGAACTTCTTCGCCGCAACAAGCACACTCAAAACGATAAGGTTCATCAAATACGCCGCCTTCTGCAACCAACTCAGCAGACACTTCGGATCGTAAAATCGTATCATATGCCTTGCGCATTTGGTCTCGGCTCCTTTCGAAACAAAGCATGTTCTGGCTGATAACCACTCTGTAGTTGTGTGAAATGTTTCTCCAATTAACTTGCGAGCAGCATAGCTTATATTAATTGCTGACTGCCAAATTATTATCTTTGCCATTATAGCATAATTTTACATAATTCGCACCGAATAAAGAAAATATACACGAGGTGTCATGTAGGAAAATGCTTGGAAGGTGTCTTGCAAATACTCTCCAACTCGCACAATATGCAAAGGGTGCTATTAAAGCAGCTTGTTTCTGATTGCTTATTTTGTTATAATCAGCCTATCTGGAACAATTGCTTTGCATTTATGCCGTATATAAGTATAGTTCAAAATTAAGGAGGTGAAATGATGAGCTTATTGCAAATATCCGCAGACAGCAATCTGCTTTATTTACCATTAGTATATTTCCTGCCGCAAGATTTAATTAAAAAGTGCCCAACGCTTTATTCTTTACCACGAAAAGTGAGAGAAGTAGTGTACTCCGAAGAAATGATGGCAGTCGTGAACAGCGATGCCTTCTTTAGCGAGATTACCGATGCAAGTGCGGCAATGGTTTTTCCGCACTTCGGCTTTAGTGGTTGGAAAGAACATTACACAGGCTATTGCCCGGTATGGAAGCTGTGCTATATGTTACCTATTTGGGCAAGATTGTTGGAGGCAGAAACCGGGTGGGGTTTGCAACGGCTTTTCTATATTCCAAGCGTTGAAACCATTCCGTTCTTCACGTCTGATTACATTGAAGAAGTAATGGGACGAATCGTAAAACGTGCCATTCAAGAAGAAGGCTGGCAACCCACGCTTGATGTTGTGCGGGAAATGCCTTGCGATGAAGATTTTGAAAACTGGAACACCAACGTTCGCAAAGATTTCCTTCGCAAGTGGTATCACACCCGATCTAAAAAAGTGCAGATGGTATCATTGGAAGGCAGCATCGAAGATGTCGGGAATGGAATCCATGCATTGGCTGATCCTTCATCGCACTTCGTTGAACAGGTTGTAGCCGATGACTTCTATCGACGCTTCAGATTGCAGCTCTTGCCACGGGATATGGAGATACTAGATTATCGAATACAAGGATTCACCTATGAGCAAATCGCCAACGTGATGGGATACAAGAATCACAGCGGTGTACTAAAACGGATGAGCGCAATCAAGAAAGCGTTTATCGAATATGAGCAACATTAGCTCCACGCTATCAGAAATGAGGCGTGGTTTTTTATTACCCCAATATTTATGAAAGTGAGATTTCAAGACTTTGTACCTTGAAAACTACATACGGAGGAAAATCATGGGACGGCGCAAGAAGATTATTAACAACACCAACATTCCACAATACAAAATTGAAGCCATCGCTCGTTGTATTATGCCCGATGTTCTTGCTCTTTTCGAGAGCGAGGAAGGGCAAAAAGAATTTGCCGAGTGGAAGCAGCAGCAAGAAATGGATACGGTTAGAAAAGAGAAGAAAAAGAATAATTGACAGCAGGGCACTGGTATCGCAATGATGCCAGTGCCCCTTTTTTCTGTCTATTCAGTTCTTTTCTTTTTTCTCGGCCCTCTGGGTTTTGACTCCGCCCTTTGCTTTACCCCATTAGGGAAGAAACCATACTCGAAATAAACTAATAATCCGAACCCTTCGCCAACAGGTATTATCTGTCGGGATTGGTTCGGATTATATTGGTTTGGTGCTGCTGGCCGGGGTCGAACCGGCACGGTGTTTCCACCGACAGATTTTAAGTCTGTTATGTCTGCCTATTCCATCACAGCAGCGAGAGAAAAAGGAAAAGAAAAACCCGCACCAAGCGGGTTTATTCTTTCTGGAGGTGCCATCCAGATTTGAACTGGAGAATAAAGGTTTTGCAGACCTTCGCCTTACCGCTTGGCTATGGCACCGTGTGTGGAGCGGTAGACGAGATTCGAACTCGCGACATCCACCTTGGCAAGGTGGCACTCTACCACTGAGCTACTACCGCACACATGGTGCCTCGGGGCGGAATCGAACCACCGACACGTAGATTTTCAGTCTACTGCTCTACCATCTGAGCTACCGAGGCAAATATTGGCGACCCGGAAGGGGCTCGAACCCTCGACCTCCAGCGTGACAGGCTGGCATTCTAACCAACTGAACTACCGGGCCATAATGGTGGGAACAACAGGGCTCGAACCTGTGACCCTCTGCTTGTAAGGCAGATGCTCTCCCAGCTGAGCTATGCTCCCATTAGCGCCACCGACAAGCAGGGTTTAACGCGGCGACGTGTTATATAATACAATGAACAACCCGCTTTGTCAATACAAAATATTGAAAAAAACAAATAGCTTAATGCAGCGTCTCTAGCACCGCTCAAAAGGGTTGCAGATGGAGGTACAACGGAGCAGCCCTGAGAAAGGCGTACAGATGCGTACGTCGCCGAAGGGCTGCGAACGCTGCACCTTCAGATGCGCCCTTTTCAGCGGTGCCTTCAGCGGCGCTTTTCCAATTCCGCAAAGATTTCCGTTGGTGTCAGCCCTTGGTTGTACAAAAGCACCAGCACATGGTAGAACAAATCCGCCACCTCATAGCGCAGTTCATCCTTGCTGCCCTTTACTGCCGCGATAATCGATTCGCTGGCCTCTTCCCCCACCTTCTTGCAAATCTTCTCTACGCCCTTGGTCAGCAAATAATTGGTATAGCTGCCTTCCTTGGGATTACGGTCCCTATCGATAATCACGTTATATACTTCCTGCAAGACCCTGGCGCTGGGCTGTCGGTTGGATTCCTCCACCAGGGAAATAAGTGCGTTGTTAAAGCAGGTATATTCGCCCGTATGGCAGGCAGAGCCCCGCTGTTCCACCATCATAAGAAGGGTATCCCCATCGCAGTCGTATTGTATGGAACGAATCCTTTGAAAATTACCCGAGGTTTCGCCCTTTTTCCAAAGACTCTGGCGGGAACGGCTGAAATACGTGGCAAACCCCGTTTCCATGGTGATCCTTAACGATTCCTCGTTCATATAAGCCAGCATCAGCACTGCCCCGGTGTTCACATCCTGGGCGATAGCAGGCACCAAGCCATTTACGTCAAACTTAATCATGCTCAAATCCATTTAAAAAACCTCCTTTAGCGCGTCTTTCAAAGTAAAAGCATTGGCATACAAAGCCTTCCCTGTGATCGCTCCATAGCAGCCAATTTCTTTCAAAGCCTTCAAGCTTTCAAGGCTGTTCACTCCTCCGGAACCAATAATGTTCAGCCCCGTTTTCTCGATCATTTCTCTGGTCTGTTCCAGGTTCGGCCCCTGCATCATGCCATCCTTGTCGATATCGGTATAAATCACCGTATCCACACCGGAATCCCTCATGCGAAGGCCTAGCTCTACTGCCGTAATGCCGCTTTTCTTCACCCAACCCCGAAGAGCAGCGATACCGTTTTTTGCGTCGATGCCACAGGCAACCATCCCCGGATAGCGCTTACAGGCTTCCTTTACCAGCTCCGGCTTTTCCACTGCCGCGGTACCAATGATCACCCGGCTGACACCATAGGTTTCAATCCGCGTAACCACATCATCAAGGGTGCGGATGCCGCCTCCCAGCTGTACCTTGCCTCCAAAGGCATTCACAGCCCTTTGTATCACTTCCCCATTAGGGCTTGCCCCATCAAAGGCAGCGGACAAATCCACCATATGGAGCCATTGTGCACCATCGTTTGAAAACCCTTTTGCCAATCCCTCGGGGCTGCCGTAATCGGTCACCTTGTCTCGCAGGCCCTTTTCAAGGCGCACGGCCCGCTTATCCATCACATCAATGGCTGGAAAAACGATCATTGCCTCCCCTCCAACACACCCTTAGTGGAATGAACCCCCACCACACGGGAGTCCAGCCTTACAGCATCCCCCAGAGCCTTGCCAAGAGCCTTGAAAATGGCTTCCATGATATGGTGGTCATTGTCTCCATAGGGCACCGAAATATGCAGTGTCAGCCCCGCCTGCTGCGAAAAAGCACGCATAAACTCCCGGCAAAGCTGGGTATCCATCTGGCCGCACATGGGTGCGTGGAAGCTGGCCTCCAAATGCAGATGCACCCGGCCCGAAATATCCACCGCGCAAAAGGCCAATGCTTCATCCATGGGCACGTAAGCGCTTGCCAAACGAGCAATTCCCTGTTTATCCCCCAGGGCTCTTAAAAAGGCTTGCCCCAGCACAATGCCCACATCCTCCACTGTGTGATGGGCGTCGATATGGGTATCCCCCTTGCAGACGATTTCCCCATCGAAAAAGCCAAACCGCATAAAAGAGGCAAGCATATGGTCGAAAAAGCCCACGCCTGTATCGATTTTGCTTTCGCCCTTGCCATCAAGATTTATTTCAACACTGATATTCGTTTCTCGCGTTTGACGGCTTACTGACCCCTGCCTCATCTTATATCCCTCCGATATCGAGCCCGAATCGCACCGCCACCGAATTGGCGTGGGCGTCCAGCCCTTCATTCTTGGCTAGGCGGATAACATCCTTAGCCACCGGCTCCAAGGCTTCTCTTGAATAGCAGATCAAAGAAGACTTCTTAATAAAATCATCCACCGATAGGGGAGAAAAGAACCTTGCTGTGCCGCTAGTGGGCAGCACATGGTTGGGGCCGGCAAAATAATCTCCCAAAGGCTCCGGTGAATAGTGGCCCATAAAGATGGCTCCGGCGTTTTTGATCTTACCCAAAAGGGCGTAGGGCTCCTTTATGCTCAATTCCAAGTGCTCCGGCGCAACCAGGTTGCTAACCTGTGCCGCCTGGTCCAGATCGTCTACCAACACGATGGTACCGTAGGCTTTTAAGGATTTTTCAATGATCTCCCTACGGCTTAATTTCGCCGTTTGCATCTCAATTTCCTGTTGCACATCTTTAGCCAGCTGTTCGCAATCGGTTACCAAAACCACCGCAGCAAACATATCGTGCTCCGCCTGGCTTAGCAAATCCGCCGCTACATAAACAGGATCGGCGCTTTCATCGGCAATCACCAGCACCTCGCTGGGGCCCGCCACCATATCGATGCCCACAAAGCCGAACACCTCCCGCTTTGCGTTGGCTACGTAAATGTTTCCAGGGCCTGAAATCTTATCCACCTTGGGAATGGAGTGTGTACCAAAGGCCAGCGCAGCCACAGCCTGGGCGCCGCCTATTTTGTAGATTTCGTCTACCCCAGCGATATCCGCCGCCACCAGCGTTAAAGGGTAAGACACCTTGCCGTTTTTGTCCGGCGGGGTTACCATAACAATCTTTTCCACACCGGCCACCTTGGCAGGCAGCACGTTCATTAAAACACTGGAAGGGTAGGCTGCTGTGCCGCCAGGCACATAGACACCCGCTTTTTCAAGGGGCCGCACCATTTGACCCAGGGCCAGGTTCTCTTCAAAATCCATCCAGGTTTTCTGTTTTTGCTTTTCGTGAAAGGCGGTAATCCGCTTGGCCGCTTCGGCCATGGAAGCAAGCCACTTTTCATCGGCCCCCTTGTAAGCTTCTTCTATTTCTTCCCTTGTGACTCGAACGGTGGCCCCTGTTAATTCCGCTTTATCGAATTTTTTCGTGTATTCAAATAAGGCTTCGTCGCCCCTATCCCGGACGCTTTGCACAATCTCTTTTACGGCTTTTACAATGCTCTCGTCGCTTAACTGGGTGCGGGACAACAGCCGCTGTTTAATCTTTGCTGCATCGCTTGCTTTTAAAATCGGTATCATCAGCCTTGATCCCCTTTCTTCTCCAATTCCTTCTGTATGCCGTCGATCAGCCAGCGCACCCGTTCCCTTTTGGTTTTAAGGGCTACCCGATTGACTACAAGCCTTGCGGAAACCTCACAGATTTCTTCCAATACATCCAGGCCATTGGCTTTAAGGGTGGATCCGGATTCTACGATATCCAGTATCACATCGCTTAATCCCACCAAGGGCCCCAATTCCACCGAGCCGTTTAATTTGATAATTTCAATGGTCTTGCCCTTGGCGGCATAGTAATCCCTTGCGATTTGCGGGTACTTGGTGGCCACCCGGTAATTAGCCCTGGTGACGCTGCCCTCCCGCTTCCCTGGGAACCCGGCAATGCACAGACGGCAGCGGCCAAACCCCAAATCCAGCACCTCATACAAGGGCCGATTGGCTTCCATCAGAGTATCCTTCCCCACAAAGCCAATATCCGCCACGCCGTGATCCACATAGGTGGGCACGTCGCTGGGCTTTACCAGAATAAAGGATATACCGTTCTTTTCATCTTGAAGCACCAGCCTTCTGCCCGGGTTTTTCGGCTCCGAGCAATCCACGCCCATGCCCTCCAATAGCGTAAAGGCCTGTTCTGCCAGCCGCCCTTTGGCCAGCGCAATGGTGATTTTCTCCATTACACACGCCCCCCCGCCATGATTTCGATGGCCTCCTTCGTTACATAAACCGCTTGGCCGCAGCCTGAATGGGCCTTGACAGTCTCCCGCTTTCCATCGTATAAAATGGCCACGGTTTTGCCATCCCGGCGCATCTGTGCCGCGTACCCAAGGGCCTGTTCAATGGCCCCTGGTTCAAAGCCCAGAACCATATCCATCCAAGGCTTTGAAAACACCTCACCTTGCTGCTCCAGGGCAATCATCAATAGCTTCACCGACAGGGCGAATCCCGTGGCCGGCATTTCCCGGCCAAAGGCGCCAGGCAGGCCGTCGTACCGGCCGCCGGATAGCAAAGGCTGCCCCAGGTGGGTGGTAATACCCCGGAAAATCATCCCAGAATAATAATTAATGCCCCCCACCATGCCTAAATCGAAGCTGATATAATCCATTAGCCCATAGGCATGCAAAATATCCCGCACCTGCTTCAAATTTTCAATGGCCTTTATACAGGTGGCATTTTGAGTCAGCTGTTCCGCTTCTTCCAAAATACTTTCATCACCGTAAAGCTGGGTCAGTTTACCCAGCTTGCTCATGATATCGTCCGGCAGGCCCTCCTCCTTCAAATACAGCTCCATGCCCAGCATGTTCTTATCGTCCACAAAACGGGCAATCATGGACCTTTGGTTTTGGGAAAGCCCTGCCTCTTCCATAAAGCCACTAAAGAAAGCCACCTGGCCCACATCCAACTGAAAAGCCTTCAGTCCGGCAGCTTTCAGGCTTTCCACCGCCAAGGCAATCACCTCCGCGTCGGCGTAAGGCCCTCCTTCCCCCATCAATTCCACTCCGGCCTGAGTGCCCTCGCAAAGAGCCGAGGCCGTGTCTAGGCGGTATGTGGCCGCCGATTGCATGTAGCATAGCCTCAGCGGCAGCGGCTCCTCGCTTAAACGGGACGCCGCCATGCGCACCGAGGGGATTGTGGAATCCGGACGGATAGCCAATACACGGCCCCGCCTGTCAAAAGTCTTCCATACATGGGTTTCTTGAAACCCGAAGGTTTCATCGTCCATCACGCGGTAATATTCTAACAGCGGCGTTTCGATCTCTTGATAGCCGTAACGCGCAAAAAGCTTGCGCAGCGTCCCTTCAACCTGACGCTTACGCAAGCATTCACCCGGTAATGTATCTTGCATCCCTTCCGGGATTTGGCAATCGATTCGATTCATTGTACACCTCCTGGGGTTTGCTTTAGCATGATAAAGTGCTAATGCGATGAATTATACCCCACGAAGCGACCTTTGTCAACACATCAGTGCAAGGAATCGTACAGGGCTTTGAGCAACTGCCCCGTGGTATCTTGATTATACTCCCAAAACATCACGCCTTGCAACCCGTTATTCAGCGCGTACTGACCTTTTTGCCCGATGGAATCGGTGGATTCGTAGCTAATAAAGGTGCTGCCATTAAACAAATAGTTGGCGTGAGCGTTTTCATCCCAATAGACCTTGTATTCCCCGCCCTCGATCATTTCTTCTATTTGGGCATAGGAATAGCTCTTGTTGCCACTGGTGCCGGCCTTTTGATCTAGGCCTGTGCCTTCGCCCTTAACGTTACGCCAGGCCCTGCCGTAAAACGCCGCGCCCATCATGAGCTTGCTGGCCGGGATTCCGCCGTTGATATAGGCCTTGACCCCTTCCGCTGCGCTGACCTTATCTACATCGCCCTTCTGGGCGTACAAACAGGTATGGTGGCCGGTGGTCTTTTCAAAGCCCCTCAGATCGTAAGTCATCACGTTTACCTGATCCACAATCTTGGCGATGGCGTTCAATTCCAAGCCATCCGCATGGGTTTTGGAGCCACCCACAGCGATGGTCAGGTATCTGTGCTTGCCGTCCTGCTTCTCCACCGCGTCGAAGGTATACCTTAACTCTTGGAGCAATAACGTAAAATTATGCTTGTCCTTTTCAGAGCTGGTTATGCCCGCCACAGACGATCCAGGGTATTCCCAGTCCATATCCAGCCCCAGGAAACCGTGCTTTTCCATTAGCTCGATAGCGCTCTGGGCAAACTTTTTCCGGCTTGCATCGGTGGCCGCCGCTTGGGAAAAACCATCTGCCCCCCAGCCGCCAACGGCCAAAACGGGCAAAACATTGGAATGCTTCTTAATGTAGCTTTCAAAGGTCTTAATGCTCTTCCAATGCTTGCCGGTTACCTTGCCATCCTCAATCAGTGCGAAAGAATAGTTCATCTGGCTTAAATAAGCCCCATCCCTGTCTTGTAATTTCATTCCGGCCCGATCGTATACGTATGCGCTAATCATCGGTCGTACCATCCTATCCTTTGTAGTTTCTTGTGCCGCCAGAGCCTGTGCTTGATTCCCTCCGCTGCTGGCTAAAACCAGCATGGCTGTCATCACCGCGCTTGTGAGCCCCATAGCAAATCGCTTTAGTCGGTGGCGGTATGGCCTTGAACCTAAATTGGTCTTCAAAAGCTCATCCTCCTACGTTTCATTTCCCCGCCCGCAGGATCTTTGGCTTTCGTTCAGCACAGCGATTATACCATACATTTATCATAACATAACCATGTAGTTTCTTCCTTGTATTTTGTTGGCATATTGGGCAATAGAACGTGAGAGGGAAGGGGTTCTTTTTTAAAAAAAGAACCCCTTCCCTCTCACGTTATCCGAGCTAAGAAAACCTGTATGGGGTGAGCTTATCTTGCGCTGACCTCAATGCCGCTGATCTGCTCATTTTCTTTTGATACGATAATTTCGATGGTGTTGCGGTTGTCGTCTTTAAAATAGTAGCGCCAGTATTTGTCCTGTTCCGTGCGTTCAAAGCCCAAGGAGCCTATCAAGGCTTCTAAGTCAGCCTTGGCCATGCCTTTTTGGATGTTACCGGGCAAGATCAATTCATATTCATCATAGCTGCTTACTTCAATCTCGTACACCGCGCAGTTTTCCGGCAGCACAGCTACATCAGCATAGTTTCTGGTGTAGAACTTGTAATTCTGGTTATCCTTGGTCAGCACCACACCACCGTAGGGACTATCTTTAGCGGGAACGCTTTCCACCTTAGCGCTTTGGAAGGCATAGCCGTTGGCCACAAATGCGCTAATAGGCGCAGGCAGCTTGTACAGATCGCCATTAAAGGAAACCACAAAGCCGGTGATATCTTCCCCCAATTCCGCGGGAGCTTCATAATCCAAAATGTACTGAGGCACGTCCTCCGATACAGGGGATTGGGTTTCCCCATCCACAAAGTTCCGGGCCTCCACCTTGTTCAGAACGCCGTTTTCTACGTACAGCTTAAAGTTGCGGTAGCTTTCGGTTTCATAGGTCAAACAATTGTAAGAAGAACCTTCATAAAGATTGGTGGGGTTGCCGTAAGCAGCAACGATATCCTCCTGGGTGGAAATGCCCTTTTCAATTCCCTTAGGCAGCACTACGGCAATCTGGGGCTTATCCCCGGAGGCGGTTTCGATGGTGATACCGGCCACCGGGCATTCCCCCACCTTTTTTACGCAGTTATCGTTGTTGAAAAAGCTGACGTAAATCTCTCTGGTCTCAAAATTGGCGTTATTCACCAGTCTGACGCTGAAGGTGTACTGGTTAGGGGTCAGCGTATCTTCCAAATCCTGCTTGTTCTTCACTTCCCACCCGGCGGCAGTAAAGGTTTCATAGGATGTGGGCAGTTCGTACAGAACGTTTTCCATTACGAACCGGAAATCGTACAAATTGTCAGTCAAAGGGTTTTGGGGGCCTGGATGCATGGGCGATACCAGGGTTTCCGCCAAAGTAAGCGGCGTGCACAATACCAACGTGATCGCCAGAAGCAATGCCAATTTTTTCATAAAATGCCTCCTGTTGTTTTAATCGTTGATATTTTAACATACTTTACCCCTTTGCGCTACTCCCTATTTCGCCACATCCTCTGCACCCGCCAATTCTGCGGGTATATCGATATTCAACGCGGCGAATACACTGCTGTTAATATAGGAAGCAGATTCTACAATCAGTTCAAAGGGAATTTGCCCTGCGTCTTCGCCGTTCAACACCCGTGCTGCCAGAACGCCAGTCTGCTGACCCAGGGCGATGTAATCCAGGCCTTCTGAAGCAATACAGCCATCCCGCACCTGTTCCACCTCGCTGCCGAATACAGGCTTGGATTGTTCGTTGGCCTTATCCAGAACAAGGGCCAGGTAGCTGACCACAGTGTTATCAGTAAGGTTGTTCAGGCAATCCACCTTGGGAAGAAGCACATCCAAAGCCAAGGGGATGTCCGTACCGGTTGCAATGCCCATTTCAACGATTTCAAAACCATAATTTGCTGCCAACGCCTTGTATTCTTGAATAGCAGAATAGCTATTGACCTCGCTGGTGGTGTAGAGAATACCGATTTTCTTGGCCTCTGGCAGCACCTTGCGGATGAGCTGAAGCTGCTTTTCAACGGGCAGTTTATCGCTGGTGCCGGTGATGTTCTGGCCGCTCAGACCGTCTTCCTTAGCCAGTTGAGCCGCCACCGGATCGGTAACGGCGGAGTAAATCACGGGAATCTTTTCGTCTGCTGCGTTAAAGGCAGCCATGGCGGAGGGGGTGGCAATGCCAATGATGAGGTTCACGTTCTTGTCGGCAAAGCCTTGAGCGATCTGGGCGTTAATACCCATGTCCGCCTGGGCGTTCTGGTATTCGATAACCAGGTTTTCACCCTCTACATAACCCATTTGCTTAAGCCCTTCAATGCTCCCATTGCGGCAGTTGTCCAGGGAGGGGTGTTCCGCGAACTGCAAAATGCCTACGGTGAGCTTATCCTGCGCCAACGCCCTTGCCATAGAGAGAACCAACAGGATTGCCATTGCCAATGCCACATACTTTTTCATAACCAAGTCCACCTTTCAAAATGATTTTTAAATAGAAAAACGCCTCAAGCTATATTGCTTGAGGCGGATATCCCGTGGTGCCACTCAAATTGATCTTTCGATCCACTTTATTCGCATACCATCATATGCGCTGCCCTTGTAACGGGTGCAGTCCCCGTTTCTCCCTACGGCCCACAGCTCCTGGCTTTCAAGAGAACCCTCGCAGGCCCATTCCACTTTCCCCATCCTTGCGCTGATCCCACCACCCAGCGCTCTCTTGAAGGATTTTTAGAAGGTGTACTCCTCCCGCTCAACGGTTTGATGTTCGATTGGCGTTATGATACAACAGACAATTTTATTTGTCAAGCCTAAAATTCCAAAGATTTTTCAATGTAGGCTTTTAAGTCTTTAATGGCTACGATGTCCTGGGTCATGGTATCCCGGTTGCGAACGGTCACATTGCCGGTCGCTTCGGTATCGAAATCTACGGTAATGCAATAAGGCGTGCCGATCTCGTCTTGGCGGCGGTAGCGCTTGCCAATGGAGCCGGTTTCGTCGTAATCCACCATGAAGGATTTGGAAAGCCCTTCATATACGCTGGCGGCAAGTTCCCCCAGCTTGTTCTTTTGCAGGGGCAGCACAGCGGCCTTAAAGGGGGCCAGAGCCGGATGCAGGTGCATAACGGTACGCACATCCCCCCCTTCTAATTCTTCTTCCTCATAAGCGTTGCAAAGGAAGGCCAAGGCCACGCGGTCGGCGCCCAGGGAGGGCTCCACCACATAGGGAATATAGCGTTCGTTGGTAACAGGATCAATGTATTCCATGTTTTCGCCGGATTGGCTCTGGTGGGCTTTCAGGTCGAAATCCGTACGGTCGGCAATCCCCCACAGTTCCCCCCAGCCAAAGGGGAAGAGAAACTCAAAGTCGGTGGTGGCTTTGGAATAGTGGGACAATTCTTCCGGCTTATGATCCCGAAGACGAAGGGATTCTTGTTTTACACCCAGGTTAAGAAGCCACTCCCGGCAGAATGCGCGCCAGTACTCAAACCATTCCATATCGGTGCCAGGCTTGCAGAAGAATTCCAGCTCCATTTGTTCAAACTCGCGAATGCGGAAAATAAAGTTGCCGGGGGTAATTTCGTTGCGGAAGGATTTACCGATCTGGGCCACGCCCATGGGCATCTTTTTACGTGTGGTACGGGCAATGTTTTTAAAATTGACGAAAATACCCTGGGCCGTTTCCGGACGCAGATAAATCTCGTTGGCAGAATCCTCCGTTACGCCTTGGAAGGTTTTAAACATCATGTTGAACTTGCGGATGCCCGTAAAATCGTGCTTACCGCAGGTGGGGCAAGGAATGTTGTTTTCTTCAATATATTTTTCCAAATCGGCGTTGCCCCAGCCATCGGCCTGAATGTCTTCACCCTTAGCGGCGGCGAAATCCTCAACAAGCTTATCCGCCCTAAAGCGGGCCTTGCAGGCCTTGCAATCCATTAATGGATCGTTAAAGTTGCCCACGTGGCCGGAAGCCACCCAGACATCGCGATTCATTAAAATGGCGCTGTCCAAACCCACATTGTACTTGGATTCCTGTACAAATTTGCGCCACCAGGCTTTTTTTACATTGTTTTTAAATTCCACGCCCAAGGGGCCGTAATCCCAAGAGTTAGCCAAACCACCGTAGATTTCGCTGCCTGGGAAAATATAGCCACGCCCTTTGCACAGGGCCACCAGTTTATCCATCGTCAATGCGCCCATTGTAAACCCCTCCAGCATTTATTCTTTCCAATGATAGCGAGTTTGTGAATAAATGTCAAGATGAAGGAGGAAGGGATGAAAAAGGGTGAAGGAGCGAAGCCTAATGCTCTTTAGCGCAAGTAGCTTTCCAAGAGGGACCGGGAGGTTTCCGCATACCTCCCTTTTCTTCCGATCGTTCAATCGTCGCGCTGCTATCGCATCGCTCGTTTCACTCCCCGACTACGCTTCGCGCAGCAGCGTCTGTTCCTCCAAGGCTCCAGCATCCCAGCGCTCTCTTATTTCGCCTGGTCTTCCTTAAGAAGAATGCGGTACAAAAGCCCGTATAGTGTGGCCGCTTCGTCTTTAGATAAATGAATGCATCCGGCAATTTCCCCGGGAATGTAGCTGGCCGCTTCCTTCAGCGCCTCGCCCTTTTCTGTAATGGCCACAACCACGCAGCGTTCGTCCGCCTGGCTTCTGGTTCTTGTAACCAGGCCCTCCTTCTCCATGCGTTTAAGCAAAGGGGTGAGCGTGCCGGAATCCAGATACAGCGCTTCCCCCAATTCCTTTACGGATAAGCTCTGGCGCTCCCATAACACCATCATGGCAATGTATTGGGTGTAGGTCAGCCCAAGCTTTTCTAAAAACGGCGTATACTTTTTAACCACGTCCCGGGCGCAGGCATATAAGGGAAAACACAGCTGGTTTTCAAGTTTGAGCATATCATAACCCATGATCGATCACCCTTTCCCATGGATTATACCACGCAATAGATTATCGCACAATTAAATTGCATTATCCCGGGCTTTTTGCAGGGCAATGGTCAATTGATCTGTACAGGAGGAGGGCCGTCTGCCGCAGCGGATGCCGCCCAGGGTTTTAATAACATCCGTTGCCGCCATCCCCTCCACAAGCCGTGGAATGGCTTGCAGGTTCCCATTGCAGCCCCCTGTAAACTGTACATTTTTCACGATACCGCCCTCCAGATCAAAATCGATCACGCTGGAGCAGGTGTCTTCTGTTTTGTATGAGTAATGCATCCTTACGCCTCCTTACAGCAAACCGGCGATCTGGGCGTCCAGCGCTTCCGGCTTATGGGTGGGGGCAAAGCGCTTGATAACATTTCCTTTTTGGTCTACCAGAAACTTGGTAAAGTTCCATTTAATATTGCTGCCCCCAAGGCCGCCCTTTTGCTTTTTCAGCCAGGTGTACAGGGGGGATTCGTTGGCGCCATTCACGTCGATCTTGGCGAATTGGGGGAAGGTAATGCCAAACCGCCCCGTGCAAAAGGAGTGGATCTCCTCCTCATCCCCCGGCGCCTGGTGGCCAAATTGGTTACAGGGAAAATCCAAAATTTCAAAGCCCTGGCCAGCGTACTTCTCGTACAGATCCTGCAACCCATCGTATTGAGGGGTAAAGCCGCAGCCCGTAGCGGTGTTGACGATCAAAAGCACCTTGCCCTTATAATCGTTTAAGGATTTGTCTGTGCCGTCCATCTGTTTTACAGTCATATCATATAGCTCCATGTTCAAACCTCCGTTCAATTGCTTCAAATTTAATTTCAAGCAAATTATATACGGCTATTTGGCTTTTGCCAATAGCAAAATTATATTGCGTGCAATTTATTTTGTTTGACTTGATACGCTGCATTCCAAATGGTATACTTTTTTATAATCGGAGGGTGATACAAAATGAAGGTGTTGGTAAGCGCATGCCTGTTGGGGTGCAATTGCAAATACAATGGGGGCAACAATTTAAGTCCCAAGGTTCTGGGGTTTTTGCAAGGCAAGGACGTAATGGAAATATGCCCGGAAGTGCTTGGCGGGCTGCCAACGCCCCGGATACCGATTGAATTGGTACAAGGGGTTGCCCTGGCCCTTGAAAAGATCGCAGGCGAAGAAATTGAATGCGCCATTTTGCAATCCAGAAGCCCCAGCTGCGGTGTGAACCAAGTTTACGATGGCACCTTTTCAGCAACCTTGATTAAAGGCCAGGGTTTCTTCGCAAAGGCGCTTAAAGAAAAGGGTTACCATGTGATCGATGCGGAGGATGTTTATGTTTAACATGCTATGGCCTGTATTGATCGTCGTTGCCTCTAATACCATCTACAATATCAGTGCAAAATCAACCCCGGAAAGCATAAACTCGTTCGCCTCTTTAGCGGTAACCTACACCATTGCCGCCGTTTGCTCCATTGGCATGTTCTTTCTTACCAGCTCACAAAAAGACATCTTCTTAGAATTGTCCAAAGCAAACTGGACGACCTATGCTTTAGGCATAGCCGTTGTGGGGCTAGAATTTGGCTTTATCTGCATTTACCGGGCGGGATGGAAAATCAGCCTGGCAAGCCTTGTGGCCAGTATCGCGCTGGCCTGCGTGCTTATTATTGTTGGGTTTTTGTTTTATAAAGAAACCCTTACCTTAAAGCAAATCATTGGTATCGGCATCTGTGTGGTGGGGCTGATCCTCATTGCGAAATAGTCCCTTACCCGATCTTCACCAATTCTTTGCGGCCGAACAGAATAAAGCTGTTATATAAGGGCATGGTGCAGCCGCAGAAAACCATAATGGCCAAATACACAAAGAAATTGGGCACAAAGGTTAAAAGTGCCCCGGCGGCCATGGGTGCGGCAAACATGGTAAGGGATTGAGCTGTGCTCTGGATGCCGTTAAAGCGGGTTAAATGTTCTTCCGGCACGATCTGGGGGATCAGTGCGTCAACGGCGGTCTGCCCAGACCCCGGCGAAGGGGGAAATGAACACCATGGGCAGCATGGCGATAGATTCACTAATCAGTCTGGGAGGCTCCTTCTTGGTGCCAATATCGAACAGATAATACAACGAAACGCCAAGGGTATCGGCTATCTTTAGCGCGTTCAACACATTGGGAACTTGTCTGGCCTTTTTAAAATTTTATTCGAACAAATGTCCTCTTGCGCTCGTTAATCTATCAAACGCAATAGATAGGAGCTGATGAGAATGAAAAAGCTATTTTTTCTGGTATTATGCTTGAGCTTTATTTTATGTAGCACCGCATTGGCTAGTGAATGGGCCGTAACCCATGACCTGGGCGGCGATATGGACCGGGTGAAACTAAGGGAAAAGCCCAATAGCAATGGCAAGGTGCTGGCCCAGTATTTTGAAGGGGTCTATGTGGAAATCTTGTCTACCAGTGGGCAGTTTTCAAAGGTACGTATTGGCGGCAAAGAAGGCTACATGATGACTCAATTCCTAAAGACCATCAGCGAAGGCGAAATCGACTATGCTTCAGAAGGCCTTTTAGGAATGGTGCGGTTTACCGGGGATAGTAACAGCCTGCCGTTGTATGAAAAGGCCAGCGAAAAATCCAATGTAATTGGAGAAATGCCCAAGGGCTATGTTAACGTCC
Source organism: Eubacteriales bacterium (assembly GCA_031556065.1). GTDB lineage: Bacteria > Bacillota > Clostridia > Christensenellales > Aristaeellaceae > JAVBTR01. The sequence continues at coordinate 19,200 of JAVBTR010000012.1, read as the reverse complement.
TTGCCACAGTAGACGATAACTGGCTGCATATCAGCTATAAAGAAGATGGCCAATACGTCTATGGCTACGCCTCCGCCTGGCATATTACCCAAACCGATAACCTGGCCACCTGCTATGGGGATACAGGGGATGCAGAGAAAAAAATCAGCCTTCGCTCCTCGCCCTCCACCAGTGCCAAGTCCGTTGGGCAATACTTCTGCGGCACTACCTTTTATATTCTTTACGATAACAATCCCAATAACGATAAGTTCACCAAAGTGCGGGTGGATGACGCGGCAGGCTTTATCCTATCAGACAGCTTGAATTTCTCCACAGGAGGCATTCAAGCTTTGCTGCCGCCCCTTTCCAAGCCTAAGAAAAGCGGCATTCCTTTTTATGATAGCTATAACAGCAAAAAAGAGGCAGGAGCCCTTGAAAACGATTGTGTGTTTTCGGTTATTGGCATACGCGGGGACCGGTATCATATTCGGCTTGAAAACACCTCCCCTTCTGCCTACTGCTATGTGAACAAAAAAGATGTAACAGATGTTTCAATCGCCGCAAAAGCTACCGGCACCCTTAAAACGGCCTTTAAAATTAACGATGAAATAACCGCCCCCAAAGGCGCGAAGGTGTATATTCATGGAGAAGGCACCACTTACTTGCAGCCGGATTGCCAATCGGTAACCTGCACTGTAGAATATAAGTCCGCCCACCTTTACAGCACGGTTTCCATTCCCACCAAGGATGTAAATATCGATCCCCTGCTTTTCTTCCCTAAATAAACTTTGAAACCCAAAATAGCGGTTTTCAAACACAGGGGATTGACATAAACATAATATGGCAGTAAGCTATGACTGTTTAAGCAAAAACAGTCATAGCGTTTTTGTTTGGAAAGGATTTGATTGTTTATGAGCTATATTACCTTTGAAGATGTAACCAAGGAATACCGCACCGCCGGGGAAAGGGTGCTGGCGGCCAACAAAGTCAATTTCGAAATTGAAAAAGGCGAGCTATGCGTGGTCCTGGGGCCCAGCGGCGCGGGGAAAACCACGGTATTGAACCTGTTGGGGGGCATGGACAAGGTATCCAGCGGCGTTATCACCGTAGGGGGCAAAGAAATTACCAGCCTAAAGGGGTATGATCTAACAGAATACCGCCGGCTGGATGTGGGCTTTGTTTTTCAGTTTTATAACCTGATGCCTAACTTAACCGCCCTGGAAAACGTGGAGCTTGCCCGGCAGGTTTGCGAGCACAGCCTGGACCCGGTGGAAGTAATGAATCAGGTAGGCCTGGGCGAAAGGATGCATAACTTCCCTGCCCAGCTATCCGGCGGAGAACAGCAGCGGGTATCCATCGCCAGGGCCTTATGCAAAAACCCGGCGCTGCTTTTATGCGACGAACCTACCGGCGCCCTGGACAGCAAAACCGGCATGCAGGTATTACAGGTGCTTGCGGATGTATCCAAGCGCTACGGCACCACCGTGGCCATTATTACCCATAACGCGTCCATCGCGCCCATGGCCCACCGGGTCATCCGGGTGCGTTCCGGGCAGATCGAAAGCGTGGAAATGAACGATTCGCCCTTACCAGCGGAGGCGATCGCATGGTAAAAAAGAATAAAAACATCCTGCACAACAAACTTTTTCGGGATATGTGGCGCAATAAAATGCAGTTTGTGGCCATGATTCTCCTTTGTGCGCTGGGTACTTGGTGCTTCGCCGGACTGGACGCCGCCTGGCGGATGTTCGACGCCACGGCCACTAAGTATTTTACCGAGCAAAACCTGGCGGATGTCTGGGTGAATATAAGCCAGGTGGATAACGAGGTTTTAACCAAATTAGTTCATGTGGAAGGGGTGGAGACAGTTCAAGCCCGAACCGTTGCCACCATGGACGTGGATTTGCCCCACGAACCGGAAGCGGCTGTTGTGCTGTACGACGGGCTGCCGAAAATCAACCTGCCGCTGTTGCAGGAGGGGGCACTTCTTTCTCAAGGCGACAGCCGGGGCTGTCTGATGGAAGACCAATTTGCCAAAGCCAACGGCATTGCCATTGGGGACAAAATCACCTTAAAGTTAAACGGCTCAAAAGCAACGCTGATCGTCCGGGGCACGGTGTTAAGCCCTGAATACGTGGTTACCTCCAACGATGTGCGGCCCGATCCCTTCAATTACGGCTTCATTCTGGCTTCCCACGACGCTTTCCCCCAATTGCCTTATAATCAGGCTGTTATCGCCTTCACAGAGGGAGCCAACCCGGAAGAAATTATCCAGCAAATGTATCCGGAGGCGCTGATCATTAACCACAAAAGCCATTCCAGTACCTCTTCCACTCAAATGAACATCGACATGTTCAAAAACCTTTCCTACCTGTTCCCACTGCTGGCTTTCGGGGTAGCAGCTTTAATCGTTTTAACCACCCTGACCCGTATGATCGACAACCAGCGCATGCAAATGGGTACCTTAAAGGCCCTTGGGTATCACGATGCCGCCATCACCCGCCATTATCTTTGCTACGCGCTGTACCCTTCGGCCATCGGCGCGGCGCTGGGGCTGTTTACAGGCCGTGCTACGCTGCCTTACATCCTGTTCAACATGGAAGCGGACAGCCACATCATGCCCTACTGCATTCAGGCGCCTATTTCCACATTGCAAATTCTGGTTTGCCTGGCCATGGTGGCGTTAAGCCTAATGATCTGCCTTTACGCCTACCGCAAATCCGCCCATGAAGTCACAGCGGCCCTCCTTCGGCCAAAGCCGCCCAAGGCAGGGCGAAAGCTGTTCCTGGAGCGGTTCCCAAGGCTCTGGCAAGGGATTAACTTTAACGGCAAGATGGTGGTAAGAAACCTCTTCCGCAACAAGCTGCGAACCATCATGTCCCTGGTCGGGCTATTCTGCTGCACCATGCTGATCATCACTTCGTTAGGCCTACAGGACAGCGTACGCTACTTTGTAGGCAATTACTACCAAGGCACCTTGGCTTACACCCTCCGGGCGGATTTAGGCTCCGACGCGGGCAAAGCCGAAAGCTATCTTAACCGGGTGGAGGGCGAAAAGGTGGAACCGGTGATGGAAAAAGCCGTCAGCGCCCGGTTTGACGGCGAAGCCCGTTCCACTACCCTGACAATCACCCCCGATGATATGAGTTTACTGCACTTGGGCAAGGATCAGGCCTTTGTGGCCCTTCCCGAAAACGGCGTAGCCATTACGCAAAAGCTTGCTGAGGCGCTGAACCTCGGTGTTGGGGATACGGTATCCATCTACCTGGCCGGGGATGATGCTCCCATGGCCCTGCCCGTAACCATGATCTGCGATGTGAACATCGGCCAGGGCATGTACATGCAGCAAAGCGTTTACGCCGCCCAAAGAAAGGGCCAGTTCACCCCTACGGCGCTATTGATCCTAAACCCCACAGAGGCTGGGTTGGCCGCGCTGGATAACATGGATGAAGTAACCGGCCTAAAATACCCCGCCATCCAGTACACCCAAATGCTGACCATTTTGCAAAGTATGATGGGGGTGTTCACCCTCATGTCCGGAGCGGCCCTGGGTCTGGCCTTCGTGGTGCTTTATAACATGGGCATTTTGAACTTCGTAGAGCGCAGCCGGGAATACGCCACGCTAAAGGTGCTGGGGTACCATCAAAAAGAAATCCGCAAGCTGATCGTTCATGAAAACATGCTCACCGCCTTTATCGGCACCGCCTTGGGTGTGATCCCCGGCCGGCTCTTAACTGCCGCAGTGCTTAAAACCTGCGAAGGGGATAACATGGTTTTTGCCTCCACGGTGGAGTTGCCCTCTTACATCATTGCCTGCGTGGTTACCCTGGCGTTCGCTTACTTCATCACAAGGCTTCTGACCAGCAAAGTAAAGAACATCGACATGGTTGAAGCCCTCAAAAGTGTAGAATAGAAAGGATTGAATCTTATGAAAAAGTGTTGCTCCATCCTGTTAGCCCTGGTGCTTCTGATCCCCGCTTTCGCCCTGGCAGATACCGCCAACGGCACCGTTCAGGCTCAAACCACCTATGATATCACAGCCCCCTATTCCGGCACCCTTTTGCCCTTTGATTTGGCCGCCGGGGATTATGTTTACAAGGGTGATTCCCTCCTTGGCTACGACACCACGAAAATCTACGCTCCCCAGGATGGCATTCTGGTTGCCACCTTCGCCGAAGCCGGCGACAACACCCAGGATGTGCTTAACCAATACGGTTCCCTGTGCGTCATCGAAAAGGCGGTTCCTTACCAGATTGCCGCTACTTACCAGGGCGCCGCCGCCGATGCGGAATATAAATTTGTTCACTTAGGCGAAACCCTTTACTACGAGCTGACCAGCGATAAGGACGATAACGGCGAATGCCGGGTCATTGCCGCCGATTCAAAGGCCTATACCCTGGAACTATCCACCGGCGAATTCGAACAAGGCAAGCAAGTAAAGCTTTACCGGGATTCCAAGCGCACCAGCAAATCCTGCGTAGGCACCGGCACCATTGGCCGTGCCCCGGAAACCTATGTGCAAGGGGCAGGCCGCATTGTAAATGTCCTTAAACAGCAGGGAGATGCTGTCAAAAAGGGTGACACTCTCTATGAAGCAGTAAGTATCGATTGCGCCCCTGACACCCTTTCCACTTCCATCACCGCCACTGCCGAAGGGGTGCTGTCTGGCCCTAAAGTTATCAGTGGCCAGCAGGTATACAAGGGCCAGCTGCTTTTAACACTAAACGATACCAGCAACCTTAAAGTGGTTGCCCAGGTGGATGAAATCGATCTGAGCCGCGTTAGCCTTGGAACCACAGTGGCCATCACCTTCGATGCCTACCCTGGCCAAACGGTTTCCGGCACCGTCAGCGCTGTCAGCCTAAGCGGTATCACAAAACAAAACGCCGCTTATTATGACGTGGATATTACTTACTCTGCCCCCTTCCAGACACTGCTGGGCATGAACGCCACCATTACACTTCCGTAACATGAAAGGAGCCAAATCATGGCTACCGCTTTTACCACCAAGGAAAGAACCGTCATTGCCCAAAGCCTTATGGACGCCGCGCTAAAATATGCCGCGTCCATTGGCATGAAGCACACTTCGGTAGATGCCCTTTGCAAAGACGCAGGCATCAGCAAGGGAGCCTTCTATTCTTTTTACGAAAGCAAGGAGCTTCTTTTTCTTGCCATGTTCGAACGGATGCACCAGCAGATGTATGGCAGTGCAAAAAAGATCCTTGAAGAAAGCAGTCATCTGCCCTCCAAGGAACAGGCTGCCCTAGCCATACAAGAAATGTACCATGTGTTCGCCCGTCATGGGTTAAGCACCTTCATGCAGGAGGATTTACCCCTTTTGCTTCGCAAACTGCCGCAAAGCATTTTAGGCGAGCATTACCACGACGATGAACAGCATATCATGGAATTGCTAAACCATTCAGGCATCGGGCTGACCACCAGCCTGCACAATGCCTGTACCGTTTTTCGGCTGTTGATCTTGACTCCCATGCTGGAAAGGGAGATCGGGGAAGGCTTCTCCACAGCGCTGAACCTTCTGATCGAAGGCGCCTGCAACCTGTTAATCGCATAAAAAAAGCCCCGCCTCACGGCGGGGCTTTACTTTGCAAAAAAATTACTTAGAAAGCAGCATGGAAACAAAGCACAGCACAACGAACACCACGGCACAAATCTTGGTGATAAGGGCCAGCTTGGTGTCGATGGATTTGGCTTGGCTACGGGAATACTGCCTATCGGAATTGCCGGTAATGGCACTTAAACCGTTTTCATCGCTGGACTGTAAAAGCACAGTGGCAGTCATGATCAGGGACGCGATAACCAACACAATGTTGACGATAACAAGTAAAACGCTCATTTAAAAAAACCTCCTAGCTAATCAAGCCTTGCTATCATATCACAATGCCATCGGAAAGACAAGCATTTTCTTTACCCAATCCGCAATTTATGCTAAGATACCATTAAAAGGAGGCATGACCATGAAGTATTATCAAAAGTTGGTTGGTAAAGACATTTATCTTTCCCCTATGAGCGTGGACGACGGGCCTACCTATGTGCGCTGGCTAAACGATTTTCAAGTGACCGACGGTACCGGGGCCTCCACCCGCATAACCACCCTTAAAGGCGAAAGCGACTGGCTCAACAGCCAGCTTTCTTCCGGGGCATATCAGTTTGCCATCGTTAGAAAAAGCGATGATAAGCTCCTTGGCAACTGCGGTATCGAACAAATTCATACCCCCTCCATGAACGCAGAAGTGGGCCTTTTCATTGGAGACAGCGAAAACCGGGAAAAGGGCTACGGCACCCAGGCCTTGGAGCTGCTTTTAAGCTACGGCTTTTTCTACCTGAATTTAAACAACATCATGCTCAAGGTATTCTCCTTTAATGAAAGGGCCATCCATGTATACGAAAAGGTAGGCTTTAAAGAAATCGGCCGCAGGCGGCAAAGCTATTACTTAAACGGCAAGCACTACGACGATGTGTTCATGGATATCCTCAAATCCGAATTCCCTGTGAACCACATTTTAAATGCCAATGTATAAAATCTTCATCATCGAGGATGACAGGGCTATCGCAAGCGCTATTGCTACCCAGCTTTCGAATTGGGGCTATGCTTGCCATACCCCGGAGGATTTTCAAAAGGTTTTAGAGACTTTTAGCTCCTTTGCCCCGGATTTGGTGCTTATGGATATTTCATTGCCCTTTTTTAACGGCTACCACTGGTGCCGGGAAATTCGCAAAGCATCCAAGGTGCCCATTGTATTTCTTTCCTCGGCATCCGACAGCATGAACCAGGTGATGGCCATTGAAATGGGCGCGGATGATTTTATTTCCAAGCCCTTTGATATGAGTCTTTTAACCGCCAAGGTTCAGGCTCTTTTGCGCCGGGCCTATGAATTTCAAGGGACCGGGCAGCTTCTCTCCCACCAAGGCGGCGCACTGGATGTTTCAAAGGGAACCTTTACCTATGAAAACCAATCGATTGCCCTTACAAAGAACGAATGGCGCATTTTGCAAACCCTTATGGAGGCGGATGGCGGGGTGGTTTCCCGGGAAAGCATGATGCAAAAGCTTTGGGAAACCGATTGCTTTGTGGACGATAACACCTTAACCGTCAACGTTGCAAGGCTTCGTAAGACCCTTGAAGCCATCGGGCTTAACGATTACATTCAAACCAAAAAAGGGATCGGGTATCACTTAAAATGAAAGCAATTCTTTTTTACTTAAAAGCCAGGTGGCCCCTTGGCGCGGCGCTTGTTTTATGCGCCGCCGTTTTCGTGAGCGTTTGCCTGTTGGAAAATTTGCCCCTACACAGGTTTGGCTATGGCTTTTTGTTAATGGGGGTGCTGCTTTTTTTGCTGGCTCTGGCAGATTTTTATTTTTTTGCCGCCCATTTAAGCAGCCTTAACAGGCTTAAAAAGCAGCTGGATGGCAATGATTTTGCATTTCCCCAAAAAGTCGATTCGATAATTAAAACATATCAGGACATAATAATGGAGCAGCACAAAAAAATAAACCAACTGGAAAACAATCTAAATGAAAACGCTGCCGACAGCCTGGACTATTACACCCTTTGGATGCACCAGATCAAGACTCCCATTGCCGCCATGAGCCTGATGCTCAGCGAAGGCCAGACCCCAATTAAAAACGAGCTGTTCAAAATAGAGCAGTATGTGGAAATGGCGCTGACCTATCTTCGGCTTAACACCCCTGAAACCGACTATGTTTTTACTTGGGTGAAGGTGGATGACATCATTAAAAAAGCCCTTCGCAAATACGCCAATCTGTTTATTATGCGAAAGATTTCCCTAAGCTACGAGGCCACCTCCGAATCCGCCTTAAGTGATGGAAAGTGGTTGCAATTCATCATTGAACAATTGCTTTCCAATGCCATTAAGTACACCAAGGAGGGGGGACAGATCACCATTACCTGTGAGCATCTTACGCTTTGTGTTTCCGATACGGGTATCGGTATCGCCAAGGAAGACCTGCCCCGGGTGTTCGACAAGGGTTACACCGGGTTCAATGGCCGTTCCCATGAAAAATCAACTGGAATCGGGCTGTACTTAGTGAAAAAGGCCACAGAACGGCTGGGCAATCCGATTAGTATCCAATCGGAAATCGGCAAGGGCACCAAGGTAACTCTTAATTTAAACCGTGAAAACCTTACGAGGATGTAAGGTTAATGTAACCCAAATCCATGGCACGCCTGCCAAAGAAGCGTTAGAATAACCTTGTTAAAGAAAGAAGGAGGCGCACCATGGCACTATTAGAAGTAATCAACCTTAAAAAAACTTACACCACCCGTTTAGGGGGGAATCAGGTAACCGCTCTTAGAAACACCTCTTTTTCTGCGGAGGAAGGGGAATATGTGGCCATTATGGGTGAATCCGGCTCTGGTAAGACCACCCTTTTAAACCTTCTGGCCGCACTGGACAAGCCCACCGCCGGGCAAGTGAAGCTGGATGGCCGACCTATGAGCGATTTAAGCGAAAAGGAGATTTCTGCTTTCCGCCGGGATAAGCTGGGTTTTGTTTTTCAGGATTTTAACTTGCTGGATACCTTTTCTTTGCGCGATAACATTTTCTTACCCTTGGTTCTCCAAGGCAAAGAACACCATGAAATGGAAGCCCGGTTAAAGCCCATCGCCACCCTGCTTAATATACAAGACCTTTTAGGCAAATACCCCTATGAGGTTTCCGGCGGGCAAAAGCAACGGGCCGCCGTAGCCCGGGCGCTGATCACCAAGCCCCGGCTGGTTCTAGCCGATGAACCCACCGGCGCACTGGATTCCAAATCTGCCAAGGAGTTGCTAAACCTATTTTCCGCCATTAACCAGGCCGGACAAACTATTTTGATGGTGACCCACTCCATCGGCGCAGCCAGCCACGCCAAACGGGTCCTATTCCTTCGGGATGGCGAAGTGTTCCATCAGCTTTACCGGGGGGATAAAACAGAAGACGAAATGTACAAGAAAATTTCCGATACGCTGACCGTATTGGCCTCGGGCGGTGAAACCCATGCGTAAATGGTTTTATACCCGTCTGGCGTTTTCCAACATGGTCAAGAACCGCCGCACCTTTGTGCCCTATATGCTTACCGCCATTTTTACCGTGGCCATGTTCTTCATGATGATCTCCCTAACCTTGGATAAGGGGCTAAACGCCCTGCCTGCCGGGGCGGATTACATCCGTATTATACTCAGCATGGGCCTTGTGATCGTAGGCATTTTCGCTGCCATCTTCCTTTTTTATACCCATAGCTTCGTCATCAAGCGGCGGAAAAAGGAAATAGGTCTATTTAACATTCTTGGTATGGAAAAGAAGCATCTTTCCAAGCTCATGCTCATTGAAACACTGATTACCGCCTCTGTAAGCATTGTCCTTGGTATCTTAACAGGCATGCTGTTTTCACGGCTGATGGCGCTTTTGCTTTGCAAGGTACTAGGCACCGAGCAGACTTTTTCCCTGTCCTTCACGGTTTTAAGCTTTATTCCCACCATCGCACTGTTTTTTGGCATCTTCTTTTTAACGTTCCTCCATTCCCTTTGGCAGGTGCATCTGTCCAAGCCCGTAGAGCTTTTAAAGGGCGGCAATGTAGGGGAAAAAGAGCCGAAAAACAAATGGGTGCTCACGATCTTAGGCCTGATTACCCTGGGGATCGGCTACTCTCTTTCTCTAACGGTGGAAAACCCTGTTACCGCCCTGACCTCCTTCTTTCTCGCTGTGATTCTGGTGATCATCGGTACTTACCTGCTTTTCACTGCGGGCAGCATCACGCTGCTGAAAGCCCTTAAAAAGAACAGAAATTATTACTACAAAACCAACCACTTTATTTCCGTTTCCGGCATGCTTTACCGTATGAAGCAAAACGCCGTTGGCCTTGCCAACATTTGCATTCTTTCCACCATGGTATTGGTGATGATGTCCACCACCACGGCCCTGATCGCAGGGCTGGACGAGGCCGTTGCGCAGCGGTATCCCAGCGAGTTCAATTTGCAAGCCTCCTTTGAAACCCAGGAAGACATCGCCCGTATGGATGGCATTATTCAAACCCATCTGGCGGCGGCTAACGGTACCATGACAAACCAATGGAGCATGCGCCAAATTGGCCTGGCGGAAGCCAAAGAAAACGAAGTCTATCGGTACTATGTTCTTGCCCAGGAGGATTTCACACGGGAAACGGGCCTGGGTCAACCCTTAAAAGATGGCGAAGCCATGGTTTTTTCCGAAGCCATTCGCTATGAAGAGTCTACCATTCAACTGGGCGGCTATGTCTTTACCGTAAAAGAAGCTTCCAAAACCCCCGCCCTTGAAGCCAAATTCAACGCTTTCGTGAGCCTTAACCCTAATGTTTACCTGGTGGTAAAGGACACCGCTACCGTCCTTGAAATGGCCCATGGGTTAAACATTAACCCTACCTACAACCTACGTTTCGATACCAATCTATCGTCCAAAGAGCAAATAGGGCTAGAAAAAGAGTTGCGTAAGGAAAAGCTGGGCTTCTGGGAGTGCCGTGCCTCCGGTGGTGTAGAAGTCCAGGGCATGTACGCAGGCTTCTTCTTCCTGGGGTTATTCCTGGGTCTATTGTTCTTAATGGCTACGGTACTGATCCTCTACTACAAGCAAATTTCCGAAGGGTACGACGACAAGGATCGCTTCACCATCATGCAAAACGTGGGACTTAGCCACAACGAAGTGAGAAAGGCCATCCATTCCCAAACCCTTATGCTATTCTTCCTGCCTTTGATCACAGCCTTTGTCCACTTATTGTTCGCCTACCCCATGATTCGAAAAATCATGCTTCTAATGAACATGCCCGAATCCGCTCCGTTTATGGACTTCACCTTGGCCACCTGCGGGCTGTTCGCCATTTTCTACCTGATCGTTTACCTTTTGACTGCCAGAACATATGGCAAAATTGTTACAGAGCAAAGCAAATAAGCCTTCTAATTGCGCCGCAAACATGGTATACTTCTTGGAAGGAGGTGTGCTATGATGCGGCGCTTTTTAATTTGCTTTTTAGCATTGTGCTTTATTTTTTCATCCGCCCTGTGCGAAGAAACCGTCGCTCCCCCTGTTCACCCTTTAATGGATAAGGACGCACCTTTGGAAACCATTCAAACCCCGCATCGGTTTTTTAACCTGCTGGTTCTGGGCATCGATTACGGCGGGGAAATGTACCGGGGCAGCGGCAAAAAAAGCGAATTAAGCGATTGCCATACCGACGCAGTCATGGTGGTCGCTTTGGATTTAGATGAAAACAAGGCCACCCTGGTATCCATTCCACGGGACACGGTAACCTATGTGCCAGGGGCCAGCGGCCTGTATAAGCTGAACTCCGCCGTAAACTGCGCTGCTACTGTGGAAGAGGGGCTGGAGGTGTGCTGCCAAGCCGTCAGCCGAACCTTAGGCGGTATTCCAATCGATGCCTACTGCGCTGTGGATTTTGCTGCCATGATCGCCATCGGGGACGCTATCGGCGGGGTGGATTTCGAACTGGAAATGACCTATTCTCATTACAGCCGCAAATATGAAAAGGGCTGGCAGCATTTAGACGGCCTTGGTATCGCCGATTATCTCAGGGCCCGGGTCATTGCCAGCGTGAACAAAACCGATCTTGGCCGAACCAACCGCCAAAGGGAACTGATGACAGCCATCCTGCAAAAAATGATGGCCCAACCAGAAGCCATTGCTGGCCTGGTGAATCTGTTAACTTCAGAGGATCTTCATTTTTTCACCAATATATCCACTATGGAAACGTTGGCTTTGCTCCCCACCATTATGAAGCTGGACCTGAGCCAGATGGCCAGCTATGTGCTGGAAGGCCCTTACCGTTCGGGTCCGGGCAATTTCAATTTTACCTACACCGACCAAGAAAACCGTCAAGCTGTCATCAAAGCCGTGTGGGATGTGCAGGCGGCGCAGCTGCCCTATGTGAACAAAAAATACACCGATTGGCTGGACGAAACAGGCTTTAAGGGCGTCTATGCCATCAATGTCACCAAAGAATTGCTTGCTGCCTGCGGTCAGGGGGATACCGATGCTAAAAAAGAAGCCTTGGAAGCGGCTGCAATCGCCCTTGAAGAAACCATGGATGCCTTTACCCTTTGCTCCTATACCCAAACCGGCGCAGACATAAGGGCCTACAACCGTGCCCTGGCCAACATGAAAAACGCGGCCGATAAGGCCGCAAAGCTGTTCGATATGAAGGATTACACCTGGCACCCAGGCAAGTATTGGTACGCAAACCCCATGGTTAACGAGTATCAGCTAGATTGGCACTAGCCCAAAATAAACTTCCTGGTCTTTTTCAAATCCGCCTGAGGGTTCAATTCCAGCACACGCTGTGTTAATTCTACTATGGCCGCGTCCTTTTTAATGGAGGCGGCTTTTTCTTTCGCCTCCGGGAACCTTTCTTCCATCAGACAAAGCACTGTAGAATGCCAGCCGTATTCTTCGCCGAACTTATTCCGCCTTTGCCGTGTACCGCACATGGTAATATCAAGGCGCATTTGCAGTTCCGTAAGTCCTCTGTCAAAGGCACTTTTGTTCTCCCTGGAAAAGCCTCCAAGGGCCTTGATCTCCTCCAGCGGCAAAGGGCCGTTTTCTTCCAGCACCTTAAATATTCTTTTCCCTTCATGGCTTATAAGCCCATCGGCGTACCGTTCTTCAAAAGCCCTGTCTGCCCCTCTGGCCGCCAGAAACAAAGGCAGCATATCCCCTAAAATATACCCAGCCTTTTTAAAGAACACCTTGCCGTATAGAATATCATCCCGCTGCTCCAAAACCCGCTTGCGCCATTCCCAGGGATCGGTATCAGGGTCCCCTGTATGCCAGCGGATGGGGCTATCGGGGGGCTGCTCCTCCCAGCCAAAATCGATCAGTGAAAACACACCGTCGCATTTGCCGCTCATGGAAAACCCGGCTTTTAAAAGCGCCTGCACAAAACCATTATAACCGTGTATCATCTGCATTCCCCCTGTTTCTACATCCACTCCCGCGCCTTGGGATGATGGCCATTCAGCTTTACAAGAGAGGTAAACAAAAGGGGCGTCAGAACCAGCCATTGCGCTATATAATGGCCTTTGGTTTTAACGGCGCTTTTAAGCATCTCGTCCATTTGCTCTTCCGTTACCTTATACGCAGCAATGCCCCGGTAAACAGGGCGGCTTTGCTTATTCTCGATCTGGTTTAACACCTTTTTCGAAACCCACACGCTGGCGAAGGAAAGAATGCCTGCCAAAAGGCATTGGGATATCAAAATAATTAAAAAGCGCCGGGTCATATCCAATTCATAAGGAAGCTCCGGTAATTCTGATGCAATCCCCATCTGCTCCAAAATACGTTTACCTTCCAGGCGGGAGGGCAAAAGCACCCCTGCGAACCTGGCTTTCCCTTCTATTTGCGAAGGCTCGCTGTATTTAACCGGCAACCATGCTCCATCCACCAAGGCAATGGCATAATAGCTTTCAAATTTGCCACTGGCGATGGTTCCCAAGCCCATACTGCCTTCAATGGTGCGAGTGGTTTCCTGGTACACATTGGTCTTTACCAATTGCTGGGGCATAAATGAAAAATAGGTAAAGCCATGTTGGGTAAACCGTCCCTCATACAGGCTGGCTTCCATTATCTGCGAATTGACATAACCCCTGGTTTGATCAAAACAAGTTTGCCTGGATTCCTGCCACTTTTCATTTTGAGCCGCTATAAGCGCCGCTTCCATGTTAAGCCGTGGGGCAAATAAAAACGATATTAAACCTGGCACCGCACTGATTAGCGCCATGAAGGTAAAAGCCAGCAGCACCGTCCAAAAAACAACCGCCCATGCCAGATTCCGCCTGGAGAGCTTTAAAACCGTCATTCATTTCACCCTTTGTAAGTTAAAAGCACGGCGTATTGCCGTGCTCTTAGCTTACAGGTTTTTCATGTCTTTGTAAATCCCTTTTAATGCCGGATATACCCTTGTGTATACCTCATAGCACTGGCGGTACTTTTCGGTATTTTCCTTGACAGGCTCTTGGGGCGTGTTGTTGTGGATCATTTCCCGGCAAGCCTCTGGCACAGATTTGTACAGCCCCGCGCCGACCCCAGCCAGAATGGCCACGCCTAAGGCAGGGCCTTCGGTGTTTTGGGTGGTCATCACAGGAAGGCCAAACACGTCCGCCAGCATTTGCCGCCACAGGGGGGATTTTCCCCCGCCGCCGCAGGCCAACATGGCTTCCGGCTTCACGCCCATGCCATCCAACACATTCAGGCAGTCGTTCAGGGAATAGGTAACCCCTTCCATTACGGCCCGCATCATATCGCCCTTGGTGTGAATGTTGCTAAGGCCCACGAAAGCCCCACGGCAATCCGCATCCAGGTGAGGGGTCCGCTCGCCCATCAAGTAAGGCATGTATAAAAGTCGGTTGGCACCTATGGGGCTCTTTTCAATCTCTTGGTTCATCAGCACATAGGAATCCGTACCCATGAGCTTTGCTGTTTCCACTTCCGCGCCGCAGAAATTGTTGCGGAACCACTGAAGAGAAAGGCCTGCCGCCTGGGTTACGCCCATGACATGCCATGCACCCGGCACCGCACAGCAGAAGGTATGCACCCGGCCTAATGGATCGATGGTGATATGGTCGGAATGGGCGAATACCACACCGGAGGTGCCGATGGTGGTAAAGGCCTTGCCGTTTTCAACCACGCCGGTACCTACCGCAGCCGCCGCGTTATCTCCCGCGCCGCCAACCACCAGGGTTTTTTCGCTAAGGCCAGTCAGTGCCGCAGCCTTAGAATCAATATGACCTGTGACCTCCGGGCTTTCGTAGACCTTGCCTAACATGGCCATATCGATGCCCAGTTTACCGCACACCTCTTCAGACCAGCAGCGGCCTGGCACATCCAACAGCTGCATACCGCTGGCATCGGAAACCTCTGTAGCATAATCCCCGGTAAGCTTGAAGCGCAGGTAATCCTTTGGCAGAAGGATATGGCGGCACTTGGCGTATATTTCCGGCTGGTTGTTTTTTACCCAAAGAATCTTAGAAGCAGTAAAGCCGGTGAGTGCCGGGTTAGCGGTGATCTCAATAAGCCGCTTGGCGCCCACCTTTTCGGTGATCTCGTCGCATTCTTTTTGCGTGCGCTGATCACACCAGATAATCGACGGGCGAAGCACATCGCCATTTTCGTCCAGCATTACCAGACCGTGCATCTGGCCGGAAATACCGATGGAAACAATGTCTTCGTTGTTAACGCCGGAATGCTTCACCACCCGGGAAATGGTATCCTGGGCCGCTGCCCACCAATCCTCTGGTTTTTGCTCTGCCCAGCCGTTCTGGGGCTGGTACATGGGATATTCGTAAGATGCGGAACAAACGGCACGACCGTCCTGTGAAAACAAGACGGTCTTGGTGCCGGAAGTTCCCAAATCAATACCTAAAACGTATTTCATCAAGGAATCCTCCAAATATGCGAATTAGTTGAACATAATATTGTTGAGAATGCTCTCCAGATATTCTTGCCTGCCGCTGCCGGGAAGGGCGGGGGCGCCGTTGATTTCCGCAATAGCGGCCAATTCAGCCAGGTTGGCCTTGCCGCCACGAATCTTCTGTCCCAGTTCCCCTTCGAAGGAAGCGTAGCGTTCTTTGATGAACCCATCGATACGGCCATCTTCGATAATGGCGGCAGCCTTAATCAGACCCAGGGCGAAGCTATCCATGCCCAGGATGAAGCCCAGGAACATGTCTTCCATGGTGTAGGAAGGGCGGCGGTTTTTCGCGTCGAAGTTGAAGCCGCCATTTACAAGACCGCCTGCTTTCAATACTTCATACATGCAAAGGGTGGTTTCATAAACGTTCTGGGGGAATTGGTCCGTATCCCAGCCCAGAAGATAATCGCCCTGGTTGGCGTCGATGGAACCCAGCATACCGTTCATGGCGGAGATCCGCAGATCGTGCTGGAAGGTATGGCCAGCCAAGGTAGCATGATTGGCTTCGATGTTCATCTTAAAATCTTTATCCAGGCCATGTTGGCGCACGAAAGCAATGGCGGTAGCCGCGTCGAAATCGTACTGGTGCTTCATGGGTTCCTTGGGCTTGGGCTCGATGAAGAAATCGCCTGTAAAGCCAATGGAACGGCCATACTCAACCGCCATCTTCATCAGCGCCGCAATGTTTTCCTGTTCAAACTTCATATCGGTGTTCAGCAGGGTTTCGTAGCCTTCACGGCCGCCCCAGAACACATAACCCTTGCCGCCCAATTTAACGGTGCAATCCAGGGCTTTTTTGATCTGAGCCGCGGCGTGGCAGTACACATCTACAGAGTTGGTGGAACCAGCGCCATTCATAAAGCGGGGATTAGAGAACATGTTGGCGGTGCCCCACAGGCACTTAATACCGGTTTCCTTCATTTTGACCAGGATATGATCGGTGACGATATCCAGCCGCTTGTTGGTTTCCGCGATGGTATCCCCTTCGGGAACCAAGTCCACATCGTGGAAGCAAAAGTATTCAATACCCAGCTTTTGCATAAATTCAAAGCCCGCGTCCACCTTGGCAATGGCATGTTCCAGGGTGCCCGCTTGTGCGCCGAAAGATTTCTCCGCTGTGCCTGCGCCAAACATATCAACGCCGGTAGCGCAGAGATTATGCCACCAAGCCATAGCAAAGGGCAAATGTTCCTTCATGGTTTTGCCGAGAATCACTTTATCGGGATCGAAATACTTAAAGGAATAAGGGTTGGTGGATTTGGGGCCTTCGTAGGCCACTTTCTTCAGGTCCTTAAAAATTTCTGCCATGGTGATGGTTCCCCCTTCATTTATCATGTTCTATTCGATTCATGTGCTCGTGCACATTTTCTTTTACTATTTGAATTATATAGAAATTCGATCCGCTTGTCAACAACGAAAATAAGTATTGACAACTATATCGCCAGCCGATATAATATTATTACGGAAGCCGATATACCGGTAGCCGATGAAAGGAGGTCAGCTCATGCCGGAAAGTTTTGAAAGAGGCGCTTTAACAGAAGCTGTCTTTTACATTCTTCTCTCTCTTTACGAGAAACGCCACGGCTATGGGGTCATTAAAGAAATTCAGCGGTTAAGCAACGGACGCGTGATCCTTGGTGCAGGTACCCTGTACGGGGCTATCAACACCCTGCTTGATAAGGGGTGGATCCAGGATGTGCCAAGCTTGCAAGATTCTCGCAAGAAGGAATACATTATTACTGGCCTTGGCAAAGACATGGTCACAGGGGAAATTCAACGGCTTAAAGAGCTATTGCAAAATGCCCAGGAGGTGGTTTCATGAAAACAGTGATCCGTAAAGCGTACTGGAACTACGAAAACGAAGAAACCTGGCTGAACCGTATGGCAAAAAACGGCCTGGCACTGATCGATTACAGCTGGTGCAAATACACCTTCGAAGATGCGGAAAAAGGCGAATACATCTACCGCATCGAGCTACTGGAACAATTGGCCACCCACGAAAAGAGCAGAGAATACATCGCCTTTATGGAAGACAGCGACGTGGAATGCATTGCCACCTATATGCGCTGGGTGTATTTTCGCAAAAAAGCAGAGGATGGGCCCTTTGATCTGTTCTCAGACCTGGATTCCAAGCTGGCCCACTACCGCCGGGTGCAAAAATTCTGGCAAGCCTTAATCATCCTGGAAATGGTCATAGGGTTATACAACCTATTTGTCTCTCTCTTCTTACGCTCCCCTATTTCTTGGTTGAACTTCCTTTGCGCCATACTCATGTTCGGGCTTTCCTATTTGCTATACAAGCTGCATTCAAGCGTAACCAAACGTATCGCCGCCTTAGAAAAAGAAAGGCAAATAAGAGAATAATACTGGGCGCAACGAGCGGAACCCTTGGTTGACCCCTTCTGTATAAAAAGCTATAATGCTTTTCAGGAGGGGTTTTTTATGTACGATTATTTAATTGTTGGTGCCGGTTTATATGGTGGGGTTTTTGCCCATGAAATGCGCAAGGCTGGGAAGACCTGTCTGGTAATAGATAAACGTTCTCATGTTGGGGGCAACGTATATACGAAAAACATTGAAGGCATTGACGTGCATGCCTATGGGGCTCATATTTTCCACACCAGCATGGCTCATGTGTGGGATTATATCCGCCAGTTCGCCACATTTAATCATTACATTAACAGCCCTGTTGCCAACTTTAATGGCCGGCTTTTCAACCTGCCATTTAATATGAATACCTTCAACCAAATGTGGGGTGTGGTCACCCCGGAGCAAGCAAAAACCAAGATTGCAAAGCAGCAGTCCGCCTTAAGCGGCACACCGCAGAACTTGGAAGAGCAAGCCATTAAGCTTATCGGCCAGGACCTGTATGAAATCCTTATTAAAGGCTATACCCAAAAGCAATGGGGCCGCCCCTGTACCCAGCTGCCACCTTCTATTATCAACCGCCTTCCCCTTCGTTTTACCTTCGACAACAATTACTTCACCGATCCTTACCAAGGTATCCCCATAGGCGGATATACGCCCATTATCGAAAAGATGCTGGAAGGCTGCGATATCCTCTTGGATACGGATTACCTCGCTCATAAGCAGGAACTAAATGCGTTGGCAAAAAAAGTGGTTTATACCGGTTCCATCGATGCTTATTTCGGCCATTCCCTGGGCCGGCTGCAATACCGTTCGCTGCGGTTTGAAACCGAAACTTTGGACGTAGAAAATTATCAAGGGGTGGCCGTTATGAACTACACCGACGGGCAAACCCCTTATACCCGTATTATCGAGCATAAGCATTTTGCTTTTGGCCAGCAGAAAAAAACCGTCATCACAAGGGAATATTCCCTTGGCGACGGCGAACCTTATTATCCTGTTAACGATGAAGCAAACAACCTTTTATTTGCGCGCTATGCCTTTCTTGCTAAGGAGGAAAAGAACGTGCTTTTCGGCGGCCGCCTGGGCGAGTACCGCTATTACAATATGGATCAGGTAATCAACAGCGCACTGGTTGCCGCAAAAAAGGAAGGGGCCGTCAAAGGATAAATCCCTTCCAGCGCGTCGACAAAGTCGACGCTTTCGTGCGACACAGGTGTCGCACGAGGGATTTCCCTCACGGCACTGTAAAATCTTCGGTTTTACGGTCGGGGCCATCGGCCCATTAAGGCCCTGAAAGGGCTTCGGGCAAGGTAGGAATTTCTACGAAATTCCACCGAAAATCGCCGCACATGTCGCCGATTTCGGAATGAAAATCGGAGG
>JAVBTR010000077.1:0-5690 GCA_031556065.1 Eubacteriales bacterium | reverse complement strand
GTCGCACGAGGGATTTCCCTCACTGCACTGTAAAATCTTCGATTTTACGGTCGTTTGTTCGGGCAAGGTAGGAATTTCTACGAAATTCCACCGAAAATCGCCGCACATGTCGCCGATTTCGGAATGAAAATCGGAGGACCGTGGTCCTCCGATACCTCCTAGGGTTTGTTGATGGTCTGAAAGAAGCTATCCGAGAGGATAGCTTCTTTGAATGCTACTACTTTAAATTAATAGCGGGTCTGGCGCTGTGCTTCGAAGCACTCACGGCAGTACACGGGGCGATCCCCACGGGGCTGGAAGGGCACCTGAGTGGTGTTGCCGCAGCCATCGCAGATAACTTCGTACATCTGGTGAGCGGGACGGTTGCCGCCATTCTGGTTACGGCGGGCAGCACGGCAAGCGGGGCAACGGCCGGGCTCGTTCTGGAAGCCCTTTTCCGCAAAGAAAGCCTGTTCGGAACCGGTGAACACGAATTCGGCGCCGCAGTCACGGCAAGTTAACGTCTTGTCTTCGTACATTATAATGTACCTCCAATAATTTATTACGCCCATCCGATTTTCGCCTAAAGTTGAATTCCATGGTTCCCTAGATGGGGCAATACCAAAGGAGGAACGAACCTTTTGCATACCTGGTTGGGTCACAGCTGATAGTATAACACGATTCAACTGCTTTGTATAGCCCCCAATCAAAATTTTTACCTGGCTAATTGTAACACAATTGCACTTACCTGGGGGTATTTCTGTACTTTTTAGGGCATTTTACCATTGGTAGAGTAATTCGGCTTGCTGTGGGTTCAAGTCTGTTTAGAAGTTCGCTAAACTGGTACATGATTATGAGGTGCCAATTGATTAGAGGAGGTCGCACATGGATTACAAAGCAATGGGCAAGCGTATCCGCAAGCAGCGCATTTACCTTGGATATACCCAGGAACAACTGGCGGAAAAGGCCGGAATCTCCGCTTCCTTTGTGGGCCATATTGAACAAGCTACCCGCATTCCCAGTCTGGAAACCCTCATCGCATTTTGTCAAGCCTTGGATGTTACGCCAAACTTTCTTTTACAGGACAACTTTGAAAATGTATCCCCTTCGCTGGATTTTCCGCCAAACCTTTCCCCCCGTCAAATAACGGCACTGCAAGAAGTGGTAAACAGCATGACCCAAGCCATCGACAACTGGAACGCAAAATAGCGGCTATATTCTTTTCCATAGCCTTGGTTGAACTGATTTTGAAAGGGCCTTCGCCCTTTTTTATTTTGCCCTTAAGTATTCGTCTATGGCTTTGGCGGCCTTTTTCCCCGCGCCCATGGCCAGAATCACTGTGGCCGCGCCGGTAACCGCATCCCCCCCGGCATAAACGCCTTGCTTGGTGGTGGCGCCCGTTTCCTCATGGGCGATAATGCCGCCCCAGGGCTGCGTTTGAATATCCGGCGTGGTCTTTTTAATAAGGGGATTAGGCGAATTGCCAATGGCCACGATCACCGTCTCCATAGGCAGGCTATGCTGGCTGCCAGGCTTTACCACCGGCCTTCTGCGGCCCCGCTCGTCGGGCTCGCAAAGTTCCATCTCCACAACCGAGATGGCTTTCACCATGCCATTTTCGTCCCCGATAATTTCGGTGGGATTGGTTAGCAAATCGAAAACAATGCCTTCCTCCTTGGCATGGTGAACCTCCTCCAGCCGGGCGGGCATTTCTTCAAAGGAACGGCGGTAGATAATATGCACACTTTTCGCGCCCATGCGCTTGGCGCAGCGGGCGGCGTCCATCGCCACATTGCCGCCGCCGATCACCGCCACGTTTTCCCCTACGATCACAGGGGTATCATAATCGGGGAACTGGTAGGCCTTCATAAGGTTAATACGGGTTAAAAATTCATTGGCGGAATACACCCCGCAAAGGCTTTCCCCGGGAATCTTCTGGAAGTTAGGAAGCCCTGCTCCGCTGCCTACAAAAACGGCTTCGAAGCCATTTTCAGCCATCAATTCATCCACTGTCATGGATTTGCCTACAACGAAATTGGTTACGATTTTAACGCCCATGTCCTTTAAGGTGGCAATTTCCTTTTGCACCAGGGCCTTGGGCAAACGAAATTCGGGTATGCCGTACATTAAAACGCCCCCAGCCACATGCAAGGCTTCGAAAACCGTTACATCGTAGCCCATTTTCCGCAAATCCCCAGCGCAGCTAAGTCCGGCAGGGCCGGAACCCACCACCGCCACCTTCATGCCGTTTTCCAAAATGGCTTCGCAAGAAAGCCCGCCGCCGTTCATAGCCTGATCCGCCGCGAATCTTTCCAGCCGCCCAATGGCCACGCTCTGGCCCTTAATGCCCCGAACGCAGAATTTTTCGCACTGGTTTTCTTGGGGGCACACCCGGCCGCAAATAGCAGGGAGGCTGTTTGTCCTTCGAATGACGTTATAAGCCCCGTCAAAATCGCGCTTTTGAATGCAGCCAATAAAATCGGGTATCTGCACATTCACAGGGCAGCCGGAAACACAGGGCTTGTTTTTGCAGTTTAAGCAGCGGTTGGCCTCATCTACAGCCAGCCTTTCATCGTAGCCCAGAGCCACCTCTAAAAAGTTTTGGTTGCGAACCTCTGGGGTTTGTTCCGGCATGGGGTTTTTATCCGAGCGCATATTGGCCATACTACTTATTTCCTCCCATCATCCGGCAATGGTGCGTGGCTTGGCTTTCCACCTGGCGGAATATTCTCCCCCGGCGGATGGCCTCGTCGAAATCCACCAAATGCCCGTCGAAATCCGGGCCGTCCACACAGGCAAACTTGGTTTCCCCGCCTACGGTTACCCGGCAGCCGCCACACATGCCCGTGCCATCGATCATAATGGGATTCATGCTTACAATGGTTTTAATGCCGTAAGGCTTTGTCAGATCGCAGACGGCCTTCATCATGGGCAAGGGGCCAATGGCGATCACCACATCGTATGCTTCGCCCGCCTCCAGCTTCTTTTGCAATGCCTGGGTCACAAAGCCCTTATTGCCGTTGGAGCCGTCGTCGGTCATGATGGTAAGGCCGGTTGAGGCATTTTTAAATTCCTCTTCAAGCAAAACCAAATCGGTTGAACGGAAACCCACGATCACATCCACCTGGGCGCCCATTTCATAAAGCGCCTTGGCCTGGGGGTATGCAATGGCCACACCCAGCCCCCCGCCAATGACCGCCGCCTTCTTAACCGATAAAAAATGGCTGGCCTCCCCTAAGGGGCCCACAAAATCAAGCAGGTGATCCCCTTCGTTCAAGGTATCTAAAAGGTTGGTGGTATGGCCCACCTTCTGAAAGATAATCGTCACCGTGCCCTTTTCCCTGTCGTAGCCTGCAATGGTCAGGGGTACCCGCTCGCCGTTTTCGTCGATGCGGAAAATAATAAACTGCCCTGGCTGCGCTTTCTTGGCCACGTGAGGCGCCATAATATCCATCCAGGTCACCGTGGCGTGAAGCCTTCTTTTCTTTACGATTTCGTACATTGAAAACGCCTCCCGGTTAAAAAATCGAATGGGATTATTCTACCTGATGGCCTTTCAAAATGCAATAAAGCCATTGTTTTTTTCATGTGCGCAAAAATTTTGTCGAACGAATGGGGCTTTTTCCGCATAATCTCCCATTTTTCGAGGCAGGATAAGGTTGGTGTATAAATGAATACCCATTCACACAAGCAAACAGGAGGGATGCAAATGCTAAAAAGCAAGCGGCAGGCCGACACATTGACTGTGCAATTGCAAGGCGAGCTGGACCATTGCAGCGCGGTTCACATACGCCAGGAGCTGGATCAGCTCATTGGGGATACCCGCATCAGAAACCTTATTTTGGATATGCAGAATCTCAATTTTATGGATTCATCGGGCATTGGGGTGATTCTCGGGCGGTACCGTATTTTGCACAGCCGGGGCGGCGGCGTGGCTGTAGCCCGAATGAACCCGCAAATCGCGCGAATCTTCCAATTGTCGGGCATGGCGAAAATTATTCCCGTGTTGGGAAATGAAAAGGAGGCAGCCATATGATCGGCCGTAACCATATGCAAATATCGTTTCCGGGATGCCCTGAAAATGAAAGCTTTGCAAGGGTGGTCATATCCGCGTTTGCAGTCCAGCTAAGCCCTACCGTATCCGAAATAGCGGATATTAAGACTGCTGTTTCTGAAGCTGTGACCAATGCCATTGTCCATGGGTATGAAGGCGGGGAGGGCATTGTAACCATGGGTGCCCGGCTAAAGGATGGGGGGGAGATCGAAATCGAAATCACCGACCATGGCCGGGGCATTGAGGACCTTAACCAGGCCATGGAGCCCTTTTACACCTCCAAGCCTGATGAGGAGAGAAGCGGCATGGGCTTTGCCGTTATGCAGACCTTTATGGATTCGGTGGAGGTGGAAAGCAAGGTAGGCGTAGGCACCACCGTGCGCCTTAAAAAGACCATATCTGCCCAAAAGGGGAAATGAATTTATGAATGCCCTTGAAGCGTTGAGTTTTGAAGGGCTATTATCCCTTTGCCAAAAAGAGGATGACAAGGCCATTAGCCTGATGGTGGAACGCAACCTGGGCCTGGTTCACGCCTGCACGAAACGCTTTCGCGCCTATGGGCGGGATGGACAGGAGCTTTACCAGCAGGGCTGCCTGGGCCTGATAAAAGCCATCAAGCGCTTTGACACCCGCTTTAACGTGCGGTTTTCCACCTATGCGGTACCCATTATTCTAGGGGAAATCCGCCAATTTCTAAGGGATGACAGCCCATTGCATATTGCGCGCCGGGACCGGGACAGGTTTTCGAAAATTGAAAAGGCCCAGGGGCTTTTGCGCCAAGCCCTGGCCCGGGAGCCTAACGTTACAGAGCTGGCCGCCGCTCTTCGAATGGACCCGGCGGAGCTGATTTTGTTTATGGAGCAAAACCCCAAGACTGTTTCCATGGATGAAAAAGGCGAAGGGGTTCCCATGAGCGAAAGCCTGAGCGACCCCCGCAGCGAAAGCTTTATCGACAAATTAGTGTTCCACGATATGCTTTTACGGCTGCCTTTATTGGAGCAATGGCTGATTTACCTTCGCTTCGAGCAAGGGGCCACCCAAACGGAAACCGCCAAAGCCCTGCACATGACCCAGGTACAGGTATCAAGGCTTGAACAGAAATTAAGAATCAAGCTATTAAAGCAGTTAAGGGAATAAAAGAGGGCTGTGGCAGTAAAAACAAGGGATTTTCAAGGGTTTTTACCCTTGAATGGGTTTGGGTGAAACCCAACGCAACCCTGTTGAAACCATAAAACAGGTTCCAGGTCAAGAGAGTGAAACGATTCTTGACACCAGCTTGGCTGCAGGTAAGCTGGTGTTAAGGACCGCTAACGCTTCCTTGACCTGGGACTTGCTTTTCGTTTTCTGCAAATTACGTTGGGTCTTTTTACCCCAAACCCCAGACGTATACTGTGAACATAGGAAGTCAAAGCCTACGAATAACAGTGGCAACCACTTTACCCACAGCAAGTGTGATTTGGTTGATTGGTCTGATCCTCAAAATTGAATAGGTAGGAAACCAAGAAATAAAGCTACGCGTTCACGGAAAGATGATGCTGATCTTCTGTAGGCACGTAGCCTTTATTCATTTTAGCGTTAGAGATAAAAGACGTTGCAAACAGCTGGACTGTACCCTGACCAATAGACAGAAAAAAGAAGAGCCTATCGTAGAAAATCA
>JAVBTR010000063.1:0-33866 GCA_031556065.1 Eubacteriales bacterium | reverse complement strand
GAACAGGTAGGCTACCAAAACGAGCAGAGCCTCAGCCGGTTTTTCAAAAAATTTGAAGGGATTCCGCCAGGCAAATTCCGCATGAACAAACAATGATGATATGGCAAATTGAACATTTCTACCTTGGCAAGCACTATCTTCGGGCAAGGTAGGAATTTCTACGAAATTCCACCGAAAATCGCCGCAC
Organism: Eubacteriales bacterium; assembly: GCA_031556065.1. Lineage (GTDB taxonomy): Bacteria > Bacillota > Clostridia > Christensenellales > Aristaeellaceae > JAVBTR01. Next base: position 33,679 of record JAVBTR010000063.1, on the reverse strand, counting down.
AGGGGCTTCGCCCCGTTTAATGCCCCGAATGGGGCCGCCGATTTCGGAATGAAAATCGGAGGGTTTGACCCTCCGATACCTCCCGGGGTTTGTTGATGGTCTGTTTCAAGGGTTACCACCCTTGAATGGGTTTGGGTGAAACCCAACGTAGCCTATCGAAGGGTAAAAACAATACCCAGGTCAAGGAGGCGTTAGCGGTCCTTGACCTGGGTATTGCTTTTAACATCAGGTTTTAGGGCAATGGTTTTTACTTTTTCTTCTTCTGAGGCGCTTCAAACCACATATCCGAGGAGACTTCAAAGGCAGTATCGTCCTGGACCAGCTGCATAATCCGCCGGTAATCTTCGCCCTTGGCCAGAATAGGGCTAAAATCATTCTTAGGGGCGCTGCCGGAGGTGAGCACTGGCAAAATCCGTAGATTCACACCCTGATAAACTCCGTTTTCAAACTTCAGTTCCAAATGCCCCAGAATGGCATCGAAGGTTTTCATATCCAGCGTACCCCCGAAGACCAGGTTCCCCAGGCTATACAGCACCAGCGCCCCATCGATCACATCGATCCCCTGAATGCAGTGCGGGTGGGTTCCAATGATGATGTTCGCGCCGTTTTTGATGGCGTACTTGGCCATGTTCTCCTGGAGCTTGTTGTGGGTGGGTGCGTACTCTTTGCCAAAATGATAAGAATAAATGATCACGCTGCAGCCCAGCTTTTTCAGTTGGTTTATGTCTTTGCGGACAACGGACTGATCTTCTTTATATACGGTTTCCCGGCACCCGGCAAAACCAATTTTAATGCCATCCTTTTCAAAAACGTACACATTGCGAAAGCCGCTGTAGGCAATCCCCTGGCTTTCAAGGGCTGCGATGGTGGATTCTTCTCCGCTCTTTCGGTAATCCCCGAAATGGTTGTTGGCGATGTTCACATGCTCGATGGAACAGGCTGTCAGTATCTTGGCGAACTCCGTAGGTCCCCGAAAACTGAATTCCTTTGAGTAATACCCGGTTTCATCGTCCTGGAAGACCCCTTCCAGGTTCACATAGGTCAGATCATCCTGGGTAAATAAATCCAGAAGGTTGCGGTAGGGCCAGGTATAGCCGTTTTCCGCGATATAGGTTTCAAAGGTGTCCTTGGAGGTGGTATATGTTTTGCGGGTGCCCAGAACACTGTCCCCTCCAACTGTCATGGTAAGGGTGGTGAGAAGAGGCGGGGGAGCCTCCTCTTCGCACAGCGCGGAGGGCACAAGGCATAAACAGACCAGCAATAACAGCAGATGTTTTTTCATAGGTTCACCTCAATAGTAAATACATAGCATATGTTTAACGCTTTGTAAAGCCTCAGTTGCACGCCATAATTGTAACAATGGTTGCGAAGTGATTGGGTTTAGGGTAAAATCAGTTGGCAAGAAGAGGAAAGCAGGTGCGCAGGGTGGCAATTGGGAAGATGATGCAAAAAGTGGTTAAAAGCTTGTTTGTGGAAGGGCCGACGATGTTTTTAGAAAAGGCATGGAAGTGCCTTAAGCTTGGCTTTTACTATCTGTTGCCCCCCCCTGAAAGGCCCGCTGGCGTAAAGGTGCTGCAATATAAGCCCTTGATCTCCGTTGCCATTCCCGTATACAACGTGGAGCCCGTCATCTTGCGGGCCTGCATCGATTCGGTATTGAACCAGCGCTATGAAAACTGGCAGCTGTGTATGGTGGACGATCATTCGCCTATGAAAGAAATGGCGGAAATTTTGCAAGAGTACGCGGCAAAAGACAGCCGCATTGCAATCGCCCTGCGGCAAGAGAACGGCCATATCGCCAAAGCCACCAACGATGCCATTGCTTTGTGCCAGGGGGAATTTATTGCTTTTATGGATTGCGACGATGTTTTGCACAAGGATGCCTTGCATGAGGTGGCGGCCCTTTTAAACCAGGACAAGCAGCTGGATTTTATCTACACCGATGAAGACAAGCTGACAGATGATGGCAAAGCCCATTACGAACCGTTTTTCAAGCCCGACTGGTCTCCGGATACGCTTTTATCCATGATGTATACAGGCCACTTAGGGGTTTACCGTACAAGCTTGGTCAACCAGGCGGGCGGTATTCACGAGGGGGTTAACGGTTCCCAGGACTACGATTTTACCCTGCGTTTCACAGAGCTTACCAATCGCGTAGGCCATGTGCCCCGGGTGCTGTATCATTGGCGGGTGCGGCGGGAATCGGTGGCTTCAAGCCCTTTGGCCAAGCCCTATGCCTATGACGCGGCGGACAAAGCGAAGAAGGACGCCCTAGCCCGGCGTGGCATCAGCGGCCATACGGAAAAGGTGGAGGGCATGACCCACCAGCGGGTGGTGTACGATGTCATCGGCCAGCCTTTGGTAACCGTGGTGGTGGCGAAAAGAACCGGCAGCGGGTATCTATACGAAAACACTTCCTACGCCAATGTGCAGTGGCTTACCCATGAGGAGGAGATACTGGCACAGATTCAGGGTGAGTACATCGTTTTTATAGACGATAACCTAAAGCCCCAAAGGGCGGACTGGCTTCAGGGCCTTTTAGGCCAAGCCCAGCAGATTCATACGGGAGTGGTCAGCGCAAAGATATTGAAAAAAAACAAGCCCCGGCTGCTGCACCAGGGCTTAACCTTAACACAAGACAGGCTGGGCGCCCTTCTGCGCAACCGGTTGGACACCCTTATTTGCTATGTTGGCTGGAACCGGGTGGATGTAAACTGCCTGGCGGTAACCCCATCGCTGATGATGGTCAGCACGAAAAAGCTGAAGGAAGCAGAAGCCAGCCATGAGAACCTTTGCCTTAAGCTGTACGCCTTGGGCTATTTTAATTGCCTGCGCAATGACGTGGTCTTTACCTGCGACCAGCTGCCCCTTTATGTGGGTCCTGTGCAGGCAGACCGCGATCCTTTTTACAACCCCAATCTATATAAAAAGTGGGGCGATTTTTCTTTCATCGCCCCACGGAAGTATCTTTAATTTATGCAATGATCATCCGGCCGCAGGTTTCGCACTCCACAATGTCCGTGCCAGCTTTGATCTTTCTTAAGACCACCGACGGCTGAGACATGTTGCACCCGCCGCACTGATCGCCCAGAAGCCGGGCCATGGGCTGGGCGCACCTGGATTTGATGGCCTTGTACTCGTTCATGTACGCAGGCTCAATCCCCTTGGCTTTGGCTTCCGCCTTGGCCCGCTGCTGTTCAAGCAAGGCCATTTTTTGTTTATATTCCTCGTCGTATACCTTTTTCAGTTCATCGAACTCCGCTTTCACCCGGGCCGCCTTCAGTCGGATATCGTGCTGCTGGTGATCCCGGTCCCCCGCGTCCTTCTTAAGCTTTTTCATTTCCGCTTCGAAGGAAGCGATGGAATTCATAATGCGTTTGGCTTCCCCCATCAGCTGGCGGGTTTCTTCCACGCTTTGGGGCTGGGCCTGTTCGAATTTCTGCTCCAGAGCCTTGACCTGTTCATCCAGCCGATTAAGCGCGTCCTGCACCACATCCACCCGATCCACCATTTCGCCGACTTCAGCTTCAATGCGCTTGATGGTGTTTTGCTGTTCCACAATGTAATCCCGGCTCTTCACCAGCTTTACACGGTTAGGTGAACGCTTAATCTCGTTTTCAATACGATCGCAGGCCATGTCCTCCTGTTGGTATAACCAGAGCATTTCCATTTGTTCCATGAGTGGTTCCTCCTCTTGGGCAAAGATTTACCCCACGAAAAAAGATTCTGCCTTCGTGCGATAAACAGCCACATTACATTTTACCTTATCAAGGGCGGTTTGTAAAGAGAGGCCCAATGCGTCCATGGACGGGTTTTCCGTGGCGAAGTGCCCGCCGTGGAAGAGTACCATACCGCGGCTTGTGGCTTCCAAAGCATTGTGGTGCTTCACTTCCCCTGCCACGAACCCATCGGCGCCCAGGGCCAGGGCTTCCCGCCACTCATCATCTCCTGCGCCGGAGGAAACCCCCACCCGGTGAATGAGCTGGTTGGGGTCTCCCATCAAAAGGGCCGGCGCTTTTAGCTTCACACTTAAAAAACCCTGGAATTGGGCAGCTGTCATGGGTTCGGGCAAATCGCCCACCCGCAGGAACCGTTCACCTACTGGGTTTTTCAGTTCCAGCAGCTGTGCCAGGGTATCATTCACGCCCCCTGGGGCCGCGTCCCAGTTGGTGTGGGCTACGATTAAATGGCAGTGGCTGCGCAAAAGGGCGGCCACCAGCTTTCCTTCAAAAGTGGTTTCCAGCACCCTTTTAACAGGGGAAAACATAATGGGATGATGGGTTATCAGCACGTTGGCCCTAAGGGCGATCATTTCATCCAAGGCGGCAAAGGTGGCATCCAGGGCCAGCATAATGCCGGTGATTTCTGCGTTTTCATCGCCTACCACCAGGCCCACGTTATCGTAGCCTTCGGCTGAATCAAAGGGTGCCAGCCCATTGATGATTTCCGCTAATTCCTTTACAAGCATTCAAGCGCCTCCTGTACGAATGGTAAATCGGCATCGCCAGCCGCCTTCAATACTTTTTCCCGCCACAAAAGGTAGTCTTTAAATAAAGGCGGATTTTCCTTCAATAGGCCTGGGCCTAAAACCAGCTCCTTTTCAGTATAAACAGCCTGGCCCTTTTTTAGGAGCATCAGCACATAAAAGCGCCTGCGCTCAAGCACCAGGGTCTCTTTTTGAAACACATAGCCCATTTGGCTGACAGCCTGGCGTACCCGCTTTAAATCGGTGTGGGGGGAAAGCACCAATTGGGCATCCAGCAATTTTTCCTGGCCGGATTGCAAAATGGCCACCATGGTATCCCCGCCCATGCCCAAAATGGAGATAAAATCCATGGGCCTATTAAGGGCATTAAGCCCGTCCGCCAAGCGAAACTCCCCAGGCACATCGAAACGTTCAAAATTGGCCATGGCTTTTTGCAAGGCGGAGGCGCTGATATCCGCCACCAGGGGGCATTTCACCTTGCCAGCTGCGGCCAAATGCAGGGGCAGCAGCCCATGATCCGCACCAATATCCCCATAATTTTCACAGGGCTCAATCAGATCATAAGCGGCCTTAAGCCTAAAATCAAGACTGGGAAGGCGCATTAAGCGGTTCCCCCTTGGTGAAGGTGGGCCAGGCATTGGTGTCTTCAAAGGTCTTTACCAGGCTGTGGGCTTGCTGGATGATCCTTTCATCAAAGCCCATGGTGGAAAGCAGCACAATGGCGTTGCGGGTCTTAGAAGGCCCGGGCTTAAGCAGGTAATCGAAGGTGACTCCGGCGTCGGATACGGTTTCCGAAAAGTGGTAGTTATCGAACTCATTTTCTAAAATACGGGTCAACTCAATATCGTGACTGGCCACCAGGCACAGGCAATTGGCCTGGCTAAGGCTGTATAAAACAGCCGCCGAGGCGGCGATCCGCTCGATGGTATTGGTGCCCCGAAGAATTTCATCCACAAAGCAAAGGCAGGGCCGAGTTTTGGATTGTTCCATGATCCGGCGAAGGGATTTGATCTCCGCCACAAAGTAGCTGTCGCCCTTGACAATGGAATCCTTTAAGGCCATGGAGGAGATCACTAAGGCGTGGGGCATTTTAAAGGTTTTGGCAGCGCAGGTGTTAATGGCTTGGGCCAGTAAAGCATTTACGGCCACAGCCTTGATAAAGGTAGATTTGCCTGAAGCGTTGGAGCCGGTGATCAGCGTATCCCGCTTCAGTTCGCAGGTGTTTTCAATGGGGCGGATTAAAAGGGGATGGCCCATGCGCTCCATTTCAACGCTCATATCATCGTGGTAGGTAGGCTTGCAAACCGCCCCTAAGCTCTTTCTGAAGGATACCACGGTGATCAGCGTATCCAACAGGCCTACCATTTCGTAAAGCTCCCAGGCTTTTTCCTTGTTTTTTAAAATAAGGTTGGCGGATTTGGCGTAAGCCCTGGGATCGGATAGGAGAAACATTTGTACAAATTCGCCCATCATATCCGCGTTGGAGTAATTCATGTTTTCTGCCGTTAAGGCCGACACCTTGGATTTAATGGGCCGAAAAACCTTGTGCAGCTCCTTTATAGGATCAAGAACGCCTTCCAGTCCTTTAATCTTGATCTGGCTTAATTTCCCCGTGCACCAAAGCATACGGGAAAGATAGCGCATACCGCTTAAAGAAGCGGATACCTTTTGCTTAAAGTAAACCGCGTACACCAGATTGAAGATGGCCGCAGCCAGGGCAATCAAAAGCCCTGTGAAGCCGATAAAGAGCATGGAAACCAAACCGGCCACGGGCAAAAAACCCAGAATCGTCAGCAGCCATGCGCTCAAGGTGTTTACCCGATTGGCCCCAGACAAGAAGGCGGCCAAACCGTTGTGATCCGCCCGGCCTAGCTGGGTTAGATAGGTTTGGCAGTTGAGCCGGTCCTCTTTGTTGCTGCGAAGGGCGGCAAGCCAGCTTTCATATTCCTCCGGCACACCCTTGGCCAAACGCAGGGTCTTATACAGGTTTTCTTCCCCCACAGAGGTTTGGCAGACGTTGATACGGTGAAACACCTCATCCATATCCAGATCGTTCCAGGTGATATCGTCAACGGGCTGAAGGTCCTTATGTTCAGCCATGAACTGGGCCCAATAGGCATCCACGCTGGTTAAATCTGTACGGTAAGAGGGCGCTTGACCGAAGGTTTTTTCAAGATCGATCCGGCGCTGCTTCACCGCTTTTCTGGAAGCAAAAAAACTATAGATCGAGGATATGACAAACACCACAATAACGACTGCAAATAATTCCATTGTGTTCCTCCTAAACGAGCTTTAGTTCTTTCAGGGCATCGGCTGCTAAAAAAGCAAACTGGTAAGCCCCTTCGAACTTCAAATGGGTATCATCCTTAAGGCCTTCTGGGTAGTTGGGATGGCCTTCCTCCAAATGGCACCAAAGGGGAATGGAATCTTCATCCCCCAGGGTTTGGGCCAGATCGTGGGTTAGCTGTTCCATATCCACCAAATATACACCCTTTTCCTTGGCCAGGGTCTTCATGGCCAAGGGGTATTCCAGGTGGGTGTATTGCAATTTTCCATCTTGGAACTTGCGGCGGGTGATCGGTGTCATCAAAACCGGGATGGCTCCATGCTCTCGGGCGGCGTTTAGGTAGATGGATAAGTAATCCAAATAGGTGGTATAAGGGTCGGTGGCCCGTTCCCTGTCCGGTTTTTCATCGTTGTGGCCAAACTGGATCAGGAGGATATCCCCTTCACGCAGGCAATGCTCAATGTTAAGCAGCCGCTGCTCTCCAATAAAGGATTTGCTGGAACGGCCGCACATGGCGTGATTGTCCACAAATACGTTAAAGGGTACAAAGGCATGAAGCACCTGGCCCCAGCCTGTCATAGGCGCTTGCTCCGGGCTGTAATTAGCGGCAGTGGAATCCCCGCAGATGTAAATGGTTTTAAAAGGGTGCTGGGGATCCCAGCCGTCATAGCCGGAAAGCACGGTTTTGACCGTGATGGCGGCGGCTTGCGTAAAGTTTAAAATAGCGGCGGCAGGGTGGCGAAGGCTTAAATGGTTTCTCGCTCCAGTGGTGCCATATTCTTGGTAGCGGAAGGTGACGGGGCGTTCCTCATCCCAATCCAGCCAGCCTTCGTCCATGACGCATTCATCCATCTGGCAGTTTAGGAAGGTGGTTCTGGCAAACTTGCGCCAAGGACGGCCAAGGGATACGCTCTTGGGAGCGCAGTTGTCCCCCGTTAAATGGCATTGGTTAAATACAAAGCCGAAGGGCTGGGTTTCCGGGGTATTGGTGGCGGTGTAGTAGCCATTTAAGCTTTCCCCCCGGTTGTTGCAGATCAGCTTGCATTTTTCAAACCAGCAGGTGAAGGAACCGAAAATGTAATCCACATCCCCTACGATTTCGCAGTTTTCAAAGTACTGCCGGTAGGGAACCAGGGTGGCGTCCCCGCAGGAGGCAGCGGTGACGGGCAGAACATAGGGCAGGGCATTGTCGGCTACCTTGGGCATTACAGGGCCGCAATAGAGGGTATCTTGGTTGGCCACAAAGCGGCAGTTTCTAAAAATTCCCCGGTCCCCGGCGGCATAGACGGCCACAGCCTGGCCTACCACGCGGCCATCCCCCGCGTCGTTTCGAATGGTCATGTTTTCGATTTCCACGTTATGGCCGGTAATGATCACGGTATAGGAGCAAAAGGTGCCCTTTTCCGTAACCCCATCGGCATAGGTCTGCTTGGCGTAATCGGAGTGGGTCAGGGTGACCCGTTCCGCCGCGTCCCCCACAATGCGCAGATTGTTTTTCGTAATGTGGAGCTTTTCGTCGTAATCCCCCCGGTATACACGAATCACCGCAGGGGTGGAAAAGCTATCGGGAGCGGCATCCACCGCTGCCTGGATGGTGGTATATTGGGCAGAGCCATCGGGCGATACGGTTAAAATCATAAGGATTCCTCCTTTACATACTGGCTGATGGAAAGCCCGGCTTCCTTTATGCCCCTGGCTGCAATCTTGGCAAAGGCGGCGGCGCCCATGTATGAGGTGTGGGTATTATCGGCAAGCGAATCTGTATGCAGGTAATAGGCTTTGCTGTTTTCTTCCCCCAGGGCGCCCACTTCCTTCATGGATTGGGTATACACATCGATCACCGGCACGTTTAGCTTTTTGCCCAAAACCTTGATGGCTTTTACGTATTCCTCGTGGGAGGAACCAAAGACGCCCTTTTCGTCGAATATCCGCTGGCAGATCGGGGTTACAAGCACTGGGTTGGCCCCGTAAAGCCTTGCGGTATTGATGTAGATGGTCAGGTGATCCATAAAGGAGGTAAAGGGCAGGGTGTGCCGCCAGATAAGCTGGGTGTGATCGTTGTGGGCAAACTGAATAAAAATGTAATCCCCTTCATTCAGAGCTTCCTCGATGGCGGTCAGCCGCCCTTCGGCAATGAAGGATTTGCTGCTGCGGGCGCAGGTAGCCCGGTTGTCTACTTTAATATCGCCCGTCAGATGGCTTTGCAGCAGCTGACCCCAGCCGGCTTGGGGAAGGCGGTCGGGTTCATAAGTGGCAGCGGTGGAATCTCCGCAAATGTATAACGTGATCATGGTTGCACCTCTTTGATATCCGCTTTTTTGAAGATGGCATAGCCCTTGCTTTCCTGTTCAAAGTTTCCCGCGAAAATGCCGGGGCGGGCCCCGGTCCAGCCGCCCTTAGCCAAATGAAAGGGTTCGCCTATGGCCGTGTAATGGGTACCATCCTGGGAATAAGCAAAGGTGGCCACCCGGTCAATCACCTGCATTTGCAGGGATACCTTTTGGCCGCGCAAGGGAATGCAAGCTGTTTCTTTGGCCTGATGGCTGATGATTTTATCCCGCGCCCCGCGAACGGCGCTGCCCTTTACAAAGATTAACGCGCCATCCTTTGCAGCCAAATAGGCGTATTCGTAGCCCATCATAGCCAGGCCGGCCAGGTCGCCCTTTTTAACAAAATGGGTTTCCATTTCCACCTGCCAGGTGAAATGGTAGCACTGCATCAGCTGGGATAAATACTGCCCCGCCCCGAAAAGATGGGGGGCCTGAGCGCAATTGAGCCTTAAACCGGGCTGCATCATTTCATACCAGGCGGGATTGGGGTTGGCCTGGAACTGCCATTGGAGGGCCAGCTTATCCCCTGTAAAATCATCCGCGGTGGGCAGATCATGGGGGGAAACAAAGCCGGTATCCGGCATGTCGTAGGCCATAACAGGGGCGCCGTCTATGCCCATGATGGGCCAGCCGTCTACAAAGTTTACAGGCTGCAAATGGGGAATGCGGCCGTAAACGTCCACATCCTGGAAGTGGATAAACCACCACTGGCCGCTTTGGGTATCGATGAGGCCGCCCTGGTGAGGGCCGTTGATTTGAGTATCCTTTTGCGCCAAAACGGTTTTTACTTCATAGGGGCCGTAGGGGTTATCTGCCCGCATGGCCAGCTGCCAGCCGGTGGCCACGCCCCCAGCGGGAGCCAGAATGAAATATTTGCCGCCGATTTTATAAAACTTGGGGCCTTCGGTTGTTTCGTTATCATAGGTGCCATCGAATACCATGTGGCCGGTATCTAAAATGGTCAGGCCATCGTCGGACATGGTGTGCAGGTACAGAATGCTCTTGATGCCTGCCCGGCTGCCGGCAAAGGCATGCAGAAGGTAAGCGTTGCCGTCGTCGTCCCAAAGGGGGCAAGGGTCGATCCACCCAGTGACATCCTTTACCAGATGGCACTCCCACTGGCCAAGGGGGTCTTTGGCGGTAAAGGCGAAAAGCCCTTCGTCCGGGGCGCAGACGTACACGTAAAAGGTATCGTTATGGTAGCGGATGCTGGGGGCCCAGGTACCGCGGTTATGGCAGGGCACATTGTATTCCTCGTAGGGGAGGCTTTTTGCGATGTAGTTAACCAGCCTCCAGTGAACCAGGTCCTTGGAGTGCAACAAGGGCATGCCTGGGAAATAAGTGAAGGAAGAAGAGATCATATAATAATCGGAACCCACCCGCAATACATCCGGGTCCGAATAATCGGCTTTCATAATCGGGTTTTGGTATTTCATAAGGCATTCTCCTTTTCGATGGCTTTTTGAATAAGGCGGCTTAAACGCATGTCGTGGGCGCCTTCTTCAAGGGAATAGAAGGCTTTGCCTGTGCGCACGAATTCACCCATGCGAACCATGGCTTCGGCCACGCCGATTTCATCATCGCTAAGGCGGCTATTGATAAAGGGGTTGGTATAAAGCCATGCGCTGTCGCCGGAAATGCCCTTAAGGCCGAAGCCTTCGATATTCACATCCGCGCCCATATCATGGCGGATAAAGGCGGATTGAACGAAGGAACCGGGCCCTGTGAGGTAGCGGATATCGCTGTTCATCAGCTCCCCCTTGGTGCCCTTTATCTGGGTGAACTGGCTGCGGATAAAAGAGCGGTGCTGCATGGTTTCATAATCGTATATCCCTGCACAGTGGCCGAAATCCAATATGGCGATCACCTGCTCCCGCTTTTTTAGCGCCCATTCACTGTAAAGGCCATCGCGCTCGTAACCGGGGTAACCGGGCACGGTGATCTTTTGCGCGGTGATCTGGCATTGGGCAAAGCCTACGTTTAAATACTTGCGAATCAGGCTTATGGCGTGGTAATCGTTGCAAAAGGAAATCCGCGCTTGAACCACATCCCCCAGGGTTCCCTTTTTCAGGTAATTGAGCCTTGCCTGTTCCATGGGCCGCAGAAAATACTGCTCCGCGATCTGTACCGGGGCGTTTTCTGGCAAGACCTCCAATAATTCCGGCACAGCGGGGGTTTCAAGTAAAACCGGAATACCTTTGTCGATCAGCTTTTTCGTAACGGTGGGAGCGGCGGAGGCTGTAACGGAAACCACGGCGTACTCGGGGCTTTCTTTTTCTAAAAGAGCTTCCAGGGTTTCATAGATATTTACACAAAAGACTTCCTTGAACTGTTGGGCTTTTTCGGGATTGGTGGTTACCACGCCGCATAAAGTAAACCTGTCAGGTAGAAACTTGGCGCAGCGCAGAAAAAACAATGCGCGCCAGCCGCTGCCAACAACGGCCAGACGGATCTTTTCCATGAGCAAAGTCCTCCAAAATAAATGAATTACCTTATATTATCTAAAATAATCCGTGGCTTGTCAATCGCTTCCTTTTTGTGATACAATTAGGAGAATTATTCGCAATGGTTGGGGGTATGGAAATGCGTATTTACTTAGATGCTACAGGCGGAGATGATGCCCCTTTAGCGCCGGTATCAGGGGCGATTGAAGCGCTTCGGGCACGCAATGAACTGGAAATCACTTTAGCGGGCCCAATCACGGAGATGGAGCCTTTGTTAAAGGACTGCCAGGATGTGCGCGGCCGCATCACTTTGGTGGATGCCACCGAAACCATTACCAACCACGAATCCCCTGTGATGGCTGTGCGAAAAAAGACGAAATCCGCCATTGTAATGGGGATGCTGGCTGTACGCGATAAATTGGCCGATGGGTTTGTTTCTGCAGGGTCGACCGGCGGCGTTTTGGCCGGCGCCATGTTCCGCCTGGGCCGGATTCCGGGCATTGAAAGGCCTGCCTTGGCGCCCCTGATGCCCAATGGCAAAGGTTATTTCCTTTTAATCGACTGCGGCGCCAACGTGGATTGCCAGCCCTATTGGCTAAGCCAGTTTGGGCTGATGGGCCATGCGTATATGCAGGGTGTAATGAACATGAACCAGCCCCGCGTGGGCCTTCTTAACATTGGTGCGGAGGCGGAAAAGGGCAACCAGCTGGTTAAAGAAACCTATCCCATGATGGAAAAAGCGCCTTACAACTTCGTAGGTAACATTGAAGCCCGGGATATTACATACGATAAAGCAGACGTGATCGTGGCCGATGGCTTTTCCGGCAATGTGGTGCTGAAGTTCATGGAGGGCGTGGCAGGCACGCTGATGGGCATTATTAAAACAGAGGTCATGGCCGATACAAGGGGCAAAATGGGCGGCCTGCTTTTGAAGCCCGCGTTTAAACGGGTGGCCAAGAAAATGGATTATACGGAGGTAGGCGGCGCGCCCCTGTTGGGCGTCCAGGGCGCGGTGGTGAAGGCCCATGGTTCCAGCAACGGCCACGCTATCGCCTGCGCCATCTATCAGGCCATGAACATGATTGCTGGCGGCGTGGTGGAAAAAATCACGGACAAACTAAAGGACATTGCCTTGCCCGAAACCGTGCAAGATAATGATAAATAATGCAATAATAAAGGAGCGATTTTAAAATGACTGCACAGACCGTAACCGAAATGATCGCAAAACAGCTTAAAGTGCCTGTTGAAAAAGTGACCGCTGATGCCCGCCTGGTGGAAGATTTAAAGGCTGACAGCGCCAACATCATGGTCATGATCATGGACCTGGAAGACAAGTTCGGCATGATGGTGGAAGACGACGCCATTATGAACCTGAAAACCGTTGGCGACGTAGTGAAGTACATCGAGGCCCATCAATAAGATTTTTTGGGATAAGAGCGTGAGAGAAGGGTTTTCTTTTTTTCTAAAAGAAGACCCTTCTCTCGCAAAAATGCAGAGGTATACATGAAGAAGCTAATGGCACAAATAGGCTATACATTTAAAGATATCCGATTGCTGCAAACCGCCCTGACCCACCCTTCCTTTGGGGCTGAGGACAACCAACGTTTGGAATTTCTGGGGGATGCGGTGCTGCAGTTTTTAATGAGCGATCGGCTCTACTCGTTCTACCCCAAGGAACGGGAAGGCGGCTTGACCCACCGGCGGGCAACGTTGGTGTGCGAAGCGGCCTTGAGCGATATCGCCAGGCGGATTGACCTGGGCAGATGCTTAAAAATGGATAAAGGCGAGGAGCTGACAGGGGGGCGCGAAAAAAGCAGCATTCTGGCAGACGGGGTGGAGGCTTTGTTGGCAGCCGTGTATTTAGACGGAGGCATGGAAAGCGCGAAAAGGGTGTTTGAAGGGCTTTGGCCTACGCTGGAAAACCCGCCGGAATCGACCCATGACTACAAGGGCGCTTTGCAAGAATACCTGCAGGCTCAGGGGCAAAAAACGCCCGCGTATGAACTGATCGGCCAAGATGGCCCGCCTCATGACCGGGTGTTTACGGTGGCGGTGCTGGTAGGCGGCCAGGCAATAGGCCGGGGTGTTGGTAAAACCAAGAAGCAGGCGGAGCAGGAAGGGGCCATGGAAGCCCTGGGCCTTTTGAAAGGCCGGGTGGAGTGATCGATGCGGCTTAAAAAGCTAGAGATATACGGCTTTAAATCCTTCGCCCAGCGCACGGAGATCGTGTTTAATGAGGGCATTACGGGGATTGTAGGCCCTAACGGATCGGGTAAAAGCAATATTGGCGACGCGGTACGCTGGGTGCTGGGGGAACAGAGCGCCAAGACCCTCCGGGGCGGTAAGATGGAGGATATTATCTTCGGCGGCACCCAAAAGCGCAAGGCCATGACCTACTGCGAGGTTTCGCTGGTTTTTGATAATGAGGACCATTTCCTGCCGGTGGATTACGGGGAAGTAATGATTACACGCCGGGTTTTCCGCAATGGGGATTCGGAATACTATATTAACAAAACCGCCTGCCGTTTAAAGGACGTGATCGGGCTTTTTCGGGATACAGGCATTGGCAAGGAAGGCTATTCCATTATCGGCCAGGGCCGTATAGACGAAATTCTTTCCCAGAAGGGAGAAGACCGGCGCAAGGTGTTTGAAGAAGCGGCGGGCATTGTGAACTTCAAAAGCCGGAAGGAAGAATCGGAGCATAAGCTGGACCGCACCATGGATAACCTTAGCCGGGTAGAAGACATTGCAGATGAACTGGAAAACCGTATCGGGCCTTTGGAAAAGCAGGCGGACACGGCCAGAACCTATTTAAAGCTTTCGGAAGAATTAAAGGCGCTGGAGCTGAACATATTTCTGATCCGCCATGATAAAATCAAGGAGCGGATCGGGGAGCTTTCGGGCACATTGGCCAATCTGGAGGCGGTGTTAAGCCAGGCGGATTTTGAGGCGGCGGAAAAAAACCAGCAGCGGGATGAAATGGAAACCCAGGTGGCCCAGCTGGAAATGGCGCTGACCTCGTTGCGCCAGGGCCTGCAGCTTGTTACCAATGAATACCACGAGGAAAAAGGCCGGGTTCAGCGGTATGAGATCGAAAAAAAGAACCGCCAGGAGAACCTGGAACGGCTGCAAGCCCAGCGGTTTGAGGATATGGAAAAGGCCCAGGCGCTGAAGGAAATGAACGATGAATCCTTTGGCGGGGTTACCAAGCAGGATGAACTGCTTTCGGCCTATAAAAAGGAGCTGGAAGCAAAAGAGCAGGCGCTGAAGGACGCGGCGCAGCTGGCGCTGGATAGCGAAACTGCTTTGGAAGAACATAAAGCCGCAGTGATCGACGCCATGAACCGGGTGTCGAACTTAAAGGCAGTGGAGGCACGGCAGCAGGCTGTGATGGCGCAGATGGAAAAGCGCCTTATTGAAATTGAACAAAGCGCTGGGGAATTGGAAGCGTCCCTTGAAGAGACAAGGACTAATTATCAAGCCGCCACGGTCCAAAAAGCCACAGTTGCCACGGTGTTTGAAAGCCTGAAGGAAAAGGCGCGGCAGACGGACGAGCAGGTTCATGCTTTGGGGGATAAAGTTCAATCGGCTACAGGGGAAATGCAGCGGACTATGCAGGAAGGGAAGAGCATGGAAAGCCGCCTGCATGTATTGGAGGAAATGGCCTCTGGGTATGAGGGGTATTACCAATCGGTTAAGCAGGCGTTGACCTACGCTAAAAAAACCAACATGCCCGGTGTGCGGGATGTGGTGGCCATGCTTTTGTCTGTGCCCAAGGAATTGGAAACAGCCATGGATATGGTGCTGGGGGCCACGCTGCAAAACATTGTAACGGAGGATGAAAAATCCGCTAAGGATTTGATCGGTTATTTAAGGCAGAACCGGCTGGGCAGGGCTACGTTTCTGCCTATGAGCACCATTCGGGGCAAGGTGCTAAGCACGGATGAACGGCGGGTGCTGTCTATGCCCGGCTGCGTGGGCCTGGCTTCGGAGCTGGTGAGCTTTAGTAAAGAATACCAGCCCATTATTGAAAACCTGTTGGGCCGCACGGTGGTGGCCAAGGACTTGGATGCGGGCATTGCCATCATGCGTGCAGGCAAGCACGCCTTTCGATTGGTGACCTTGGAGGGCGATGTCATGCACTCCGGCGGCTCCATGACAGGCGGCTCGGTACAGCAAAAGGCTTCCAGCTTCTTGGGCCGGGAGCGGGAAATTAAAGAGCTGAAAATCAGCATTGTTCAAAAGGCCAAGCAAGGGCAAGAGCTGCAGGTGGTTTTAAATGCTTTGGAGGAAGAGCGCAAGGCCTTAAAGCTGTCCAGGCAAGAAACCATGTACCAGATGCACCAGGAAGAAATCGCAGTGGCCCGGGAACAGGAACGGGTTTCGGCGGCCCAGGCGCAGTTGGATAACGTGCAGATGCGGTTAGAGGCCACCTTGCAGGCCAAGGAGCAGATCAGCGACAGCATCGGCTCCATTCAGGAGGATTTGGCGCGGATCGCCATCCAACAGGGCAGCGGAGAAAGCGATACCACTGCCATGCAGGAGAAGACCGAAAGCCTGCGGCTTATTTTCCAAGAGGCACGGGAAAAGCAAGAGGCTTTCAGGGAAGAATTGACCCTCAGGCTTTTGGAATACACCAAGATGGAGCATGAGGCCAACGCCTTAAAGCGGGATACGGAACGGCTGAAGCAGGAAATTTTGGCAGTGGAGCTGAAAATCCGGCGGGCGGATGAAGACATTGGCGCTTTGGAAAAGGAAATCGCAAGCAGCGGCAATACCCAAAGCCAGACGGAGGATAAAGCCCAAAGCCTGTATGTAAAAGTGCAGGAAGCGGAGCAAATGGTGCAAAAAACCGAGGAAACCAGGCAAAATAAGCAGGAAAGCCTCAACGCTATTCACAAGGCCATCGAGCAGATTCATCAGTCTGTGGCCACGGAAAGCGAACGCCACCACCAGGTGGAACTGCAAAAGGCCAAGCAGGAAAGCGAACTGACGGCCATGCAGGAGCGGATTTGGAACACCTATGAACTGACCTACCAGGGCGCGGAGGAGTTCCGCCAAGAGGGCAAGTTCGAACTGACCCAGGGGGAAAAGCGGGCCCAGGAATTAAGAAGCAATATCCGCTCCCTGGGGCCGGTGAACGTAGGGGCCATCGAGGAATACGCCGATACCAAGGCCCGATACGATGAGCTGATCCAGCAAAAGCAGGACCTGCTCACAGCGAAAAGCGACTTGGAGGACTTGATCGCGCGGCTTGAAACCCAGATGGAAAAGCAGTTTGTAAGCCAGTTTGCCTTGATGCAGGGGTATTTTAAAGAAACCTTTGTGCGCCTGTTCGGGGGTGGGCACGCGGAACTGAAGCTGCAAGACCCCAGCGACGCACTGAACTGCGGCATTGAGATTATCGCCCAGCCGCCGGGGAAAAAGCTGCAATTGCTTTCGCTGCTATCGGGCGGGGAAAGGGCCCTGTGCGCCATTGCGATCTTGTTTGCCATGCTGAAATTGAAGGCAACGCCCTTTTGCATACTGGATGAAATCGAGGCCGCGCTGGATGAAGCCAATATTGGCTATTTTGCTGATTATCTGGTAGAATACAGTGAAAAGACCCAGTTCGTGGTGGTAACCCACCGCAAGGGCACCATGGAGCACTGCGATGCGCTGTACGGCGTGGCCATGGAGGAGCAGGGCGTTTCCAAAATGGTATCGGTAAATTTAACCGATTACGAAAACTAACGGAGGAACATGGATATGACAGAGAAAAAGGGCCTGTTTGCGCGGCTGCGGGAGGGCTTGAGTAAGACCCGGGGCAACTTAACGGAACGGGTAGATGAACTGGTAGAGCAGTCCCGGAACGTGGATGAGGACTTTTTTGAAGAGCTGACGGATATTCTCATTATGGCGGACGTAGGGGTCAAGGCCACGAACCTGATTATTGATGAACTTCAAAAACGGCTTAAGGATCAGGGGATTAAAGATACCCTCCGGGCCAAGGATGTGTTTAAACAGATTCTGGTAGAGCAGATGGATATTCCCAGGCCGCCCCTTAAATGGCCCATGGTGATGTTTGTGGTGGGGGTTAACGGGGTTGGGAAAACCACCACCATTGGGAAAATGGCCCTAAGGTTTCAGGCTATTGGGAGAACCGTGATGCTGGCTGCGGCGGATACGTTCAGGGCCGCTGCGGCAGACCAGCTTTCCATTTGGGCGGAACGGGCCCATGTGCCGATTGTGCGCCACCAGGAGGGGGCAGACCCGGCGGCGGTGGTGTATGACGCGGTGCAGTCTGCCAAGGCGCGAAAAGCGGATTTGCTGATCGTGGACACGGCGGGAAGGCTGCATAATAAAAAGAATCTGATGGATGAACTGAATAAAATGCGCCGGGTGATCGATAAGGAATACCCGGAAGCAGACGCGCGGTGCATTCTGGTTCTGGATGCCACCACCGGGCAAAATGGGCTTAACCAGGCCAAGGCGTTTAAAGAAATTGTGCAGATTAACGGGATTGTGCTTACCAAGCTGGATGGGACAGCCAAGGGCGGCATTGCCATTGCCATCAGGCAGGAGCTGGAGGTGCCGGTTTGGTATATTGGGGTTGGGGAAGGGATAGACGACTTGCAGCCCTTTGACGCCAAGGAGTTTGTGGATGCCCTGTTTTAATTAAGCTGCACAGCATTGAAAAGCAACATAAGAACCTTGCCGCCCGCCGAACTTTTCGGCGGGCGGCAAGGTTCTTAAAGAGATCAGCGGGCAAATTACTATTTTGCTTTTTTCAATGTCACTACTGCTGTCACATAGGCTTTAGACTTGTTTTTAACATAGTCTGCTATAGAAGTACATGTAGTTGTAAATAGCGATAAATCCTGTTTTTTTCCTCCATCGTCTATGCCTACAGTAGTTTTGCCACCAGTATAGGCTTTTGTGACATTTTGATTTCCGACATAATACATGTAACCATCACTAGAAATATGATCGATAAATTCTTTGTGCGTACTATTATAAATGTAAAGCAAAACGATTGTTTCATCATCAGGATTGCCAATCGCTGCACGGAATTTGTTTACATCCACTGAGTTGTCTTTGTTAATAAAATCCGAAAAACTAAAGACCTTATTCGCATTGTCGCTATTTGCGTTGCCATTAACGGTGATATAATAACCATTGTATGTGTAATCAGGATCTTTGGTGCACTTGCTAGCCTGAGTGGTCAAGTTACCGATTTTTGTATCGGTATATTTCACACCTAATGTCAACATTAATTTTTGTGACAATAACCATTGGCAATTTATATTGGTAATATTTCCATTAGCATCTTTGTTGTATATCTCCGATAATTCATATCCCATCAGACTGTATCCGTTAAGGTCTTTTTTGCTCGCAATTTTATATAACAAATCATCAACAATCTTCGTTTGTTCTGCTTGATATTGCGTTGCACGCTCTTGTGCTGAAAGAGATGAAAACGAATATCCAACAGTCAACGAAAGTGTATTTCCGCCACTAGACGAGACAATTGTTCCGCTGTACGTCCCGTTCAAATATGTATATAATGCAATGGCATAGGTTCCCTCACTCAAACCACTTAGTGTATACCTTGTTCCACTAATGGTTTCTTCTTTAACTACTTTTTGTGTGCTTGTATTTGTAACCGTTATTTTATATTGCGCATTGCTTGCAACAGAAGGCCAAGCAATCGTTGCAACATTCCCCGGAACAATCGTAGCTAGATTACTGTTGTTGGAGACAAAGTATGGCACCGGAGAATTAAGCGACCAAAACGCATACAACGTTGTGCTTGCTGTGAATGTGTATGGCGTACTTGGATAATATATGGCGACAAGCTTGCTTGCGTCGGCATTCCAATATTTGAAGGTATACCCTTCACGGGTTGGTTTTTGCGATGGGACTGTTATGGATGCACCAATTACTGCGGTTTGGGCCGATGGTGCATTGCTACCACCATTGGCATTGAACGAAACAGTGTAATTGTTTTGCACTATTTGCCAAATGGCATGTAATGTGGCGTTTGCATCTGCTTTATACAGTTCACCACTAGCATATTGGCAAACAGTGGCTCCTGAATTAGTATTCCACCCAATAAAAGAATAGCCTGTGCGAGTAGGGATAGCTGTACTGAGTGCTAAATCTTTTCCATGTTCTTTTACTTGAGCAGTAGGTGCACCACTTCCGCCATTTGCATTGTATGTAATGGTATATTTATTGGGCGACCAAACAGCAAATAGCAGGGCATTATCATCGATGGTATATGAACCACCACTAAGATACTGTGCCAATGGAGCGCCTGCATTAGGACTCCACCCTACAAAGGAGTAGCCTGTGCGAGCAGGAATGGTTGTGCTGAGTGTTAGTGCTTTCCCGTACTCTTTTACTTGAGCAGTAGGTGCACCACTTCCGCCATTTGCACTGTATGTAATGGTATATTTATTGGGCGACCAAACAGCAAATAGCAGGGCATTATCATCGATGGTATATGAACCACCACTAGGATACTGTGCCAATGAAGCACTTGCATTAGTATTCCATCCCAAGAAGGAATAACCTGTGCGAGTAGGAATGGTTGTGCTAAGTGTTAGTGCTTTCCCGTACTCTTTTACTTGAGCGGCAGGTGCACCGCTCCCGCTGTTTGCATTATATGTGATAGTGTATTTCGAAAGCGATGGACTATCGGCGATACCGCACTGAGTTACTGTCAGCATAGCAGTGACTCCTGTCTTGGCGGTTAGCGTGACAGTTCCCGTGCGACTGGACGCACCTTTGTTTTCGGCTACTGTCACACGTAGATTATTCCCATAGCTACCAAATATATTGTTACCTGAGTTACCGTTTGACGCATATAATGAAATCCAGTTTTCGCTTGCTACTGCAATCCATCCGGCATGTACGCCAGTAACGGAAAACGTCTTATTTGTGCCCGAGGCTGCAATATCAGTCCATGTTGCTTGGGATAATCCGATGGTGCATCCATCTTGGTTTATGGTATATATAGCTGTCTTGGTCCCGCATGTAAATGTGACTGTGCCAATGCGAGCAGGGCCATTGTTTTCACAGTAGGTTACTGTTACGCTGTTCCCACTGGAGCCAGATATTTGGGAGAGGGAAATCCAATCTTGATTTGCTTTTGCTGTCCATGTGTCGCTGCTGGTAACAACAATGCTGTTGCTGCCTCCCCCGCCATAACTAATGTTGGTAATAGATGATTGTGAAAGCGATATATTGTCCGTTCCTATAGCGTATTGCGGAGCAAAAATGAAGTTTTTATCATTCCATGCTCCATTAAATCCTATAACTGCACTTTCATCATCCATGTAATTAAAAGAACAATCTAATTCTGATAACGATAATCCACTAACATCAATGCTTGTAAGCTGGTTGCTAGCACATGACAGAATAGTTATGCTATCTGGTAAAAGTGGTAAACTTGTAAGGCGATTGTTATCGCAGATAAAGGCGATTAAGCCATCCGATAGTGGAGACAGTGAAACGAGTTGATTGTTGCTGCATAAGAATTCTGTTAGCCCTAATGGTAACGTTGGCAAAGTTGTTAGTTGGTTGTTGTTACACCAAAAATTAGTTAAGGCGCTGGGTAGATTGGGAATACTAGTTAAAGAATTGCGTTCACACCGCAATAGCATCAGACCATCTGGTAACGAAGGTAATGTTGTAAGCTGATTGCCCTCACATTGAAGGGCTTTTAAAGTAACGGGCAATGTTGGTAACGAGGCCAGAGCATTATCACCGCAGGTTAGATTTTCCAGTCCAGCGGGAAGTGCTGGAAGTGATGTAAGTTGATTACCATGGCAGTGCAGTTCGATTAAGCTCGAAGGAAGCTCTGGGAGGAACGTAAGCTGATTTTCCCAACAAGTTAACTCGCGAAGCCCTGCAGGAAGTGACGGCAACGAGGTGAGGCCGCAACGGGTACACAAAAGAAAGGTCAGGCTAGCCGGAAGCTCTGGAAGGGATGTAAGCTGCTCGCTTACGCAGGTGAGCCGAGTTAAGCCCGCCGGGAGAGTTGGCAACGATGTAAAAGGATTAATTCCACCATCGAGCCATGTAAGTGTACCTGGCAAATCAGGCAAACCAGTTAGCGCATTTAAGCTGCAAAAGAGTTTTTCTAGACCATTAGGTAGGGATG
The DNA here is from genome assembly GCA_031556065.1 of Eubacteriales bacterium. Taxonomy (GTDB): domain Bacteria; phylum Bacillota; class Clostridia; order Christensenellales; family Aristaeellaceae; genus JAVBTR01. Next base: position 11,982 of record JAVBTR010000063.1, on the reverse strand, counting down.
GTAAGTGTGTAAGCTGGTTACTTTCACAATGCAACTCTGTCAGATTGATAAAATGCTCTAATCCTGCCAAGCTGCTTATAGCTTTGTTATTCACATTAAGATATGTAACGTTTTCCACATCCACATCAAAAATAGGGTCAGTTTCACTTTTGCCCCCAATGGCACGGACTGCATTTAAGAAATTAGGATCGGTAAAATCACCAGTAATATCGATACCCATAGCGGACATTAGCATTAAATCGTCTGCGCGGATAAATATGCAGATAACTGGCAAATCAACATCGTCGGCCAATGAGAAACTTTCGGGCACTAATGGACAAAATTCATATATGTTTGGCAGTTCGGGATCGAACTCTGGGGTGCTTCTCCAAATAACCTCGTTAATGGTAATGGGATCACCGTTTTGATCTTTTGCAAAAATCGTTGATGGTAAAAGCAACTCGTCAGACGAAACAATAGTGCCTGCTTCATATTCTTGATAGGCAATTTCACTATCCAGATTATCGAAGGATGTGATGATGCTAATGGGTGAAGATACTTCGAATACGCCCAGTTGGGTGTTATCAAGCATGCTATGTGATATTGAGATAACGCCATCGGGCGGCGGGGTATCGCTTGGTGCTAAGGTTTCGGGCGCAGTAGGTGCTTCAATTGGGTTTGGGGTATCGTGTGGTGTAGGTGTTTCGGTTTCATTCAGGGTATCAGATGGTGTAGGTATATCAATTACAATAGGTGTCTCGATAGAGGTTGGCGTATCATACGGAGTAGGTGTGGCGGTTACAGCAGGGTCATAGGTGGGAACGATATCCTGTACGGGTAAGGGCTCGGGTGTACCACTATCGTTTTCTTCTGATGCAGAAGGCTCTGAAAGATTTGGAGTAGCCGATTGTACTGCCGATGCAATTTCGGATGTAATTTCCATACCAGTGGTATTTTCGCCGCCTTCTTCGGCAAAACCTGCGCCTAATAAGCCCTGCGGTAACCATACGCCCAGCAGCAAAACAACGAACAACAATGCGATAGCTCTCTTTTTCACAATGTCTTCCTCCATAGATACATAAAAAATTAGCAAAAAATCTTCCTTGAGTATGTATTGTCTTATATTTACACAAAACAATTCTAGGGCTTATTTTAAAACAACCATTAGTGGTTGTCAATTACTAAAAATAAGCTTTTTATTCTACGCCTAAATGTTGTTAGAATCATTGTGATTTAATGCTTAGCAGGCTAAAGCTGCTTCGGAAAGAAGAGGGTATTAGTCAACAAAAGCTGGCCGATGCAGTGTCTGTTAGCCAGCAATCAATAAATAAATATGAAAATCACGATGTTGAACCCGATTTTGATACACTAAAAAAACTGGCCGCTTTTTTTGATGTATCTATCGATTATCTTATTGAAAACACAGACATTAAACAAAAACCTGATGGGATCAGATCTGATGATTTGACGCAGGGAGAGCTTCGGCTAGTCCACCAGTATCGAAGCCTCAATCGTTCGCAACGTGAAAGCATTTTGGCTATCATAGAAAACTATTTAGAAAAGTAAATTTGGGTTTATTATTGATTAAACTGTAGATCGGTTGTGCTCTACAGCGTGGGCACATGGCCCTGATCCATCAAAGCGAACAATTTGAGCAGGTTTCTGGGAATGGAAGCCCATCTGTCCAGCCCCAGTAAATTGATCTTTGCTTTAAGCTCCTTGGAAACGTCCTTATAAGGCCTGCCATTAAGAACGCGCTGGGTTTCTGCTTCGTCGAAGGACACCGAAATAACCTCCCGGTGATCCTCGTTCATGGGGCAGATAGCCTGGCACTTTAAGCAATCGTAGGGCGTGTGATGGGCAGCATCGGGAAGCCAATGGGGGAAATCCCTGCTGTCTTCGTTCATGGCGGATAAGCATTTCTGGTTATCAATAAGGAAGTGCTCCTGGGAGATGGCGCCGGTAGGGCAGTTTTTAACACAAATACCGCAACCTGCGCACTGGGCGGCCACCGTCACATCCCGCCATGAATCCCCTTCCCAGGGCATATTGGTGGAAAAAGCCATGTAGGACAGGTAGCTGCCCATGCTCTCCACGTAGGTAATGTTGTTCTTGCCATATTCCGCCAGCCCGCTTTGCACTGCCAAGCGCTTTAAAGGCAGACGGGCTTGGGCATTAACGGTATATCCCATCTTTTTAATAGCGCTGGCCAGCTGGCGCTGAACCTTGTCCAAAGGTGCTTGCACATTGCCATATAAAGGGTAGGCCTTGCCATTGCGGTGGAAAGTAATTTCCCCGTAGGCCCAATGAGGCACTGCCAGAATAATCACGGAACGCGTTTCTTTGGGCATATCGAACTGGTAAAGATCATTCACAATCCAGCTGGCAAAGTCATTGAGCGGGGTTTCCTTTTGAAACAGGGCAAGCTCTTTTTGCAGCAGGCCGATTTTATCAACCCCCACAACGGCCATTTTGGCACCATGCTTTAGCTCCGTTATCATATTCAAACCCTCCTTTGTACAGCGGGTTCATTATACCACAGGTCTTGAGAACCTGGCAAATTTGCAGTATAATGACGAAAACCAATTAAAAAGGGGGAGTCAATGTGGCTGAACACATTGTAAAGCTGACTCAATCCATGGCACCGGTTAATGCGGAGCGCTATTCCTGTGCCTGCCTTTATTGCAAAAGCGGATATCGGCCGCAGGTGATGCCGGATTTGGCAGCCCATGCCAGCCTGGTGCTGGATGAGGATGTTTTTGTGGTAAGCGGGGCGAAAAACCATTGCCTGTATGACTTGCGTCAGGGGATGCTTTATTGGCTGGACGATCAAGCCCTTGTGGCTTTAAGGAAGCTAAAGGATGGCGGCAGCGCCGAAACAGAGGGCGAAGAGGAAGCAGCCCGCTTTATAAAGGAAGCGCAATGGCCTCTTAAGCCCTACGGGACGCCGGCTGTTTCTTCACCAATTGCTCCCAGCTTTGGCCTGCTTCAGGCAACAGACAGATGTAATCTTAAGTGCATCCACTGCTACGAGGATGCCAAGTATGATACGAAGGATTACAACACCCTGTCCCTGGCCGATGCCATTTATGCTATGGATGAAATGGACTCTGTGGGTGTGCGGCACTTGCAAATCACCGGCGGGGAACCTCTTTTGAACCCGGATATTAAAGCCATTACCACCTATGCCTGTAAAAAGTTCGATACGGTGGAGTTTTATTCCAACTGCCTTTTAATGACGGACGAAATGGCAGCCATGCTTAAAGCGCTGGGGGCGACGGTGGCCCTTTCCATGTATTCCTACGATGGGATGAACCACGATTTTGTAACCTTGGGCCGCCGCTCTCATGAACGGACATCCCATGCCATTGATATTTTGCAAAACCATGGGCTAACCTACCGGATTTCTACTATTTTGCTGGATGGGATTGATTTGGGCCAAAGAAACAACGCCCCCTTTGATTTGGCGCAAAAACAGGATGTGGTGCGGCTGGTGGGCAGAGCGGGCATTACCTTGCTGGACGAAAAAACCATCGATCGCAAGTTTATTACTAAGGCCACCTTTCAAAGCCGCTTAAACCGGGAGGATGTGCGCTATAACATGGCCTGCCATAACTGCTTTGGGTATACTTTGTATGTATCGGCCCTGCTGGAGGTAACCCCCTGCCCCATGGAAAAGCGGTTTTCCCACGGCAGCATGGCTGCCCGTACACCGGGCTTGCTAAGCCAGCTATTAAAGCCCGATATTCTGCATATGACAAAGGATTTAATAAAGGGCTGCAAGGACTGTGAATACCGCTACGCCTGCTTTGACTGCCGTCCGGACAGCATGGGCCGCCCAGTGGATGCAAAGCCCTGGAACTGCGCTTACGATCCTTATAAGGGAACATGGGAAGAAGATATTGCCGAAAAAGTGGTGGAACTAAAGCAAGCGGTTAAAGACGAGATTATCGCGTCGGTATAGGAGGGCGCTGTGATGGTACTGATCAAAAATTTTGAGGGGCAGAACGCCCATGTTGTTATTAACGGAAGACTGGACATGGCCACGGCCATGAAGCTGGAACAGGAGCTTTTGAAGGAAGCCCAAGACCATACCCATTACACCCTGGACATGGCAGGGGTGGATTATATTTCCAGTGCTGGGATTCGGGCGCTGCTGGCGCTGTACCGGGTGGTTAGCCCCAAGGGCGGAACGGTAACACTGCGCAACACCTGCCGCCAGGTGCGGGAAATTTTAGTGGAAACGGAATTTGATGAACTGTTTAATCTGTAAGCCCATGGAGGCGGTATGAATACTGTTTTTAACACCATACAGCATTTGTCGGTGATTGTGGTAGCAGCTTATTTATTGGCCCGTACATCCCTTATGCAGCCTGGGCAGAACACAGGGAAGCGGCTTGGGGTGACGGGCCTGTTTTCATGTATCGTTCTTTATAGCGTTGGGGCCCAAATGCTTTCCGGGGGCAGCGGAAACACCCAGAATGTAGGGGTGACCCTGGGAGGGCTTTTGTTTGGCTCAGGGGTAGGGCTGGCGGTGGCGGGTGTCAGCGCGGCGGCCTCTTTATTACGGGGAAGCTTGACCGCGGTGCCGGATATCCTAATCGCGCTGCTGTCCGGCTGGTTCTGCGGATGGTATTGCAAGCGGGTAGCGAAAATGGACGCCGTGCTGGCCGGGATTGTTGTGGGCACGCTGGAAATGATTCATATGCTGCTGATCGTGGCCTGGGTGCAGCCGGTGGAAACCGCCAAGGCCTTTGTATATACCAATGGGTTTTCCATGATTATTTTAAACGGCTGCGGTGTGGTGCTGTTCTTTTTGCTGTTGGAGGATATGGAAGCCCGGCGGACGTTAGGGCAAAAGCAGGCGATGCTCCAAAGCGAGCTGCGGGTGGCGGCGGACATTCAAACAGCGTTGCTGGATACGGCGTTTGATGTGGATCCAAGGTGTGATCTGCGGGCCAGGCTCACCCCGGCCAATGAGGTGGGCGGGGATTTATACAGCTTCATACAAAAGGGGGACGACCTGTATTTCTTCCTGGGGGATGTATCGGGCAAGGGCGTACCGGCAGCCATTACCATGTCCCGGACGGTGGCGCTGTTTCAGACTTACGCAAGGCTGTTGGATGATCCTGGGGAGATTTTTTCCATTATCAACGACAACCTGGCGCGAAACAACGCATCATCCATGTTTGTAACGGCAGTGATGGGCCGCCTTTCCTTAAGCGATGGGCAGCTATGCTATGTTAATGCGGGACATACCCCCTTTTATCTGGCGGATAACCGGAAGGTAGAGGAGCTGGTTAAGCCTCGGGGGATGGCCCTGGGGGTAATGGGCGGCAGAACCTATACGCCCCAAACAGTGCAGCTTAAAGAGGGGCAGTTTGCCATTTTTTACACCGATGGGGTTTCGGAAGGGGAAAACCTGAAGCTGGAGCAGTTCGGAGCAGAGAGGATTGTGGCTGCCCTGGCCAAGGCGAATCAGACAAGCGACGGCCTTTGCGAAGGCCTGTATAGCGCCGTGAAAGCCTTTGCGGACGGATATCCCCAATCGGACGATATTGCTATACTGGTCTTAGGCTGGCAAAATCCCAACCGGGATATGGCGCTGAACTGCAAAAACAGTCGGGAAGATGTGGCGCTGCTTCTTGATCGGATGCATGAAAAGCTAAAAGCCCCCGGCATGGATCAAGAGCTGGGCAATGCGGTTTGCTTAGTGTGTGAGGAGGTGCTCACGAACATCGTTTCCTACGGCTACCCAGATGGCCGGAAAGGGAACCTAAGCGTAGGCGTAAGGCTTGCTTCCCCTTTCGCACTGCTGCAAATACAGGACGACAGCGATCCCTTCGATCCGTTAGGCGCGCAAAAGCCCACGTTTTCGAAAAATGCCATGGAACGTCCGGTTGGCGGGCTGGGCGTGTTTGTAAGCCGCAACCGTGTTATGAGACATTGCTATGTAACGAAGAACGGCCAAAACACCTGGGCGGCAGAGATTGTACCGGCTAAAAAGAAGGGGGTGGCGGCATGGGAGAAATAATTGCTATGTTCCGCAGCACCCGGATGGTTAAGCTGACGGCTTTTTGCGCCACGGTGTTTGCCATTGTAGCGGTGGTGTTTAAAAACAGCATTGTGCTGATTCCCGAGGTAACAGAAATCCGCCCGGTGAACGCCCTGGCGCTCACCTTTGGATTGTTTTTCGGCCCAGCGGGGGCGGTGGGCTGCGCCGTTGGCAATTTGATAAGCGATTTTTCCGGTTCTCTTACCTGGCTTTCACCCTTTGGAATGCTGGGGAACTTTCTATCCGCCTGGCTGCCTTACAAGGTGTGGGATGCTTTGCTGCCCAAGGAGCAAATCCGGCCTGCTTTTCAGGGACGGTACTGGGGGCTTAGAATCGGGGCGGTAACGCTGGTTTCAACGGTCTCCTGCGGGGCTGTGCTGGCCTTTGCCTTTGATACCCAAGGCACCCTGGCGGCGCTGCCTACGTTTCAGCTGATATTTGTAAATAATTTTGCCGCTACGGTGCTGCTGGGTGTGCCGCTGTTATACGGGGTGACCAGGCTGCCCCAGAAGGTTGTGCCCTATTGGAGGGAATGGATGGCGGAGGCGGATTACGCCGCAGATACGCCAACAGCCCCGTGGAAAACGAGGCTGCTTATTGGGCTATCGCTATTGTGCCTTTTGGTCATGGTTTGTTTGAGCGTTTTAAACGCATTGCAGGTTTTCAATGGTGAAGTGTTTGGCTGTTTGCCGCTGCTGGTGTTTTTCGCAGGCTATGTCTTAATCGTTGTTATAGTGCCCTGAACCTATTTTTACGCCCCCAGCATTTGCCGGAAAAACGCGATGCCCTTTTCCAAATTCTTTATGGACAGCCGTTCATTCACCCCGTGCTTGCCTGCTTGCTCGCTAAGAGGCAGCTCAAAGGGCGAAAACCGGTATACATGGTCGCATAACCCCTCATACCGTCTGGCATCGCTGGCGCCCAGAATCAAGCACGGCGCAGCAATGGCTTGCGGAAAATGCACGGACACTGCCGTACAAAGAGCATCCCAGGCCGGCCCTTGCGCCGGGGATACCCGGCTGGGGTCCGCAGGGCTGGTGCAGGTAAGAGCTACATCGTTCTTGGCAATCCGCAGCTCCGCCCGCTTCTTCAGTTTTTCCACTGTATCCCCCTGATTGATCCGGCAATTAAGGGTAATGCTGGCAGCCTCCGGCAGGGTATTGGCCGCAGTGCTTCCCTGGGCGCCTGTAACGGCTACTGTGGTTCTTAAAAAGGCCCGGCCAAAATCTGTTTCTTCCATTAAATTTGTTATATACCATTTACATAATTTCGGATGCCAGAAGGCAAACTGTCTGAACCCTTTTTGGTAGGGCGCCAGCGCCCTTAAGGTCTGCATCAGGGTAGGGCTTAGATGATTAAGGCCTAAGGGCAGGCTTGTCATGACAGTGGTGGCCCGTACCACCTTTTCAAGGGCTGTGGATTTGGGCGGGTATGCCCCGTGGCCACCCATGGATTTGGCGTTGATATGCAAATTGGCATGGCCCTTTTCCCCTACGCCGATCATGGCAATGGGCTTTTCAACACCCCATTGCCCTTCCATTACCCCAATGCCTTCATCCAGCGCAAAGGCTGGGCGCACGCCTTGGGCCTTTAATATGCGAAACATGGTCTGGGCGTCGTTTCCGCGGATTTCTTCATCCCCGGAAAGGGCGACCCAGATATCTCTTTTAAAAACAAAGCCCTCTTCCAGCATTTCCTCGATGGCCTCCAGCAAAGCCACCACATGGCCCTTCATGTCTATGGCCCCCCGGCCCCAGACATACCCATCGGCTATAACGCCGGAAAAAGCCGGGAATTCCCATTGCTCTTGCGTTTCTTTGGCCACAGGCACCACATCCACATGGCCTGTGAACAAAAGCGGCTGCAGGCTATGGCTGCCTGGGAAGAAAAGGAGCATGGCCCCGGTTGAAACACGCTGAATCTGCGCTGCTCCAAAGGCTTTGGGGAACGCATCCTGTAAAACGTCATATAATCTTTTAAAGGCCTCTTCATCCCCAGGGAGCGTCCTTTGTGCGATGGCCAGGGAAAGCGTGCTTGCCGCACGATTAATCGGGGTTTTAGGTGTTGTTTGATTCAATGACACCACTCCGTTATTAAATAATCCTTGTTTCAATTTCGATGCGGCGTACCGTAAATCCTGTTTTATAACCTTTATGAGTTATTGTGAAAAATTTCATGAATTAACACTGGTAACCTATGGGGATTTGTGGTATACTTCTTCCTTGAAACTACTTACTTTTGTGCTGCACAGATAGGAGAGAGCACTATGAAAAAGATCGGCGTATTAACAAGCGGTGGGGATAGCCCGGGGATGAATGCGGCAGTGATGTCCGCCGCACGGAGCGCCGCTTATTTGGGTATTGAATTGATTGGCATTAAACGGGGTTATAATGGGCTTTTGAAAAAGAACGCTAACCAGGCGGACGATTTTTTCCAGATGCCACTTGACATGGTTTTGGATATTTCCGACTTACCCGGCACCTACCTTCGCACCGCCCGCTGCAAGGAGTTTATGACGCCCTTGTACCGGCAGCTGGCTGCCCAAACCCTGCGGGAACAGGGCATTGAAGGCATGGTGATTATCGGCGGCGACGGCAGCTTCCAAGGCGCTATGCGCTTATGCGAGCTGGGCGTGCCCTGTGTTTGCATTCCCGGCACCATTGATAACGACTTAAGCTACACCGAAATGACCTTGGGCTATGATACAGCTGTGAACGATTGCGTAGACGCCATCCGCGCCATTCGCGCCACGTCCCGCTCCCACGATCGGGCCCATGTGGTAGAAGTGATGGGCCGCAATTGTGGGGATATCGCCCTGTCTGCCGCCGTGTCTACAGGTTCCGAAATCCTGTTGGTGCCGGAAGTAAGCTGGAGCGTAGAAGGCGTTGCCAAGCGCTTGCAGGAGCAGATCGACAAGGGCAACACCCGGGCGACCATTGTGGTGGCCGAGGGCAGCTTCAAGGGTTCCATGCGGCCCTTTGATGTAGCCAAGTTCTTAAAGGATCACGACGACGAAAAGACCATCGAGCAAAACGGCATTAAGATGACCTCCCACATGCTGGCCCATATCCTGCGCACCCTGGTGCCCTTGTCGGATATTCGCGCTACGGTGGTAGGCTATACCCAACGGGGCGAAACCCCCACCGCCCGGGATAGCATTTTTGCTTTTGAAGCGGGTCACATGGCTGTGGAGCTTCTTTCCCAGGGCGTTGGCAACCAGGTGATCGGCCGCAAAAAGGGCCGGGTGTTCCACATGCCCATCGAACGGGCCCTTTCCGCTAAACGCAGCTTTAACAAGCACCTTTACTCATTGGTTTATGAACTGTAAATGATAAAAAAACGCCGCGGGAATGGTGCTTCCCGATAAGAAAACATCGTGAGGCAAGAGAGAAACGGTATAGCTTAACGGCCATGCCGTTTTTCTTATTCCTGCCTTGATGCTGTAACCTTTGAGATTTCAAGGACTCCGATGCCCTTATAGTAAATATCTATTTCCTGCGTTCGGTTTTTGCCCTTCGGATCACTGGCGGCATACACAACAATCTTCTCAATGAACTCATGCACAATACAGGGCGTGAGCTCTGGGATTTCAGTGTACCTTGCCACAATGGATATGCTCAATATCATAGCAGTCACTCAGAAAAGAGATGCCTTGGTATTGATACAAATAAAGAAACCCAACGCTTGGATGGATGCGCTTGCGTCTTGCAAACTCATTGACGCAGGCTACGGTATAGTTCAAGCGCTTGCGGGTCGTTTCCGACATCGCCAAACACCTCCAATGCGATTGATTAACTTAATTATATCACGTTAGACACATCAAAACCACATTCTTTTTTCTAAAACGCCGCTCGTAACAGCAAGTCAAACTTTGCATACAACCTGCTTGCACCCCTGCGAATATTTCTTGATATCCTTCGATGCTTCGGCTATAATAACATTAGATATTAAATTGGTCGGAGGTTGAGCCAAATGTACATCAAACGCCACATGGAAGACACGATTCGTAAAGCAGAGAAGCTTTTTTCGGCGGTGTTGGTTACAGGCTCACGCCAGGTGGGCAAAAGCACACTGCTTAAACAGATCAAACCAGAGCTTCCTTACGTCACTCTGGATGATCCTTTTGTTTTACAATCTGCCGTTGAACAGACAGGAACTTTTTTTAAAGCTTATGCACCACCGCTCATTATCGATGAAGTGCAATATGCTCCCGCTTTATTCCCATATGTAAAAATGCAGGCCGACGAAAGTAAGAAGAAGGGCTTGTTCTACATGACAGGTTCACAGCAGTTCAAGATGATGAAGAATGTCTCTGAATCATTAGCGGGGCGAGCAGGGATTCTGAATCTGCTTGGACTCTCGGTCCGTGAGCTGCGGGGCGATGATTTTTCTAAGCCCTTCATTCCCACCGATGAATTTTTAACCGAGCGTCGCTCAAATGTTCAGCCATTAGAGTACAAACGGATATGGGAGCTTATCCACCGTGGAAGCTTACCTGAAATGCACGCAACCGATATGGACTGGCAGCTTTACTATGGAGCGTATACTCGAACCTATATTGAGCGTGATGTACGAGAACTAACACAGGTTGCCGACGAAGCGAAGTTCCTTAGGTTTATGACGGTACTGGCTGCGAGCGTCGGCAATCTGATCAACATGGCAGCTGTTTCACGTGATGTAGGCGTAAGCCAGCCCACTGTTGAGCGATGGCTTTCTATTTTGTGCTCATCCAACATCGTTTATCTACTCCAACCTTTCCACAACAACGTGGTCAAACGTGCCATCAAGACCCCGAAGCTTTATTTTATGGATACAGGGCTGGCAGCGTATCTGACCAAATGGAACACGCCCGATGTGCTTGAACATGGCGCAATGGCAGGCGCATTTTTTGAAAACTATATCATTATAGAAATTATGAAAAGCTACACCAATGCCGGCGAGGAACCTCCCTTCTATTTCTATCGTGATAAGGATCAGAAGGAAATTGATTTGCTGATTTATCAAAACGGCACACTCTATCCAATTGAAATCAAAAAGCACGCTGATCCCAATAAGCGTGATATCACTTCCTTCGATGTGCTGGATAAGATAGCTGATGTAAAACGTGGCAATGGCTGTGTCATATGTAATTACGATAAGCTGCTTCCGTTATCTGATAAGGACTTTGTGGTGCCGAGTGCGTTTGTATAACGCAGCATCATGAACTGCCCCCATGAAAAAGGATGATCGCATTTTGCTATCATCCTTTTTCGTAATGCTCTTCTATATAAAAAGCCCCATAACGGTGACATTTGCCGTTACGGGGCTTGGCTCATATTTTCTAGTCTTGGAGTTCCTGGCCATCATCGCTCATAAAGGTTTCACACATGAGCAACGCGCCTAATTTGAAGCCGTAAGAAAAACATGCGTAGCTGTCCATGCCAGCCATATCAAGCCGTAGCCCATCCATTTCTTCAAGACGCTCATTATCCGCTGGGGAAAGTCTGCTTTTGAAATAATCCTTTTCATCACTAATTTTTCTGGTTACGGAACGATAATCTGCATCATGTGGGACAATCTGCTCACTCGGATAAAGCTCACCACTGAATAATCTTCTTAATATACTCATTTTCCTGTCCTTTCAATGTTGTTGTTCCAACAATGCTTGAAAGAAATCTTGACGCATGATACAATATTTACGTCACTTTTGCTTTCGGGCAATAGTTGGCTGGGGAGGCGGCGGGTAACTTGTTCAGGGTGAACGCCGCTTCCTATCATCTGTCTTTTAGGGCACGAACACCGTCACGCAAGCCCTCGGTTTTAGTCTTGCTTTCTCGTTTACAGTAATCTTCAAGGATTTTCAATTCTTCATCATTTACCCTTGTTTGTAAGCGGTGGGGCTTCGGGTCGGTAGTTGGTCTGCCCATTTTTTTTGCAGACAATCACGCACCTCCTTTTTGTATGCAAAA
>JAVBTR010000060.1:0-93176 GCA_031556065.1 Eubacteriales bacterium | reverse complement strand
CACGCTGTCCAAGCCCCTGTTTACGTGTCAGTTCCCCCTAAAAAAGCCCCTCAGTGTATCAAGGGGATACACCCCTTTGGGGGTTCCAGGGGCAGTGCCCTTGGCGTTCCTTGTTTCTTACTGCGACAGCCCCGTCTTTTTATATCTCTATTGGCTTATGGTTTGGCTGTTTTTCTTTTTTGCTCTGTGCCTAAAGGCAAGCTGCCCAATTATCACTAAAAGCCCCAACGCCACAAAGGCTATAACCGCTGCCGTGTTGACTTTTGCAAACAGCTCATCCATACGATTCACCGTATCTACCGGCTGACCTTCCGCATAATAGCCGCTGTTGGCAATGGTGTATAGAATGTTCTTGCTGGCCTTGCGCATAGCGATAAGCAATGTGGTATTTTTCTTATCCAGCTTGTTAGAATCGTAGCTGCCATAGCCCAGCATCAAATCGTTGCCGTTTCGCAAGCCATTATCGGAGATCATAAACCCGTAAGAGCCTGCGTAGTCGCTGATCACCATGCCTCTAAAGCCCCATTCGTCACGGAGCACATTATTGAGCAAATAGCCGTTCGCTACTGTAGGTACAGCGCCGATCCAATTGTAGGAACTCATCATAGCCAAGCTATTACCAGAGAAGTTCTTAACCGCCATTTCAAAAGGCTTGAGGTAAATTTCCCGAATAGCCTGTTCAGAAGCATAGGTCAAGAGAATCGCAGTACGGTTAAGCTCTTGATCGTTCAGTGCGAAATGCTTCAGATAAGGATAGACTCCAAACTGCGCAGCGCCGTTGGCTTCGTTAGTTGCAATGATACCGGACAGCACACCATCTTCCGAGAAATATTCGAAGTTCCGGCCTGCAAAGGCGCTGCGGTGCATGTTCATAGCAGGGCCATACCAGCCGTAGTTTTCTGCTGCTGCAAACTCCGAACCCATGGAGGTGCCGATTTCAAGAGCCATATCCTTGCTCCAGGTTTGCGCCATAAGCACTTCACTTGGATAGGTGGTGCCAAAAGCACCTGTAATAAAGTTGTTCAGGCCTGCGGGGCCGTCGCAATCAGAAGTGGCCACCTTGCTAATGGATTTAAGCTCCACAGTCTGCCAGCCGCCTACGTTCACTAGCTTTTCCATATCCACAGCAGTAAGCTGATCAAGAACTTCTTCCCACTTTTCATCGTCGTAGGCAAGCCCACTCATGCTGGCCAGCTCTATGCGGGTTTTAGCACCCATGGCGGGTTTCTCCGCCTCATCATCTTTGTAGATGCTGTTGTCATAGGTTCCCATTACATTGGCGGATACCCTTGCGCGTGTTTCATCATCCATGATATATGCATTTTCACTTAATACACTGCCACAGGTTGCTTGGTAGTTCTTGAACCCATCCGCACGGGAAAGGGGTTCAAAATCCCCGCTGGAATAGTCTTCGAACTGGTTGGTGGCGGCGGTATCATCGCTTGTCCGGCCAATAACATCCTGCTTAACTGCAAATGTCTTTTCATCATCCACCGTATGGGAATCCGAACGCACGGAAATTATGTAGTCCCCTGCTTCCAGAATATAACCTTTGATGCCCTTGGCATCGTAGGAGGCCATAGCTTCCTTAGCGATAGAGAAGGTAACCTTTTCGGATTTACCAGGGGCAATCAAACTCGTTTTTTCAAAATCGATTAGGTTCACACTTGCCTTTTCAATACCTCCATTGGTATAAGGCGGGGTATAGTAGATTTCAACAGTGTCCTTGCCTGCTACCTTGCCAGTGTTGGTTACATTCACAGTAAAGGTGATCTTTTCATCGTCTTCTTTGAAGTTTTCAAGCTTCTTTTCAAAGGTGGTATAGCTTAGGCCGTAACCAAAGGGATACTGCACTGTGGCATCATAATCGATAAGATTTTCTAATGCCGCTGTTTCATAGAACTTATATCCCACATAAATACCCTCTACATAGTTCACAAAGCCCGCAGAGCCCTGATAGGTGCTATCTGCCTTGGCGATGGACTGCTTCATATCATCCACATTGGTATACGCATTCACGCCGATATTGTTAATATAAGGGGTATTCAGCAAATCTTTGACATAGGTATCTGCTGTTTTACCGGAGGGATTCACAGAACCGTTCAAGATTCTACCCAAAGCCGCAAAGCCTTGTACGCCTGGTGCTGGTGCTAGAAGAACCGCACCAATCTGGGGATATTCATCCACCCAGCCAAGCTCCATGGGATTGCAAGCATTGATGATCACGACCACGTTTTCAAATTGGCTACAAACTAATTCAATCATTTTTTCTTCTGTATTGGTCAGTTCCAAGTAATGCTCACCCACGTCGAAATCATCATAATCCCCATTGTTGGTGTAAGTTACTTTGGTAAAGGGGTACACATCTGGGGTGATGGAAACTTCACTGGCAATGTTGTATGTGCCGTTGATGACCGCATTCATATCCGTAGGCAGATCGTAATTCTCCCCGCCGCCTCTGCCAATAACGATTAGCGCTGTATCGGAAAAGGCTTTTGCTTGGGTCATCAAATCAGCGGTGTAATAATCGCTGGTGGGTTCGGGCAAAGTCAGATCCTGGCCAAACATATCCGAAACCGGGCGCTGGGCGCGATAATCAGAGTACATTTTCGTAAGGTCTACATTGATTTCAAAGCCGCTGTCCTTAAGGGACTGCAGAATGTCCGTGGCAGCTGCTGCACTGGATGCGCTGGAACCTGTTCCACCAATCAAAGGTGAAATGGATGCCCAGCCAAACACATTCAATTTGTTCACGCTGCTTGCAATGGGCAGTGTGCTATTTTCATTCTTCAAGAGCACAATGCCTTCTTCACCAATCTTCTGAATGGTATTCAAGCTTTGAGCCACTGTATCCTCCGCCAGTTCCACTTTAGAGGCGTTCAAATATGCGGCAAGAGGGCTTTGCAGCGGGCCATTGGTGTCTATACCACATTTTCGGCAAAAACATACGCAAAAACGAAAGCATTACCATTAAAAGCCCCAAGCTGCTGGGACTGATGATGCTTTTACTGCTGGTGGAAATTGTACTTAAAGCCTTTGTGGTCTACCGCCAGTACGAAAACTTAGATATTACCTATGTTTTGTGCGCCTCGCTGACAAACCTTATTTGCTCTTTGGCGGTGCTGATTATTCTGTTTGATTTGCTACTTCGCAAAACCTTGGAGGATGAACTGGAGATTGTGAACCAAATGTGGCACCAGGAGCGCAAACAGTTCGACATTTCCAAAGAGACCATCGAAATGATCAACGTCAAATGTCACGACATGCGTCACCAAATCCACAGCATCCGCAAAAAAGAATCCATTAGCCCTGCCGCCTTAAAGGAAATTGAGCAGAGCATTGAAATATACGGTTCCATCGTCAAAACAGGCAACCAAGCCCTTGATATCATCTTGGCCGAAAAAAGCCTTTACTGTCAAAAAAACGGTATTATCATCAACTGCATTGTGGATGGGGAAAAGCTGTCGTTTATGAGCGAGGCGGATGTATACTCCCTTTTTGGCAACCTTGTGGACAACGCCATTCGTTCAGTTATGGGGTTGTCAAAGGACAATCGGGTTATCAGCATTGCGGTCAAGGCAAGAGAGAAGCTTTTGTCCATTAACTCCCACAACTATTACGGCGGAGATTTGCGCATGGAAAACGGCATCCCTCTTACCCCAAACCCACAGGACAATTACCATGGTTTTGGCATCAAAAGCATGATGCTGATTGCCAAAAAATACAATGGCGACATTTCCTTTGCTGCCAAAGACCAAGTCTTCAATATTAACATTCTGTTTCCGCTGCAAGAATCCCACTAAGGAGGGGGCCGCTATTTTTTACAAACGCACCCGCGCGCTATTGCCTGCCATGGCACTGTTGTTATTGCTGGCCATAACCGTTACCAAGGGCATGCTTTCCAACACAGACGCCCTTGACATCATGTTTGGCAAAGGCCCGCAAACCGTTATCAGCCTTTATGATTCCCAGGACGCAAGCTATTACGCCCTTCAATACGCAACCCAAAAAGAAGTCAAAGCCCAAGCCCAAAACGTTTCCAAGCAAATCAGCGATGAGGGCATTGTGCTGCTTAAAAACGATGGTTTACTGCCCATCACGGCCACCACCCCCGTTACCCCCTTTGGTCTTGGCTTTGTGAAGCCTTATTACTGCGGCGGCGGTTCCTCTGCTATCAGCACCGCCAAGGGGGCTGTAATCACCCCGCTGGAAGGGCTCAAAACCGGTTTTCAAACCATTAATACCGCCTTTGTACAGCAGCAGGATATTTTAACCCTTGCCTCCGCCGCCCCCAATGAAAGCTTCCTATATGAATACGATGCCGCCTCCTACGAAACGCAGGGCGTGGGCTTGCAAAACACCATTGGTCTTGTTTACCTAAAACGCCAAACAGGAGAAAACCAGGATGCTTACCTCCACCCCTACGAGGACGGCACCCCCCATATGCTGGCCATCACCGCAAACGAACAAGCCCTTATCGATTATGCCGCTGCCCACTGCGCAGGGGTGGTCGTTATTTTATGCTCTTCCTCCCCTATGGAGATTCCGCAGCTTAAGCAAAACGACAAGGTCAACGCCATTTTATGGGTGGGCGGGGCAGGCAGCACAGGCTATGCCTCCTTGGCCGATATTTTAGTGGGCAAGGCAACCCCCTCCGGGCACCTGCCGTCTACCTTCTGCGCCAATTTTACCCTGGACCCCACTTATTTAAACCAAGACGACGGCTCCGACCGCTTTACATACTCCAACGCCTTTTCCACCTTTATTACAAGCACCGCCATTCAAGAAAACGTGAACACCGCCTTCCACGAGTATGAGGAGGGCATCTACATCGGTTACAAATACTACGAAACCGCTTATGCTATTGGCGCCTTAGAAGATTATTACAGCCCCCAAGGCGGTGTGGTTTATCCCTTTGGCCATGGGCTTAGCTACACCCACTTTACCCAAGAAATTGTGGACTATGATATAGGCGCAGAAACGATTACCCTAACCGTCAAAGTCACAAATGCCGGGGGGCAGTATGCCGGTAAAGACGTGGTGCAGCTGTATATGAGCGCCCCCTATACCGCCTTTGATTCACAGTACCTGATTGAAAAACCCTCTGTGTCGCTAATGCAGTTTGCCAAAACAGGCTTGCTCGCGCCGGGCGAAGCAGAAGAAATTACCCTATCCATTCCCATAGAAGACATGGCTTCCTATTGCTATATGCGGGATAACAGCGATGGCACAAACGGCTGCTACGTTTTGGAAAAGGGGGCTTACACCCTATCCATCAGAAGCAACTCCCACGATTTAATAGACAGCCGCACCTATCAGCGTTCGGATACCCTTTGGTTCGACGGCGACCATAAGCGCCTTTCCGACGCGCCAAATTATTTTGCCAACAACAAGTTTAGCTTGCTAAACACCTACATGACTTCGCCCCAAATAAGCGGTGCTACCATTCTAACAAGAAGCGATTGGCTAAACACCCAACCTACCGCCCCCACCCAGAAAGACCGTGAAGCCTCCCAAACCATTGTAAATGAAATATTAAAATCCGATTCCACTGTGTTCAGCTACCAAACCGATACCCCTTTGGGCAACCAAGCAGGCAGCGATATTTATACCCCGGATAGCCCTGCCACCGGGGCAAACAACGGGCTTATCTTAGCCGATTTAAGGGGCAGAGATTACGCCGACCCCATGTGGACCTTGTTACTGGATCAATTGACCTTCCAAAACAGCAACGAGATTCGCCAATGCCTGTTCGAAGCAGGCTACAAAACAGGCGCCCTTAAAGAAATAGGCAAGCCCGCTTCTGTTGAGCACGATGGCCCCCAGGGGCTAACCCTGGCAGACATTTCAGGCAAAAATTGGCTTACCGATATGTGCGAGTACCCTGCCACCCCCGTTGCCGCCGCCACATGGAACCGACCCCTACTGTACGCGATGGGCAGTATGGTAGGCCAAGAAGCCCTTGCAGCCAAAATAAGCGGCTGGTACGCGCCGGGGCTGAACATTTTACGCTCCCCCTTTTGCGGCCGCGCTTCCGAGTATTACAGCGAAGACCCGCTCCTGTCCGGCTATTTAGGCGCCCAGGTGGTTTCCGGCGCAGGGGATATGGGCTTGTACTGCGCCGTGAAGCACTTTGCCATAATGGACACTGAAGCCCACCGAAGCCCCAACACCTGCGCCTGGATGACCGAGCAAGCATTAAGAGAAACCTACCTTAAACCGTTTGAAATTGTTATCAAGACCGCGCAAAAAAACATCAACTATTTTAAAGATAACCAGCCGGGTACCTTTGCTTCCAAAATCATGCCCGCCGGGGATTTTCTCATGGCAAGCGACAGTGCCCTCGGCACCGATTGGTCTGCCACCAACGCAGCCTTGTTAACCGACGTTGTGCGTAACGAATGGGGTTTTCAGGGGGCCATTATTTCCGATATGCACATGGATGTCAATGCCAACATGGTGGATAACCTTGTGCGGGCAGGCTGCGACGTGCTTATGTCAAACAGCAACAACCGCAGTACCAATGCCCAGGATTATTTAAGCGCAACCGGGCAAAGTGTTTTAAGGCGTGCCATAAAAAACCTTTGCTACGTGCTCGTTAACTCCAACGCCATGCAGGGCATCCCCCCTGCCTCCATAGTGGAATACGGTTTAAGCAACTGGATGCTTTGTCTCATTGCCATTAATGGGCTTGTTCTGCTAATGCTGCTAATAGGCGCATTTTTATGTATTCAGGAACACATAAAACTCAAGCGCCGTACAAAATAGCGCAAAAGAACGCATGCCGACACGGATAGCGGTTCACAGCATCAACCTTTCATAGCTGTTTCTATTCGACGCATCAACTCATGCAATGGCATATCCAAAGCTTGCGCAAGCTTCCACAGGGTTTCCACTTCAGGCACCATACTGTTTGTTTCAATCATCGCCAAATGGCTTCTATTAATATTTGCAAGTCCACTTAACACATCTTGTGTGTACTTTTTCTCTTTGCGTATTTCATATATAGTTCTTCCAATTGCCGTTGCATCGAAATTCATTTCATTACACCTCTTAGAGGTAAGTGTAACGCTTTATCTCTCGCAAATTGTCTATCATAATAGACAATTTGATTTTTTTGTAGTACACTGCATCTAAATAATGATAAAGAGGTGCTTTCGGTGGATTATCAATTAGTTGGACAAAGGCTAAAGGTTGTACGTCTTGAGAAGCGTTTAACACAAGCCGATTTGGCACAAAAAGCAAACTTATCTGCATCTTTTATCGGGCATATTGAACTCGGAACGCGCATTCCAAGTTTAGAAACCATATGCACCATATGCCAAATATTAAATTATTCACTTGATGCTCTTTTTTACGAAACTAACCAGCCTGATAAGCTTCAACGCGCCAAAGACCATTTATACATGGCATTGCACGAACTCGAACAAACTCTCCCTTGACATTCTCCGGTAACTGGCATAAACTGGCCATAGATTGAATCAAGGAGGTGGAAAACAATGACAGCTGGTAATGGGGACAGTTGCCCTAGATGCGCCTATTGCGCAGGTGCGTTGTTTTCCATGCGCTAAATAGGCTTATTTCCTGGCGGCATTCTGTTCATACATTACTGTGGTTTTAGCCATAATGTATGAAAGGGTGATTATTAATGTTGTTCAAAAAAAGCAAACCCATAGTGGCACAAAAGCAAGCGGAGACCGAAAAGGTACTGCGCCAATTTTCCATGTGCAGCGAAGAAGACGTGTTTACCACACTGGAATCTAAAAAACAAGGCCTGACAGCTGAGCAAGCCGAAACAAAGCTGGACGAACTGGGCCCCAACATTATTGTCTCGGGGCAGGACAAAGGGGTCTGGGGACGGCTGCTTAACTCCCTGGTGAACCCCTTTAATATCGTACTGTTCATCGTCGCCATTGTAACCTTTGTAACCGATGTGGTATTCTCCGACACAAGGGATTACACCACCTCCCTTATCATCATCGCGCTGATTCTCCTGTCCAGCGCCATTTCGTTTTTCCAAGGGGAGAAAAGCTCCCAGGCGGCGGCCCAGCTTTCTAAAATGATTAGCAACAAAGCCGATGTGTTCAGGGACGGAAAAACCGTAGAGCTATCCATCGACGAATTGGTTCCGGGGGATGTGGTCAAGCTTTCCGCAGGGGACATTATCCCCGGGGATGTGCGCTTCCTTTTCACCAAGGATGCCTTCATTGCCCAGTCCGCCCTAACAGGGGAATCAGGGCCGGTAGAAAAGTTCGCCGGTAACGCTTTTTCCTCCGATGCCCTAACAGACCTAAGCAATATCGGTTTTATGGGCTCCAACATGGTATCCGGCAGTGCCACAGCCATTATGCTCACCACCGGGAACGCTACCTACCTTGGCAGCATGGCCAAATCCCTTTCCGGGGACAGGTCGAAAAACAGCTTCGAACGGGGCGTGGATTCTGTAAGCCACCTTTTGCTCCGCTTCATGCTGGTTATGGTGCCTATCGTGTTTTTTATCAATGTCCTTACCAACAAAGGCCTGGCCCAATCCCTCTTGTTCGCCGTCACCATGGCTGTGGGCCTTACGCCGGAAATGCTGCCCATGATTATGACCTCTACCCTGGCCCGGGGCGCCGTTTCCATGTCCAAGCACAAGGTCATCGTGAAAAACCTAAGCGCTATTCAAACCTTCGGGGAAATGGATATCCTTTGCACCGATAAAACTGGCACCCTCACGGAAGACAAAATCATCCTTGAAAAATACATGGATGTTCACGGCAAGGACGATTCCCGCATTCTTCGTCACGCTTATATGAACAGCTATTTCCAGACGGGGCTGAAAAACCTCATCGACCTGGCCATTATCAACCGCGCTGTAGAAAACGGCCTGGAAGACAGCCTGAAAAAACACACCCTGGTGGATGAAATCCCATTCGATTTTTCCCGCCGCCGCATGAGCGTGGTGCTCTCCGACGGGACTGGCAAGCGGCAGCTGATCACCAAGGGCGCTGTGGAAGAAATCATTTCCATATGCAAGTTTGTTGAATACCAGGGCCAGCTTCTGCCCTTGGAGGAGGAACTGCTTAAAACCGCCATGGGGGTCTACGAAGAAAACAATCGGGACGGCCTTCGCGTTATCGCCGTTGCCCAGAAAAACGATGTGGCCGATGCCCACAATTTCTCTGTGACCGATGAAAGCGAACTGGTGCTCATCGGCTTTGTAGGCTTCTTGGATCCCCCCAAGGAAAGCGCGAAAATCGCCATTTCCGCTTTGAATGACCACGGCGTGCGCACCATCGTTTTAACTGGCGACAGCGAAGGCGTGGCGGTGAAGGTCTGCAACAAGGTAGGGGTCAAGACCGCCAAGGTCCTTACCGGCAAAGACGTTGAAAAAATGGACGATAAGCTGCTTTTAGAAGCCGCCCAAACCTGCGATCTGTTCGCCAAGCTTTCACCGGCGCAAAAAATGCGCCTGGTATCCGCCCTGCAAAAGGCAGGCCATACTGTTGGCTACATGGGGGATGGCATTAACGATGCCCCTGCCCTGCGCCAGGCCGACGTTGGCATTTCCGTGGACAGCGGCGTAGATATCGCCAAGGAAACCGCCGATATCATCCTTTTAAAGAAAGACCTGATGGTGCTGGAAGAAGGGGTTTTAGAAGGCCGCAGGACCTTTGGCAACATTCAAAAGTATATTAAAATGGCTGCCAGCGGCAACTTTGGCAACATGATCTCCGTTCTGGTGGCCAGCCTCTTCCTGCCCTTTCTGCCCCTTTTGCCCGTTCATATTCTTACCCAGAACCTGCTTTGCGATATTTCCCAGATCGGCATTCCCTTCGATACCATGGACGTGGAATACCTTGGTACTCCCCGGCGCTGGGAAACCAAATCCATCAGCCGTTTCATGTTCCTCCTTGGCCCCTTAAGCTCCCTTTTCGATATCGCCTGCTTCGCCGTTCTCTGGTTCGCCTTCGGTGCCAAAACCCCAGAAATGGCCCCCCTCTTCCAGGCCGGCTGGTTCATCTTCGGGTGTCTTTCCCAAATCCTCATCGTGCACATGATCCGCACCCAGAAAATACCCTTCCTCCAAAGCCGGGCTTCCCTGCCCCTGACCCTCTCCACCCTGTCCATCGGCATCATCGCCCTGCTGTTCGTATTCTCCCACATTACCATCGGCCTGGATTTCGCCATCCTGCCCCTGTCCTTCGCCCCCTGGTTGGCAGCCCTGCTCATCGGCTATTGCATTGCAGTGCAGCTGTTTAAAAACGTATACGTACGAAAATACGGGGAGTGGCTGTAATTATATAAATAATGCGAGACCCCATTTTCTTTTCGGAAAAAGAAAACGGGGTCTCGCGCTCTACCAAAAGAAAACCTGTATCGAAACGCACAACCAAGGCCAATCAAAAGACATAAGCCGACTAAGCAGTTACCGGGCTGAGCCCGCAGATGGGCCCTTTTCATCGGCCGCTATTTACCATAGGCGTCGATGCCGCGTAACAACTCCAATTCCCGAACCTGCCTAACCAGGGTATACATTTTTCTGGATACCACCACGCCTTTTCGATAGAAAAGGGAAACAAAGGGGTAATCCTGGGCGAACTGCTCTTGAATCTTGTACAGGGCGCTTTGGTATTCATCCGCGTAGACGGAGGAACGCAGCTGCTTAAACAGGGCATCCATGTCCTTGCTGGAATAGCGGCCATAGTTCATGGTGTTGCCCCCCATCAGCAAAAAGCCGGGGTCCTGTACAGGGTCCATGTTCACAGAGCACAAAACCAAATCCCAGCCGTTGCCCTTGAGCTTGCTGCCCACGTTTTGGTAAGTATCCACCTCCAAAACGATCAGGAAGCCCGCCTGTGTCAGCGCATCGGCAATATAGTTGGCTGTGGCCACCCGCACATCGTTTTCCGGTTCTTCGTAAACCGAAAGACGGATTCGAAGCTTCTGGGCAGTACCGTCTACAATCCGGTCCCGAACCCCATCCCCATCCGTATCGTACCAGCCGTCCTCCTCCAGCAGTTGGATGGCCAGAGTCGGGTTATAATCAAAGGCGCCGGCAATGTCCTTGGCAAGCCAGGTGCCGGGCAGCACAGGGGTATCCGCCCTGTCGGCCATGCCCATATAGACCTGGCTGATAATCTGGTCCACGTTAATCAAGTGCCGTATGGCTTTACGGACATTCACGCTTTTTAAAGCCTGCTCCCTGTGGTTCATAAACAGCACTTCCAGCTGCCGCGTTCGGTAATCCAAGCTCACCGAAGACACGCCGGATTTATACTGGGAAGCGGAAACATTTCTGGTAAACAGCGAGTCCACCCGGTTGTATTCGTAGGAGCTGATCAGGTCCTTGTTGTTAGAATGGAAGATCACCATGATCTCTTGCACACTGGGCGGGGTTTGCCACCAATTGCTGTTGGCCTGAAGCCACATATAGTCCTGGGCCTCAAAATGGCGGATCACATAGGCCCCTGTACCTGGCGGGTTTTCCGCTTCGATCTGATCCGCAGGCAAAATAGGATAGGTGAGCGCGTACAAAAAGCCGTAATACCCACGATCGGCTTTAAAAACCACCGTGGTATCATCCGTTGCGGAAACAGATTTCACAAAGTACCTTAAGTTCTGGTAATACCCCAAATCCACCTGGGGCGCGCCTTCCTCTTTGGATTGCTCCTGGTTGGCCTTATCCAAAATATATTGGGTGGTGGCCACCACGTCGTGGGCGGTTAAGGGCGTGCCATCTGAAAAGGTAACGTTTTCTTGCAGCTTGAACGTCCAGGTTTTGCCGCCGTTGGATTCTGTCCAGGATTTGGCCAGCCGTCCCGCAGGACGGTAATCGTCGTCGATCTCAATAAGCGAATCATAGCAGATAGCGTAAATCGATTGAATGTCCCGTTCAATGGGCTCCAAGGGGTTAATCCGGGTGGTTTTTGTGGACACAATCCCCAGAACCAGCTCCCCCTCCACCTCTGTGGCCAGGGCAGCAGGGAACGGCAGTAAACTAATACTGAGCAGCAGCAGCGCCAATCTCCGCATCAGGGGCGAAATAGAGCCTTTGGTAAATGCCATAGGATGTGGTCACCTTCCTTGCGTAGTTTTTCGTAGAGCCGTCGGCGAAATCGTCCAGGGTGGATTTCCCTGCGGAAATCATGTTTTGTATATTGGTCTGCCCCGAATGGTAGGAGGCCGCCACCAGCACCGGATCGCCCCCGAACAGGTTGGCCAGATAACCTAAATACCAGGTGCCGAAGCGAATATTGGTTTCCGGATCGAAAAGCCGTTCCGCTGTAAAATCCGCTTCCTCATCAAGCTTTCCGGCGATCCATTTCCCCGTATCGGGCTTGATCTGCATCAGCCCCCGGGCATCCACGGAAGAAACCGCGTCCCGCCGGTAGGAGGATTCCGCCATGATGATCGATGCCACAAACGCGGGCTCCAGGTTGTTTTGGTTGGCATAGGCCTCGATCCACCCCCTGTAATAAAGGGGATGCTCGGCAATGACCTTATTTCTGGCCGCCTCTTTCAGGGTCCGGTTGGTTTCCAGGTACCCCTGCATGGCCACATTGGCGATAACCATTAAAATGATCAGCACCGCCACCCCCACAAGCCCCAGCTTGATTCCCATGGGCAAGGTGTTTTTAACAGGTGGCCGCCGGTAGTTAGTGCGAATATCCATTAGAGCTCCTTCATTTTATCATCATAAAGCTTGATGATTTTTTCCGCGCTTTTGGCAATACTGCCGCTGGTATCGATCACCTGATCGCTGCGGGCCGCTTTCTCTTCCAGGGGCATTTGGCTGCGTATTCTGGCCAGGGCTTCCTCCCGGGAAAAGTGGTTTCGTTCCATCAGCCTTGCTATTTGGGTTTCCTGCGGCAACCAGGCGCACCAGATTTCATCGCACAGCTTTTCCATATGGGCTTCGAAAAGCAGTGGAATGTCCAATATAGCAATGGCTTCATGGCCGTCCCGGGCCAAACCCAGCTGCCTGAGAATCTCCTTTTCCACCAGCGGGTGGATGATGCCGTTAAGGGTTTGCCGCTTTTCCCCGTGGTTAAACACCAGATCACCCAAGGCCTTGCGGTTTAGCGCACCACCAAAGGTGAAAACGCTTTCCCCAAAGGCTTCGAATATCTTGGGCAGCGCCAAGCCCCCATCCATGGTCAGCTGCCGGGAGATGGCGTCGGCGTCGATCACAAAAGCCCCTCGCTGTTTAAGGGCGCTTACAAGGGTGGTTTTGCCGCAGGCAATGCCTCCGGTTACCGCGATCACCTTCATACCAGCCCTCCTTATTTAACGAAACAGACGCCCGATTTATTTCGTATCGTACCAACTGGCACCCACATTCACATCGGCCACCAGCGGCACCTTTAAAGCCACAATGCTTTCCATGCCTTGTTTTAAAAGGGCCTTGGCCTGCTCCGCCTCTTGGGCCGGGCATTCGATGATCAGTTCATCGTGGACCTGCAAAATCAACCTGGCTTGAAGCTTCGCTTCCTCAAGGGCGCTGGCCACCTTCACCATGGCCAGCTTAATAATATCCGCCGCGGTGCCCTGAACAGGCATATTCATGGCAATGCGCTTGCCAAACTCCCGAATGTTGTTTTTATCGCTTTTCAATTCCGGCAAATACCTGCGTCGGCCCATCATGGTAATGGCGTAGCCGTCCATCTGGCCCTTTTCAACGGCTTCATCCATAAAGCGCTTCACGCCAGGGTAGCGCTTAAAATATTTTTTAATAAATTCCGCCGCCTCAAACCTGGATACACCAATGTTCCGGGCCAGCCCAAATTCGCTGATCCCATACACCAGCCCAAAGTTCACCGCTTTAGCGGAAGAACGCATCTGGGCGGTAACCGCTTCCATGGGCACATCGTATACCTCCGCAGCAGTGCGGGTGTGAATATCCTGGCCCTTTTGGAAGGCATCCACCATGGCGGAATCGCCGCTGAAGTGGGCCAGAATGCGAAGCTCGATCTGGCTATAGTCCGCGTCCACCAAAACCCAGCTTTCTCTTGGAATAAACGCACGGCGAATTTCCCGCCCAAGGGGCGTGCGCACGGGAATATTTTGCAGGTTTGGTTCGTTGGAGGAAATACGCCCAGTAGCCGTAGCAGTTTGGTCGAAGGTGGAATGGACCCGGCCGGTGGCGTCGGTCAATTTCAAAAGCCCTTCAATGTAAGTGCTTTGCAGCTTGGTCAACTGCCTGTATTCCAGAATTTTTTCAATGGCTGGGTGCTGGTCACTAAGGCCTTCCAAAATTTCCGCACTGGTGGAATAGCCTGTCTTGCCTTTTTTGCCATGGGGCAGGCCCAAGTCCTCAAACAATATCTTGCCTAATTGCTGGGTGCTGTTTAAGTTAAACCCACTGATCCCCGTAAGGGTATAAACGCTTTCCCTTAGCGCCTCGATCCGGGCTTTAAAAGAGGTGCCCAATTCGTTTAGCACATGAGGGTCCACCCGGAAGCCTTCCCTTTCCATTTGGAAAAGGGCATGGATCAAGGGCAGCTCCACATCTTCATACAAGCCTTCCATTTCGTCCCGCTTTAAATAAGACCTTTGCTTTTCATAAAGACCAAAGACCCCCTGGGCGTTTTCCTCCGCAAAGTTCGCAAGCCCGTAGGATTTTTCCTGGGGGTTTAATAAGTACTGGGCGATCATGGTATCGAAAACAGGCTTGGCCCCTTCAATGCCCAATTGGGAAAGCCGATGCAGCAAGGTTTTGCAATCGTGGGCAATGATCCGACCCGATTCCAGCAAGGGCTTTAAAGAAAGAAGCGCTTCCTCCGGGGCGATGCCGGGGGTCAGCAAATCGTACTGGGTGGATACAAAATAGCTCTGCCCATCCGCCCCGGCCAATGTCAGCGTCTGGCCCAGGTGCAGGGCGAACAGGTTTTGCCCTATGGTCTTGGCAGCGCTTTGAATGTCTTGCAAGGTTTTAAGTTCAACCGCTTCTTTAAAGGCGGTCTGGGCCGCCGTTACCGGGGCCGCTGCTTCTTGCCGTTCCTCTCCCGGGTTTAAGGCGAGTAGCCTTTTGGAAAGAGCCATAAGCCCATAGCCCTGCATGGCGGGAATGGCCTGGGTCAAATGGTTCAACGTAAATTCGTGCATATCATACTCAATGGGCACCGTCCGGCGAATGGTGGCCAGCTCCTTTGAAAACAGCGCCTGCTCCTTATTGGCCCGGATCTTTTCCCCCAGCTTGCCGGGGATTTTATCCGCGTTTTCCAAAACCCCTTCCACGGTATGGTATTCCCTTAAAAGCTTCACAGCGGTTTTATCCCCTACGCTTGGAATACCGGGGATGTTATCGCTGGCGTCACCAGAAAGGCCCTTCCAGTCCGTCACCTGCTCCGGCGTAATTTCGTACACGTTGTACACTTCCTCCGGGGTAAAAAGCAGGGTTTCCGTAATGCCCTTTTTTGTAAACAGCACCTGGGTTTTTTCATCCACCAATTGAAGGGCGTCCCGATCCCCTGTTAAAAGCAGGGCCCGAACCCCCTGCTGGTTGGCATTTTTTGAAAGGGTACCCAACAGGTCGTCCGCCTCATAGCCCTCCAGGCTCAATACCCCAAGGCCCATTTTTATAAGCAGCTCCTTCACAATGGGGAACTGGGGCCGCAATTCTTCCGGGGTGGGCTTGCGGCCCGCCTTGTATTCTTCATACACCGTATGGCGGAAGGTGGGGGCGTGCTCGTCGAAGCAAACGGCGCAGTAAGAAGGCCTTTGCTCCTGGAACACCTTAAACAGCATAGAAAAAAAACCTTGCACCGCATTGGTATAAATATCGTTATAGCTCAGCAGCGGCAGCGCATGGAACGCGCGGAACACCAGGCTGTTACCATCCACGATCAAAAACGTATCCAAAAGCATATCCTCCTAAATCAAGAAAGTCAACTAATCCCTGGAAGGTATTGCAGAGCCGAGGGGCTCCAATTTCAGTTCCGAAACCAGCGACATGTGCGGTGGTTTCGGCGGAATTTCGCAGAAATTCCTACCTTGCCTGAGCAAACGACCGTAAACCAAAGATTTTACAGTGCTGCGAAGGAAAACCTCAAACGAATGCTAGCATTCGTTTGAAAGCATCGACCTCGTCGATGCGCTAAAAAATCCCTTCATATCATACCACAAAATGGAGGGATGCACACGTATTTTATTCTTCTGCCGTCACACTGTTGCTTTGAATATAAACCACCTTATTATGGATTTCATAGGGAAAGTTTGCTTGGGTGATCTCCTCCCCCGAGGAAAGCAGCAGCGCCAGTTCAAAGGCCGCGTTGGCCTGATTCTGCGCGTCGTTCACCACCGTAGCATATAAAGTGCCCGCTTTTAAGGCTTCCAGAGCCGGGGCCGTGGCATCGATGCCCAGCACCGGCATATACCGGCTGCCGGAAAAATACCCCGCGGCCTTCAGCGCGTCGATAGCGCCCAGGGCCATATCGTCGTTGTTGCTTAAAACGCACTCAATGCGGCTTCCATAGGTGTTAATCAGCGCCGCCATTTTTTCCTGGCCAAGGCTCCTTTCCCACATGGCCGAATCCTGGGCCAGAAGCTCCACCGCCACCCCGGCTTCAAACAAGGCCTTAATGGCATACTGGGTGCGCAGCTCCGCATCCTGGTGGCCGGGCTCTCCTTTTAAAATAACCAGCTGCAAAACCCCGTCCCCGTTTTTATCGGCTTCCTTTGTATTTTTAAAGTAAGCCGCCGCCATCTGGCCGCAAAGGGTTCCCTGCTCTTTGGGATCGATGCCCACGTAGTAGGCTTTTTCATACAAATCCAAATCCTTTTGAAGAGGCTCCCTGTTAATAAACACAATGGGCACGTTTTTCTTTGCTGCCATTTCAACCAGGTAAATGGCGCTGGTCCTGTCCACAGGGTTGACGATCAGCACGTCCACGCCTTTTTCAAGCAGTGCCATGATCTGATCGTTCTGGGTGTTCTGATCGTTTTCCCCGTCCAGCACAGTCATATCCGCCCTGCTGTGGGCAAAATCCTGCAAGCGGACAGAAAAGCCATGCATAAACGTGTCCTGGTCGTTGTAAATGCAAAGACCCATATGGGGCGTTTTGGCGTAAGCGGGGCACACCCACAGGCACAGTATAAGCCCCAGCAAGATTGCTTTTTTCATCATCGCGCCCTCCTACTGCAAAAGCGGGAAAACCAGCTTGATGTTTTCCTTCAGATATGCGTTTTCTTTGGTAATATAGGTCAGCGGGGTATCCGTCACAGGGCTGCCGGTGATCAGCGCCGCCATGGCTCTATAGCCCATGGCGTAAGGATCCTGTACCCAAAACCCGTCTATCTCCCCGCTTTCAAGGGCTTTGAGGTTCCCCTCCAAATCCCCCTCTCCCTGGCTTTGAATAACCACACAGGGCAGGTCAATGCTGTAATCGCCATAGACCACGGCCCCGGCATACCCGTTTTTAGGTGGCTGCTGCCCCACCTCCACGGTACATTTCACCTTGTAATCCGCCGCCGCATCGTCCACGCCCCGCTTTAATTGCATAAAGAAGGTGCCTGTATCATCTGCTACAACGAAAGCATAGAGCTTAGGGGCTCCCTCCTTTGGTTCAGGGTTAAAGCGAAAGCCAAAGACCATCACCAAAACAGCCAATAAAATAAGGATCAAGGCGGTCACATAAGGCTTTTTCATGGGGTGGCCTCCTTTCCCCGGGGCAGGGTAATTTTCACCATGGTATAGCAGTCCTCCAGGCTTTCAATGCTCAGGCCGTATGGACTGCCATAGGTGAGCATAATCCTTTCGTGGACGTTTTTAAGGCCGATACCGCTGGTCCCCGCAGGCTGGGTCAACAAATCCGGCATCCGTTCGGGGCTGATGCCCACGCCGTCATCCCGGATGGTAAAATACAAATGCGCTTCATCTGTGAAAGCGCGGATATCAATGCGCAATTCCTCGCCGCTGATCTGGTCAATGGCGTGGTTAATACAGTTTTCCACAATAGGCTGGACGATCAGCTTCACCGTGTACTCGTTCAATGCCTCGTCTGTGGCTTCCAGGGTGTAGGTGAACTTGTCCTTGAAGCGCATTTTTTGAATAATTAAGTAATTGCGCACATGCTCCAATTCCTCCGCTACCCGGATGATGGCTTTCCCTCGGGATATGGCGATGCGGAACAGCCTTGCCAGGGCCGATACCATATCGATGGCTTCCTTGCCCCGGCCCCGTTCCTCCATCCAGATAATGGAATCCAGAGTGTTGTATAAAAAGTGGGGGTTGATCTGGGCTTGCAGGGCGTTCAACTCATGAAGCCGCTTTTTCTCCTGCTCTATTACGATCTGGTCCATCAGGGCCCGTATCCTTAAAAGCATGTGGTTAAAGGCCGAAGAA
Source organism: Eubacteriales bacterium (assembly GCA_031556065.1). Taxonomy (GTDB): domain Bacteria; phylum Bacillota; class Clostridia; order Christensenellales; family Aristaeellaceae; genus JAVBTR01. The sequence goes on along the minus strand of JAVBTR010000060.1, from coordinate 74,848 downwards.
ACCGAACGGATTTCCCTGAACCCTTCCTCGTGAAGGGTGACGTTCAGGTCCCCGCCGATCACCTTTTTCATGGTGTTTTCCACCACAATAATGGGCCTGGTAATAAAATGGGAGGCCAGGGTAGCCAGGGCAAAGGCGATCAGCGCCGCGCCCATGAGCACCACCATAAAAATGCGGATAAACGCGCTTTCCAGGGTGGTAATTTCGTCGATATAAGCCACGCCCACCATGCGCCAGCGGGTTTTATTCACACTGGCGGTAATCAATACCCGCTCCTTGCCAAAGGCCTTGTCCTTGCTGACTCCCATCAGGTTTTTTTGCACAGCGGAAATGTCTTCCGTTAAAAGGCCGCTGTCGATCCGCTGCTCATAAGGGTGGCAAACCAGGCTGTCGTTTTCGTCCAGCAGGTACACATAGCCGCTTTGGCCCAGGGTCACCCTGTCGATAATGGTGCGGAGGGAGGCATATTCCACATCCATAAGCATAACCCCTGTGCAGAACCTTCCATCCCGCATGTATTCCACTGAACGGGAAACGCTTAATACAAACCTGCGCTGGCCTGTAAACAGGTTTTCCACATGGGGCAGGGAAAAATAAAACATGGTGCCCTGGCGTTCAATGGCCTTTTGAAAAAACGGCTGGGCCTGTATGGCTTCAGGGGCCATATCTGTTTCCCCGGCAGTGGCATAAATCAATTCCCCATCCTGGGCAAACAGCGCCAGGGCGGCAATATCCTGCCGGCTTCGCTGCATAAAGGAAAGGCTTTCCTTCCAAGATTCATCGGCGGCATCCATGTCGCTTGGCAAAAGGACGATAGTATTGTTCAGGCTGCTTAAAAGGTTATCCACAAACAAATCCAGGCTTTTAACACCCTGCAAAACCGTTTCCTTGGTACGGTCCACCGCGTTTTGCTGCAGCAAATCCATGGTCCTTGGCACCAGGGTGGTAATGAGAAAAATCAATACCACACCGATGGATACAAGGAACATGCTCAAAAGCACGTCATAAAGGCGAAAGCCTTTTTTCTTGGGAGCAGGGTTTTGCATGCTTATTCCTTTCCTTTTCGCATACTGGAGGGGGAATAGCCAAAATGCTTTTTAAAGCAGAAGCTGAAATAGCTTGGGTCCGGAATCCCAACGGCCTGGGCCACCGAGGCGGTGCGCATTTCCCCGGAGGCCAGCAGCTTTAGCGCATTATCCATGCGAATCTCCGTCAGGTACTGATGAAAAGTCTTTTTCGTTTCTTTTTTAAAGATTGCTGAAAAATAGCTGGGCGAAATGTGCAGGTGCCTACACAGGGCTTCCAGTGAAAGGCTCTCGTCCTTGTAATTCTCCAGCAAATAGGTTTCTGCTTGGTTGCTTAAAAGAAGCCCCGCGGTTTTCCGCCCGGCCAGTACCGCGTCCACCAGGGTTTTCATCAGCTGGGAAAGCATTCTTTCCGCTTCATCCACCGGGGGGCAGTTTAAAAACACCTTTCTGGCGAACTGGTCGAAGCCTTCGCTGAAGTCCATGCGATCCAAGGTCATTTCCGGCACAATGCGCACAAAGGTCACAAAAATTTCCATTAAATAAGCCTGGTAGGCCTTGGCCCCAAGGGTATTGCTCCGACAGGCGTCCATCAAAGCGTTTAAGGCGTTCAAGGCTTCTTCGTATTCTCCCAGCTTAACATAATTGGAAAGCTGCCGGAGCAGCCCTTCGTCTGCTGTGAGATCGGTCTGGTAGCCATAATGAATATCAGAAAAGCCCAGCACGCCCCCGTCGGAATTGATAACGCACTGCTCCAGCGCCAGCAGGGCCTGGGCCGCGCAAAAGGATACCTTGTCCAAATCCAGGGCCAGGGTGCCAATGCCCACAGAAAGCCTGCACTGAAGGTAATACACCACGGTTTCGTGGGCCTCCTTAATCAGCTCCTGAACCTTTTCCATTTCCCCCTGGTGGGTGTCCTCCAGCAAAATAAGCAGCCCCAGCATACCGTTATAATGGAACAAATGAACCGCATAATGCCGGCACAGCACCTCCTCCAATATGTTCATAACGGAAAAGGTAAGCAAATCCTCATCGGGAATCATGTCCTGGCCATACTGCTCCCCAATACGCGCAAGACAGCACAGATAGCCCTTGGCGTTCAGGGCCATATCGTACCGCCCGCCGTCTGAAAGGGCCCTATCTTTTTTTATGGCCCCGGAAAAAAGCGAAGCCAGGAGCGCTTCCTTTAAAAGGGGGAAGCTGGCCTTTAAATGGGAGCGCAGCTTTTCCACATCCCGCCGCTGGGCAAATTCCTCGTCCAGCTTGATCTTCGCCTCCCGAAGCACCTGGCAAAATTCCCCGGAGGAAATAGGCTTTAGGAGGTAGTTCATGGTCTTTACTTCAATGGCCTTTTTCACATACTCGTAATCATCGTAGCCTGAAAGAATAATAAATTGAGTGGTGGGATACAAATCCCGGACCTTTTTACATAAAGCCAGCCCATCCATCAAGGGCATGCGGATATCCGTCATCATCAAATCCGGCTGCAGGCTTTCGCACAGGTTCAACGCCTCCAAGCCGTTGGCCGCTTCCCCCACCACGGTAAACCCCAATTCTTCAAAAGGGATCACTTCCATTAACCCCTGCCGGATTTCGCTTTCATCGTCCACTAAAATGAGCTTGTACAAGTTGTTCACCTCTTGCTCTCATTTTATCGAAAAACCATCCCCTGTCAATGCAAATACCTGGCCATTGTGCAATGATGATAGAATCTTTATATTTTTATGTAGAAAATCACATTCTTTATTCATTTGGCCAATGATATACTCATAGTATCAAATGGGCTGCGGCCCAAAAATACAGCAGGAGGGAACTACATGAAAAAGATCGTTTCCGTTATTCTGGCCCTGGCAATGCTGTTGTCAATGGCCTCCTTCGCACTGGCCGAAGGCCCCATCCAGGTAGACGTATTCTTCTACGACTACTCCGACACCTACATCGGCAACGTCCGCGCTTCCTTGGAAGATCAATTAAAGGCTGCCTCGGATAAGTTCACCTACAACTTCTACGATGGCGCCAACAACCAGGCCAAGCAGAGCCAGGACATTGAAACCGCTCTGACCCGCGGCACCGACCTTCTTATCGTGAACGTGGTTACCACCGGTTCTGAAGAAGTATCCCAGGGCTTTGTGGATCTGGCCAAAGAAGCCGGCATCCCGATCATCTTCTTCAACCGCGAAGTATCCAGCGCTGTTGTGAGCAGCTATGACAAGTGCGCTTTCGTTGGCACCGATGCCGATGAAGCCGGCTACATGCAGGGCCAGATGATCGCCGAATTCCTTTTGGAAGAAGGCAACTTCGAAAAGTATGACTTAGATGGCAACAAGGAAATTTCCTACGTCATGCTCCGCGGCGAACTGGGCAACCCCGAAGCCTATGGCCGCACCAAGTATTCCGTAACCAAGGCCAACGAGCTGTTAGCCGAATCCGGCTACAAACTGGTGCCCTCCAAGGCCAACCAGACGGACAACACCCAGGAGGACGACGGCATCAGCGCCTACTACCTGTACGGCAACTGGTCCGCCGCCACCGCCAAGAACCTGATGGATACCGCTCTGACCACCTTCGCGCTGGATAACGGCGATATCGAAATCATCGTGGCCAACAACGACGACCAGGCTCTGGGCGCCATCGAAGCCATGAACGAAAAGGGTTACAACGACGGTAAGGAAGGCTCCGGCTATATTCCCACCTTCGGCGTAGACGCTACCCCCGTTGCCCAGGACGCTATCGCCAATGGCAAAATGACCGGCTCCATCCTCCAGGATGCAGTGGGCATGGCTTCCGGTATCCTTTACCTGGCAAGCAACGTGCAAGCTGGTGCCGATCTGTTGGCCAATACGGAAGATTTCAACATGGATGAAGGCGTTGCCAAAATCCGTATCCCCTACGCTATCTATTCCGGCAAATAATCCACTGAATCACGGTTTTTGGGCGGTCACGGCTGTGACCGCCCGTTTCTAAAAAAGGGGATGAGCAAATGAGCGAATACCTGCTTGAAATGCGGGGCGTCAGCAAAGAATTCCCGGGGGTTAAAGCGCTGGATGATGTACAGCTGCTATTAAAGCCCGGAACAGTGCATTCTCTCATGGGAGAAAATGGCGCAGGCAAGTCCACGCTGATGAAATGCCTTTTCGGCATTTACCAGCGCGATGAAGGCGAAGTGCTTTTAAACGGCACAGCCGTGGCGTTTAAATCGCCCAAACAGGCGCTGGACAACGGCGTCGCCATGGTGCATCAAGAGCTTAACCAGGTGCACACCCGTTCCGTTATGGAAAACATCTGGCTGGGCCGTTTCCCAAAGGATAAGCTGGGCGGCGTAAGCCACAAAAAAATGTATGAAATGACCAAGGCCGTTTTCGATGATCTGGGGATCCAGGTCAGCCCGAAGAGCAAGATCAGCGAGCTTTCCGTTTCCCGCCGTCAGATGGTGGAAATCGCCAAAGCGGTCTCGTTTAACAGCAAGGTCATCGTGTTTGACGAACCTACCTCCTCCCTGACGGAGGTGGAGGTGGAACAGCTTTTCACGATCATCAGTAAGCTTAGGGCCAGAGGCTGCGGTATTATTTATATCTCTCACAAAATGAACGAAATCCTGCGTATATCCGACGATGTTACCGTTATGCGGGATGGGAAATGGGTTGCCACCACGCCTGTTGGGGAACTGACCATGGACATTCTGATCAAGCAAATGGTGGGCCGGGAGCTAACCAACGTTTACCCGCCGAAAACCAACGTGCCGGGAGATGCACTGTTGGAGGTCAGCGGGCTCAGCGCCCAGTACGTGAACCTGAAGGATGCTTCCTTTGTGGCACGCCGGGGCGAAATTTTGGGCTTTGCGGGCCTGATGGGCGCAGGGCGGACAGAGCTGTTGGAAACCCTTTTTGGCGTAGCCACTGTCCGCACGGGAAAGATCACCCTCAATGGCCGGGCAATCCGCAACCCCAACCCGGAAGCCGCCAAACGCAACGGTTTTGCCCTGCTTACAGAGGAGCGGCGGCAAACAGGTATTTTCGGCGTATTGGATATTAACGCCAATACCACCATCGCCAACCTGAAAAGCTACCTGACCGGCGGGATTTACCTGAACAACAAGGCCATGGTTAAGGATACGGCTCAAGGGATCGAGCAGCTTTCCATTAAGACCCCTTCGCAGAAAACCCCTATCCGCTCCCTTTCCGGCGGGAACCAGCAAAAGGTGATCCTCTCCCGCTGGCTTTTGACCAAGCCCAACATTCTTTTGTTGGACGAACCCACCAGAGGCATTGACGTGGGCGCTAAGTATGAAATCTATAAGCTGATGATCGATCTGGCCAACGAAGGCAAAACCATTCTGATGGTCTCCAGCGAAATGCCGGAGCTGTTGGGGGTATGCGACCGGATCATCGTCATGTCCGGCGGCAAAATCGCGGGCGAAGTGGATCCTAAAACGGCAAGCCAAGAAGATATCATGGCCCTTGCCGCCAAATATGTGTAAAGGGGAGCGTGGGCTATGAACAGTTTAGTAAATCGCCTCAAGCGGGAGTTTGCCGCGTACCGCACCATGTCCGGCAAGGATAAGCGGCGCTTTTGGGTCAACTTTCTGTTAAACAACGCCATTTATATTATTCTGGCCATCCTGATCATCTATGTGCAGTATTACTCCATTAACGTCATGAAATCCAAGAACGCCTTTTTATCCTTCGTATCCATTGTGGATATATTGAAAAAATCCGCGGCAGGGCTGTTTATCGCCCTGGGCGTAGGCGGCATTATTGTCTTAACCGGCACAGACCTATCCGCAGGCCGTATCCAGGGCTTATCCATGCTGGTATCCGCGTCGCTTTTGCAAAAGCCCATCACGGAATATGCCAGCAAAATGTTCCCGGAAATGTCCCCCTGGCCGATCGTTTTGGTTATTGTGCTGGTAATGGCCTTCAGTGCTATGATCGGCGCGTTCAATGGTTTTTGCGTAGCCAGGTTTAAACTGCATCCCTTTATTGTAACCTTGGCCACCCAATTGATGCTGTATGGCTTTATTCTTATTTACATGACCATGGGCAACAACGGCGGCGCGCCCATTGCAGGGCTGACGGAAGAATACAAAAACGTGGTTAAGGGGACGTTTTCCATCGGCGGCACGGCTATCCCTTATTATGTGATCTATGCCATTATTGCCGTTGGCGTCATGTGGTATGTGTGGAACAAAACCACCCTGGGCAAGAACATGTATGCCGTCGGCGCGAATGCGGAAGCGGCCAACGTGTCCGGCGTCAATGTCATGAAGACGATCATTCTGGTGTTCATGATGGCTGGCGCCCTGTATGGCTTCTCCGGCTTTGTGGAAGCCGCCCGGGTGGGTTCCAACAGCGCTACGGCAGGGGCCAATGCGGAGCTGGATGCCATTGCCGCCTGCGTCATTGGCGGGGTATCCTTCAATGGCGGCATGGGTAAAATATCCGGCATTGTGCTAGGCGTGGTGATGCTGCAAATTATCACCGTGGCGCTGCAATGGCTGGGGGTTTCCACCAACCTGCAATACATTATCAAGGGCTTTATTATTCTGGTGGCGGTTGCCATCGACATGCGCAAGTATGTAAGTAAAAAATAATGGGTCAAGGGGCATGCGCCCATTGCAGACTGCGGGACGGCGCCCCGCCGTAACCTGCTGTAATCGAAAAACAACACCCAAGTCAAAACAGCGAAGCGCATTTTGATACAAACATAGGCGCAGAAAGAAACATAAAAAGACCCAGGCGGTAGCTGCTATATGCGGCTATCGCTTCAGCGCGTCGACTTTGTCGACGTTTTCGTGCGACAAAGGTGCCGCACGAGGCATTTCCCTCACTGCACTGTAAAATCTTCGATTTTGCGGGCATTTGGTCGGGCAAGGCTGCGACAATTGAGGGGCGGATGTGCGTACCCCTTGACCCATCATTATCCTTGTGTTTTAACATCGTCAGTGTTAAACTGGTTAATGATATTGTTTTAAGAGGGGATCACATGGCAAATAGAACCACGCAAGCGTTGGCCTGGGCCATTCGCCGCCACGGGGTGGAAATGACACACCTGGGCAAATCCTCCCATGTGGGAGCAATCTTATCCGAAGCAGACATCTTGGCTGTGCTGTACGGCCAGGTTCTAAACGTAGACCCCCGGGACCCAAAGCTGCCTACCCGGGACCGGTTTATTTTATCCAAGGGCCACGCGGGAGCCGGGGTTTACGCCGCCTTGGCGGAAACCGGCTTTTTTTCGGTGGAAGAATTGAAAACCCACTATCAGGACGGCTCCCGGCTGTCCGGTCATGTAAGCCATAAGGGTATTCCCGGGGTGGAAGTATCCACCGGCTCCTTAGGCCACGGCCTGCCTATCGCCTGCGGCATGGCGCTAAACGCCAAGCTGCAAAACCAAAACCACTTTGTTTATGTGCTTATGGGGGATGGGGAATGCGATGAAGGCTCCAATTGGGAAGCCTTTTTAATCGCCAACCACCAAAAGCTCAGCCGCCTGGTGGTGGTTATCGACCATAACAAAATGCAGAGCCTGGATTTTTGCGAAAGCACCCTGTCCTTAGCCCCCTTCGGGGATAAGCTTCGGGCCTTTGGCATGAATGTATTGGACATAGACGGCCACGATCACAACGCCCTTAAAGCCGCTTTTGCAGCGGCAAGGGAAAACGGCGAAAGGGGTGGCTCCCCTACAGTCATCATTGCCAATACCATAAAAGGCAAGGGCATTTCCTTTATGGAAAACGATATTTTATGGCACTACCGCACCCCTCAGGGAATAGAGTACGAAGCAGCCGTAAAGGAACTGGAGGGACAAAAGCCATGAGAGACGCGTTTACCAGGGCTTTAAGCGCCCTTGCCAGGGAGCATAGCGATGTGTTCCTCATTACCGGGGATCTGGGCTTCGGGGTCCTGAACCCTTATAAAAACGAGTTCCCCGAAAAATACCTGAACGCCGGCATCGCTGAACAGGCCATGACAGGCATTGCTGCGGGTATGGCCATGGAGGGCCGTACTGTTTTTACCTATTCTATTGGCAATTTTCCCACCCTGCGGCCCTTGGAGCAAATCCGCAACGACTGCGCCTACCACAGCGCCAATGTGAAGATCGTATGCGTGGGAGGCGGGTTTGTGTACGGTGCCCTGGGCATGAGCCACCACGCCACAGAGGATGTGGCCATTATGCGGGCGCTGCCCAATGTAACAGTGTTCTCTCCGGGAGACCCTTACGAGGTGGAGGCGCTGATGCCCCTTGTCTACCAAACCCCAGGCACCTGCTATCTGCGTCTGGGCCGGGGCAACGAGCCTTATGCCCATGAAAAGCCCATGGAAAACTACAAGCTGGGTCAGGCCATCGAGATTTATTCCGGTAAGGACGGCGCGGTGTTTTCCTCCGGCGGGATTCTGACAGAATGCAAAAAAGCAGTGGAAGCCCTTCGGCTGATGGGTTGCGATATTGGCCTGTATTCTTTTCCCACCGTAAAGCCTCTGGATAAAGCGTTCATTCAAAAAATGGCCCACCAGCAGCCCTTTATCGCCACGGTGGAAGAGCATAACGTTGTAGGGGGCTTTGGTAGCGCCATATGCGAAATCACTGCCCAGATGGTGGACCGCCATGCCAAGCTGGAGCTGATTGGCCTGAACGATTGCTACAGCGCCATTGTAGGCTCCCAGCAATACTTGCGCAGCCATTACGGCTTCGACAGCGAACACATCATACAAAGGATCAGCGCGTTATTATGAACCGTACAAAGAAAATTCTATTGAACATGGGCTCCACCGGCGCTTACCACGTGATCGCCATGGTCATGGGCTTTGTGGTGCCCAAGCTGATGATTAGCTACTATTCCTCCGAAATCAACGGCCTGGTGGTATCGCTCACAGAGTTTTTCAACTACTTTAAGCTGGTAGAAACAGGCCTGGCCACCGCTGCGGTTTATAGCCTGTATAAGCCCCTGGCGGAAAACGATCATCACAAGATCAACGGCGTGGTATCTGCCGCCAGACACTTTTATAACACCACGGGGATGCTTTTCATGGGCATCACAGTGGTGTTCGCCATCGTTTACCCGATGATCGTGAAAGTCTCCACCATGAGCGACCTTTCGGTTTTCTTTCTGGTGCTGGTCATGGGCATCACCGGCGCGCTGGACTTGCTTACACTGGGCCGTTACCGGGTGCTTTTAACCGCCGACCAGAAAACCTATGTCATTTCGTTTATCTCCATGCTGTCGCTGATTTTGCAAACCGCCATCATCGCCATTATGTGTGTTTTGCAGGTGGATGTGCTGCTGCTTCGGTTTTTAGCGGGAATCACCATTCTTTTAAGAACGGTTCTTTTAAGTGCCTATGTAAACAAAAAATACCCTTACGTGGACTACCATGCCACACCCAATAACGCTGCCTTATCAAACCGCTACGATGCCCTTTACAACCAATTGACTTTGGCCCTCCAGCAATCCCTGGGGATCATCCTGGCCACGGTTATTTTAAAGGACACGAAGCTGGTCAGCGTGTACGGGGTTTACCACATGGTGATCGTAGGCCTTTGGAGCATCCTGAAGATGGTCACCGTGGGCATCTATTCCTTCTTTGGGGAAATTATCGTCCGTGGGGATGAGGGCCACCTTAAACGGGTATACCACGAGTTTGAAAGCTTTTTCATGCTCCTTTGCATTGTGATCTTCTCCACTGCCATGGTGCTGATCTTGCCCTTTGTGCAGCTGTACGCAGGCCAAGTGAGCGATGTAAACTATATCCGCCCTCTGTGGGGCGTGCTGTTCGTGCTGCAGGGTTTTTCCGATCAATTAAGAATGCCGCTGGATTTAATGGTCACCTCTGCGGGGATGTTTAGGCAGACCCGCCACCACAACACCGTCCAAACGGTTATCGCGGTGGTGCTGGGGGCGGTGCTGGGTTATTTCTTCGGCGTACCGGGGATATTGATCGGCATTATTGTTTCCAACGTTGTCCGGGGCGGTTTGCAATTGTATTTTGTGCCTAAGTATATTACCCATATTGGCCGGAAAACAACGGTGCTGCGAATGCTGCGGGCGGTGGCCACCTCCGCCCTGGTCTGCCTTGTGTTTACAGCGCTTCCCCTTGCGCCTGACGGCTTTATGGCCTGGGGGCTGGACGCAGTGCTTGTGGCGGGGGTAGCGGTGGCAGTATCGCTTATTTCCGCCTGGCTCTTTGACCGCAGCGCTACCAAAGCATTGTTTTTACGGCTAAAAGGGTTACGTAAATAAAAGAATTGGTGTATAATATAAGCAGAAAGAAGGTGCTGTTATGGCCCAGAATACGATTATCACCATTGGCCGCCAGTACGGCAGCGGTGGCCGCTATGTGGGAAAAATTTTGTCCGAGCAATTGAATATCCCTTTTTACGATAAAGAAGTGCTGGCATTAGCCGCCAAGGATAGCGGGATCAGTGAAGCCCTCTTCGCCCAGCAAGAAGAGCAGCCCACCAAATCCCTGTTGTTTTCACTGGTGACAGGGTACCAAATGAGGGGGGATATCAATAACTTTTACATGGATATGCCCTTGAACCATAAGATTTTCCTGGCGCAATTTGAGGCTATTAAAAAGATCGCGGAGCAGGGGCCTTGCGTAATCGTGGGCCGCTGCGCGGATTATGTCTTAAGCGATTATAAAAATGCGGTACGCTGCTTTATTTTCGCGGATATGGCCGCGCGGGTCAAGCGGGCAGTGGAACACTATGGCTTGGAAAAGGAACATGCGGAAGCGTTTATTTTGAAGAAGGATAAACAGCGTGCCAGCTATTACGATTATTACGCCCAAGGCAAGTGGGGCGATGTGACCAATTATAACCTGGCCATCGATACCGGGGCCGTTGGCGTGGAAGGTGCGGTGGAACTGATCAAGCGGTTCATAGAGGTAAAAAAATAGGGGATTTTTAAGGGATGAAATCCCTTAAACGGGTTTGGGCAGAGCCCAACGTAACCCCGTAGCCTATTGAAATCCAAAAAACAACACCCAGGTCAAGAGAGTGAAACGATTCTTGACACAAACTTATATGCACTCGCAAGCACAAGCCAGGAGCACGCTATTTCAGCCTATACATGGTCTGGAGACATGAAACACGACAACACAAGGGGTCGTAACGCATACTTGAACTGTGTACGCAGCGAAAAATGGCGGTCAACGCGTTGGCCCGCTTTAGTTCGTTAAAATCTAAAAACTCTGCTAAAGTCAATAAGTCCTTACTCAATCCTCATCCCATGCCGTATACACACCCCATCTTCCCTTACAACGAAAGTAACAATGCTTTGGGCATCCCTATCACATATCTCCCGCTTAATAAGGGCGTTCCCTTTATCGTCCAGGCAATGGGTTTCCACAATGAAAAAAGCGGTCTCCTTTTCCGGGGTGATCTTCTCCGGCATGGCATCGGGTGCATATTCTGTCCGCAAAAGCAGGCTGTAATCTTGATCCACCTGGCAAACAGCGATCTTAGTGGGGGCATATAAATATTCCATAGCAAGGGTAATGGAGAAGCTCTCTTTTTGTGTCTTGCCATTCTCTGTAATAGTGGAAGAAGCATCCAAGGTCTGGGAATAAACAGACCCCTGGCTGTAGTTTTCGTTTTCTACCACAAAGCCGCTGCCGGAAACGGTATAAACGCTGCCGTCCTGTGTTTGATAAACGGGATTAAAGTAATAGATTCGCTCCTTCTTACCGGAGGGGGCCACATACATGGTGCCCTTCAAGGTGATGCTCTCTTCGTTTTCATTGGTGTATTTTAAGTCTTGGTGTGGTTCGATGATCCCCTCGTCCGTCATGAGGGTAATGTAACCTTCGTGGCCATCCATTTCGGGCACGGCAGGCGCAAAGAAGGCCATGCCCGGAACGTTTTCAAACACATACTCGTGCGTAGCCACACCAGAATCGCCTCTAGGCTTCAGCGTAGCGTACAGCCGTCCCTGGTATTTTTGCGTATCCCCCTCAACCACAAATTCCCCACCACCCGAAAGCTTGCCAATATGATCCTCCAAATAGCTATCGAAATTGAACAGGTCCAGGTATTCCGTGGTAATATAAAGGCCAACCAGCTTATCTTCCCGGACCTCTGTTCCCTGGTCCTCCTTGGCCAGCTGGCAGCCTGTCAGTGCCAACAGCATGGCCGCCAGGCACATCAAAGCCATTACTTTACGTTTCATCGTTACCCTCCAACGTTCCGTCGAATTTAAGTATATCGCCCACATCGCACTTGAGATGCCAGCAGATTTTATTAATGGTGCCAAAGCGAACGCCCTTGGCTTTGCCGCTGCGCAAAATGGAAAGGTTGGCCTCTGTAATGCCCACCAGAGCGCACAGCTCTTTAGAGGTCATCCTCCGCTGTTTTAAAATATCTTCCAAATAAATTCGTATGGCCATAACCCACCTCTAAATAAACAGTTCATTGTCGTCCTTAAGCTGCTTGTTTTCGGTGATCAGCCTGGTTAACAGCAGTGCCACAAGCACAAAACCAATGGAACCCAGGGGAATCTGCACCCCTATATGGGTGGTCATCAGAGCGTTAACCAATAAAAGCTGCACCAGGTTGAAGCCGATATTGGCAAGCACCGTTGCCGCCAATGCCACAACGCACAGCCGACACATACGTTCTGCCGCCGCCACTGTGCTTTCCGAATACCGGTCCCGGCGCATTTCATCCAATAAATTCAGCGCCCCCAGCACCACCGCCACATTCATTAAATAGGGCAGCCCATCCACCAAGGCTTTAAAACCGAGACAAAAGTAGGTCGTGCCCAGTAAATGCTCGTTGCCCACATTGCCCGCCTTCAGTGCGTTAAGGGAATCCAGCATGGCCCCAAAGCAAGCGCCGAAAGCCGCATACACGAACAGCGCCCCCATCAGCATCAGCATAACCGACAGATACCCCAGGAGTTTTTCGGTGCCCCCTGCGCGGAACAAACGCAGCATCCTCAGAATCGAATAGCCGCACAGCACCGAATAAACCAAAAGGCCCAAGGCCCCTTTGCCTACAGCCTGGGAAAGCCCTTTCGCCTTAAGGCTTATCATGCCGGGGTTGACCATTGCGTACAACACCACAAACAAAAGAACGCTTAAAAGCCCCAAAAGCCAATCCTCTTTTTCCAGCTTCCGCCTCTTTCTAACAAGAGCGGCTATGGGCAGCAAACTTAGGCCAAGGTACAGCACCACCGCCAGTATATTGCCCAGCCACCCCCAAAGGGAAAGAGCCCGCAAGCCCAGACCAATCTGTTCAAAGGGGAACGCCATAATGGTGGAAAAAGCATTCCCAAAGGATGCCTGTACCAGGCACAAAACCACACAAGCAACCGCTTCCGCTGCCAACAGGCTTGTATACAGTTTACGCTTCATACGCCACCTCCAAATTATTGTTATTCAATAATTCATTTTGAGTATAGCGCAAGAATTATCGTTTGACAATAATAAAAAGGGGCTGTCGCAATAAGAATCAAGGAACGCCAAGGGCTCTGCCCTTGGAACCCGCAAAGGGATACATCCCTTTGATCCCATTATGGGATTTTTAAGGGATGAAATCCCTTAAACTGGATCTGGGACAGCGTCCCAGCGTTTTCCTTATTGCGACAGCCCCCGGTTAAGGGATTTCAGCCCTTATGTATCAAATATCATTAAGTTAAGAAAAAGAGCAAGGCAGGGAAAAAGCCTTGCTTTTTTCATACAAAAAAGGGCTTAACAAATGAGAAAAAATTTGCAGCGAAGCCTCTTGAACGAAAAAAGCCAGGAGGTAAGGCAATGAAATACTCGGCATTTGTCAAAGCAAAGCTGGAAGAAAAGATCCAGGAAATGGGAGAAGATTTGGGTGCATTCGTAATGGATCCCAAACGGGATTTTATTAGGAACAGAAAGTTACCATTTGAGACAATGGTAAAACTTCTTTTTTCCATGGAAAGCGGCAGTTTGAACAGCGAGTTATTAAAGCATTTCAATTACGCACCAGATACAGCAAGCGTATCCGCTTTTAACCAACAGCGAGGTAAAATCCTACCCAGGGCTTTTCAGTTTCTATTTCACGAATTTAATCGTTGTTTTCCTCGGGAGAAAACATATCGCGGCTATCATCTTTTGGCATGTGACGGTTCAGATATCAATATAGCCCACAACCCACAAGATGCCGACAATCACTTCAAAAACAGGGTGGATCGCAATGGTTTTAACCAGTTACATATCCTTTTTTTAGACAGATGGCAATCTGTCTTTTTCCCTTCCCCTTTTTCTTTTCCCCAAAAAGTTAAGCCGGAGGTGTTTTGATCTCTCCGGCTTAACTTAATGATATTGCTTGAAAATCCCTTATTCTTGCTGCCACAGTCCCTTTTGCATTATCCGTTTCTGGGGTCCATGCTTTTCTTTTTTGCTGCCTTTGGGTTGATAAACTCGATCTCTAATCTATCGAAATTGACTGGTTCCATAAACTGGCTGGGTAAAAACCTCGTTTGGGAAAACTCATCCCATTCCCGCTGGTTCTTCTCCAACCAAATGGGTCGGGCTAAATCCATCCGCTGGCAAACAGCCTGCAAGGCTTCCAGCACCCCGCCGTGATCGCAGGGCTCCGTGTCGTGGTTCACAATCTTGCTATGCTTGATCGCCCTTACCCACAAGGCTGTTCCATCCATGGTTATTCCTCCGCTTCTGTTGTATCCAGCACCGATTCAATAATAAACCTGGGCCGCTGCTTGGTTTCGTTGTAAATCTTCCCAATGTATTCTCCGATAACCCCCAGGGAAAGCAGCTGTATTCCGCCAATAGCCCAAATAGAACAGGCCAGGGTCGTCCAGCCCTCCACGGTAAAGCCTATCAGCTTTCTGATAAGAAAATACAGGACCATTACCAAGCTGATAGCGAAAATCACCGCGCCTAAGGTAGTAATAAACCGAATGGGCTTAATGGAAAAGGAGGTAATCCCGTCAAAGGCAAAGGCCAGCATCTTTTTAAGAGGATACTTGGATTCCCCCGCGAACCGTTCCCCACGGGCATAGGTCACCGAATCGCTTTGATATCCCACCAGCGGTACCATCCCGCGAAGGAAGAGGTTCACCTCTTTATATTCACTTAGCCCTTCCAGCGCCCGCTTGCTCATAAGCCGGTAGTCCGCATGGTTGAACACAATATCCACGCCCATAACCTTCATAAACTTATAAAACCCTTCGGCTGTCATGCGCTTAAAGGCCGTATCGGTTTTCCGTTCAGACCGCACACCATAGACCACATCGCACCCGGCGAAATACCTTTCTAGCATTTCATCCACCGCGTCAATATCGTCCTGCAAGTCCGCATCCATGGAGATGCTCACATCACATAAATCCTTGGCTGTCATCAGCCCCGCCAATAGCGCGTTCTGATGGCCACGGTTTTTTGAAAGATTCACCCCGGAAAAAATCTCGTCCTTCCCATGAAGGGCTTGAATCTTTTGCCAGGTCTTATCTTTAGAACCGTCGTTTACAAACAAGATACGGCTACCCTTTGAAATAACCCCCTTGCCTTGAAGGGCTTCCAGCTTGGCTTTGAGCCGCTTGGCGGTTTCATCGATGACCTCTTCTTCGTTGTAACAAGGGACCACTACATACAGCTTGTTCATGGTTATACCTCCTATCAACCTGAATAGTTTACCATTTTCATCCTTAGCTTGTCCAGTGAAAAGGGATTTGTTTACGTTTTCCCCATGTTCTGTTATAATGAGGGGCAATGAATTGGGGGAAGCCGTATGGAAAAGAATCAATCCCTGAACTTAACCTGCGATAATCTGGCTGCCGAAATGGAGGGCATTTGCCGCCATGAAGGCATGGCCGTTTTTGTTAAAGGCATGCTGCCCGGCGAAACCGGCCGGGTGGTGATTACCAAAGCGCAAAAAAACTTTGCCTTTGGACGGCTTTTGTCCCTTGAAACCAAAAGCCCTTACAGGCAAAAACCCCCCTGCCCTTTTTATCAGCGCTGCGGTGGCTGCTCCTGCCAGCATTTAGATTACGCTCAAACCCTGCTCTATAAGCAGCAGCAGGTAAAAGATTGCTTAAAGCGCATCGGCGGGCTGGATATTAGTGTCCCGCCTGTTATGGGTATGGCGGAGCCCTTTCACTACCGCAACAAAAGCGCATTGCCTGTGGGTGGCCAGTCAGGCAATGCCCATATAGGTTTTTTCGCCCCCCGAAGCCATGATATTATTCCCATTGAGCGCTGTCTTATCGCCATGGAGCCTTCCAACCAGATTCAGGCGGCCCTGAAAAAATGGATGGACGAATTCAAAATCCCACCCTACAACGAAGCCACCCATAGGGGCCTTATCCGCCACCTGGTAACAAGGGTGAACCAAAAGGGCGAAGCCATGGCCGTGGTGGTGTTAAACGGTGATACCATCCCGCATGAAAAGGAACTGGTCCAGGCCCTTTCCATGGCCAGCTCCATTTACTTAAGCCCCAATAAGGCCCGCACCAATGTGATTCTAGGGGACACTGTCAAGCTCCTTCACGGAGATAAAGCGCTCACCGATACCCTTTGCGGGCTTATCTTTAAGCTTTCCCCCCAATCGTTCTTTCAAATCAATCCCGTTCAAACCGAACTTCTTTACCAAACCGCGCTGGATTTTTGCAGCTTAAATGGCACCGAAACCGTGGCCGATCTATACTGCGGCGCGGGTACCATTTCCCTAATGCTGGCCAGAAAAGCAAAAAAGGTGCTGGGCATCGAAGCTGTGTCCCCGGCTATTGAAAACGCCAAAGCCAACACCCTCCATAACGGAATAACCAACGCAGATTTCCTATTGGGCACGGCAGAAACCCTTTTGCCCAAGCTGGTAAACGAGGGCTATCGCCCGGATGTGATCACCCTGGACCCGCCCCGCAAGGGTGTAGAGCCCCAGGTAATCGACGCCATTGCCAAGGCCGGGCCTCAAAAAATCGTTTATGTGTCCTGCAACCCGGCCACCCAGTCCCGGGACGCCAAGCTTTTTCATGAAGCCGGTTACCGGATCACCAAATGCCAGCCGGTGGATATGTTTTGCTGGACCAGCGGCGTGGAAAATGTACTTCTCTTAGAACCCACGAAATAAGAAAGGAAAAGCGCTATGGCAAAGATCGATATTCTGGATACCTCCCTTCGCGATGGCGCCCAAGCACAGGGCATTGGCTTTTCTTTGGACGATAAAAGAAAGATCGCCCACCAGCTGGATAGCCTGGGCATCCCTTTTATCGAAGGCGGGAACCCTTATTCTAACCCAAAGGATGCCGATTTTTTTGCTCAGCCCTTGCCGCTGCAAACCGCCGCCCTGGTGGCTTTCACAAGCACCTGCAAGCCTGGCAGCGACCCTGAAAGCGATCCGGCTCTTACTGCCATTTTAAATAGCCATACCAAGGTGGTTTCTATTTTCGGCAAAGCTGCCGTGTCCCACGTAAGGGAAGTGCTGCGCTGTTCCAAGGAGGAAAACCTGCGCATCATTTTCCAATCGGTTCGCCTTCTTTGTTCAAAAGGCATAAAGGTTTTCTTTGATGGGGAACATTTCTTTGATGGTTTCAAAGAAGATCCGACCTATGCCCTTGCCTGCTTAAACGCCGCCGTTCAAGCAGGTGCCAGCCTTCTTGTGCTATGCGATACCAACGGCGGCGCCTTGCCCGCTCTGATCGGCACCGCCACCAGGGAGGTCGCCAACCAATTCCCAGTCTCCATTGGCATCCATTGCCATAACGATTGCGGCCTTGCCGTAGCCAATAGCCTGGCCGCTGTAGAAGCCGGGGCTACCCATGTGCAGGGCACCTTCCTGGGCATTGGCGAACGCTGCGGCAATACGGATTTATGCACACTGATCCCCCTGCTGCAATTAAAATGCGGCCATGAACTGCTTTTAAAAAGCGCCCTTCAAACCTTGACAGCCACCGCCCGCACCATTGGCGAGATTATGAACATCGCCACAAGGGAAAATGCGCCCTTTATCGGCAGCGCGGCCTTCGCCCACAAAGCGGGCATGCACATCGACGGGGTTTTAAAGGCCACCGATACCTTTGAACACTTGTCCCCCCAAGCGGTGGGCAACCAGCGGCAGTTTCTTATTTCCGAACAGGCAGGCAAGGCCGGAGTGCTTTTAAAGCTTGAAAAACTGATCCCCGGAATCCACAAATCCAGCCCGGAGCTCAAAAAAGTGCTGGATCGCCTCAAGGAAAAGGAATACCGGGGCTATACCTACGAAAACGCCGATGCCTCCTTTGAGCTTATGGCCCTTGATACCCTGGGCCTGCGCAAACAGTTTTTTACTGTATTGGATTTCCACGTTTTATCCCACCGACCCCAGGCCCAGGAGGATTTCGCCAAAAGCGCCCAAGCCTATATCAAGATCAACGTGGACGGCAAGGAAGAGATCAACGCCGCTGAAGGCGATGGCCCTGTAAACGCCTTGGACCAAGCCATGCGAAAAGCCTTAAGCCTGTTTTTCCCCACTTTGAACCAAATGCGCCTGAAGGACTTCAAGGTTCGGGTTCTGGATTCCGGCGGCACGGCTTCCACCGTGCGGGTGTTTATCGAAAGCACTGACGGCGTACACGATTGGGGCACCATGGGGGTTTCCACCAACATTATCCAGGCCTGCTTTAAGGCCCTGGTGGATTCCATTGATTATATGCTGACCTTTTACCACGAATAAATTAATTTCTCAAAAGGGAAAAACCCCTGCAAGAAATGGGAAGGGGCAATCGTTTCTATGGATGAAAAAGATTTTGAGCAGATGTACGAAAAGTACGCCAACGACGTTCTCAGGGTGAGTTACTTTTACCTGGGCGACCGCCAGAAAGCCGAAGACGTAACCCAGGACGTTTTCGTACGTCTGATCACCAATTCCCCTGTGATCGAAGAGGGTCGAGAAAAGGCATGGCTTTTGAAGGTAGCGCTAAACCGCTGTCGGGACCTGTGGCGGGGCGCATGGCTTAAGCGGGTGGTCTTGGGTTCCCCTGTTTTCGAACTAATCCCCGCGCCGGACGAAATCGACAAGGCCCAGGAAAAACAGGAGCTTCTCAACGCCATCTACACCCTGCCTCAGGCCTTTAAAGAAGTAATGCTGCTGCATTACTACCAGGGCTATGGCATTGCCGAAATTGCCCAAATGCTGGATTTGCCCGAGGGAACCATATCTTCCCGCCTATCCAGGGGCCGCAAAAAGCTGGAACAGACCTTGAAAGGAGAGGACGCCCATGAAACGCCTTGAACAACTCCCGCAGATCGCCAATGAAGCCTTGGGCGGCCTTAATGCGGGCATCCCGCTTAAAAACAAAATCCTAGCAAAATCCAATTTAAAACCCAAACCCTTCTACCTAAGGCCCGCTTTCGGTGCCGCCCTGTCCCTATGCGTAGTGGTAGCGCTTGTAACCGTTCTGGTCCCCAAGGGCGCCGCTCCGGACCCTGATACCATTCATTCCATTGCCGCCGGCCAAAACGATACCCAGCCCAAACTCCGTGCCATGCTGGATTTGCCCCAAGGCAGCATTCGCCTTTCCGGCACCCAAACCCCGGAATACCGCTCCGTCTGGGCTGCCCAGCAAGGAGCCGATTTTCCTCTTGTTGCCGTAGAAGGCAAGTATTACCGCCTGATGACCAACCCCTCCTCTATCCCCGAAAGCCTCTTGGGGGATGAACTGGGCCAGATCGCGGAATACACCAGCGAGCCCAGCCTTTCCACCACCGACTCCCTCTTTAGCAATGCCGTTTCCCAGGGGGAAACCGTCTATGCCATAAGCGGCATGAACGGCGCTGCCATCGCCGCTAATGTAAACGGAACCCTTCGTATATTCCAGCGCGTTTCCTATGCAGGCAACGCCCGAGTTGGAAATGAAACCCTTTCTGATACCCTGCAGCTTTCCGGCACCGTAACCGGCCTGGAGCTTTCCGGCAAGGGCAGCATCACCGACAGTGACAAAGCCTCCGCCCTGGTAGAAACCCTCCTAGCCAACGCCGATTACCAAAACGCCACCCTCTTAAACACCGATTGTACTCTTCTGATCCAGCTGGATTCCGGCCTGGCCCTCCAACTGATGGTCCAGGGCGACACCCTATCCGCCTGCGGCAGCTGGGCCTGTCCAGAGTTCTTCGAAGCCTTTGATGAGGCTGTTAAATAGATGATGGAATTTTACGAGAACCCCCTTTCCCTTTTAGAAAAAGGAAAAGGGGGTTCTCGTGCTCTCCTCCAAAAGGAAAACTTGTAGGGCTATTCTTCCATAGAAACCAAGGTAATGGGATAAACGTCATAGTTTGTGCCGTCTGCATTGAGAGGTAGCTTAATGGTTGCAATGCTGCGGTTATCCTGTTTCAAATAAACGATCTGGTATTCTGTGGTATGTGTTCCATCAGGCTCTGTCCGACCTATTGTAATATAAGAGAAAAAAGGAATCCTCACCCCTTCTTCGTCGTTTGCTTCAATACAAAAAGTTGCAAAAGTCGGCTCTTCGCAGTCATCATCTGCCCTAACTGTAACATCGAGATAATAGGCTATCGGTGTTTCCGTGAGCGTTGAACTGATAATGGAAAAACCCATCATATTTTCCCCGAGCCCGTTTATCTTGTACGTTAACGCTTCCTGCTCAAGGGCATCCACCGATATTTTTATGATGCCTTTATCTTTACGGTCGAAGATGATCTGGCTATCAAAAACATCATCAAAGCTAACCTCATATTCCGGCGTTACTGTAAAAGCGCCCAACTGCCTATAATCATGGTAGCGCTCTTCATCGTAACGGTAAAGCCGCGGATCCAGATAAACTTGAAGGGGGTTGGCTGCTTTGCCGTTTTCGTTGCGCAGGTCCATATCAATAAGCATTACCATTTGTGTGGGCGATTCATAACGATAATCTTTGATAGGAAAAGCATTTCTTTCCGCATTTGGCATACGGTTTTCATCATAATAGCCTACACCTGCAAAAACCAAGAAATAAATGTTTTCAGCGTTTTGCAAAGAGCTGCTTTCAAACCCGTATAGAGGCGCGCTTTCAAATGCTGCATCCCACTTATCGCTTACATAGATCAGCGCGCTGTTAGCCGCCTCTTTCAATGAAAACACCACTGTCATACGTAAATGTACCCCATCATAAACCGCTTCGCGGACAGTGACATCCACCTTATCCATGCCGCCATCTAAGGTAAATTCACTGGTAATGGGCAGCTTCATTTGCTCCGGTTCCATGTTTAGAAAATCCGATAGCCGGGTGTTTGTAACAATAGCAGCAGCCACGCCTGTTAATAGAAGCACCAAGGCGGCCACCAGAACTGCCATGCGGCGACGGGGAAAGGCCCGGCTGGGCGTAATAGCGCAAAGCGTATCGGTTATTGTGTTGTGAAATTCCTCCGGCGCTTTTTCAAAAGCGTTCTCAAATTCAATCATGTCTGCACCTCCTGCTTAAGAAGCTGGCCAAGTTTGGTTCTGCCTGTGTTCAGCCGGGATTTTACCGTGCCCTTAGGAATGGATAATACCTTGGCGATCTCGTCCTGTCCCATGCCTTCAATGTAATAAAGCACAATGACGATCCGCTGCTTCTCCGGCAATGCCATAATGGCTTCATGGAGCCTTTCGTCCCTCATAGGCACGACACCCTCAGGGAAGCTATCGGTTAAAACCAGAGGCTTGGCTTTTCGCAATAGACGGTAGCATTCCCGTACCAGAATCCGGGCGATCCAGGGTTTGAAACGCTCTTCCTCCCTAA
This sequence comes from Eubacteriales bacterium, assembly GCA_031556065.1. GTDB lineage: Bacteria > Bacillota > Clostridia > Christensenellales > Aristaeellaceae > JAVBTR01. The sequence continues at coordinate 53,143 of JAVBTR010000060.1, read as the reverse complement.
GGCTGAAGCGGTGCTGCCAGGCAAGCAAAACAGCGCTTTGCACCGCATCCTGCCTGTCTTGAAGCCGTGGCAGAAGGGTAGCTGCAATGCGATACAGTGTTTGCTCGTTAGTAAGCACCAAGTTGGAAAAAGCTTCTTGTATCATCCCGGCCTCCTGTTGTGTACGATATCGTATACCCTTAAGAGCGGCAAAACCCTAAAAAGGTTCATTATCAAAAAAATAAATCGCCGTCACTATAACGCGGCGGCGAAAGAATTCACTTGTGTACCTGCTTGCGGTAATTATGGATGATGCCGCCCTCAATGCTTTGGTGGGTGAAAACGTCAAATCCCCGGCTAACAAGCTCCGGGTTAGGCGTTTTACGGACGAACTCATCATCCCCGTTGCAAATAACAATCCAGCCATCAGGCTTTAGCACCCTGGTCATTTCAAAAAGCTCGCCATCGTAATCTTCGCCTACCACATGGCCGGACAGCACCGCATCAAAGGTATTGTCTTCAAAAGGCAAATCCATGACGATGCCATCCAATACTTTCATATTGGTGATGCCTTGGGCCTTGATCCGATCCCGCATGGCTTCGCGCAGGGTATCGCAGGGTTCCGATGCATAGACCCGAAGCGCTGTTTCTTGGGCTGCGAAAGCCAGCCGACCTGTGCCTGCACCTACATCTAAAACCACCTTGCCGGTTACGTCGATCAATTCGTCCAGCCATTTTCGATCCCAGTTGCGGATATAATTGACCCGGTTCATCACGCGAGGGTAGGCATAAACCACAAAGGTTTCATAATGCTGCAGCACCTTGCTTTGTGCCTTGCGCCCTTTTTCCTTCGTTAGGGTTTGGGGCATCAGAGCCTTAAGCGTTTGCAAAAAGCGTTGGCATTCAGGGGCCTTTTGCCCAATAAACCATAGCACATGAGGGTAGAAAAACAAAGCATCGGCCATTTCCTGTTTGATCTTGCCGCTGCTATCCTCGCTGAACATGTAGTTAAGGGCCCAGCGATCAAAAAGCAGAAAGGTATCCATGGTATATTCTTCTGGGTTTATCCAATGATAGGGCATATGTTTCCTCCGTTAATATGGGAGGATTATAAAGCAATGATCCTCCCGATTTGATTTAAGATCATCCTGCTCATAAACTTCATATGATAACACCCTTTCTTTATGTAATGATGTACACGCGTCTTAGCGCGGAAGTACCCCCTATAGCTGTTTTGCCAGTTCACTCACGATGCATCCTCTATTCAGGTTTTCTTCTTTTAGGAGAGCGCGATGGGGCTGTGGCAGCAAGAGTTGGGATACATAAGGGATTTCCTCCCTTATGCGGGTGCGGCGTCGGGGAGTGAAACGAGCGATGCATTAGCAGCGCGACGATTGAATGACCGGGTCAAAACCCGCCGTGCCTATTGAAATCCAAAAAGCAAAACCCAGGTCAAGGAAGCGTTCGCGGTCCTTGATACCAGCTTACTTGCAGCCAAGTTGATGTCAAGAATCGTTTTACTCTCTTGGCCTGGGCATTGTTTTTTACCTTCGATAGGTTACGTTGGGTTTCACCCAAACCCATTCAAGGGTTACCACCCTTGAAAATCCCCTATTTTTACTGCGACAGTCCCCTCGCAAATATCAATGATTCTCCTCTAGAAATTTCTCTAGTTTTCTCTTTACCCTTTGTAATGCGTTATCGATGGACTTCACGTGCCTGCCCAGGTTTTCGGCGATCTCCTGGTAGGATTTACCGTTTAAGTAAGCGGTGAGAACCTCTTGCTCCAGGGAAGAGAGAACCTCGTCTATTTTTTCCCGGATGGCGGATAAGTCTTCCTGGCCGATAATGAGCTCTTCCGGGTTGGTCGCCCGGCCTTCTACGATCACATCCAGAAGAGTGCGATCGGATTCCTCGTCATAGAGGGGTTTGTTTAAAGAAACGTAGGAGTTTAGGGGAATATGTTTTTGCCGGGTGGCGGTTTTGATAGCGGTAATGATCTGGCGGGTAATGCACAGCTCCGCGAAGGCACGGAAAGAGCTGAGCTTTTCCGGGTTGTAATCCCGAATGGCTTTGTATAGGCCGATCATGCCTTCCTGAACGATATCTTCATGATCGGCACCGATCAAAAAGTAGCTGCGGGCTTTTGAGCGCACAAAGTTCTTATGCTTGTTCAAGAGGTATTCTAAGGCAACGCCGTCCCCCTCTTTGGCAAGCATAACGATCTGCTCGTCTGTCATGCCGTTAAAGGCATCGGCGGGCAGCGTGTCTTCGCTTTGGGCGGTTAAATCAAGCTCGTCCAGCTCAGTGTTCTGTTCAGGATCAAAATACTCGCTCATGTTTTCCTTCCTGTTAGCGGGTTTATTTGCCGCGGCGGATTTTTTCCAGGGTTTCCCACTGCTGCAAGGTCAAATGCTGGGATAAGGGGTTGCGCTGGTTGAGCAGGGCGGTTTCCCGCTTTTCCCGCTCCCTGGCACGTTCCTGGTTGAGAGCGGAAATCAGTTCTCCCGCTGTGAGCCTTGTGGCGCCGCTGGCCAACACCTGGGATTGCTCCAGGGCGTCGCTAGTGGCCACCCGCACCAGCCGGTATTTGGGGGCCAGATGCACCTGGCGCTCGATATAGCTATCGGCGGTTTCGCCCTGCTTGGTGAAAACCATGGTGGCGTGGCGGTGCTTGTCCTCGGAACGGAGCTTGCGGTCAGAATGGTGGCCATCGAAAACCAGAATCACTTCCTCGCCGGTAAAGCCCGCATAGTCCTGTAAAAGGTGGAACAGGCGGTCCCGGCTTTCATCCAGAGAATAACCTTGCTTCTTAGCCTCCTGCCACGCGCCGATGACATTATACCCATCTACCAGCAAAAGGGGTTTCATTTAATGCGGGATTGCATGGCCGCATACATAAGGATACCGGCGGCCACGGAGGCGTTTAGGGACTCGATCTTGCCTTTTAGGGGCAGGGAAACGCGCTTGTCGCAGGTTTCCAGCACCAGGCGGCTGATGCCTTCCCCTTCGCCGCCGATGACCAGACCCACGCCGCCCTTAAAGTCTACCTTTTCGTAGCTTTCCCCACCCATATCCGCGGCATAGAACCAAAGGCCGCTATCCCGAAGCTGTTCAATGGTGCGGGTAAGATTGGTTACTTTGGCTACAGGGATATGCTCCACCGCACCGGCGGAGGCCTTCACCGCGGCAGGGGTCAGGCCCACAGAGCGGCGAACAGGGACGATAACGCCGTGAGCACCCACACACTCAGCGGTACGGATAATAGCGCCTAAGTTGTGGGGATCGGTAATGCCATCCAATAAAATGATAAAAGGGTCTTCGCCCTTTGCTTTGGCGTTTTCAAGCATTTGCTCCACAGTACCGTATTGGTAAGCGGAAGCGTAGGCCAGCATGCCCTGATGGTTTCTTGTAATCTCGTCTAAGCGGATGCGTTCCACTTCCTGGACGGGAATATGCTTTTCCTTGGCCATCATCACGATCTCTTTGGCAGAGCCCGAAAGCTCTCCCTTGGCCACTAACAGCTTTTCGATATCCCGGCCAGATTTAATGGCTTCACGAATGGGATTGCGGCCGGAGAGAAGATTTTCATTGATAAGGGATTCTTCCTGCTGAACAGGCGCGGCCACAGGGGCGGGTACGGGCCTTGGGCTGGGAGCGGGCCGTTGGGCTGGCTTGTGTTCGAACTTTTCATAGGAGCGGCGGGGAGCCGTTTCTTCGCTCCGAACAGGGCGTTCACTGCGGTTGCCATAAGCAGGCCGATCGCCATAAGGTTTGGCGGGGCGCTCGCTGCGGTTGCCGTAGGCGGGACGATCTGCGTAAGGCTTGGCAGAACGCTCGCCATAGGGCTTGGCGGGCCTGTCGCTACGGTTGCCATAGGCGGGCTTATCGCTTCTTTCGGCACGGTTGCCGTAAGCAGGCTTGTCCCCCTGCGCAGGGCGTGCAGAAGCACCGGGGCCGAAACGGCGATTGCCAGCGGAAGAACCGGCGGATTTTTTCGCGCCGGTATAATGAGCGCCTTCGTCGTCCCAGGAGCCCTGGTTGGCGTAATTTGTCTTGGGTTTATTCTTCTTGTCCGCGTCCTTGTAAAATGCCATGGTTTATTTCCTTTCTAATAGCGCCTGTCGCGTTTGTTTTACCTGGGCCGCTTTGCCGCAGGATTTCTTGCCTTCGGGACAAGCGCCGTTCAGGCAGCCGGGGCCTGCGGTTTCAAAGAGGATGGGAGCCACCTCCATGCACAATTGATGCATTTGGGTAGCCAGCTGGCGAATCTCCCACTGGGCACGATTGCACATTCTCAAAGCAAAAAAGTGCCGAAGCTCCCGCACGTTCATGGTCATAACAAGACGGGTCTCTGTGGCATTAGGCAATACGAAGCGGGCATCCTCATTGCCTGCTTCGCCCTTTTCAAGGCGGCTTTGCCAGGCGGTGTACCAGTTGTGAATGGTATCCATCTGGGCTTCGAATTCTTCTACCGCCTCATCCCCCAAAGCTTTAATGCTTTCCGGAATAATATACCCAAACCCCTTTTCGTAGGAAACATACCGCTGACTTTGCACAGAAAAGGAAGCCAGGCGGTGGCGGGTCAATTGGGCTAAAAGAGAGCGGCTAACCCCTTCCACCCCAAAGGTGAAGGAGGCATGCTCTAAAACAGATAGGTGACCCATGTCCATAATCTGGGAAACAAAGGTTTCCTGGTCCTGGGTTTCTACCTTGTTTAAAAGATCGTCGATGGTGGCTTTGGCGTAGCAAAGACGGGCGCCTAAAGCGATCAGTTCTTGGGGCTGCGCCGTGTGGCGAATCAGCTTCACATTAAGGGTTCTTGCTGGCATGGTGTTCCTCCCCTAGTAAATAAAGCGCTTTGATGCGCTGGTGATCGCCGGTTAAGTACAAAAAGCCGATCAGGGCTTCAAAGCCGGTGGCATGGCCGTAATCCGCTGCGTCCTGGTTTTTCGGTACCGGATGCTTGGAACGGGTGTTACGCCCCCGTTTCACAAGGGCCAGTTCTTCCTGTGTAAGATTCGGCAGCAGGGCCGCCAGCAATTCTGCCTGGGCCCCGGCGTTCACCCGGCTGGACGCCATTTTGTGCATAGCGTGAACGTTATTGCCCGTATACACAAGGGCGGTGCGTATAAGCAGATCCCACACCGTATCCCCGATATAAGCCAGCTGCAAAGGGTTGAGCATTAAGGCCTCTCTTTGCGTCATGGGAACCGGTTCCATCAGGAGTTCTTCCAACAAACGACCACCCTTTCTTGCTATCGAATTATTATAGCAGACCAAAGGCAAAAGGGCAATCGGATAGCCAAGTTATTTCATTGAATTTATGCAGGTTGCTTGCTATAATAGGAGGCGCCAAGAAAGGGATGGGATAATAATGAAAAAAGTAATTGCCTTAGGCTTGATTCTCATGGTTTTCGTAGGGGGGACGGTTACCGCCTGGGCCCAGGAGGAAGCTTACCCCCGGCTTGATATAACTGAACTGGCAGGCAAAACCCTGGTTTCCGTCAACGGCCCTTCGGAAATTGAAAAGGGGCTGATGGAAAACATCTTTAGCCTCATTCCGGGCCTTGAAATGGTATCCATGCCCTCGTTTTCCCAGGTCCTGGCGGCCCTGATCGGAGGCCGGGGGGATGGGGTCATGCTGCCTATGAACGCAGCCCGGTTTGTGCAAACGCAAAACCCGGAGCTGGTTATCAAGCGGTTTGAAGCTCTGTTCGACGAAGAAATGCGGTTTTTCATGATCGCCAGAAGCCAAGACAAGGAACTGATCTTAAAATTAAACGAAGCCATCCGTCTTTTCTGGACGGACGGCACTTTGGACAGGCTTTATGAACAGCATATCGCCCATTTCGAGGAAGCCACTGCCCAAAGGCCTTCGGGCACACAGTTTGAACAAACCCTGTATGTAGGCGTCTCCGGGGATGTGCCGCCTATCGATTACATCGGCGCGGATGGGGTTCCCGCCGGGTTCAACGTAGGCTATATGGAAGCGCTGGGTGAAAAGCTCAACATGAATGTGGCGCTTGTGGTGATCCCCTACGATGCCCAGTACCAGGCCCTTATGTCCGGCAAAATCGATGTTTTCTTCTTTTACACCCAGGTGTACGAGCTGCCTGAGAGCATCGCGAAAACAGAAGCCTACATGGCGGATGTGCCCTGCATGCTGCTAAGGTAAACCGGGGCGATGATGAACTGCTCCCGGCCTGCGTTTTTATCCGATAAAATTCAATAAATACTGTTTCAATTGTTCGATGGATTCCACCCGTGCATCAGCCTTTGCGTATTCCTCTTCGCTGCCAAAGCCGTAGGCGGCGGCCAATGTGGAGATGCCCGCAAACTGGCCTGCCTGAATATCTCCGATTCGGTCGCCCACCATAAGGGCCTTTTCAGGCTTGTGCTGTTCAACCAATTGCTTTAAGGTTTCCCCCTTGGTCTGGCCTTGAATCAATGGCTGCACAAAAGCAAAATACTTACGCAAACCAAACTTATCAAGGGATTGGTTCAGATAATCCCCCATACCGTTGGAAACCAAGGCCAGTTGAGCTTTGCCCTGAAGGCTTTCAAGCAAATTAACCACCCCACCGAAGAGCTTTTGGGTCTCATCGATAATGGAAATCTCTATTCCCCGGCGCACATCACAAAAATGAGCACGCATATCCTCTGGCACCCCCAACAAAATAGCCGCTTCGTCGTAGCTAGGGCCGTTGCAAGCCATGAGTAATTCTTGGCTTACAGGCTTAAGACCGCAGGCTTTGAGCGCGCGGCTCACCTGGGTGGTGCAAAGCGCCATACTATCGGCCAGTGTGCCGTCGAAATCGAAATAAATAATGGTTTTCACTTTGTTACCTCTTCCCTATTTTTTCGGTGCCCATGTAGGAAGCCAGCCCTTGGGGGATAGCAACCGTTCCATCTTCATTTTGGAAGTTTTCCAAAATAGCCGCCATGGCGGTACCCACTGTCAGACTGGACCCCAGTGTATGAGCAAGCTGGGGCTTCCCCTTAGGGTCCTCCCTGTAGCGGATAGCGCTCCGGCGGGCCATAAAATCCCCATAATCAGAGCAGCTGGCTATTTCTACGTAGCCGCTGCGGCTGGGCAGCCACACTTCTACATGGTAGGTTTTAGCGGAGGAATGGCTCAGTTCCCTGGCACCAAGGCACACCACTTGGCAGGGCATGCCCAGCAGGGAAAGGAACTTTTCTGTTTGATTTGTTATAACTTCAAGGGCTTCGCAGCTCTTTTCCGGCTTTGTGATATACGCCACGTCCACTTTGTTAAGCTGGGCTGAATAAGCGCAGCGGCGGGTCGGCAACCCGCTGCCATCTAAAATCATATCCTTGCAAAGATCGGTTACAGACATCCCCCAGGGCAGTTGAACCTCCACACAGCCCGCTTCTGCCCAGGTATCCAAAAAGAAATTGATAAGGGCCCGTTGAAGCCGTGCACCCAGGCCTTGGCCAGCACCGGTATCGAAATCCGCTATGCCAAGATCGGTACCAATATCCCGATAGGTCTTTGGCTCGTAAGGGAAAACCCTTGGTGTGTCTGCGCGGCGGATTTCCTGGCTCTCTCCCGCAGGAACGGTCTCGTCTGGAATATTAGGTATGTTTAAAAGGAACTGCTCTGTTTTTTCGTCCAGAAGCTTGATCTGTTCATCTAAATCATTAATGGTTTCGCCGGCCTGTTTCATTTCATCCACGATTCTCTTTGTATCCCCGCCCGACCGTTTCACTTTGGCCATTTCCTTGCCAGCTTCATTGCGGCGGTTTTTCAGGGCTTCAGCCTTGGCCATAAGGCTGCGGCGGTCTTCATCATCTCTAAAAAGCTCAGCCAGATCCACCTGTTTCCCCCGCTTTTCAAGGCCGTCCAGCAGCTCCTGGGGGTTTTTCCGAATGCGGCGCAAATCCAGCATGTTCAAGCCCTCCTCACCATAGGTAACCAAATTATAGGCAGTTTAAGGCAAAATTGCAACCCCAACCATTGCATGTAACCGCCTAACCCGGTATAATATTAAGATGGTTTGAAACAAACTTGAACGATTGATCGTTAAAGATATCGAAGGAGCAAACATGAATCAGCGAAATACCCGGGCAAGCCATTCCCAGAACAGGTCTAAGATGCTTCGCAACTGGCTGATCCTAGTCGGCGTGGCTGTCGTTGTGGTAGGGGGATATTTCCTTATAACCTCCGCACAAAAGCCCAAAGTTCCAACCTATGTAAGGCTAAACTGCGGCGCTGGCCAATCGGTTACGCCCTTTGGGGAATATGTGGTGTACTACGACGGGGTATCCATCCATTGCTTGAGCACTTCAGGTTCTGTTCGCTGGTCCTTAGCCGTAGGCGAAGGAGCCAAGTTTTCCGTGGGCGATAAAAACATGGTGGTTTGGCTGAACACCCAGATGTATATACTGGATTATGAAGGCCGTCCCACCTACCAGGACACCTTGGGGGATACGGTTCAGTTTGCGCGGATCGGCAAAAAATACGCCGCTGCCGTCATTGGCCCGGACACCACGCCTACCTTGGTCGTGCGGGACCTCCAGGGCACCCAGGTGGACCAGGAGACCGAAGCCTTCAAGGATATGCTCCTACTGGATGTGGGCTTTTATGGGGATCAGGGCCAATATATGTGGACAACCCTTTTGGATGTGTACGGAACCGTGGCCAATATGAATTTAAAAACCTTTGAGGTGGGGAAGAAAAACACCGGCGAATCTTCCCTGGGAGAATCCGCCGCCTACCGGATCTTGTTTGAAAACAACCGCCTGCGGGTGATTACCACCCGGCAATTGCGCACCTATAACTACCAGGGCATCGAAAGCGCTTCGGACGCTATGCTGGTTTATGGCTGGCGTTTGGTGGATGCTTATATCCCTGCAAAGGGCGACGCCATGATGCTCTTTGCCCCTACTGCCCAGACTGGCAGCCAATTTGCCATTTCCGAGCTACGCCTTTTGTCCGGCAGCACCGACCGCCGCTTTACCCTGCCCACCTCCTGCGTAGGCGCAGTGGTCACCAGCCGGGGCATTTTCGCCTTCTCGCCTCAATATATCTATCATGCCAAGGCCACAGATCAAAAGCCCACCGCTTATGAGTTCCCTGTTAAAGAAAAGCAGGTAACCCAGATTCTGGGCACTGTGGACGGGGGCAAGGTTCTTGTAGCCTGTTCCAACGATGTGTACGTGGTAACCTTGCCTAACTAGTAACTAACTAAAGGAGTGATCAAATGAATCTGGTGGATTATGTTATCCTTGGACTGATCGGCCTGAGCGTGCTGTGGGGGTTTTACCGGGGCTTTGTGCAATCGGTTCTGTCCATGGGCGTCTGCCTTTTATCCTTTGTCGGTTCATTTTTTCTTTACCCCCAGCTGGCCCAACTAATTCAGGGGGATGAATCCCTGGTGGTAAACCTGATCCACTACACCGATGCCTCTTCCAGGATCGGGGATTTAGAGCTGGCTCTTTCAAACGTCTCCAGCATCGGGGAGCAGATCAACAGCGTAATCAACAATGTGAAGCTTCCCGCCCCTTTGAGCGATATCTTATCCTTCAACATTCAAAACCAGGTGTTTTCCTCCCAGGGCGTTAGCTCCGTGGCCGATTATGTGAACCAAACCATTGTGAATGTTTCCATTAACATTCTTTCGTTTTTAGTGTGCTTTGTGGTCCTGTTCATTGTGGCGTCTATCTTAATTAACATGATCAGGGCGGTTTTCCGCTTCCCCCTTTTAAAGCAGCTGGATTGGCTCATGGGCGGCGTGTTCGGCGCCTTGCGGGGCGTGGTGCTTTGCTATGCCCTGTTTGTTGTGGTCCCCCTGGTGCTGACCATCGTACCCTTCGATGGCCTGGATACCCTTTTAAAAGAAAGCACCCTGGCCCAAATATTCAATAACGGCAGCCTGATCATGTCCATTATGAACCGCCGCTTATAAAAAATTTGCCAAATCGAAACAAAATTGCCTTTATTTGCGTTTAATCCTGTGAGGGGGTATAAAAAGATGTTAATTTCACTGCGTAAGCTAACCGCGCTGTTGCTTGCCTTTATGCTGCTTTTTGGCATAATGGCTTTTGCGGAGGATGACCCTACCCAGGAACCCATACCACAACCCGAACAGGAAACGCCCATTGTAACGGCTACACCCGAACCCACACAAGAACCTACCTCTGTGCCTACGGCTACGCCCACACCACAGCCGCCTGCGGTAACAGCCACGCCTGAACCCACACAGGTGCCCACCGCTGTGCCCACATCGGAGCCCTCCCCTGTGCCCACGGCAGTGCCTACCCCGGAGCCTACTGCGGCTCCCACCTTGGCACCCACTTTAGAACCTACCTTGGAACCCACTCTAGAACCCTGGAACGAAGAATTCTGCGATCACGCCAATGAAAATTGTGAACAAGCCCCTAAGTGTGCTATAGAGGGTTGTCAGCATATTACAGCCAACAAATTGAGCCTGCCGGTACCTGCCTGCCCCCTGGGGGAATTTTTGCTTGCCAGGCGGGATGGGCTAGGCACCCGGCTTTTAAAGGCCGCCCGGGTTTCCCCTGCGGCACTGGACTTGAACATCGACGATGTGCCCCTGTATACCAGCGGCAATTACAGAGTAAAAGATGGTGAATCCCGGTCTAATGCCACCATTACCGTGAAAGAAAACCGCACCGTTTCACTAAACCTGGATACGGTTACCGCCAACGAAATAATCCTTGAAAAAAACGTCACCGCTACCATGGATTTGACCAACCTAAGCGTTGTTAATAAACTAACCATTTCAGAAGGCTGCAAAGTGATTTTTACCGGAGACGGGGCCATTGAACTTAAGGATGTGTCCCAATCAGGCACCGATGTAATGGTCCAGGTGCAATCCGGCTGTATTAAAAGCGATAAGCTTTCCGTTAAAGGCAAGAGCGCATTTTCCTTTAGCGCTCAAGGCGCCTCCAGCCTCACTGTAGATGGGGAAAACTACCCTGCCGCCGCCTTAAGCGGCACCTTCTATCTTTTCTTGCCTAAGGCCGCGGAAGGCACCCAGTGGACAGGCAGGCCAAAGGGCACCGTCCTGGAAGTGAAGCAGGAAACCCCTGCCGCTTCCAATAACATTACCGCAGCGACGACGATCACAGCTGCCGGAGATTACAACGTTAAAGGGGCCGTTGCCATTACGGTCAATACCGCCGGCGTCAAGCTGCTTTTAAGCGGCGATGTTTTAACCGGCACTGTGACCATCAGCGGCGATCCTTGCCAGGTTATCATTACCGGGCAAAATAGCTGTACCCTGGAAGGCAGCGCCAATATGGCCTTGTCCGGCACGGGCAGCATCAACGTTTTGGCCACCCTTCCCGGCTATACCGAAACCACCCAAACCGGCCTCAATGGCACCATGGGCCTGACGGTGGACGGCCAATCCTTCCCCCTGCTTTTGACAGCCAACGGCTTGTTGCTGCCCACCATCGCCGGGAAAAGCTATCAGGTGATCGTCAACGGCCAGACCGCCGAAGCCAAAACCGTAGACGCAGGCATCCTCTCTTTGGATAAAAACCAGGACCTGATCGTTGCCGGAACCTATATTCTGTCGGGCCTTAACGGAGCCAAGGTCAATGTGGCAGCCGCCTCCGGCAGCACTCTCAAGTTCGAAGACAGCTGCCTCGTAGCAGAGCTGACCGCCCCTGCCTCCGCTGTAGAAACCCTGAACGGGCGGCTGGATATTTTTAAACTCTCCTCCTCCGATACCACCTTTAAAGGGAATATCCGCATTGCAGGCAATACCCAAAACCTGACAGTGATCACCGTTTTAGACGAAAAAGGCGCACCCATTGCCAATACCCCCATCTCCCTGCGGCTTCGTTCCGGAGCCAGCCTTAATGCTACCACCTTCGAGGATGGCACGCTGCACCTAAGAGGCTATGGGGTTTTAAACGATACGGATATCGCCATTACCGATGGGGATACCGTCTATACCACCGTCATCAAACAGGACAGCGGCGCGGTGAACCCGGGCTTTGATATTACCGGCATCACCATTACACAGCCCAAAGAGGGCACCCTGTCCGTTGCCTTTACCGTTCCAAAGGATGCCAAAACCCTTGGCATTATGTACAAGGCCGGCGATGTGGCCCTGGATGCCAAGTATGACAGCACCACCACCTTGGTGCCTGGCACCGCCAGCCCCATTGAGATCGCAGGCCTGACCCCGGGACAAACCATTACCCTTCGGGTCTACGCCTCCAACGCTGAAGGCGCCGCCCTTACAGCCAATACTGCGGACGGCTTCCAGTTTTCCCCGAAAACCCTGGCAACTGCTAAAGCCATCTATTCCCCGGATGTATCCGGCCTGAACCAATCCTATACCGGAGAGAATTACGTTCTGCCCATTACCCTGCCCCAGGGAATTGCCGTTTCCTACGCAGGGGGGGGCACCCCTAAAAACGCTGGGGATTATACCCTGGTACTAACGGTGCCGGATAACCACCCAGATTATGCCGGGGGCACCTATTCCTACCCCTTTAAAATTACCAAGGTGGAAGGTGCTGATGCCCTTAGGTTAACAGGCAGCTTGTCCAAGACCTACGACGGCAAGGCCATGAAGCTGCCGGAGCATCACCCCTTAACCAGCGGCACGGTCACCGTTACCTACTACCAGGTAGAGGGCAACACCAAGTATAAACTGTCCTCCCCGCCTTCCGACGCCGGGGAATACCTGCTTTCCTTCTTTATTCCAGGGGATAGCAACGTGGTGGAATCCACTGAAAATGTAAAGTACACCATTAATCAGCGCAGGCTTGTTATTACCCCTGAACCCAACCTATTCAAGTACATGGGGGAACCGGATCCAGAAGAATTTGCCTTTACCTATTCAGGCCTTCTGGATGGGGATTGGCTGGATGGTATCTTAACCCGCAAGCAGGGCGAGGAGCCCGGCAGCTACCCCTATTCCCTGAGCAACCTGGAAGCAGGCAGCAACTACCGTCTGGTGCTTTCCCAGGACGCCACAGAGTTTTTGATCATGCCCGATCTGGACGATTTCCCCATGCCAGGCCCAGGCTTCACCGGGGAGCGGATCATTCCCGTTCACCAGATCATCATGCTTGAAAACGGCTCCAAGCTGGACGTGGTTTTAAACACCACGGAGGAATTGACCTTCTCCTACATCAGAATCGGCAGCATTATGCTGGACAGCCAAACCCAGCAGCCAAGACCCTTAAGCCCCTCCATGCGCCTAAATGAAGAGACCCAGCAGGTGCTCCTTGTGATCCGAGGCGAAGCGGAATTAAACAAAGACGGCGGCTATCTAACCGATGACGACGGCCATAAAACTTACACCGGCCGTACCCTGCGGCTTTCCTATTCCTCCATTGGCATTCTGCGCCGCAAGGGTGTCACCCATCTGAGCATGCAATTAAAGGATTGCGCTGTGATGATCGACCTGAGCGAGCTGGTAAGCGAGGAAATGGCTAAGACCCTAAAAGAACAAAAGGTCGATCTGAAGGACGCTGTGTTCTTCCTGTCCATTAACCCCGTTTCCCAGCTGGATACGAAAACCCTCCAGCCCCTGTCCGATCTGTATCAGATTGATCTGGCCATCAAACGTGGCCGGGAAAGCATCTCTGTCATGAGTGCTGTCCCCTCCGCCACGATTTGCTTCTCCATGAAGGAAGTCGCTGCCATGCTCACGGAAGTAAACGCCTATAACAGCGAAACCTTCGAAACGGATTATACCCTTGCCTCTTTGGGGGCCGATACTGAAAAAGCCATGGAAACCCTCTTTGTGGAGCCTTACATGCCTTCTGAGGAAGCCATGCCCTATGGCCGCATTATGGGTAACCACCGCTATCTGACCGCCCCTGTCATCCCCGGCACATATGCTGTGGTGCTTAGGGAAGAAAAGTAGAAAAGGTTGCAAAATGGAAAATCCAAACGTATAATGATTCCGTTCACTTTAAACGAGGAGGACTTTATTCTTGAAACTGATGAAACGCTTGCTTTGCCTATGCCTATCCCTTATGCTGGTGCTGCCCTGTCTGGCCCTGGCCGAGGACGATGAAGAAGAATTATCCCTGGGGTTGGTCTACGCTACCTTGGATGAGGAAGACCAGCAGCAATGGGATGAATGGGATCAGGAAGAAGCAGAGGAAGAAGAAGCAGACACCAATAACGATGCCGACGCTTTGAGCCACGCGGAACAGCTGGCAGACAATTCTGTTACCATCGATCCTTCCGAACTGGAGATCAATGAAAACCTGCCCAGCGGGGTTATCAATATTCTTCTGATGGGCCTGGATGCCCGCAAGGACGTTACCACTGGCCGTTCCGACGCCATATTGATCTGCTCTATCGATACCTCCAGGGACGCAGAAAAGCCCATTAAGCTTACCTCCATTATGCGCGATACCTGCGTTACCATTCCAGGCTACAAAAACCAAAACCGCGTGAATGTGGCGTACCATTTTGGCAGCATGGCAGGTGAAAAAAGCGGTGTGGCCAATGCCGGCCCTGCGTTGGCCATGCGCACCATCAACCATAACTTCCAAATGAACATTGAATATTTTGTTACAGTCAATATCTTTGGCCTGGCCGCCATCATCGATTCCATGGGCGGCATCGATATTGAAATGTCCAAGGTGGAAGCCAACCGCATCAACTATGAGCTAAAAAAAGAACCCATGGATAAGGTTCAACGCACTGCCGTTAAAGGCCTGGACGGGATCAACTCCTACCACCTGGACGGCATGCAGGCCGTGACCTTTGCCAGAATCCGCAGTCTGAAAGGCGAAAACGACACCAACCGTACCGAACGCCAGCGCAGGCTTTTAGAAACCCTCCTAAACGCTGTTATGCAGGACATGAACCTGGATAAGCTTGCCAACCTCATGGAAGCGGCCCTGCCTTACGTTTATACCAACCTCCCTACCTCCAAAATGTTTGAAATTGGCGGTGCGCTAATCTTCAACAATAACCTCTTGAGTAACCTGCAAAACGGCAAGGCCCTGATCTCCCAGCACCGCATCCCCATGGATGGCAGCTTCGGCTACAAGGATATCAACGGCAGCGACATGGTCTACATGAACGAAAAGAATTTCAAGCTCAACATCGATACCCTGCAAAAGTTCATCTACGGCGAAGTTTACCCAAAATAATGCAACCTTCAACACCTCCCCGCATATTCTAAATGTGCAGGGAGGTGTTTTTTTGAGCTTATCTGAATTGCGCACCAAGGATGTGGTCAATACCCGGGACGGGCGGCTGCTGGGCAAGGTGATGGATATCGAATTTTCGCTGCATACGGGCCAGGTGGAAGCCCTCGTCGTTCCCGGCGAAACCAGCTTCATGCTCACCTTACGGGGGGAAAAATGCGGCATCGTGATCCCCTGGGACAGGATCTGCAAAATCGGCGACGATGTGATCTTGGTAGACATAGATACCGTTTGCGTTTAAGGGTTTTTTACGTTATAATACACACAAATGCCAACGGGAAGGAAGAATAACAAATGAAATGCCAATTTTGCAGCTGCACCGATAGCAAGGTCGTGGATTCCCGCCCCACCGAGGAAGGCACCAGCATTCGCCGCCGCCGGGAGTGCATTAACTGCGGCCGTCGTTTTACCACCTACGAAAAGATCGAACTGACTCCTCTTTTGGTGGTAAAAAAAGATGGCCGCCGGGAATTGTTCGATAGCCGCAAGCTTAAAAACAGCGTCATGCACGCCTGTGAAAAGCGTTCCATTTCCGTTGCCGAAATCGATGCCATGGTAGCCCGTATCGAGCAGGCTGCCTATTCCACTATGGAGGAAGAGGTCTCCACCCGCTGGCTGGGCGAACAGGTCATGTCGGAGCTTAAAGAGCGGGATCAGGTGGCCTACGTCCGCTTCGCCTCAGTTTACCGCCAATTCACAGACATAGGCAGCTTCATGCAAGAGCTGACGAAAATGCTGTCGGAACAGAAGAAATAGCTATAAAGAAGGGGCTGTGGCAGCAAGAGTTGGGATACATAAGGGATTTCATCCCTTATGCGGGAGTGGCGACGTAGCTGAGCGGGTGCAGTGCACGCAAAAAGCGAAGCGGAGGATGCATTAGCAGCGCGACGATTGAATGACCGGATCAGAACCCACCGTGCCTATTGAAATCTAAAAAGCAAAACCCAGGTCAAGGACCGCTAACGCTGCCTTGACCTGGGTTTTGTTTTTACCTTCGATAGGTTACGTGGGGTTTCACCCTAACCCATTCAAGGGTTACCACCCTTGAAAATCCCTTATTTTTACTGCGACAGCCCCTCGCTCTTCCAAAAAAACCAGATTATTTGATTTTTCTGCCTTCCAGGTAATAGCGTTTTTCGTGAGCTTCGCCCATGGAAAAGGTTTTGCGGGGCAGTGCGCCGTCCTTGTTCACCGCGGTGAACAGGGCGCTTTTTTCTAGAGTGGGAACCAAGAAGCCTACGGCATTCTTTTTTACCGCAAGGGTGGTCAGGGAATGTTCTCCGTGGATGTAGTCTATTTGAGCGTCCCCATGGCTGGCAAGGTAATGGTCTAAAAAGTTTTGTAGCGTGCCTACGGGCAGGGCCGCGTTTTCACCGGGCACAGCTAGGGTCTGAGTGCCCTTTTCGGTAATCACGGTAAAATGATGTTTGCCTTCTTCCGGGGCAGCCATTTCGCTTACAAGCGCGTCTGGGGCTATATTTGTTACCAGCCGGTGAATGGGTTCGAACTGCAACGCCGGACAGTGTATATTTTCTATTTCCACCAAGGCATAGCGGGCCGGGTGGCTCAGTTTTTCCGAATCGGACAAATCCTTTTTCAGTTCATTCCATACAGCCTTGGCCGTGGCCAGAGAGTGGTTGCCATCGCCCACGGCAAACAGGAAGGGCACTTTTTGCTTTAAGGCGGTTAACCCGTCGTAAACGGATTGTAAATGGCACTCTTGCGTAATAGCATAACCCTTTAAATGGCCGCCTCCCAGCATCAGCGGGAAATCGTACAGGGGCTTTAAGTTATGGCGGATAGCGTATAAGGGTTCGATGATCGTATTTTCGCTGTCATCCATCAAAACCAATACATGGGGGAATTCCACCGGGGCATTTTGCCGTACCGCCATCCGTGGTGGGATACGAGATAGAATGGTGCCTTCCGTGGCCCTCACCATGCTCTTAGCGCCCTTATCGTAGCTATATTGTTCCAAATCCAGTTTTAATACCAATCCCACACGGCAGCCGCTTTCCGTTTCCCTTAAGGTTAAAACGAAGCCGTTTCCCACGCGGGTTTTCAAAATGCCCCCAGCTAAGTACTCCGCCATGGCCTGGTGAATCTGTGGCACACGGGCATGGGAATCTTCCAGGTAAATTTCTGGCAGGATCATCCGCAAGGTGGAAGGCTTTTCCCCTACCAGCTTTTCTGCCCGTTCCCAGTATTCCGGTTCGCTGGTATATTGGTCGCAGGCCACCACTGCGTAAGCAGTATAATCGATTTTCTCGTTGGGCAATAGAATATCTGCCGGGGCAACGCCTAGGCTGTTCCAATTTAAACTCATGGGCCTCATTCCTTCACATCGTATTGCTTTTTTATTATAAAGCACCCAGGCTCATAAAGCAATCCAGCCGCGCATATGGGTTAATTGAGGTGATAAAGTGCTTTTCTTGTTATTATGTGCATTTTTAATGCTTTTATATCCCAGTGACATCATGCTTTGCGCCAGAGATGCCTGCGCACTTTTCGCTTCCGCGGTGCTGCCGGGACTGTTCCCCTTTCTGACGGTCATGCTCCTTGCCACCTCCCGTTTGCCGCAAAAGCGCAGCGCCATCCCCATGGCGCTGATGGGACTGCTTTCCGGTTCCCCCACAGGGGCACGGCTTTCCAGCTTTGGGAATTTCAAACCTAAGTCTTACCGGGCCTTTGCCCATATGACCGCTGTCATGAGTCCCATGTTCTTGCTTGGCACGGTGCCCCACTGGCTTTTGGGCCATGGGGTGCCCATATTCATCGCCTCCACCCTGGGGGCCTTTTTAACAGCGGGTCTATCACTTTTATTGCCCATGCATACCAAGGGCGAAGTTGGCAAAGGTGAAAACACGGTGCTAAGCTTTTCCGAAGCTGTGAACCGAGCTGCCCAAACCATGCTGACTGTCTGCGGCTGCATGGTTATGGGCAGCTGCCTGAGCATGCTTTTAGGAAAATTTTTGCCTTTTTGCGATGCTGTGACCCTGGCCCTGCTTCAGGGCTTTTTAGAAGTGACCAAAGGAGTAAAGGATATCAGCCTCATTCCCTTTGTGGATTCAAGGCTGGCCCCGGCCCTTTGCGCCATGCTGGTATCCTTTGGGGGTGTATCCCTTATGATGCAGAACTTCGCCTTCTACCGAAAAGGCAGCCTTCCCCTTTTGCCCTATATTCTTTTAAAGGCGGTTCATGGGGCGGCTGCCTTCGGAATTGCCTATGTGCTGATACCCCTCTTTCCTGCCCAAGCCCGGGAAACCGTCAGTTTCCATAGCGCCTCCCCTGCCCTGGCCCCTGTTTTATGGGGAATGGCTTTTTTATTAAGCGAAATCGTGTTAAAATGGAGGGAGTTGATTAAGGGGAGGCAAAGGGATGCTGCGGGTTAGCCATATAAAAGCCAAGCCAACGGACGATGAAAAAGCGCTGAAAGCCTTATGTGCCAAGCGTTTGGGCATAGAAGAAAAATGGGTCTCTCAGCTGATTATTGTAAAAAAGAGCCTGGATGCCAGGGACAAGGCCGATCTGCACATGGTCTACACTGTGGACATCGCCCTGCCCGATGAAATAAAGCTTTTAAAGCAGCTTAAACGGGATACGGCCACGTTATCCCCCAAGAAGGAGCATCTCCCCCATTTTAAGCAGGGCTTTAAACGGCCGCCTGTTGTGGTTGGGGCAGGGCCGGGTGGGCTGTTTGCAGCTTATCTCTTGGCCCGAAGCGGCGCCAACCCTATTCTTATTGAGCGTGGCCGGGATGTGGACAGCCGCAGCCAGGATGTGGAACACTTTTTTACCGGCAAGGCCCTTGATCCTAACAGCAATGTTCAGTTCGGAGAAGGCGGAGCGGGCGCCTTTTCCGATGGGAAGCTGACTACCGGCACGAAAAACCCCCACCAGCAATTCGTTTTGGAAACCTTTGTGGAAAACGGCGCGCCGGAAGATATATTGTATTTAGCCAAGCCCCACATCGGCACAGACAAGCTGAAAAACGTTGTAAAATCCCTGCGGGAAAGCATCCGCTCTTTAGGCGGCACCGTGCTATTCGAAACCCAGCTAACGGACATTCATCTCCGAGGAGGGGCCATCGACGGCATTACCTGCCTGCAAAAAGGACAGAAGGTGGTATTGCCCTGCGATGATCTGATCTTGGCCATTGGCCACAGTGCCCGAGATACCTACCAAAGCCTGTTCAACCAAGGGATTGATATGGCACAAAAGCCCTTTGCCATGGGAGTGCGAATCGAGCATTTGCAGTTAAACATCGACAAAGCCCAGTATGGCGCACCTAGGGCCCAGCTGGGCCTGGGGGCGGCGGACTATAAACTGAACACTCACACCCCCGATGGCCGGGGCGTGTATACCTTTTGCATGTGCCCTGGGGGCGTGGTAGTGGCAGCGGCCAGCCAAGAGGGGGGCCTATGCACCAATGGCATGAGCTACCATGCCCGGGATGGGGTGAACGCCAACGCAGCCTTGCTGGTAGGCGTCAATCCTGCCGATTTTATGGACGATCACCCCTTGGCAGGCCTGGTGCTCCAAAGAAGCCTGGAGCAATCGGCTTTCCGCTTAGGGGGCGGAAACTTCAGGGCTCCCTGCCAGCGGGTAGAGGATTTTCTCAACCGCCGGGCCACCAAATTCTTGGGCGAAGTGCTGCCTACCTACCGCCCAGGCGTCACCCTATCCAACCTGGATGAATGCCTGCCCGGTTATATAACGGATAACCTGCGTCTTGGAATACGGGATATGGACAAGCGCCTAAAGGGCTTCGCCCACAAAGACGCCCTGTTAACTGGCGTTGAGGCCCGTTCCTCCTCCCCTGTACGCATCATCCGGGACAGCAGCGGCCAGTGCAATATTACCGGCATCTATCCCGCTGGCGAAGGAGCAGGCTATGCGGGGGGCATTATGTCCGCCGCCACAGACGGTATGAATATGGCCATCAAGGCCATGGAACGGAGCTTGTTATGATAAAAGCCATCGTATTTGATATGGACGGCGTTCTTCTAGATACGGAACGCTTAAGCCAGGTGCTATTACATAAGGCCTTTTTAGAACAGGGCCTTGCTTTGACCGACAAATGCTTTGAGGACATGCTAGGCACCAACCTGGAAACCTCCCGGCAGATCGTGCTGGCTGCCTACCCCAGCGTCGATTGCGATCTAATGATCCGCCGCTGGAACGAGATCATGCAAGAGCATATTCAAAAAGAAGGCATTCCCCTAAAAAAAGGGGTACCCCAAATTCTATACAAATTAAAGAGCCAAGGAATCAAAATTGGCCTGGCCACCTCTACTCAGCGGGACATGGTAGAGTATTATTTTGAAAAAGCAGGCTTTACCGGCTTATTCGATGCCATGGTTTGCGGTAGCGAAGCCCCCAATGGCAAGCCCGCCCCGGATATATACCTCCAATGCGCAAAGCTGATGAACACCGCCCCGGAAGACTGCGCTGGGGTGGAAGATTCCCTCAATGGTGTGAAAGCCGTTCGGGCAGCAGGCATGCTGTCTATTATGGTACCGGATATGATCGATTACGGCCCTCAACACCGCCCCTATGTAGACAAGGTTTTAAAAGATCTGACCGAATTATAATCCGGTTTTCTTTGGGTAGAGTACGAGGCTCCATTTTCTAAAAAGAAAATGGGGCCTCGTACTATCAATTCACCTTATTCTCCCAACCTGGTCATATTAATCAGCCCACCGCACAGGAGCATTTTTTGCTGACGGGGGGTAAGAGCCATAGTGGCCTGGAAAGAGTAGTTCTGAGTGGTATTGATCAGCGTAATTTCTGCGTCGGACTTCACTTGGATGATAGCGTCTTTTAAAAGGATTTCATCGCCCTGGTTAATACGGTCGTAATCGGCTTCGGCTTTAAAGACAAGGGGCAGAATGCCGTTGTTCACCAGATTGTCTTGGTGGATGCGGGCAAAGGACTTGGCGATAATTCCCTTAATTTGAAGGTAGAGAGGCACCAAAGCCGCATGCTCCCGACTGGAGCCTTGGCCGTAGTTCTGTCCAGCCACTAAAAAGCCGCCACCTATTTGCTTGGCTCTGGAAGGAAAGGTTTCATCCACCGGGGTAAGGCAATAATCGCTTAAGAAGGGAATATTGCTGCGGTAGGGCAAAAGCTTGGCGTTGCTGGGCATAATGTGGTCGGTGGTGATATTGTCTTCCATTTTAAGGAGCACCGAACCGGAAACTGTTTCTTTCAGGGCTTCATTTAATGGGAAGGGCTGAATATTGGGTCCCCTGACCACTTCGACATCGTTGTGGGCATCCCCAGGAGAAACCACCATGTTATCGTTCACCAAAAAGGTTTCGGGCATGGTCACGTTCAGGTCTACGGTTAAGCTACGGGGGTCGGTGAGCACGCCGGTAATGGCCGTTGCAGCAGCTACTTCAACAGAGGTGAGGTAAACGCTGGCGGTGGCGGTTCCCGAACGGGCATAGAAATTGCGATTGCTGGTGCGGACAGAAACCGCGTTGGTTTTGGGGCTTTGGCCCATGCCAATGCAGTACCCGCAGGCAGATTCCGCGATCCGCGCCCCGGCGGCGATCATATCCGCCAAAGCACCGTTCTTTGCCAGCATGGTCAGGACCTGCTTAGAACCGGGCGCGATAACCAACGAAACAGATTCAGCTACAGTTTTGCCCTTTAAAATAGCCGCTACCCGCATCATATCCAGGTAGGACGAGTTGGTGCAGGAGCCGATGCAAACCTGATCCACCTTGATAGGCCCAATATTTTTTATGGTATCCACCAGATCGGGCATGTGGGGCTTGGCCGCCATGGGAATCAGCCCAGCCAAATCGATTTCAATGGTTTCATCATAGAGGGCATCTTCATCGGCATTGAGGGGGATGAAATCCCCTTCACGGCCCTGAGCCTTTAGGAAGGCCCGGGTGGTTTCATCGCTGGGGAATAGGGACGTGGTGGCACCCAGCTCCGCGCCCATGTTGGTAATGGTAGCCCGTTCCGGCACAGAAAGAGAAGCAACGCCGGGGCCGGTGTATTCCATAATGCGGCCCACACCGCCCTTGACGGTTAAACGACGAAGAACCTCCAAAATAATGTCTTTAGCGGCAACGCCGTACTGAAGCTTGCCTGTAAGCCTGATATTAACCACCTTGGGGCAGGTAAGGTAATAAGCCCCTCCCCCCATGGCCACAGCCACGTCCAGGCCCCCCGCCCCAATGGCGATCATGCCCAGGGCGCCGCCGGTGGGGGTGTGGCTGTCGGACCCCAAAAGGGTTTTACCCGGGATGCCGTAGCGCTCCAAATGCACCTGGTGGCAGATACCGTTGCCAGGCTTGGAGCAATATATGCCGTGCTTTTTCGTGACAGATTGAATGTATTGGTGATCGTCGGCGTTTTCAAAGCCGGTTTGCAAGGTGTTATGATCGATATAGGCTACGGATTTTTCCGTACGTACCCGATCGATGCCCATGGCTTCAAATTGCAGGTAAGCCATGGTGCCGGTGGAATCTTGGGTAAGGGTTTGATCGATCTTAACCGCGATTTCCTTGCCGGGGATCATATCACCCGTAATCAGATGCACGGAAAGGATTTTATAAGCTAAATTCATAAGCCCTCCAATTAAGTTTGTATAACTGAATACTGTATGCAGTATAGAAAAATGAGCCGCCCATGTCAAGGGACATGGGCGGAAAATGCACGTAAAGAACACTAGGGGGAGCATAATATATCATTTCCCATTGTGGGTTTCTTAAGGGATATCATCCCTTAAGTGGGGTCAAGGGGCAAAGCCCCTTGTTTAGCTTATCTGCTTTTTAAGAGCCAAGAGCCTAAAGAATATTTCCCTGGGGTTCTCATCCTCATAAAGGAAAGCACCGTTGCCAGAGAAGGACGGTTCGATAAAATCCCACCAGGTAAGGGCTTTGATCTCTTCACGAGACGCGGCCAGGGTGTAGAATTGCTCCATCCAATCCGCCTGGGTAGATTCGTTCCAGGTGCCGTGCCAGGTGCCTTCAGACATACTCAATTGGGGCCAATTACTGCCGTTCTGGGTGCCCTTTTGGCGTGTACCGCCGCAAACGCCCATTTCTGTAATATGGATGGGCTTGCCTAAGGTTTTAAATACGTCCAGCATTCTTGAAATCTGCACCATATCCCTGGCAGGGAAATACAGTTGGATACCCGTTACATCGAATTCCACCCCCGCTTCAAGAAGGGCTTTTAAGTAACCCATGGGGGAACGAACGATTTCCGGCAGGGCGCCATAGCATACATAGCGGCCCGCAGCGTACTCGGCAAAAGGCAAGCAGATGTTCACAATGCTTTGGGCGTCCGGGTTGGCCTCCTTTAAAGCCTTGCAGGTGGTGCGGGTCAGCTCTATCAACTGGGGCTGGGTCAATTCAAAGCAGTTTGCCCAATCATGGGCTTCGTTCATGGCATCCCATACATCTACCCGGCCCGCGTAGGTCTTTACGTGATGGCAGGCAATATCATATGCATCCTTTTGCAAAGCGTCAAAGCTTTGGCCGAAAAGCCACTTGGGATTTACGTTTTCATGGCCGAACCACAGGGGATGTCCCTTGGCTTTAATATGGTTCTGGTTAAGAAAATCCAGGCACGTGTCGATATAGCCATATTCATACTGCCCTCGGCCATTGGGCACTGTGCGGTAGGGGTAAAAAGGCAAGGTAGCAAAATCGAAGGCCTGGGCAAAAAACTTAGCGTATCTGGCGTTGGGGGTAGTGAAACGGGCAAAATTGCAACCCAGAAGCAAATCCTTGCGCTTATTTTCATAGGCTATTTTCTGGGCTTTTTCAAACAACGCCCCTTCTGCGCCATAGATGGCATGGCTTAAAGCATAGAGCCGGTTTTCGGGGGTGGATTGACCCCTGTCCGCCAAATGTAGAAATTCCTCAGCAGCCAGCAAATGCCCGTTTGTTTTAACGGACAGGGCCAGCTCCTTGGCAATCCCCTGGCCGTAATGAAGGTAGCTACGGGCCGCTTCGGATACAAAATCCACAAAATCCCCGGTATAGCCCTGACCCATATTATCCGCCACCACATAAATATTGCCGTACAACGGCAAATTCACCTTGGCATGAACCATGTAAGGCTTTTTTGTCACCGCGATTTCAACCGTTCCATCGGGCAAAAGATTTAAACGCCGGGCTTCCGGTTCGAAATCCAGGTCGCTTACGTAAACCGATTCCAACACAGGCTTGGCCATGGGCAGGCCCCCCGGGCCATCCAGCCTAACATGAATAAGTTCCATTATTCTACCTCCTCTATCAGTTCGATGCCCTCTTCCGTTTCCCGAAGGGCACGGAATATGGGCCGCTCGTTGGGCGTATCATTGGGGGTGTGAATGGTTAGGCGCATGGTGCCGTTTAAGTCTGTAAACACCATACCATGACCGCCATCCTTGGCGAAAATCGGCTCTTCTGGCAAGGCCCATGGCCCCAGAATACTGCCATTTCGGGATTTCGCCAGGCCAATTCCATAGCCTGTAGGGGTGACAGAGCTCCAAAGCATCCATAATTGGCCATTTGAGGCCTTAATCATATTAGGCCCATCGGTTACATAGCCTTCAGCCCCGCTTGAATGGTGGCAGCGCTTCACCCAGGCCGCATCCTTGGCGGCAAATAATATAACCGGTTCCCCTTCCGGGCCGGACAAATCCGCCTTCAGTCTTACAGCGCATACCGTACCGCCGCCCTGCTGTACCCATTCGTGGCAGAATACGCACCAGGGCTGGCCCATTTCATCCACATAAAGGGTACCGTCCAGGCATTCCCAGTTTTTCGGGGTTACCCGTTCTTCCCCCCAGGGAAGAAAAGGGCCTTGAGGGCTATCCGCCTTTAAAACACTGGTGCCACGGCAAACCTGTGGGGCTTTAAAGGAGGCGAAGAGGTAATAGCTGCCCTTATAACAGTGCAGCTCCGGCGCCCAAAAGTTCTGCGTGCCCCAGAAATTTTCCGGAGGCGTAAACACCAGCCCCAAAGGTTCAAAATTTTCCAGATCCCCGCTTTTAAAAGCCTTGAACCCTTCAAAGGGCCCCTTCCAGCAGTTTACATCGGTGGTGCCGTAAAGATAGTAGGAATCCCCTTGGATGTAGATGAAAGGATCCCGCATTTGAACGTCTGCCCGTTTCATAGCAAATTCCCCTCCAAATCTGTTTTAAACCGCGTCCCGGCAGGGCAAACCTGTACCTTTTTACTATTGATTTTGGCTGTGGCTGTTTTGCCGTCGCATATGATCTCATAGGCATCATCCCCGAAAACCTGGGTATAAACGGTCATTTCCCCTTTTGTAGTATTGAAAACCAAGGTATCCTGTTCCCGATGCACGCCGTAGAGCCTTGAAATGTATTCAAGCACCGAAAGCATGGTGGGGCCGTAGCCATCCTTGTCCCCTGAAGGCTTGCCTGTAAAGGGATCGAACTGCTGGGTGAACTTGGCCTCTTTGCCAATGGCCCTGAAAAGCTTGTCCCCCAACACAGGCAAAAGGGCTTCCCGTCCATAGTTTTCCAAAGCACGAATGGCCCGTTGGTAGGTAAGGCCCTCCGCTTGGCCGCTCCAATCGTTTTCAGGGTTATTAAAGAAGAGGGGATCGTTCACCGCCACGCTGGGCAGGGGAAAAGCTGTCCAGAACTCTTGGGGATTTAAAAGATGCTCGCGAATAAACCTGTCCGCCATGTCTTGATCCACACCGCCCCAGTACATAACCCTGAGGGTGTTGTGAAGCAATACATCCATCACGTTATGGTTTTTATCCCTGTCGAACAGCGCCCCGCGCTTATTGTCCCACAAATATTCCCGGATTTTCTTACGCACTTCAAAGGCCCGCTGCTGCCAATAGACTTGCCTTTTCGGTTCCATAATACCCGCGATATGGGCCAGAGTTTCCCTGGCTGCATGGGAAAACCCCATTAAATCCATGGAAGCGATAGGCACCTTGGAATACCCCTGAGGCGGGGTTTCCTCCGTCCACCAAACAGGCGCGTCGTCACCATAGCGGCGGGCGTGGTCTTCCCCGGTATCGGTCATGCACCAGGTTTCAAGGCAGCCATCCTCGTCGGAATCCCGGACAGCCCAAAGGTAATGATCGAAGGCTTCAAGACTGCGGTAAAGCATAGCAAGATAATCTGTATCCTTACCTGTTAAGTAGTACATGTTCAACGCCGGAGCGGGAAAGCAAAAGCCCTGAAACTTATTGAACTGAGGGATGATCGCCCCATCCTCCACCGTAATGGAGCCCGGCAGGCGTCCATCTTCCCGTTGGTATTCCATAAATAATAGCTGGTTGTTTATGGCTGCTTCCATATCCCGTTTGGCATACATTTCCCCGCCCATGGGCTGGGTTTCGAGCCAAATTTTGTGGTAGCCCCCTCCTTCGATAAGCACCTTGCGATTGAGAAAAGCTTTCAGATTATCCTGGCATTTTTTCTCCGCCGCGTCGAACAGGGTTTGTACCAGCTCATTGTCGGTTCTAAAAAACACCCCGCTTTTTTTAAGCTCCATATGCAATTCCTCCTTGTAAACCTTATGTGCATTTTACCAGTTTTTTTACCCAGAAGATACAGGCGAAATTTTCACCCATAGGCAAAAAGCCTTGATTTTAGGCGGCTTTTTAGTCGATATGCAAAAATTTCGCTGATTTCTATTTCCGGTCAACTATGCTATTGTTTGGACAGAGGGAAACACCTTTTGGAAGGAATGAACTTGATATGAGCTCAATACCACGCAAAGCCAACAGCGCTTCTTTTTTCAGTCAAACCTTTTGGCAACGTACCGGCAGGCGCCTTAAAAACGATTGGCAGCTGTATGTGCTTCTGATCCCCGCCATCGCGTTTTTTATTTTCTTCTTCTATATGCCCATGTACGGTATCCAAATTGTTTTCAGGGATTACAAGGCAGCTTTTGGGATTACTGGCAGCAAATGGGTAGGCCTTAAGCATTTTAACGATTTTTTCAACGCGTACTATTGCGGCAGGCTTTTTGCCAACACCTTTCTTCTTAATATATGGGGTCTGGTGTGCAGCTTCCCCATTCCCATTGTGCTGGCCATCATGCTCAATCAATTGGATCGCCCCCATTTAAAGAAGTTCACCCAAACGGCCATCTATGTGCCCCACTTTATTTCCACGGTGGTCATGGCCGGTATGCTGTACCTGTTCTTCTCCCCTTCAAGTGGCATTGTGAACCGGGTGATCACCAATCTTGGCGGCCAATCCATTTATTTTATGATCGAGCCCGATTGGTTCCGTCCCCTGTTCATCGGTTCCGATATCTGGCAGCACGCTGGGTGGAACACCATTTTATATATTGCCACCCTGACCGCCATCGATCAAGAGATTTACGAGGCTGCTACCATCGACGGGGCCACCAAGTGGCAAAAAATCAAGTCCATCGATTTGCCTCATCTTTTGCCCATCGCCACCATGATGCTGATTTTAAACTGCGGCAGTCTCTTGGGTTCCAACACCGATAAGGCCCTTTTGATGCAGACCTCCGGCAACAGCCCCACCTCCGATATTATCGGCGTGTATGTATACAACACCGGCCTTGGCAAAGCCCAATATTCTTATACCGCTGCCATCGGTCTTTGTGTGAATATTATTAACTTCATTATGATCATGTCCGTTAACTGGATTTCTAAAAAGGTTGGGGAAACCAGCCTATTCTAAAAAGGAGGCGCTTTCAATGGATGCTAAAGCCACAATCGCGAAAACGCCCCTGATCAAAAAAACCAAGGGCGACAAGATTTTCGATGGCATTAACCTGGTTTTCTGGATTATTGTTCTACTGCTTACCCTCTACCCATTGTATTTGATCATCATCGCCTCCGTATCCGACCCGGACGCGCTAACCATGGGCAAGGTGCTGTTCTACCCTGTGGATTTTTCCTTGATCGGCTATGAGGCGGTCTTCCAGCACAAGGAGCTTTGGAATTCCTACGGCAATGCCATTTTCTACACCGTAGCCGGTTCCGCTTTGAGCGTGATTGTCACCCTTATGGCTGCCTACGCTTTAAGCCGCAAGTTTATTGGCAAAAAGCTTATTAACTTCATTATTGTCTTCACCATGTTCTTTTCCGGCGGCCTAATCCCCACCTTCTTGATGATGAAGCAGTATGGCCTTTACGATACCCGTTTTTTGATGATTATCATCAACTGCGTATCCGTTTGGAACCTAATGGTAGCCAGAACCTACATCCAAACCACAGTGCCTAACGAGCTTTACGAGGCCGCCGTCATGGACGGTGCTAACCACTTTACTTATTTTCTCAAATGCGTCCTGCCCCTTTCCGGTACCATTATCGCGGTGCTGTGCGTGTACTACGGCGTGGCCCGCTGGAACGATTACTTTACGGCCCTGGTTTATATCCGCAACCGTGCCAAGCTGCCCCTGCAAACCATTTTAAGGGAAGTGCTGGCCACCCTCACCACTTCCACCTCTTCCGACGCATTCTTCTCCGCCTACGCCGATGATATGAAAGGCATGACGGATGCCATGCGCAAGGCCGCTGTGGCCAAGTATTGCTGCATCGTGGTGTCTACAGGCCCTGCCGTAGCTCTGTATATTTTCATGCAGAAGTACTTTGTCAAAGGCGTCATGATCGGCTCTCTCAAAGGCTGATGAAAAACGGCCATCTGCGGCCTCAGCACTTCAGCCACATCTGTCCGTTTTTGACTAGCCTTCGTAAAGGGTTAAAAGGCTTGAGTGCCTTTAAATAATGGAAAGGAGACCCATCCCATGAAAAAACTTTTGTCCCTGGTTCTGGCAGCACTGATGGTGCTTAGCCTGGTACCCTCCGCCTTCGCCGATTTTAACGAGGAAGGCTATCCCATCGTGACCGAGCCCCTGACCATTACCGCGTTCCAATACCAACTGGAAAACCAGCAAATGGATTTTGAAAACCTGTGGTTCTTTACCGAGTTAGAAAAAAAGACCGGCATTCACGTGGATTTTGAACCCGTGAAGGACGGCGACTGGAAAACCAAGCTGAACCTGATGTTCACCGACGCGAAATTACCCGATGTAATCATCCGCGGCGATGTGGATATCGAAGAATACGGCGTCACCCAGGGCTTGCTTTTGCCTTTGGATGACCTGATCGAAAAATACATGCCCAACTATTACGCTCGTTTGCAGATGAACAACGCCAATGCTTCTATCCCCGCCTCCGACGGGAAAACCTACTATATTGGCAACCTCACCGCGCAAAATGTGAACCACGACGGCAACTTCTTCATCAACAAAACCTGGCTGGATAAGCTGGGCCTGGAAGTGCCTACCACCATCGATGAGTTGACCGAAGTGCTTCGCGCCTTTAAAAACGGCGACCCCAACGGCAATGGCCTTCCGGACGAAGTGCCTATGAACGCCGCCGATCTCATTCACCAGACCCAGGGTGTTTACACCCACTTCGCTTCCTTCGGCGTGCCGCTGAACCGCTTTGTGTACGCTGCCATCGACGCTAACGATAAGGTATACTTCATCGGCCACGCCGAAGGCTTCCGCGCCGCCTGCGAATGGCTGCATACCCTCTATGCCGAAGGCCTTATGGATCCTGAAGCCTTGACCCAGGATTCTAACCTTTGGGGCACCAAAATGAACTCCGGCATCAACGGCTACACCACCTACCTGCGCTTGATCAACACCGCGCTGCAGCCTGAAATCGTCGATCAGTTCATCTCCATCCTGCCTCCCAAGGCTGAAGGCTATGACGTGCAGGTTCCCCGTATCTTGGAAATCCCCTCCCAGGGTGCCTCTTTGACAGTGACCAACCAGCACGTGCCGGAAACCCTGCGCTGGCTGGATGCCCAGTTTGAAACCGAAACCATGATGGAATCCGTTAACGGCCCCATCGGCGGCGACGGCCCCATTGAAGACACCATGAAGCTAAACGATGCCGGCAAGTATGAGATCGTGTCCATCCCCGAAAACAACGGCCTGTACAACTATGTGCCTGTTTACCATGGCCAGTTCTTCGCACCCGGCGATTACTACTTCGATATTTACGAAATGCCCCCCCACCGTGTGGAGCGCTACAACTATTCCAAGGAATACGAAGAAGCGGGCGTTTTGGAACCTAAATCCTTCCAGTACTTGCAATACCTGGTAAAGCCCTCCAATGAAGATGCCATCGAAATTGCCCGTTATTTCACCGATATCGAAACCTTCATGAAGGAAACCATCACCACCTTTATTACCAAGGGTGTAACCGATGAAAGCTTCCAGGCATACCTGGATACCGCCAAGGCCATCGGCGTTGATAAGTATGTGGAACTGTACCAGACCGCTTACGACGCTTACCTTGCGAACAACTAATATTGCTGTTATAATATAAACAGCAAGGCCGTGGCGCTTATGCGCCACGGCCTTTGAGGGTGGTTTAGGCATGAAAAAACAAAGCATCGCAGGGGTCTTGCTGGCAACGGTTTTGGTTCTTTCCGGCTGTCAGCAAACCGTTACAAAAGAAGCGGTCACCGGCGGTTTTCACCAGGATGGTTACCCCATTGTGGATGAAACCATTACCTTAAATGCTTTTCAATTCGAATTGGACAACCAGGCTATCGACTTTAACAACATGTGGTTTTATAAGGAATTAGAAGATAAAACCAACATCCATATCAATTTTGAAGAAGTCAAAGAATCGGATTGGAACACGAAAATCAATCTGATGTTTGCTTCTGGAGATTTAAGCGATATCGTCCTTCGGGGCTCTTTAGATGTGGAAGAATATGGCGTTTCCCAAGGCCTTTTGGTGCCATTGGATGAATACTTGCCTTTATATATGCCCAACTACTACCAGCGCTTAACCACCTACGGCCCCTTTTACGGCAACCGCGCCTCCGATGGGAAAATTTATTCTGTGGGCTTTCACATTTCCCAAAACGTAAACGCCAATGGCCATTGGTTTATTAACCAAGAGTGGCTGAATGAGTTAAACCTGCCCATGCCTGCCACCATCGAAGAATTGACAGATACCCTTCGTGCTTTTAAAAGGGCCGACCCTGACCGTGTACCATATCAAGCCACCTTTAACGATACCAACAACGGCATCTACAACGCCTTTTCCTTCTTTGGGGTACCCCTGAATTACGAAAGCTATCTGTTTATCAAGCCAGATGAGTCTGTACAGCTGGCAGCGTATGAACCGGGCTTCCGCCAATGCCTTGAATGGCTGCATCTGCTTTATTCCGAGGGGCTTATGGACAAGGAGTGTATTTCCCAAAACGCCAATGTATGGAGCACAAAAATCAACAAAGAATCCACTGGCCTGTTCACTTACTGGCGGCTGCAAAACACCGCCTTAAGCCAGGAGCTTGTTAGCCAGTTTTCTTTGATGCTGCCTGTATCTTATAACGGTGTCAAGCCCCAGGTTTCCGCCACCTTAGAGCGGATCGAGTTTGGCGCAGCGCTAACAGTGGCTAATTCGCACATCCCCGAAACCTTGCGCTGGCTGGACACCCAGTTTGAAACCGAAACCATGATGGTATCCCAAAACGGCAAGCTGGGCGATACCCTTATTTTAAACCCCGGCGGCAAGTACGAAGTAGCCTATGTGCCGGGAGACAAAATTCTCTACCAATCGGTACCCATTATCTGCGGCCAGTTTTTTGGCCCCAAGGGCTATTACGAAGAAGTGTATAAAAAAGCTGCCCATCGGTTGGAAAAGGAAGGCTATTGTGCCCGCTACACAGAAGCTGGGGTTATGGAATACAAATCCTTTCAGTATTTAACGGATATCGCGGTGATGGATGCTGATAAGAACACCAGGGCCCGCAGGCTCTACCAGGATATCGATACCCTGATGACCGAATCCATTACAAGGTTTGTGGTATCCGGCGTCACAGATGAAAGCTACGCAGTCTTCATGGCCTCCCTTGAAAACGCAGGGGCAAAAGAATACATGGCTTTGTATCAGCAAGCCTATGATGCCTTCCTAAAGGCTAATCCGGAGGCGGCCTTATGAAAAGGAAATGGCCGCCCTTATTCCAGTCCACGCTCTTTCGTTACATGGCTTCCTACACCATGATTATGCTGGTGCTGGTTTTAGGGGCTGGTATGTTTATTGGCAATACCTATGCCAATTCCATCCGCGAAAGCGCCATTGAAACCCAGATCAACAAGCTGGACAAGATTCGCACGGAAAACGAAAAGTATTTCGATGCCATGCTCAACATTGCTAACCAGATCAGTCTATCCCCATATATTAAACCCTTCCGGTTCGAAGAAGAGCCGGAACAGGCCTACCATTTAAAAAAGCAATTGGTGCCTTATACGGTGACCAATTCCTTTATCAATCAGCTTTATTTGCTTTTCGCGGAGGATAGCACCATCTATTCCTCCTTTACATCCATGCCTCTTGATTTATTCTTAAACGATATGATGCGCTTTGAACGCGTAACCCCGGAGGCCATGCTGGCACTTTTGCGCAGCAAAGAGCCCATGAACGTTCTGCCTTGCCAGATGGTTAACAGTGTTTTGCTGGATGGCAACGACGCCATGATGGCCACGGTTATTGCTGCTATCGGCGCCGGGAACAACGGAGCCAGCGGCTCTGTGGTGTTTATGATCAAGCAAAGCGTTTACCATGACCTTTTTAAAGATGTGATTTATCAGGCTCGCAATACTTATATTTTCCACGGCGACACGCTTTTTGTAGCCGATACGCCCCTTGCCGTTTCCCCTGAAACCATCGCTGCCGAAATGGACAAGGATGGCACGGCAGAATTAAGCATTCAGGGTGAAAATTATCTTCTCATTTCCCAGACAGGCGCCCGCCACCACATGCGCTACGCCACGCTTTTCCCGCTTTCCGCCATTCAGGCGGATATCTATAAAGCCCAGAATACCGCAGCCCTATTCCTGTTGGCCTTGGCCATTCCCTGCATGTTTTTGATCTACTACCTGTCCAAGCGCCATGTGAAGCCCTTACGTGAAATCAGCCGTCATTTTTCTTTGGACGACCGCGATGAGCTTCACGCCATCCGTTCCGGCATCGAAACCTTAAATGCAAAGATCACCGACAGCCTGCCGGCCCTGCGCTCCAGCTTTATTTTAAACCTGATCAAGGGGCGCTACCATACCCGGCAGGAAATCGTCAAGCAGGGCAATGCCCTTTCCCTGTGCGTGGATAAGCGCTTTTTTATGGCGGTGCTCTTAAGTGTGCTTCCCGATGAGGACGATTCTTTCCCAATGGATAAAATCTGCCTGGGCCATCCAAGCACCAGCGGCTATGGCGCGGAGCTGATCTCCAAAGAGCAATTTCTGCTTTTGCTCTTTGCCGACGAGGCTCACGCGCTCACCAACCGGGTTGAAAGCATTTTGGGCGAAGAAGACTGTGTTCTGGCACTTTGCGGCAGCGAGGTCTATTCCGATTTTACCAAGTTTGACTCAGCCTACCTGGAGGCATCCGCCAGGTTTGACCACTTAGCTGCCAAGGACGACATGCACGCTCAGCGCTTTACAGACATACGCCAGAATACCGTACCGGAGCAAGCCATCGACGGGGATAAAGCCCAGGCCTACCCCTTCATTCTTGAAGCCATCACATACATGGATGAAAACGCCTTTGACCCAAACCTTTCCATGGCCGCCGTAGCCGAAGCCTTTGAGCTCAGCGCTGTGCGCTTTTCCCTGAACTTCAAAGAGGTCACCGGCATGAGCCCTTCTGAATACCTTTTGCGCATGCGCATGGATAAGGCCCAGATTCTTTTGGTGGAAACAGACGATTCCATTAAAGATATCTGCGCCCAGGTTGGCTACTACGACGCCTCGGGTTTCATCCGGCGGTTTAAACGATACATGGGGATCACACCCATGCAGTATAGGCAAAATAACAAATAAAGAAAACCTCTATTACCCGATATAGATTACCTTTTCTCTATCCAACGGGTGGGGCGCGGCGTTCATGGCCGAATGGCCTACCAGCACAGCCAGGCCGAAAACGTAGCCTTGCGGGAATTGAAGCAGTCTTTCATATTCTGCCTGACGGCCATTTTCAAACACCATCCGGGCCATGCCGCAGTGGCAGCTGCCAAGGCCCATAGATTGGGCAGCCAGACAAATATTTTGGGCCACAATGCCCACATCGGTTTGGGTGCCCTGTTCAATGGGCAGCATGATCATAACAGGGGCGTTGTAAAACAGGGTGCCGCCCCGCTGCATAAATCGATCGTAGGCGCTTTGATCGGGGAGGGCCTTTAAATCGCCCATGCATAGATCGTCCATCCTTTTCAGCAGCGCTTTATCTTTTATTACCACCACCCGATAGCCCTGCCGGTTCATACCGGTTGGGGCTGCCAAGGCCGCATCCACCAGGGTTTGAAGCTCCTGGCTTGTTAAAGCCTCATCTGTGTAAGCACGGCAGGAATAACGGGATAAGATAGTGTTCATGGTAGCGTTCATAGGGCAAAGCTTCCTTTCATGCGTTGATAATGTTTGGAAATTGTTGTATACTACAGTTTATAGTAAATGGTTTTGAACATATTGTCAAACCCAAAGCTAAAGGAGCGGATGAGCAATGCAGATGGATGTTTACTTCGATTATGGGTGCCCCTATTGCTTGCAGGCTTTCGCGTATATGCATGAGCTGGCGCAAAAGTATAAGAAGATTATTCTCAACTTCATTCCCGTTGAAGCCCATCCCCGGCCAGAAGAGCACGGCCTGCACACGGATTTGTGCGCCCAGGCCATGTATGTGGCCCAGGATATGGGAATCGATATTTGGGAATTCCATTCCCTGATGTTCAAAGCAGCCATTAACGATGATGTGAACATCGAAAGCGCAGGGGTATTAAGTGAAGCCCTGAGCAAGCTTATGAATAAGAAAAAGTGCTTCGACGCCCTTCAAAACGGGGTCTACGAAGCCCAGGTGGAAGCCAACAACCGCCGGGCATATGAGCAAAACGGCGTTTGGGCTGTGCCTGCTTTCCGTATGAACGGCAAAAAGCTGGATGCCAAAGAAGGCGTAGGCATCACCTTCCAAATGCTGGACGATTTCATGAGCAAATCGGAGAAAAAGAAATGATTACTGTTACGTTAGGCCGGACCGGTATTCAAACTAACAAAAACGGCTTTGGAGCATTGCCCATTCAGCGGGCGGATATGGAAACCGCCAAGGTCATTCTGCGCAAAGCCCTTCAAAACGGCGTTACCTTCTACGATACCGCCAGGGCTTACACCGACAGTGAAGAAAAAATAGGGCAAGCCTTTGAAGGCATGCGGGATCAAGTCTTTCTGGCCACCAAAACCACCTCCACCACCGTGGAAGGCTTCTGGAAGGATTTAAACCAGAGCCTTGAAACCCTTAGAACCGGTTATGCAGATATTTACCAGTTCCACAATCCCGCCTTCTGCCCTAAGCCCGGCGACGGCACAGGCCTCTATGAAGCCATGCTGGAAGCCAGGGAAAAGGGTATGATCCGCTTTATTTCAATTTCCAATCACCGTTTAGCCGTTGCCCAAGAGGCCGTGGAATCCGGCCTGTATGATACGCTGCAATTCCCCTTTTCCTACTTGTCCGGCAACGAAGAAATTGCCCTGGTGAACCTTTGCAAGGAACGCAACGTGGGCTTTTTAGCCATGAAGGCCCTGGCTGGCGGGCTGATTAACAACGGCAGCGCAGCTTACGAAGGCATGAAGCCCTACGATAATGTGCTGCCCATTTGGGGTATCCAGCATGAACATGAGCTGGACGATTTTATCGCCTGCCAAAACGGCTATGTGGATCCAAAGGCCCAAAGCATTATCAACGACGATCAGCAATCCTTAAGGGGCTCCTTCTGCCGGGGCTGCGGCTATTGCATGGCCACCTGCCCGGCCAAGATCGATATTTTCATGTGCGCCAGAATGTCCCGCTTGATCCGCCGTTCCCCTTCAGCTCCCCAGTTAAGCCCGGAAGGCCAAGCCCGGATGATGAAAATTGAAGACTGTATTGAATGCGGCATCTGCAAGACCAAATGCCCCTATGGGCTGGATATCCCCACCCTGCTTAAAGAAAACTTAAAGGATTATAAAGAAATCCTGGCCGGAAAGCCCTTATGAAAACCGCCGTTATAGGCGGCGGCGCCGCAGGGCTTTGCGCAGCCGTCCAGGCCAAGCGCTTTGGCCAGGATGTGGTTATATATGAGCGGCTGGACCGGATCGGCAAAAAGCTTCTGGCCACCGGTAATGGCCGCTGCAATCTCATGAATACAGGGCCCCTTTTGTATCCCAGAGGCGGAACCTTTGTTCAAAGTACGTTTAAAACCTTTTCGCCTTATGATCTAAGCGCATTCTTTGAAGGCCTAGGCCTGAACCTGCGTGAAGAAGCCCAGGGCCGTGT
Source organism: Eubacteriales bacterium (assembly GCA_031556065.1). Lineage (GTDB taxonomy): Bacteria > Bacillota > Clostridia > Christensenellales > Aristaeellaceae > JAVBTR01. The sequence continues at coordinate 16,663 of JAVBTR010000060.1, read as the reverse complement.
TTACCCTGCCACCGGCCAAGCCGCCTCGGTTTTAAATGTATTGATGCAAACCCTTACCCGGCTTAACATCCCTACCCGCTGCGAAACCAAGATAGAGCGAATCCTTCCCGTTAAAGGCGGCTATGAAATTGAGGGCGAATTCTACCACAAGGTTATTATCGCCACAGGAGGCAGGGCCCAGGAAAAGCTGGGCTCTGACGGCAGCGGCCTAAAGCTTTTAAAGGATTTGGGCCATTGTGTCTACGAATTTTCCCCCAGCCTTACCGCCATGGAAACGGATACCGCTGTAATAAAAGGTCTGTCGGGAATCCGGGTTAAAGCGGATATTGCCCTTGAAAAGCACGGGAACCTCTTAAATGCCCAATCAGGGGAATTGCTGTTTACGGATTACGGGTTAAGCGGTGTATGCGTTATGCAGCTAAGCGCTTTTTATGAAAAAGACGCAAAAATCATAATCGATCTATCAAAAGCCATGAATTTACAAGAAGACGCCCATCTTTTTTTTAAAGCCAGACGGGACAGGCTAAACCCCATAGCACCCAAAGATTTTTTAACCGGGCTCTTTGCCACCCCCTTATGCCATACATTGACAAAGCTAGCGAACCTGACCGACTTAAGCGATGAAGCCCTTTTAAGGCTTTCAAGGCTTATCACCCGGTTTGAACTGCCTATTTTAAGGCTTAAGGGCTTTGAACAGGCCCAGGTTTCACGAGGCGGCGCGGCTCTTGGTTTTTTTGATCCGACCACCATGGAATCCAGCCTGCACAAGGGGCTTTACGCTGTTGGCGAGGTTCTTGACGTGGACGGAGACTGCGGCGGTTTTAATCTGATGTTTGCATTTATTTCCGGTATAATTGCGGGCCAGCAGGCGTAATCTAAAGTAGAAACCATGAGGTGGTAAATTTCGTTGCTGCCACACGCCTCAATGGCCAAAGAGATGCAGGAGAAGCGACGCCTGCCATGGTTTAAGCCTATCAAAGTAACAAATTGCTTTGATAGGCTGTTTTTGTTGACGCTGAATGGCTCCCAATGCTATAATCAATTAGTTAATAAAGGATATATTGTTTTTATATTATATTCGGAGGACAGTCTCATGCGTAATAGAAGCGTTTCAATGAAGATGACCATCTCCTTTGGTGTTCTTATCCTGCTGACTCTTATTATCAGTGCCATAGGCTTTTTAGGCATGTACGCTATTCAGGAAGCGGATCAAAGGCTCTATGACTATAATGTGGCCGCTGTGGAACGGGCCAGCAACCTTCAGCAGAATTTCGATCAACAGCGGCTTTTTATCCGCAATTTACTCATTTACGAAAAAGGCACTAAGGATTATAGCACCAGCATGGAGCATCTAACAAAGCTGGAAGAAGCCATGCCTGGGCTTCTCGAATTATATGAAGGCACCATTATCACAGAGGATGATCGAGCCTTATTCCATGAAATTAAAGAAACTTATACCACTGCTTTTACCGATTTTAAAGAGAAGCTGATTGAAAGAAGCGCTAGCCAAACAGATGAAGAAGCAGCGACTCTGCTTAATTCCATTTATGACAGCGCTCAAGAAATTTCCGATAATCTCGACAAGTGCCTAAAGCTAAACGTGTCTCAGGCGGAAGCGGCCCTGCACAGCAATCAGGCACTGTTTATGCGACTGGCGGTTATCCAAGGCATAGTACTGCTCTTTGCTGTTCTAGCGGCTATTTTCATCGCCCGTTACATGCATCTCCACGTAGCCAAACCCCTCATTTCCATGTCCCAGGCCGCCACCCAAATTTCCCTTGGCAACCTGGATGTAGCTATTGAAACCGACGCACAGGACGAAGTAGGAAAATTAGCCCAGTCCTTTACCCACATGGTAAATGGCATCAAGGATCAGGCGGAAATCCTCAGCTCAGTCGCCCAGGGAGATTTAACCGTTTCCATTAAGGCCCGCAGCGAAAACGATACCATGAATACTGCCATCATGGAGATGACCAATAACCTCAACCATATTATCCGTGAAGTCACTTCCGTTTCGGGGCAGGTAGCCATTGGCGCCAGTCAAGTGGCCCAGGGCAGCCAATCCATGGCCCAGGGCGCTTCTGAACAGGCCACCGCCATTGAACAGCTTTCTTCCTCCATTTACGAAATTTCCCTTAACACCAAAGAAAACGCCAAAATGGCCGATAAAGCTGCTTCCCTTTACAAGGTGATCGATCAGCGGGCACAAGAATCCAGCAAGCTCATGAACGATATGATGGCCTCTGTAGAAGAGATCAGCCAGGCCAGCTCCAGCGTATCCAAGATCATTAAAATGATTAACGATATTTCTTTCCAAACCAATATTCTTTCTTTAAACGCCGCGGTAGAAGCCGCCAATGCGGGCCAGCATGGCCGGGGCTTTGCCGTGGTCGCCGGAGAGGTACGCAACCTCGCCATGAAGAGCGCCAAGGCTGCTGCCGATACGGATATGCTCATTGAAAACACCATCCAAAAAGCCAAGCAGGGTTCCTCCATGGCCAGCAAAACCGCTTCCGCTTTGGACAGCATCACCAAGGACATCTTAACCGCTTCCCAGCTCTTGGGGGATATCGCCAAGGCCACCACCGAGCAGGCCCTGGGCATTGAGCAGGTGAACCTGGGGATCGATCAGGTGGCGCAGGTGGTAAACCTTAACAGCGCCACAGCAGAGCAAAGCGCCATGGCTGCCGAGGAAATGGCCGCTCAGGCTTCCTCCATGCAGCGTCTGGTAGCCAGCTTCAAGCTGGGAGGCACCGTTTCCTACGCCGGGACGCCTGCCCCGGAAGCAACCCCCAAGCCGCCAAAGGCCACCATCCAATTGGATTTCGACGATAAATATTAATGCCCCCCGTTAGGTGGCAAGGAGGCATACCCCTTTTATGAACGCACGCGATAAAACCATTTTAGTGGTGGACGACGCCCTGTTCATGGTAGCTGTTATCCAAAAAGCGCTGAATGATGCAGGATACCGGGTGCAAACCGCTAACAGCGGCGAAGCCGCCATTAAGATTATCAGCAGAAAAAGGCCTGACCTGATCCTGCTGGATGTAATCATGCCGGGGATGAGCGGCTTTGACGTATGCCGCTATTTGCGCAACGACCTAAGATATAGCCTGATCCCCATTATCATCATCACCGGCCAGGCCAGCGAAGAAGACAAGCTTCTGGGGCTTGAAGCCGGGGCGGACGATTATGTTACCAAGCCCTTTTCTTCCGGTGAGCTTTTAGCCCGGGTTCACAATACCCTTTTGCGCCTTGAAAGAATGCGGGAAGTGAACCCTCTGACCGGCCTTCGTGGGAACAATGACATCGAAACCGAAATGGCCCGGCGAATCAATAAAAAAGAACCCTTCGCGGCACTGTACTTCGATTTGAACTTGTTTAAGCCCTATAACGATCAATATGGGTATAAAGCAGGGGATAAAGTGATCAAAATCACCTCAGATATCATTGTGGACACCATTGTTATTCATGGGGCGGACAGCGATTTTATCGGCCACATCGGCGGGGATGATTTTATCGCCCTGGTAGCTCCGGGGAACGCTGTAACCATCGCCAGGGAATCTATCCGCGCCTTTGAAGAAATTAAAAAAACCTTTTACACCGACGCAGACGCTGTTGCCGGCTATACCATGGCCAGCGACCGGGAGGGTGTTTTGAGGAAGACGCCGCTGATCAGCTTATCCGTAGCGGTGCTCATGAATGCCAAGGACCCTGTTACCAACTCCCTTCAGCTGGGCGAACGGGCTGCGGCCCTTAAAAACGAAGCCAAGCGAAACGAAAACAATTACGCGGTAGGGGATTAACCTGCCAATGGCACGCAAAGAAGGTGAATTCGAGCATGGATGAATTTCAAAAGCAGATGTACGATGTGTTTGCCTTTGAAACCAATACGTTTCTTAGTCAGATCGAAACCCTTTTAATGCAAGCCGACGAGGCCGACGGCAATCTTTTGCCTGCTGTCCCGGAAATATTCCGCGCCATGCACACCCTAAAAAGCTCCAGCGCTATGATGGGTTTTGAAAACATATCCAAGCTGGCCCACACCACAGAGGACCTTTTCCATTTTATCCGCGATGAAAGGCCCAGCGAAATCAATACCAAGGAGCTAACCGACCTGGTATTGCAGTGCACCGATTACATTAAACGCAACATGATCCCAGACTCAAACGAAGACCCCAGCTTGATCATCGAACAAATTTCCCAATGTCTTCAGAGCCTCAAGGGAGACACAAGCGCTCCGCATGGCCCTTCAGCCATACCCGATCAGCCGCCTGCCGCCAGCATCGAACTAGAAAAACTCCAGGCTGTTTTTGTACCCAAATGCCAGACCATCGGCTTGCGGGCCTTTGAAATCGCCACCAAAATCAGCCGCTTGGAGCCAGCCGCCCAGTTCAGTCCCAAGGACGATTCTTTAGACGGGGAACAAATTCTTCAAACCAAGGGGCTTGAGATTCTCCTTCCCAGGTCCTCCGATATCGCAAAAATCAAACAGCTTATAAGCACCTCCCCCTTTATCCAGGAGGTTTTTACCGTTGCCCAAGATACAAAAGACCCGGCGTCCACCTTTGTGGAACGCCGACAGGACGTGTCCCGTCGGGCTTCCAACCTGGTCAGCGTTCAAATCCAACAGCTGGACGATCTGGTGAATCTGACCGGAGAAATGCTTATCGCCTCCATGGGCATTGAGCACATTGCCGCTTCCGGCGATGCAGAGCTTCTAAGCCAAAACCTGCAAGCCATGCATAACCTCATTCTAGGCCTTCAGGATGTGGCCTTGAGCCTGCGAATGGTTTCCCTTAAGGACCTGTTCCACCAGCTGCACCGGCTGGTCCGTTCCGCCGCGGGGCAGCTGAGCCGCAACATTCGTTTCCAAATGAGCGGCGAGGACACCGCTATGGATAAAAAGATCATCGAAAGCATGGTTTCTCCCCTGCAGCATCTTTTAAGAAACGCGGTGGATCACGGCATCGAATCCCCCCAGGAGCGGATCGCTCTTGGCAAAAACCCGGACGGGCTTATTACCATTTCCGCCAATGTGGAAAGCGGCTTCGCCACCTTAACCGTATCGGACGATGGCCGGGGCCTTGCCAGGGATGCCATCGCGGAAAAAGCCATCGCCATGGACCTGGTTTCCAAAGAGCAAGCAGCCGTCATGACAGACGAAGCCATATGCCAGCTTATTCTGATCCCCGGTTTTTCCACCCGTGACGAAGTAACCGAGCTGTCCGGCCGAGGCGTGGGCCTGGATGTGGTCAATAGCGCCGTCGCCAGGTTAAACGGCAGCATCCGCATCCAAAGCCAAGCTGGCCAGGGCACCACTTTTATTGTGCAATTACCTTTAACCTTAACGGTGCTTAAGGTGCTTTTGGTTAAGGCAGGAGAAACCACCGCAGCCATTCCGCTGATGTCAGTTGTGGAAGCGTTCAAGGCGGAAGAAACTGCCATTCGCTCCGTTGGGGGCGTGGATACCGTCCTCTTTAATGAAAAGCCCTATCCCATTCTTTCCCTGGAAGCAAAGTTTTCCGCGGAAAGCACCCCCTACGATCAGGGCATAATGCTGATTATGTCCGGCGGTATTGAACAATACGCGCTGTATGTTACCGAGGTTATGGAATCCAAGGACATGGTGGTCAAGCCTGTGCCGCCGCTGTTTTCCCACATTAAAGACATTTACGGCATGACCATTTTAGGGGACGGTACCGTAAGCCCCATTATGGATGCCACCGGCCTGTACCAATCTTTTAAAGGGGTGAAAAAACGTGGCTGATTTTGAAATTCAAAACGGAATAAACCCCGAACTGGTTGATAAATACCTGGTTTTTCGGGTGGATGAATCCTTCGCGCTGGAACTGAAGACCATTGTAGAGATTGTCGAATCCAGACCCGTTACCAAGGTCCCCGAAACCCCGGACTACATCGCAGGCGTTATTAATCTGCGGGGCGAAACGCTGCCCGTGCTGGACATGCGCCAGCGCTTTAAAAAGCCTCCCCGGGAAGAGGGGCTGCGCAGCTGCATGATCGTAATCCGCTTTGAAGATACCAAGCTGGCCCTAATCGCAGATGAGGTAACCGATCTGATCACCATTGCCCCGGAAGCCGTAGCACCGCCCCCCCAGGTTGGCAATGACTACAGCCATGTGTTTATTCAAGCCATCGGCATTTACGACGACAGCATGCATCTGATTTTAGATGCGGATAAGCTGATCAACTTAAGCGAACTTTGCTTTATGCTTCAGGAGAATGATCAATGAAAAAAAACCTGCTTTTACTGTTTCTTGCCCTGTTTTTAACCCTTTCCACCCTGGCGCTTTGCGAAGAGGCCGCCGTGGAGCCGCCTCTACCGGAGCCTTTTATCGGCAGCTACACCATCGACAGGGCTATCCGTATGGATCCCTGGCCCAATTCGGAGTTTGTGTGTACTGTGCCTGCGGAATCACGGCTTTATTTGGTGCCCGTCAACCAAGACTACGCGGCCACCTCTTATGAAGGAAACACCGGTTACATTTTTTATGGAGATGCCGCTTTAAACGAAGCCGCCATAGAAGAGGTAACCCCTTATTTTGCCGTTACCACCGTCACCGAATACGGCTATGCGCAGCCGGTCTATTCCGCAGATATCACTTACGCCTATCCTGCCAAGTGTGCCTTATGGGTCACGCAGCATACAGGCGGCTTCGCTTTGGTGGAGGGCGATGGAGAAAGCCGCTTTGTTCCGCTTAAAAGCCTGGCCCCCATTAAGCGGGACGCGGCCATCACCGCCCAGCAGGTCTATTTAAACGAGGCCGATGTGCTTTTGCTGGCACCTGTCCAAGGCGCTTCTGTTCTGACGGTGATTCCCATGGGCTCCCAAGTTACCTGGTTTGCCACCAATGGCAATTATGCGGCCATCCTTTATGAAGAGCAGGCCGGCTATGTCAACAAAAGCAAGCTGGTTACAGGCATCAAAGAAACCAAGCAAATTTCCATCGGACTGATCAGCCAAAACGCAGTTATCTACACTGCGCCCAATAAATACGCTTACACGGACCGTTTTGTGCCTATGGGCACCCTGGTCTGCGTGGATGCCGTTTCCGGCAATTACTCCCACATTGCCGAGCTGGATGTTTATATCAGCACCGATTGCGTGCAAAAAGTAAACCAGGCACCCCTGACCCCTTTCTACGGCTACTGGAATGAAGACCAGCCTCTTTATTCCCAGACTGGGGCAAAGAACATTCCTTCCGATGTTATGTTAGGCAAGCATACCCCCATCGAGATCAGCATCAATGCCCCCAACGGGTATTACCTGATCAAGGCGGACGGCCAATGGGGCTATATTCAAAAAGAGGGCATGAAAACCCTTAAGAAAACCACCCTTAAAAATGCCCAGGCGACGGTGGCTCAAAAGGGCACTGCCGTCAAGCAGGTGCCCTTTGAGGACAGCCAAACCCTTCTTTCCCTTGAAGAAGATACCCCTATCTGGCTGGATAAGACCTTTGAAAACTATGCAGCCGTTACCATAGGCGGCGTTCAGGGGTATATCGACACGAAAAGCCTGAAGCTTATCGGCGAAAACAAGCCAGTTCAAACCTACGAAGCCTATATCTTTCGGGACACGGCCCTGCTGAACTTCCCCGATAAAGCACTGGGCAGCCCATTGCAGCCTATCCAAAGCAACGGGCTAATCAAGATCAGCGTGACAAACGGAGGTTATGGCTACATCAGCCTGGACGGCACCAAGGGCTATATTCCTTTAGAAGACACCCAGGATATGCGCCGGCTTTTTACCGGGGATGACGGGCGCCGTTACCTGATCTTTGTAGACAAATCCCAATACCAATTAAGCGTATATCCCGCCAATGAGGCTTACGAAAAAACAGGCGACGCCCTTTTAACCTCTACCATCGCCATTGGCAAGCGCACCACCCCAACCCCAACCGGTGTGTTCGATTTGGGCGGACGGGAACGCTGGCATTACTTCGGTCCTTCCTTTTCACCCTTTGCCATTCAATACGCTCCCGGCCGCTATCTCCACGGACCGCTATACTATTCCTCCAACGAAAACGCCGTCAATAAAGCCCGTTTGAAGGATTTTGGCACCATGGCCACAGGCGGCTGTCTGCGCATGCCCTATGAAGACATTTTGTGGATTTACTGCCACTGCAATGAAAACAATACCAAGCTAGAAATCGTCAATGGCCAATGAGGGGAGGAATGATTCCATGCGCAAAGCCGTTTCATTAAGCTTGGTCTGCTTGTTGCTTTTTTCCGTGGCCCTGGCAGCGGAAAGCCTGCAAACACAGGACTGGGCTTTGGTCTTTGATAGCCAATCCTATTCCCTAGGCGATGAGGCCGGCCCTGTTCTAAAAACCCTTGAAGGCCTTTATGGCAAGCCGGTGCAAACCCAAACCGAAAGCTGTCTTTACACCGGCATGGACAAGGAATTCGATTTTGGGGATGTTGTGGTAGGCACCTATCCTATCGGCAAAGGCGGCAAGGATACCATTGAAACCCTGATGGTTTTAGGGGGAGATACCCCTACCGTCCGGGAAATCCAGATTGGCATGTCCTTAAGCCAGGTAGAAGCAGCCTATGGGGCTGATTATACCCAGGATTACGATCAGTTGGCCTTCTGTTCGGGGGACCCGCTGAAAGACCCTGTGCTGGTATTCTTTTTGGACCTTCAAACCCAGCAGGTATCAGGCTATTACCTAATGGCAAACGGCGGTTAGCGGGCCATGGTATTTGCATCGACTCCTTTTATCGCTTATTTTTTGCCTGCTGTTTTCGCCCTTTGCGCGTTGCTTCGCGGACGGTTAAAACTGCAAAACGCCGTTTTAGCCATTGCCAGCCTGTTTTTTTACGCCTATGGGGATAGCTTCAAGGTTTTGCTGCTATTAGCTTGCGGCTTGGTAAGCACCTTTTGTGCCAGGCAAATGGGGAAAACCCAAATCGAATCCCGCCGCCGCTTCTTTTTAGCCCTGGCGGTAGTCTTCGATCTGGGTTTATTGGTGTTTTACAAATACACAGGCTTTCTGGCCGAAACCCTTAACAGTCTTTTAGGCTTGGCCCTGCCCGTACCGCAGTTTTCCCTGCCCATTGGCATTTCGTTTTTTACATTTCAAGCTGTCAGCTACGTGGTGGATGTGAAAAGGGATCAAACCCAGCCGCCCGCCCGTTTTTTTACGGTGATTCTTTATTTAAGCCTCTTTCCTCAACTGATCGCAGGACCTATCGTCCGCTGGGACAGTGTAAGGGAACAGTTTATCCACCGGGAAATGTCGCTGGAAAAAGCGGTTGCCGGGCTATGCCGGTTTATTGTAGGTCTTAGCAAGAAAGTGCTCATTGCCGATACCCTGGCCAAAATCGCCAACAGCGCCTTTTCTTTACCGGGCCTGGAAGCCGGGGCTGCCATGGGCTGGCTGGGGGCCATTTGCTATACCCTGCAAATCTATCTGGATTTTTCCGGCTATTCCGACATGGCTTTAGGCCTTGGAGAAATGTTCGGCTTCACCTTTCCCGAAAACTTTGACCGCCCTTTGAGGGCCCCAGGCCTTCGGGCCTTTTGGCGTCGCTGGCATATGACGCTGACCTGCTGGTTCACCCAATACGTGTACATTCCCTTGGGCGGCAGCCGCCGGGGCAAGGCAAGAACCCTTTTTAACATTATGGCGGTGTTTTTGCTAACCGGCCTTTGGCACGGCGCGGAGTGGACCTTTGTTTTATGGGGGGCCTTTAACGGAATCCTGGTTCTTTTGGAGCACACGGCCTTTTGGCCTGTGGAACGCTGGCCTAAACCCCTTAAGCATCTATACACAGTGGCTATGGTGGTTATAGGGTTTGTGCTCTTCCGGGCGGACAGCCTTCCCATGGCCATGGCTTATTTTAAAAACATGTTTTCCTTCACCTTAAACCCCAGCCGGTTTATGCTTTTGCTAACGCCCATGAACCTTCTGGCTCTTCTGGCCGGGGTGATCGTCGCGTTTTCAAAAAAGCGCAGGGTCCATCCGGCCCTGTGCGCCCTGCTGCTGCTCCTTAGCCTTATGAGCGTTACAGCCTCTGGCTATCACCCGTTTATCTATTTCCGTTTTTAAAGGAGGCCGGACATGAAAAAAAGATGGACGGCAGCCTTCCTGGTTGCCATGCTGATTGTAATGGTTTCAAGCGGGTTTCTTGAAAAACCGCTGATCGAGGGTTATTCAAGGCTTTGCGCATTGGTAAATGAAAGCGGCAATGCGCAAGTGCTTTTAGGCAAAAATGGCTACCTGTTCTTTTCTGAAACCCTGGCGGATTATTTAGGCAAGCCCCTTAAAATATCTGCTCTGGCAGAAAAAATCAAGGCTTTCAGCAATGAACTCAGCGCCCAGGGTATCGGCTTTACCTTTGTCTGCGCCCCTAACAAAAACAGCGTCTACCCGGAGAATATGCCTTATTATGCTTTAAAGGGCGAAAACCAATTGCCTCAATTGAACCAGACCCTGGCTGCCCTTGGCGTTGAGGTGTTAGACGCCTATACCCTTTTAAACGAAAGCAAGACCCTGGGGCCCGTATACCACCAAACCGACAGCCACTGGAACGGCCTGGGAGCCCTGCTGGTTTACCGTGAGCTGATGACTCAATTAGACCAGCCCTTTCATGATTACGCTGGCAGCCCGCTGGGAGAAACACCCTTCCGGGGAGATTTGGTGCGGCTATATCGGCCCTTAAGCGACGATATAGCCATGGATTGGGGGCCGGACATCCCCCGGGAATACACCACCCGGGGCCTGATGCGGTCGGTGTCCGATATGCGGATCGAAACCAATTCTCAGGCTAATTCCCTTCATGTTTTAGTTCTGCGGGATTCCTTCGGGGACGCCCTTTTCCCCTATTTGGCCAATAACATAGGCCACATGGTCTATTCAAGGCAGACTGCTCTGAATCCCCAAGTGGCCATTGACGAAAACGTTTCCCATGTGGTATTGGTCATCGCCCAGCGAAACCTTGAAAACTTACTAGAATATTAATTAAATTTATTCACCCATTCCATGCACTTTTGCGCTATTGCACCAGGCTTTAATTGCACATCCACCGCTCCCAGCTGGTAAGCCGCCTGGGGCATGCCGTAGATCACGGAGGATTTTTCATCCTGGCCGATGGTATACGCTCCCGCGTCGTGCATGGCTTTCAGACTCAGCGCCCCATCCCGGCCCATACCGGTTAAAATAATACCCAGGGCCTTTTCTTCATGGGTCTTTGCCACGGAGTACATCATCGTATCAATATTAGGGCAGGCTTTTTTGGGGTTGAGCTGATCATCCAGGGTAAGAAAATACCGGTCGGAGCTTTTCCGCACTCGCATGTTGCTGCCCCCTGGCGCCACATAAACTTGGCCGGGGATCAGCATATCCCCCTCCTCCGCCTCTTTAACCGATAATTTGCTTACCAGGTTTACCCTTTCCGCAAAGGACCTTGTAAACTGGGGCGGCATATGCTGGGTAATGACAATGGGCGGCATCACCGCTGGCATCCCTTTTAAAATGGTTTCAAGCACATCCGCCCCGCCGGTAGAGGCGCCCATGGCGATGATCAGGCGGTGAAGATGATCGGTTGAAAAATGGAGTATATCCTGTGTTACAATGGTCTTAACGCTGGTAAGAAGCCTGCGGTAAAAGGCGTCTATATCTTGGCGGCTGCCAGTGGAAGGCTTCAAAATAAAATCCTTTACCCGCAATCCCGCCGCCGCCGCCCGGTTGGAAGAATCGGAGCTGATCATGATCACCGGAATATAATACTGGGGCAAAAGCTTTCGCACAAATTCCACCCCGCTGATTTCTCCCAGATTCACATCGGATATAAGCACATCCGGTTCAAGCTCTGCTATTTGATCCCTGGCGTCGTAAACCGTGGCCGCCTTGCCCACCACGGAAATATTGCAATCCTTTTCCAGCTCCTGCCGAATGGCTTCCCGCATAAAAAGAGAATCGTCTAAAACCACCACGCGGATTTTTCTCATTTTTCCCTTGACTCCTTTTGATAGATTGAGGCGCTGATATACTTAAATGGCGGCCCCCTCTTGGGCAGGGTTTCGCTAAAGCCGATAAACAGATAGCCGCCGTCCTCCAGCACCTGGTAGAGCCTGTTCAACAAAAGAAGCTTTGTGCTTTCATCGAAATAGATCATCACATTGCGGCAAAAAATGAAATGAAATTTCTGCCTGAACTGATAGGGCGGACCCACCAGGTTATGCTTTCGGAAAACCACTTCCTTGCGCAAAAAGGGCGCAATACGCATAATGGTTTTATCCTTTGAATCCCGGGTGAAATAGTAACGAATCCAGCTGGGCTTCAGGTTTTCAATGCTTTCAACCAAATAGGCAGCCTCTTGCGCTTTTTTAAGGGCCACCGTGGAAATATCCGTAGCTAGAATCTTGGTATCCCACAAGGGCTTTTCAAGGCCGAAATAATCCGAAAGCACCATGGCCATGGTATAAGGCTCTTCACCTGTGGCGCAGCCTGCGCTCCAGGCCCGCAAAGACCGGTCCGGCAGCTTTTTAGAAAGCTCCGGCAAAAGCACTTCGCTTAAAAACCGAAAATGCTCCGCCTCCCGGTTAAAAAGCGTGTAATTGACTGTGAGGCTAGAAATAAGGTCCGCCAGCTTTTCACCGGTGCTATCTGCGCAAATGTGGGCGAAAAAAGGCGGATACTGTGCAAAACCCAACGCCAGCATCTGCTTTTGCAGGCGGATTTCGACAAAAGTCTTTTTCCCATTCAGATCAATGCCATAATTCAATTTAACAAAGGCAATCAAATCTTTAATGTCATCTTGTGTTAATGTTATCATGCAAATGTTCCTCCACGTTTAATGGTATATTGCATTATACATAGTATAGAAGCCTTTTAAAGCCATGTCAAGAATCTGGAAATTTTCGTGATTATTGGTGGCAATTTAGCCATTGACAACATCTGTGATGTGTGCTATTTTATAAATATGATAAAGAAAAATGTGTTCGCGCACATTATTAATAATAACCCAATTCCCGCCCCTGGAAGCGCCTCATTATTATTAATGCGAGGAAGGGATGTCCTGTGGTTTCGACTTCTGCGAAAACGTATTCGAAGAAAAGGAATAACACCAAAGCGTATTTAAAACGGTATTGGACACTATATTTGCTTTTGCTGTTGCCACTGGTTTATTTCATTGTCTTTAAGTATGTTCCCATGACCTACATCCAGATCGCGTTTAAAAAATACAACATTACAAAAAGTGCATGGGATATGGAATGGGCAAAAAACAACGGCTTTGAATACTTTATTAAGGCCTTTTCTAACCGGGATTTTATCTATGCCGTGCGCAATACCATTATGTTAAATCTGCTGGATCTGGTGGTAGGCTTTCCCTCGCCCATTATATTAGCGCTCATACTCAACGAGCTTGCTTTTAAACGCTTTAAGCGGCTGACCCAAACGGTGATCTATATGCCCCACTTCCTGTCCTGGATCATCATCTCCGGGCTGGCGCTGCAGCTGTTCGTGCCGGATACGGGCCTGGTAAACATCATGCTTCAAAAAATGGGTTTAAAACAGATTCCCTTTTTAAACGAGGCCTCCCACTGGGTATGGACCTACATTTTCTTAGGGGTATGGCAAAGTGCGGGCTGGAACACCATTATCTATTTAGCCGCTTTGACAGCCATCAGCCCTGAATTGTATGAGGCTGCCTCAGTGGACGGTGCCAGCCGCCTACGCAAGGTCTGGCACATTACCTTGCCAGGCCTTCGCCCCACCATTGTGACCCTTCTTATCATGAACCTGGGCCGCATCCTGGGCAGCGAGTTCGATCGGCCTTTCGCTCTTAGCAACAAGCTGGTCACCTCTGTATCCAACGTTATTTCCACCTTCGTTTATACCAACGGTATCAAGGGCTCCCAATTTTCTTTAACCACCGCCGTGGGCCTTTTCCAATCTGTGATCTGCGTCATATTCCTTGTAGCCGCTAATGCCATCGCCAAGAAATTTGGCGAGCGGGGCATTTGGTAAGGGGGGCTGAAGAAATGATTAAATCGAGAGCCACAAAAATTGGCGATTGGGTTATTGGGTTTATCTGTTTGCTGCTTATCTTGGTTTGCCTTTTGCCAATTTTAAACGTTGCGGCCCGTTCCTTCAGTTCCCCCCTGGCACTGGTAAAAAAAGAAGTGCTGCTCTGGCCTGTGGGCTTCAACCTGGATTCTTATGCCAAGGTGCTGGGCGATGCCAAGTATACCTATTCCCTTGGCTACACTGCTATTTTGACCGTTGTGTGCACCTGCGTTTCCATGTTCATGACAGTGATTTGCGCTTACCCCCTTATGTACGATAACCTGAAGGGCCGAAAATTCTTCAACACCCTTGTTATCCTCACCATGTACTTCAACGCCGGCACCATTCCCAACTATCTTTTGTTTAAGGATTTGCAGCTGCTAAACACACCTACCGTGTTGATCGTGCCCTACTGCCTGAGTGTTTTTAACATGATCATCATGCGTTCCTTCCTTTACGGCATCCCCGATAGCCTTCGGGAATCCGCCGAGCTAGACGGTGCTGGCCCGATCCGTATCCTGGTAAGCATTTACCTGCCTCTTTCTACCTCGGTGCTGGCAACACTGGCCCTATTCTATGCGGTAGGCCGCTGGAACGGCTTTTCCGACGCGCTGATGTTTATCAACAGCAAATACCGGGAACTGTATCCCATCCAACTGCTGCTGTATAACATTCTACAAAACTCAATGAGCATTGAGGTGTCTACCCAGGAAGGCCTATCTGGCCCCGGTCTTTCCGAAACCATCAAAACCACCACCGTTATGGTGGCCACCGTGCCGATTTTAATCGTTTACCCCTTCCTGCAAAAATACTTTATTACGGGGGTCACTATCGGAGCGGTGAAGGGCTAATGCCCTGTCAAACCATCTGCAACATGGCAGGCAGCCATGTTAAAGAATAAATATTAAGGAGGCTCACCCATGAAAAAGCTCTTATCATTCCTGGTGGTATCCGCGATGCTGCTGGCTGTGCTGGTTCCCTGCTTCGCTTTAGCAGCAGACGAACTCGTAGACGGCAAGTTCGTAGAAACCAAGAAAATCACTGTGGAAGTCTATCAACGTGAAGGTGAAGGCATCACCCCCGCAGACGAAAACGTTTATGCCGATTTTATCCGTGAAGGCATGCTTCGCGACCATAACGTAGAAGTCGTCTTCCAAACCGTTGGCCGCTGGACTGAACAAGACGACATTCAGAATCTATTGGCTGCCGGTGATGCACCCGACATATGCGTAACTTACAACATAAACGCCATTAACACTTATGGCAACATGGGCGCTGTGATCGATCTGGTTCCCTTATTCGAAGAATATAAGGATTTGCTGCCCAACCTCTATAATCTGCTGGGCGACTATAACATCTACTACGATTTGGATCCCAATACCGGTACGCTATGGAACATCGAAGCTTACTTGAAGGATCAAAACCGTATCGTTACCTTCGTCCGCAAGGATTGGCTGGATAAGCTGGCTATTGCAGAACCCACCACTACCGCCGAATTCGAAGCCATGCTGGTGGCCTTCCGGGATAACGCTGAACTGCTTCTCGGCACCGATGCTGACAAAATGGTTCCCTTCTCCACCAGCTATGATATCGGCTGGCGTGCAAACTTGATTCTCTCCTCCTTTGTACCCTCTGATTTCTCCGATAGAGAGCGTTATATCGCTGAATTTGACGATCGTCAATTCTTGTTCCCGAACATTAAAGAAGGCGTGCGTCTGTTGAACAAGTGGTACAACGAAGGTCTGCTTTGGAAGAACTTCGCTCTGTATCCCGACGGCGATTCCACCGAAGACGATATGATGAAGGCCGGCTATGTTGGCTCCTTCCAGCACAACATGGATTACCCCTACCGCAATGGGGATATCTCCATTCACCAAATGCTTAAAGCCATCGCCGGTGAGGATGCAATCTATGTAGCCGTGGATTGCTTCACCAATGCCGAAGGCGACATCGTAAAATACTTGCCCGCTTCCGTGGACCGCAAGGTGTTCTTCCCCTCCACCAACGATGAACCCTTGGCTTCTCTGCTGTACTTGGATTGGATCAGCGCTCCTGAAAATCTCTACTTCCTCCAGCTCGGCACCGAAGGCATTACTCACGAAGTTCAAGAAGATGGCGTTATTAAAATCCTCCCCGCTGTTGCGCCTCACATCTTCAACTCCGGCAAGAACATCGACTACACCATCACCGTTAACGGCTATTATCTTGGCGATGATGAAACCAATGCCAAGACACTGGCACAGAGCTACCCCGGTGTTGATCCTGCTCTGATCCAGCGTGCCGTAGAAGTCAACTTTAACGGCGCTCGTTTCGGCAAGAAGGCCGGCGTTGGCCAAATCGCAGCCGAAGAAGGCGTGGGCCCGGCTCTAAAAGAAAAACGCGATGCTATGCTTGACCAGGCCGTAGCCGCTTCTGTTGAAGATTTCGATAAGATATTCGATGAAGGCATGGCGGATTACCTCGCTTCCGGCGGCCAGGCGATTATCGACGAACGCACTGCTGCTTATGATGCTCTCAACAGCAAATAAATCCCTTTAACCTGAGGGCTGCGCACCTTTTGGTGCGCAGCCCTCAGACCATCAACAAACCCTAGGAGGTATCGGAGGACCGCGGTCCTCCGATTT
>JAVBTR010000090.1:0-32201 GCA_031556065.1 Eubacteriales bacterium | reverse complement strand
ACGTTCATTTCTACAACTTTGAGCGCATTAACCTGAAAGACGGCCTCACTCCTTTTGAAATCAGGAGTAAGGCCGCGTAATTCATTGATTTTCTACGATAGGCTCTTCTTTTTTCTGTCTATTGGTCAGGGTACAGTCCATATTGGAAGCCAAGCTTTTCACTGTGCGCCTATTCACTTAAATCGATCACGAAATTGCATTCCGTTACTGCAATGGATTGCGTAAACCCGTAGTCTCCCTGTTCTTTATAGCTATATCTGGGCTTTAGAAGAACCTTGCCTTTAAAATCCCTATCGCCAATAGTCACCTCGTACATCTTATTTCCGTCTTGATCCTTCCCAGTGTAGTAGGCGTCCCCAAAGTATCCTTCATAGGGTAAATCCTTATCGGCATCATAAGCCACGAACTCATCCAGCTTTGCGTCGGTTCGAATCCCCAGCTCCTTAGCAGTAGGGCTTTTCAAAACCGTAATAACAATCCGCTTATCCACCTGGGTTTCCATCACATCCACATGGGCCTCCAGGCCATTTGGGCTTACATCAAATCCTTTTGCCTGGGTGGTGCTTTCCGTTTTCGGGATCACAATCTCCTGCTGGGAAGAACTAAGGGCGATTCCATTGGTTCCTTCGTGATATATGCCATTTTCAAAGTGATATCTGCTTTCACGATAATAAGCAACCAGGCTAACCGTTATCTCTTCCGGGTATTCTGCCGCAACGGTTTTGGGTACACTAATACGGCAGTAGCCCACACTTTGGCCATCTTCCACCGCTCTGCTATGGCTCTGTGCCACCTGCAGTTCTTTTCCGTCAGGCAAATTGCAACCCAAAATCCATGCGTCAAAAACAGCTATGCTGGCACTTTCGTTTGATTTCAGGTGCTGCTCTTTGGTTCTTTGCACCTCCGGGTAAGAAAAATCCATAGCTTCCGCCTCATACGTGTGCCCTGTCCGGCGGCCTATGGGCGTGAAATAATCTTCATGCGTCGCGTATTGGGTCCGGTACCCAATATAGATTTGCGTGCCATCGTAATAGGCATTGGTTATGGTAACCGCGACGTCTGCACCTTCGAACCCTTGTGCGGGCTTTACAACAAACGTGGTTTCCATAGGCTGGCTCATCTCTTCAAGAGCCAGAAAACGTTCCTGCTTTGGCTCGTTTTCATAAAGCCAGCTGAATACGCTTGGCCCCGCTGCCACTGCCACACTCAATAATAAAACCATCGTAGCTAACACGATAGCCATCGTTCTTGTAAAATGCTTCACAGGCACACCCTCCTTGCTTATAAGCGTCTCGCATCGCTTTTCTAAAGATACAGGGGGCTTGCCATACAACGCCTGAAGGTTTTTTTCAGAAATATCGTTAAAATCCATGGGCTTACCTCCTTATGCATTCAGTTCTTGCTTCAATTTCTGCCGCGCCCGTTCAAGCCGCCCTCGAATGGTGCTCTGGGGCAAACCCAGGGCCTTGGCGATTTCTTTTTCCGAATAGCCTTCCATGTACTTAAGCAGGAAAATGGTACGCAGCTTTTCCGGCAGGGCTTCTACGGCATCCTTAAGGGACATGTCTGTTTCCTGGCTGCTTTCATTTATTACATCTGTTGGAAACACCCGCATCCGATGCCGCTGAATATTGCGGCATTCGTTCACCAATATTCTGGTAACCCAAGGCCGCAAGGCTCCATCCCACACTTTACTTCTGTTTTTCCAAGCCTTTTCAAACGCCTGGGCCACCGCATCCTCCCCGTCGGCGTGGTGCTTTAAAATACTGCTGGCGATTCGGTATAGGGCTGGAAGAGATGCCATTAGTTCTCTGGCGAAAACCTTGTCTTCCACTTCCATCCCTCCCTCATTTGAATGATCATTCACTTACAAAACGTTTTAGCCATAGCAAATCTCATGGATACAAAATAAAAAAGTTTGGACGCAAATCCAAACTCATTGTTTCTGTATAACCACACATTCCGGCGCACCAAGGCCCGCGTTCAAAAATCGCTGATGCAAGACGTTATATTTTTGAGGCCTCAATTCCGAAACAAGCTTAAGCAGCGCGTCCCGCTCCCTGTCCCCTTCTTCATGACCAGGATAGATACAAATGGTCATTACCCCTTGCTTGCACAGCAGTTCAAGCCCGGCTTCTACCGCCTGCAAGGTGGTACTCAAACGGGTGGTAATGGTTTTATCCCCACCGGGAAGCCACCCCAGGTTAAACACCACAGCCTTCACAGGTCCTTTCACTATCTCTCCCATGGTTTCATGGCCAGCGCAATAGAGGCTGCAACACTTTTCCACACCCGCTTCATTTAACCTATGACAGGTGCTGTCCACAGCGCTTTTTTGTACATCAAAGGCGTGAACATGGCCGCCCTCCCCTACCAGCTGCGCCAAGAACAAGGTATCGTGGCCATTGCCCATGGTGGCATCAATCACTGTATCTCCAGGCCCGATCACCCTGCACAAGGTATCCTGAGCTAAATACCGGGCGCTTCTCAACTCAAATCTCATCTTTCAGACTCTTCAGCTTGGCTATTTCTTCATTTGTAAGCCGCCGCCACTGGCCACGCTGCAAATCCCCCAGCTGCAATGGCCCGAACTGCACCCGGCGCAATAGTACCACCTGGTGGCCTACAGCCTGGAACATTTGCCTCACCTGGCGGTTGCGCCCTTCATGGATAGATACCAGCACCACGGTAGCAAAGGCTTCTTCCCTTATAATGCGTACTTTTGCGGGGGAAGTCATATGGTCACCCACCATGACCCCGGCCCGAAGCTTGCGCACCGATTCCAACGATAATTTATTGGACACTTTGGCCAAATACACCTTATCCACTTCCCGGCTGGGGTGAAGAAGGTTCTGCGTCAGTTCCCCGTCGTTAGTCAACAGTAACAGGCCTTCGCTGTCGAAATCCAGGCGGCCTACGGGGTACAGCCTTACAGGGTAATCTTTGAACTTATCCATGACCGTAGGGCGGCCTTCCGGGTCGGTAGCAGTGGTTACTTCACCCATGGGCTTATGGTACATAAGATAGTGCTTTTCACTTTCTTGCTCTACCCTTATGCCGTTCACCAGTACCTCATCCCCCGGTTCCACCTGGACGCCCATTTCCGTAATGATCTTGCCATTAACGGCCACTTTCCCATCCGCGATCATTTTCTCGGCATTCCGCCTGGAAGCCACGCCACATTCGGCCAAATACTTTTGTAAACGCATTTATTCCTCTCCTAAAACAGCTTGTAGAAAAACAGGGCTGAATCCTTCAGCGTCTGGGGCCGATTTTGCTGCTCCGGCATAGCCGTATACAGCAACTGGTCCACCCCGCCCAATGTGAACCCTACCGATTCTAGAAATTGGCAGGCAATGGGGTTGCTGTCCTGGGTCTGGGCCATTAGGCCCTTTTGACCATGAAGCTTTGCCCAATCGCAAGCCGTATCGATCAATGCTTTGCCGATGCCCTGGCGGCGAAAACGGGCATCTACCCCAATGTTTTGCACCATGCAAAGATGGTTCCAGTTTTCAAACAGCACAAGCTGCCCGGCCACCTGTTCATCCTGCAAGGCAAAATAACATACCGTATCTCGGCTTTGGATCAGTTCCTCCGGGGTAAAGCGGTCATCCACAGGGGGGGTGAGCCACTGGGCTTTTTGCATGGCATGGTAGCTTAATTTAAAGCCTGTGTGCCCTACCTTCAAGGATACCATTTCCCCCACCAGATAACGGTTGTCGATCTGGTTATACAGCCTTTCCATGCCGCTTTTCATCGGTTTAATATGGAACACTTAATTTCACCCAAACATGCAGTGTATGCGGGGCTAACCGTAGGTTCTAAACAGCCGCCGCCACATCCAGATCAGCATACCAAAAAATAAAGCAAAATACAAGCCTGCCAATACATGGGCAATGGTATTACCATTGATCAGATAACCACTTTTTGAGGGTTCTTTCGATGTTTCGGCGAAACGTACGTTCCTTCACTGTCTCCTTGGCGATGATGGGCGCCTCGTCAATCAAAATTTCGTTTTCATAAAGCCGGGCTACTCCCAGCTGCTGGCCCTGTTCCACTCCGCCTGTAATATCTTCCAGCAGCTCCACCTGTAGTGTAGGTGTTTGTGTTTTTTCAAATACCCCGCCCAAGTCTTTTCCTAAAATGGCCTCAAGCTGCTCCTTTTCCCCGTTTATAACAGGAATGGTTTGAATCAGCTTTTCCTTTTCCATAAAGGATACATAGTGATAGTTTTCAAATCCGCTGTCCATGATCCGTTCAGCTTCATTAAACCAATCCCCGCAGTTAAGCACCACACCAATGACTTCCATGCCCTCCCGCTGCGCAGAAAAAACAAGACAGCGGCCGGCGGCCTTGGTGTAACCTGTTTTAATGCCGGTTGCCCCTTCATAATCCGTCAACAGCCGGTTTTTGTTGTTAAGCACCCTGTCATAGGTCCGACCCTCCCAAGGAATATTGGCCTTGGTGGTGGAGACAATTTCCCTAAATAGCGGGTGCGTCATGGCCTCCCTGGCAATCAGTGCCAAATCGTAGGCTGTGGTATGGTGTTCGTTATTGGGCAAGCCATGAGGGGTTTTAAACAACGTATCTTTGCAGCCCAGTTCTTTGGCCCTTTGGGTCATCATCTGGCAAAAGCCATCCACCGTGCCGCCAATATGCTCCGCAATGGCCACCGCCGCGTCGTTGCCGCTGGCCAGCATCAGGCCATAGAGCATGTTCCGCAGCGTCATTTGCTCACCTAAAGATAAATAGATACTGGTGCCTGGCACCCCAAAGGCGTTTTTCCCAGCCGTAACGGTTTCATTCAACTTTCCGTATTCCAGGGCCAGAAGGGCGGTCATTACCTTGGTGGTAGAAGCCATGGGCAAAGGCTGATAGGCATTGTTTTCGTATAGAATCCGCCCGGACTGGCTCTCGATTAAAACGGCCGCCTTGGCCGAGGAGGCGAAGACTTCTTCCGTTTCTTCCTCACCAAAAGCACAAAGCGGCATCATCAGCAATAGCAGGCATGCAATAAGCCTTTTCACTGGAGGGTTTCGCCCCTTTCCAGTTTGGTGGCCTTCCCCTCTTCCTTGTCCCCGAAAAGCCCCTTTACATCCTCCATTACCTGGGGTAAAAGCTCCACCATCCGGTCAGCTACAGTAAAGGTTTGGGCGGGGAGCATCTTCACGCTGTCCTTCCCTACCACCAAAAAACCCACTGGCTGCACCGATACCCCGGCGCCAGAGCCCCCTGCAAAAGGAAGGGGATCCTCCATGGGCATGGTTTTGCTGCGGCTTTTATCGCTGCCGGAATACTCTCCGCCCCCGGCTACAAACCCGAAGGATACCCGGGATACGGGGATGATCGTTGAATCGTTGGCACAAACGATGGGTTCGCCGATAACCGTGTTCACATCCACCATGTCCTTAATATTTTCCATGGTGGTTTTCATCATGTTTCCAATTGGGTGTTCCATTGCGCTGCCTCCTTTGCTTTTTTCGCGCGACGGACCAATATCGCCATCATCGCGCCCAGCAAAAATAGGTTCCCCAAGCGCACAAACAATATACCGCTGCCTTGGATAGCACTGCCTTTAAACGTAAAATCCGGCCAAGCCCGAATAGTATGGTCAATGCCCCGCCTTTTCAAATACCGGCTTAGCTCCTTCACCAACTCCTGGGCCGCCACGCTAATCAACGCCGTCTTGCCCGCATCCTGAAGGCTTATCCGCAGTACCCCGCGAATTTTTAGCACATGAATGGTTTTTTGAGCCAGCCGCCTTACTAAGTTTCCTTTCATATAAACTTGAATCCACCCCATTGCGCCAATCAGCGCATCCCCCGCTTCCCGGTTATGGCGTTTGGGGCTGCCAGATAAATAGTATTGAAAAACCACCCTGCCCCGTTCATCCGTGGCAGAGCCGATCTGTATGGTTTTTCCAATCCCCCAGACACTGAAGGTTATGGCCCCCGTAAACCCATCTTTCACCGCCCCGTCCACCCGAAGGCACACCGGCGTGACAGCAATAAAAAAAAGTAAAAATAGTAACCCAAACAACATACTAATCACCTATGAATTAGTATGAAAAAAACGTGCAGTTTTATCCAACGACACGTTTTACACTCGCATGGCCATTAATCTTTGACCAAGCGCATAATGGTTTCAAGGCTGCTATTCAATTCCCGAATCTGGTTCTTTGTAAACTTGGTGGACCACTTGGCCACACCTTCCACAATGGAATGGCGAATAGACGTATAGCATTCTTCGCCTCGCGCGGTCATTTCTACCATACACATACGCCGATCCGCCTCATTGCGGCAGCGTTTCACCAGCCCTTGGACTTCCATTCTGTCGATAATGGGGGTAATGTTTGGCTTGGCAATATCAAGCTGTTGGGAAATATCGCTCATGGACATAATACCATTATTAAACAGCGCCGACAGCACCTGGGTATGGCTTAAAGGCAAATTTGTCTTCTCTTGCGTAGTTTCGCTGTACACAATCCTTTTACGTAACACCGGCATTACGTTGAATAGGTTCTTCGCCAATTCGTATGTCGTGTCCCTTGCTGCGATGCTATCGCTTACAGACCGTTGCGGCATATGCAACCCTCCATCAAATTGGGTTTATATTATGATAAATTATAGCGGATTGTTGTTTTTTAATCAAGCCAACAAAGGTAAAATATCACAGAAAACACATAAAAAACATATTTTTTTGGGCATTTGGCAGGAAAATCCCCCTAAGGCACGTTGAATACATGACTTGATGAACGATTTACAATCCAGCCAAAATAAGGTATGATATATGGAAGCAATTTAAATTGGTGGTGAAATCTTTGGAGATTTTAAATAGCATTCTGGCTAAGCTTCCCTCATTGGTGGATTCCCTTGTCTATGTGGCGATTGCCCTGATTACCATTGTTGGTTTCATGAAATGCGTTGCCCCGGTCATCCGCACCGGCTCGGCTCTTAAGCGCGGCGTCCGCCGCTTGGAAAA
The DNA here is from genome assembly GCA_031556065.1 of Eubacteriales bacterium. Classification (GTDB taxonomy): domain Bacteria; phylum Bacillota; class Clostridia; order Christensenellales; family Aristaeellaceae; genus JAVBTR01. Next base: position 25,220 of record JAVBTR010000090.1, on the reverse strand, counting down.
GCATGCCGGCAGTGAAACCCCCGCCTGGAAGGAGCCCCGGTTTTTAGGCCGCGCCCTGCAGGGCAGCTGGCAGCGGTTCCTATTTAACGCGGATCAGCTTACCTATCGTGGCCTGTCCTTAAACATTGATGATTACATTAACGACGATACGGTTGTGCATACACCGGGGAACGGTTCCTTCGCAGAGCTGGTACCCAGCCTTTTAACGTCCCTTGGTATCTTGGGCACATTTATCGGGCTGATGAACGGCTTAGCCGGGGTGGATTTTACCAACGCGGAAAAGCTGATCGCCGCTATCCCCACCTTGCTGGACGGCATGAGTTATGCTTTCGCCACTTCCGTGGCGGGTATTACCTGTTCCCTTGCTTTTAACGTTATTTACCGCATCGTAGTGGGCCGCGCCTTTAAAGCCATCGACGGGTTTTCCGATGCCTTTTGTCAGCTGGCCTTATGCCGGGCCCCTGACGATTCTGTGCAGCTAATTTGCCAGAACCAGGACCGCAACGTCTTACTGCACAACGTATCCGAAGATATGTCAACAAAGGTGGCTGGCAGCATCGAAACAGCCATCTCCCGCTCCATGGTGCCTGTTACCCAATCCATGGACCGTTTTATTGCCGCCGCTACCAGGGAACAGGTGGATGGCATTGGCCGCATCGCCACCCATTTTATCGTTAAAATGAACGAATCCCTTTCCGGCCAGTTTTTGGCTCTTGGCAAAACCATGACAGAAGTAAACCAAAACACCATTCTATCCAACGAAACCCTCCAGGCTTCCCTTTCTGCAGCAGGCAGCCTGGTAACAGATATGCAGACCCTGCATATGTCTTCCAACGAAATTCTCGCCCGGTTCGAAACCTACATCCAAGCTTTGAATCAAGCCGGAGAAGAGGACAAGGCATTTAAGGAAAAAACCTCCGAGCTTATTTCTAAAATGCATCAGGCTCAGGAGCAGCAGACCCGCTGTGTCCAAACCTTGAACGATTCCCAGGCAAAGCTGGAAAAGGGCCTAAGGGAATACACCACCTTCAGCGACGAAATCCTCAATGGCATCAAGGTTCAGGGGCAATCCAGTGCAAACGAAATCGGCGTAGCTACCAGCGCTTTCAAGGATTCCTCTACCCTCCTCTCCCAAAGCTATTCTTCCTTCGTTGAAAACGTCACCGAAGGACTTTCCCGGGCCATTGGCATGTTCGAAGAAAACACCCACGATATGCTCCGGGTTCTTTCCGACAAGGCGGACAAGCTGGCTGCTGCCTCATCTTCGGAAAAAGGCCAAATGGAAGCCTACTCCCAGCTGCAAAAAACCATGGCGGATATTCAGAAAACCCTTGCCGCGGCGGAGGAGGCGTAACAGATGGCCAACCTATCCCGCAGACATTCCCGGCGCCCAGGCCGTATGGACGGCGGTTCCAGCTGGATATCCTATTCCGATATGATGGCCGCCATGCTGTTGGTTTTCGTTCTGATCCTATGCTACAGCCTCTACCAGTATTTTTTGATGCTGGAAACGAAAACCTCCGAGCTGGCCCAACAGCAAACCACCCTGACCGCCCAGGAAACCCAATTGGTATCCCAGCAAAAAACCCTGGAAGAGCGCGAAGCGGAGCTGCGCAGCGCCCAGATCACCCTGGTCGATAGCCAGCGGCAACTGGAAGAAAGCCAGGCAAAGCTCTCCGAGCAAGAAACCACCCTAGCAGCTGCCCAGATTCTTTTATCCCAGCAGCAAATCCAGCTGGACGACGCCGCCACCCTGGTTTCCACACAGAAAGAAGCACTGGACAGCCAACAAAGCAAACTGGATACCCTTTTGGGTGTACGAACCCGCATCATTCAGGATTTAAGCGCTACCTTGTCGGATTCCAGCATCAAAGCCAAGGTAGACTCGGCTACAGGTAATATTCAGGTGGAAAGCACCGTGTTTTTCGATAGTGGCGACGCCAAGATCAAAGATTCTGGCAAAGCGCTCTTAGACACCTTTATCCCGGTTTACCTGTCGGTTCTTTTGCGTCCTGAATACAGCGATTACCTGGGGGCCATCATTATTGAAGGCCACACGGATACCAACGGCACCTTCTTAATGAACCTGGAATTAAGTCAGAAACGCGCTCTGGCGGTGGTCACATATTGCCTTGGCATGCCAGGGCTTACCTCCCAGCAGCGGGAAACCCTTCAGGGCATCCTTACCTCCACAGGCCGCAGCTATTCTTCCCCGGTTTACAATGTGGATGGCTCTGTAAATATGGAGCAGTCCCGCCGGGTGGAGTTCAAATTTAGCTTAAAGGATGCCGAAATGATCGAAGAAATGAACCGCATCCTATCCCAGTAAGAGAGGCGTTTTTGTATGAAGTATGTTGCGTGGATCCTGGTGATCGTTCTCCTGGCCCTGATCGGTAGTGGTGTCTATCTTTTTTTGAATACCAATATTTCCATCGATTCCATTTCCATGACCAGCTATCCTGCCAGCCAGTATGAAGATCATTTCAATGAATACAAAAATGGCATCGCCAACGGTACCGCAATCGGTACGGTTTTCGATGCCACGCCCTTAGGCGAAATCGATCAATATGTATTCAATACCTATGCTGTAAAGCTCACCAACAATGCTTTCATTCCCGCAGAAATGGTAGAGGTGCAGATCGTGCCCGTCCAGGGAGATGTACTGCAAACCCTTACCCCCGATGTGATCACTGTGCTCCAAAGAAGCACCGGGCAGATTTCCGCCACTGTCCTTGCCAATAAAGACGCCCACACCGTGCGGCAAGTGGTGGTAACCTACTACCTATGGGGATACTACTTCACGCTTACCAAAACCTACGGATAATGATAATGAAAACAAAACAAGGGCATCACAAAAAGAACTGCCAAGGGCCGTGCCTTTGGCAGTTCTTTTTGTGATGCCCTTATTCTATGTTGGCATGGGGATCGGCGCTGCCGTAGGCTCCGGCGTCGCCAGTTCGTTTTCGTATATTTTCTTTAAGGTATTGGGTCCAGCCACCCCATCGGCCTGCAGGCCATGATCTTTTTGGAAAGCCTGTACTGCCGCTTTGGTGCCGCTATAAAAGCTACCCGTGACGCTGCCCGTATAATAGCCCAGTTCTTTTAGCTTCATTTGCAAATAATATACTTCTTCGCCGCTGGAACCGGCTTTTAAGGTCTTGCTCATATCGTTTGGCAAGGTACCGGAAACGTAGCTGGGAGCAGGTGTCGGCTCAGGGGTGGATTGGGGCAACATGTTGCTGCGGTTCAACGCCGGAGGCTGCAGGGACTTTGCCAATTCTTCATCAGCAGGCAAATCATCCCGTATGGTTACAATGGTTCCCTTTCCCACGTTTTCATACACCCATTTGGCATCGCTTACCAGCAAGCGGATACACCCGTGGGACGCCCTGGTACCCAACGCCTTATAAGAACCCACCGAAAGATCCATGGTATTAACAGAGTTGTATATTACCGAATGAAAGGCGATGGATTTATTAATCCTTGTCCAATACTGGGCATGGGAACCCCATTTGGGGAAATAGCACCAGCGTGCCGTTCGGCCATCCAATGTCCAATCCCCCAGATCGCTGGGGTTGGATTTGGTGCCTGTGGAGCAGATCATCTGCCGAACAATGTTGGTGTAATTTCCCTGCTCATCCCTTCCGTAAACGGTGGTCACCTGGTTTTTAACGTCCACCGTCATGGCATAAGGCACAGGCGTGGGTTCCGGGGTAGGCCGGGGCGTAGAAGCGGCAGTTACCACATTGGCGTCGTTAAACAACGCGTTCCAGGTATCCTCGCCAATTACCCCATCGGAGGTAAGTCCGTTATGAGTCTGGAAGGCTTTGGTGGCCGTCTGGGTCTGGTTCATAAAATTCCCAGAAATGGGACCCGTATAAAAACCCAGCTCTGTTAAACGGTTCTGCACCTCTTTCACAATTGTACCCGTGCTGCCCCGCTGTAATTTCTTCTGATAATCCTTGTTCAGGGCTTCAAAATCGGGCAACTCTTCCCCGTCCCCGGTGATCACCATTTCTTCATCTCCGGGCAGCTCTGCTGCTGCCTGCTGGATTTCATCCTTGGCCAAAGCCGAATCTGAAAACAGCCGTTCCTGGGTGGCTGTATCCGCTTTTCCGGTGGCTTCAAGACCATGCTTGGCCTGAAACGTGGTAATGGCCGAAGTAGAGCCCTCTAGGTAATTCCCGCTGATCTTGCCATGGTAATACTTAAGCTCTGTCAGCCTTTCCTGAAGGGCCTTTACATCATCCCCAGAGGAGCCGTATTTCAATGGCCGGTACTTGGCGCTAAAAATCATTTCCTGGGTTTTCGCATCGGCAATACCTGTTTCGCTCAGGTCAAAATCCCGTTGGAACTGCTTCACCGCGTCCCTGGTGCCTTCACGGTAGCGGCCGGATATGTTCCCCGAATAATAATTCAGCGCCATCAGCCTGGTTTGCAGGGCGGTTACCGCCTCCCCGTCCACGCCGTATTCAAGCACACCGTATGCGCTATCCTCCTGCGCTTGCACGGTTACCAGCTTCAATTCTTCTTCGGCATATACGCCCAAAGCCATCGTAAAAAGCATCGCGGCCATTACAATGAAAGCCACCAGCCGTCTCTTTCCCATTAACCTTGCCCCTTTCCTGTGCGAAAATTCGGGAATTTTGCTCTCTTATTGTATACACATTCACAACCCTTTGGCAAGCCTCAAATTTTGTCACAAAAAATTAACATAGCAAATTGGTATGTTTTTATGGCTTTCCTCTTGACAACCATTTTCAATTGGTGTATCATGTGCCACATCAGCCCCAATTCATACCTGGTTAGTATGTTTTAAGAAAGGCAGGCGAACAGTATGGCAGCTTTAGAAAACCTCTCTCGTGAACAGCAGCCTGTCGTCATCGATATTCAAAATGTCAGAAAGGTCTACCCCGTAGCCGATGGTGAAGTGGTTGCTCTTGAAAACATAAGCCTCCAAATTCGCAAAGGGGATATTTACGGCATCATCGGTCTCTCCGGCGCAGGCAAAAGCACCCTGATTCGCTGCATCAACCGGCTGGATACCCCTACCGATGGCAGGATTCTATTTAACGGCCAAAAGGTTTTAGCGTTGAATAACAAGGACCTGCGCAAGATGCGTAAATCCGTTTCGATGATCTTCCAATCCTTCAACTTATTAATGCAAAAAACCGTATTCAAAAATATCCGCTACCCACTGGAAATCGAGGGAATCTCCGGCCCCAAAGCCGATCAGCAGGTCAAAGCCCTTTTAAAGATCGTCGGCTTGGAAGACAAGGCCAACGCTTACCCCTCCCAGTTATCCGGCGGCCAGAAACAGCGGGTAGCCATTGCCAGGGCCCTTGCCTCCAACCCTCAAGTGCTTTTATGCGACGAAGCCACCTCCGCCCTGGACCCACTCACCACTCAATCCATCTTAAAGCTCTTGCAGGACATCAACCGGGATTTGGGCATTACGGTAATCATCATTACTCACGAAATGGCAGTGATCCGCCAAATCTGCTCTCAGGTAGCCATTTTAGACGGTGGCCGCATCGCAGAGGAAGGCAGCGTAGATGAGGTTTTCACTCACACCAAATCCAAGGCTGGCAAGCGGCTCTTCGGGATCATCACCCCAGAACAGGAGACCCTGGATATCAAAGGCCCTCTCCTTCGCGTGGTGTTCGATGGCAAACAGCTGATGGAGCCCGTTATCGCCCAATTGATCCTGCACCTGGGTGTTCCCGTATCCATTATCTCCGCGGATATGCGCAGTCTGGGCGGCGTATGCTATGGCCAGATGCTTATTCAACCGCCTGATGATATCACCATTCGCCAATCCGCCCTTACCTTTTTAAAAGAAACGGGCTTGGCCGCAGAGGAGGTGTATCAATCATGAGTTGGAGCAAAATGTGGCCACTTTTATGGCAAGGAACCCTGGATACCCTTCTGATGACTCTCCCCGCCACCTTTTTCGCCTACCTCATAGGTATGCCTTTAGGCGTTCTGCTGGTCATTACCCGCAAGGGCCACATCAAGCCTATGCCTACCTTAAACACCGTTCTGGGCGGCCTTGTGAACCTTTTGCGCTCGGTCCCCTTTATTATTCTTCTGGTGATGCTCTTTCCCGTAACCCGAGTGGTCATGGGTAGCGCCATTGGCACTGTTCCTGTTATTTTCCCCCTCACTGTCTCGGCCTTCCCTTATGTGGCCCGTATGGTGGAAGGGTCCCTCTTAGAAGTGGATGAAGGCGTTATCGAAGCCGCCAATTCAATGGGCTCCAGCACGTGGCAGATCATCACCAAGGTGCTTTTGCCCGAAGCTGTTCCCTCCTTGGTTAATGGCTTTGCTATCTGTATCACCACCATTCTGGCCTACACAGCCATGTCTGGAGCGGCGGGCGGCGATGGTCTTGGCAAGATCGCCATTGCTTACGGCCTTAACCGCCGTGAATACACCCTTATGTATGCCGCCAGCATCATCTTAGTTATCCTGGTTCAGTTTTTCCAAGTGGGCGGCTCCAAGCTCACTAAGGCCCTGGATCACCGCCGCCGGTAACCCAAGTATTTAATTTTGAAAGGAGACCTATCCCATGAAAAAACTTCTCGCTCTGGTTCTTGCCCTTGCCCTGACCTTCTCTTTCACCATCGCCTGCGCAGACGCCCTCAAGACCGTTACCATTGGTGCCACCCCCTCCCCTCACCAGGAAGTTCTCGAACTGGTTACGGAAGATTTAAAAGCCCTGGGCTTTGAACTGAATATTATTACCTTTACCGAATACCCCCTGCCCAACCCGGCCTTGGCCAATGGCGAGTTGGATGCCAACTACTTCCAGCATATGCCTTACTTAAATGCCTACAACGCCACCGTATCGGAATCCGAACAGCTTATCGCCGCCGTTCCCGTACACTATGAGCCCTATGGCATCTATGCCGGCAAAACCAAATCCCTGGCCGATCTTCCCGATGGCGCTACCATCACCATCACCAACGATCCTTCCAACGAAACCCGGGCCCTCTTCCTGTTGCAGGACGCCGGCCTGATCACCCTTCCGAAGGACGCTACCCCCGAATCCAGCCTGATCGTTCTGGATATCATCGATAACCCCAAGAAGCTGAACATTCTTGAAGTGGAAGCTTCCACCCTCCCCGCCACCCTGGAAGATGCCGATCTGGCTGTTATCAATGGCAACTTCGCCATTGGCGCCGGCCTCTCCCCCGCCGCTGACGCCCTCTTCCTGGAGCCTATCGAAGGCGAATCCGCTCAGGTTTATGCCAACTACGTCGTTGTCCGCCCGGAAGATGCCGACAGCGATTTCGTCGCTGCCTTAAAGACCGTTTTGCAAAGCGATAAGGTTAAAGAATATATGCTCACCAATGAAGCCTATGCCGGCGGCGTAATCCCGATGTTTTAATTTCGGTATATAGATAATGCAAGGGGCCTTTCTTTCAGCTGAAAGAAAGGCCCCTTGTTCTCTCTGTCCAAAGAAGGCGCTATAGATTATTCATGTATGTGTTTAAGAAACTTAGCACTTCCATGCTGCAATCTGCCATACGGGTTTCTTTTGTAACCCGGCCTGTTTGAAAGTATTCGAAATACCCCCATGGGTCTTTGATCTGGCTGCCATAATCCCACAGGCCCATTTTATTGCGGCTTTCCATTAAAAATGCCACCACATTTTCAAGGTAAATTTTCGATCCTTTGAATTGCCCAATATAGTTAAAGCCCGGAAACCACCGGCGCATTTTATTGTTTTGGAAGCTTTCCGGCAGCTTGCACGCGGCTTCCTCCCAGAAATGGCCATTCTCATAAGCATGCTTGCCGAAATAATGCAACAACGCCTCTTCCAGCTTAGGGCTTACGTTTTCCCGGCGGCTTAAAATTAGTTTGATTCTCAGCGGCACCAGCCGCTTTTCACGCGTACCCAGTACCTCATGCTGGGCAGCTTTATCCTGCTCATAATCGTATTCCCCGGTTTCAAATGCCCGTTCTATGATATACAGCCACTCAAAATACAGCCTGTCGCATAGTGGGTTTTGGGGCTTAAGCCGCTCCGCGCAGGTAGCGACATCCGCCATTTGCCAAGGAATGGCCCGCTCGTTGCGGTTATACAGTACCTGGGTATTGCGGTCCTGCAAAAGATCCTCCAAATAGTCTAGAGCACACAAAAGAATACCCCGGTCTTCGAGGGTGAGGCCAATATATTGGCACCGCTCAATGGCTACAAAGGTGGTAGGGAAAACAGCTTTCCGGCTATAATCCTTGCTGTTTAAAGGGCCCCAGTTCCCGTCCGGCTCCTGTTCCCGGTATAATTCATTCACAATATCACTTTGCAAAAACGCCTCATGATAACATTCACAAGGCGCATTAAAAAAATCTTTTAAAATTTTGTGTTTAATCGCCGGATTTTCCGTCCAATCGAAAAGCCCTTTGGCAGCCTCTGAAAAGCTGGCGCTCAGGTTCATCTTTATGCCCCCAGTATCCGGGATAGAAACTCCCTTGTCCTGGCCTGCTTCGGGTTGGTGAAGATATCCTCCGGCTTGCCTTCTTCGGCGATCACCCCACCATCCATGAAGATGACCCGATGGCTTACATCCCTGGCAAAGCCCATTTCGTGGGTCACTGTCAGCATGGTTAAGCCTTCATTGGCTAAGGCTTTCATTACGCAAAGCACTTCCCCTACCATTTCTGGGTCCAAAGCGGATGTAGGTTCATCGAATAAAAGCACATCCGGGTTCATGGCCAAGGCCCGGGCGATGGCCACCCGCTGCTTCTGGCCGCCAGAAAGCTGGCTGGGCCGGGCGTTGATATACGGTGCAAGGCCCACACGATCCAGGTATTTCATGGCATTTTCCCTGGCTTCGGTCTTATTGCGCTTGAGCACAATGGTTTGGCCGGAAATGCAGTTTTCCAAGGCTGTCATATTATTAAACAGGTTAAAGCTTTGAAAAACCATTCCCACCTTGGCGTGGTATTCTCCCCGCTTCCACTGGGTTTGGGCGTTCTGCCCTTTAAACAAAATCTGCCCATTGGTAGGTGCTTCGATAAAATTAATGCACCGAAGCAGCGTGCTTTTCCCCGAGCCGGAGGAACCGATAATGGATATGACTTCCCCCTGGGCCACATCGAAGGAAATATCCTTTAGTACCTGGTTTGCCCCAAAGCATTTTTCAAGATGGCGGATGGATAATATCGCTTCGCTCATTGCCTTCCCTCCGTTACCTTGATATGGCTGTGACTATCCGTTTGGGAGCCGGAAATGGTATAGGATTCTTTACCGTCCATTTTCTTTTCAATAAAGCGCAATATCCGCGTCACAGATAACGTCAAAATTAAGTAGATAATGGCCGTAATAAAAAACACTTCAAAATACTTAAAATAAGTGCCCGCCGCAGACTTGGACATAAAGAACAATTCCGAAACAGAAATCACGTTCAACACGCTGGAATCCTTAATATTTACCACAAACTCGTTGCCGATAGAAGGCATAATATTGCGAACCGCCTGGGGCAGCACCACATGGATCATGGCCTGCCAGTGGCTCATGCCAATGGCCGTGGCCGCTTCCTTTTGCCCCTTATCCACAGAAATAATGCCGCCCCGGGTAATTTCTGCCATATATGCGCCGGTATTGATCGAAACGATCAGGATCGCCGCCGTCAGATAAGGCATGGAAAGGTTCAGGTACTGCATGGCCCCATAGTAAATAACCATGGCCTGGACGATCATGGGCGTGCCACGGAACACTTCAATATAAACACCCATCAGCCATTGGGCACCCTTTAGTCCTGCCTTCTTCCCGAACCCCTTTTGCGGCATGGGAATCGTGCGTACAATGGCTACCAACAAGCCTATGGCAAAACCGATCAAGGTGCCGGAAATAGCCACAAGCAAGGTCATCCCTGTTCCTTTGAGGAACAGGGAGCCGTACTTCTCCAGTAAAAACCAAACCCATCCAAAAAATGTTGTTGGCATATGCAGCCTCTTTTATTCTTGATTTAAGGGTTGTCTAAGGGTCGCATCCAGCATCAGCTGCAGCCTGTCGGCTTCATTGAGGCCGGCTAAAATTTCATTGATCTTTGCCAGGTATTCGCTGTTCTTTTTAAGCCCCACCGCTACGGAAACATCGTCCGCACTAGCTGCGAAGCCCTCCTCGAACAAAATGTAGGTCAAATCCGGGTTGGCCAGCACATCCGCTTCCGCACCGGGCCTTTCTGCCACATAGCCATCGATGGCGCCGGCCTTTAGGGCGATGGTCATAGCCGGAAAGGTATCCATAGCGGGCATCTGCTGTACGCCGGGAATTTGCTCAATGACCGTGTAGTGGAATGTGTTAAGCTGCCCCGTGATCTTTGCGCCGCTGAAATCCGCCAAGGTCTTGGCCTCCTTATAAGCGCCTTCTTTTTTAACCACAATCACCAGATCGCTGGTATAGTACAAATCAGAAAAATCGATGGATACTTTCCGTTCCGCCGTAGGGCTCATACCCGCGATGATAGCATCGGTCACCCCACTCATTACGCTCATGGGCAGGCCGTCCCATTCGGTTTTCACAATCACCAGTTCAAGGCCCAGGCCTTCCGCCAAGAGTTTCGCAATCTGCACATCATAGCCGTCCGCATAGCCTGCGCCGCCTTCAATTTCCACTGCGTAATCACTGGGCTCCGCCTGGGTCCAGTTAAAGGGCGCATAGTTGCACTCCATGCCCACCTTAAAGGTGCCTGCCGCCAGGGCAGACGTGGCGCTCAAAACCAACACCATTGCCAGTAGTACCGATAAAACCTTTTTCATGTGTATTCCTCCATTTAATTTAATCAAAAGAGGCAGTGTAGTCTTTGCTACACTGCCCCAAATATCTTTTGGTTCTTTTGGCAGAATAGCGCTCCACGGTCTCCCGTGACAATCGGCAAGATATTTTCCAACCGACCAACGGCACACAACGCATATTGCGGCCATTTCGGCGGACAGCCCTTTCACCGGTTTCATCGCCCATGCGGCTCAACCAAGCTACTTTTGAAGCCCGCGCCTCTATCCTTTTACATTATAACTGATTTGCCCTTATTCGTAAAGCGGGAAATCTTTCATGAACTCAATTACTTCTGCCTGAATTTTCTGGGCTTCGGTTTCTCCGCCCTTAATAATTCTGGCGATCCAAGAAGCGATTTTCTCCATGTCCCTTTCCTTCATGCCACGGGTGGTCACCGCAGGGGTGCCCACGCGAATGCCGCTGGTTACAAAAGGGCTGCGCTTTTCATTGGGCACGGTGTTCTTGTTCACCGTAATGTTGGCAATGCCCAGGAGCCGTTCCAGCTCTTTGCCTGTCATTTCCGTTTCGGATAAATCAAGCAGCATCAGGTGGTTGTCCGTACCGCCAGACACCATCTTCACACCCTCTTTAACAAATGCCCGTTCCAATGCCTTGGCATTGGCCACGATCTGCCGCTGATAGGTCTTGAAATCGTCTCCCAGCGCTTCTTTAAAGCAAACTGCTTTGGCTGCGATAACGTGCATCAGAGGACCGCCCTGGGTGCCGGGGAAAATGGCCTTATCAATGGCTTTGCCATATTCTTCCTTGCACAGAATCATGCCGCCACGGGGGCCGCGCAAGGTTTTATGGGTGGTGGTGGTCACAAAATCCGCGAAAGGGACGGGGTTGGGATGGACGCCCGCTGCCACAAGGCCAGCGATGTGCGCCATATCCACCATCAGATACGCGCCCACTTCATCGGCAATGGCGCGGAATTTATCGAAGTGAATCACACGGGGATAAGCGGAAGCGCCCGCCACAATCATCTTGGGCTTGCATTCTAAAGCAATCTCCCGAAGCTTATCGTAGTCGATCATTTCCGTTATAGGGTCTACCCCATAAGGCACAAAATGGAAATACTTACCGGAAATATTCACAGGGCTGCCATGAGTCAGGTGGCCGCCATTGCTCAGATCCATACCCAGCACCGTGTCGCCAGGCTCCAGCATGGCAAAATACACTGCCAGGTTGGCATTAGCGCCGCAATGAGGCTGTACATTGGCATATTCCGCGCCGAAGAGCTCCTTAGCGCGATCCCGGGCCAAATCTTCCGCAATATCCACATAGGCGCAGCCACCGTAATAGCGCTTGCCCGGATACCCTTCGGCGTACTTGTTCGTCAAATGGGTGCCCATGGCAGCCATCACCGCTTCGGATACGAAGTTTTCCGAGGCGATCAGTTCAATGTGCTCCCGCTGCCTCTTTAGTTCCAGCGCCATGGCATCCGCCAATTCGGTATCGGCCTTACGAATGATTTCCAGCTCCATCTTCTTTAACATCCTCTCTTGCGTGCATCAAAACAAAAAAAGAAATACCGCATACATTCAAGCCGGGCTACCCTGCAGCACATCTCAACTTGCGCTTACTGCTGCTTCCTTCCGGATCTGACAGGGTTCACACCATGAAATCGCACAGGACCCAACCATCATCATATATACGGCTTGTCTATTTTACAGTATACAAGGGGAAAAAGCAATAGCGAGGGAGGATATTTCTTTTCGAGGATATATGCTGTAAAGGGTGGATGTCCAATCCATACTAAACAGCAAGGCGGCTTTTTCATCCGTAGCAGAATGAAATGCTTGCCGGGAGATCTGTATCCTCCCAGAAAGAAGAACCCGCAACGGAGCTGTCTTATGGCAGCTCCGTTTGCTATTCTAGGGCAAAGCATATTTACTCCCGCCAATTACGCCTAATCCGCACCATTCACGGGCACGTTTTAGTTTACACAAGGCTATTGTGTTACAATCCAGGTTGCGATATATTCTGTGTTTGGCGGTAAATTTCCAAAGCTTTTTTCGTGCATCTGCCAGGTTCCGCGTTTCCCGGCCACCTCCATCGCCAACTCGAAGTGTGCCATGGCAATGCCCATATCAAGAAGCTGCATATCAAAGGCGAACCTTGCCGCATAGGCAGGGGTGTGCTCCAAGAAGAAATGGCAGCCCTCGCCGTTTTTGACGGCGCGCCAAGGTTGCTTGTTAGAGGCTGATGGCCCGATGCGCACCATCTCCAGCGCACCGGAAAAGGCATCCTCCTTAGAAAGCGGGTGTGAAAAATCGCTATCAAAAAACAGGGTGTCGAAGGGCTTTCGGGTGCCCGACTTGGCACCTTTGCGCAGCAACCCGCCAATGAGACTCTCTTTTTCGCTGGGGTATCCGGCGGCTACGACGGCGGGGATGATATCACAGCCTGTTGCCGATATGGCGGAACCAAACTCTTCACGCTTAAACGTACCGCCCAGCCAGCAAGTGCCGATGCCCAGCGTGGTGCAGATAAGAATTGCTCTCTCCAGCGCCATCCCGGCTTGAAGCAGCACGGGCCTTTTGTTTTGGCAGACACAGACGATATAGGCAGCTGGGTTTTTGATGATTCCATAGGTGCCAAACTGTTTGCCCTGAAAGTTGTTTTTGACCAGCGTAAGCTGAACGCCGTGCGCCTCTGACAGTTTTTTGAGTTCAGTTTCAATGCTTTTGAGGTGGGTGTCCGAGAGCACCTGGCCGGTATAAGTCCGGACCGAGCGGCGCGCTTTAATTGCGTCTATCCAATTCATAATTAGTCCTCTTTTCCGATAATGGCTTTGACACGGCCAACCTGGCCGTCATCCAGCATAACCTTGATGCCGTGCGGGTGGGAAGCGCTTTTCGTCAAGATACGCTGCACACGCCCGCGCGTAAGCGCACCCGTGGACTGATCTTTTTTGAGCACGATATCCACCAGCGCGCCCACTTCCAGCTTGTTTCTGCTTTGCCCGTTCATACGGCCTCCTTATCCCCTTAGTTTGCCTTGTCGGCAGATTTTCGCGGAATATACCGCAATATCACAACGCCATCCTCCACATAATGGTGTGTCAGATACAGGGGCACTGTCGGATTTCCCTGCAGAAAAAGCGGAATGCCGTTCCCCAGAATGACGGGGATGATGCCGATGATGTATTCATCAATCAGCCCGGCTTTTAAAATGGGATCAGTCGTTATGCCGCCGCGGAAAAAATAGATGTCACCGTTCGCCTTTTGCTTTAGCTCGTGGACTTCCGCGCACGCCTCTTCGGGGCTGATGAAGTGGATATTCTCATAGTCGCTCAGCTTTTGCGAAGTGATCACATAAACCTGCTTATTTTTATACTCACTATGAAATTGCTGGTCATAACACCGCTTTCCCATCACAATAACGGCCACATGCTCCAAAAACCGCTCGTGGCTCCACCGGAGATTTGTGTTCAGATGACTGTCGCCCGAAGTCGCGATCCAGTCATAGCCGCCATCGGCATCGGCAATAAACCCGTCAAGGCTCATGGCAAGATTCAGAATGATGGTATTGCTCATCGCTTGCTCCCTTTCAGATCTACTATCATTTCGTCAATCGTTAATCGCCTCAATACCGCGCCGCTTAAGATTTGCAAGATGGTCACGCATCTGCCCAAGCACTTCTTGTGAGTGCCCTTCCCATTCCAATGCTTCACCTGTGATGCGCAGAGGCTGCCGGGTGCGATAGGAGCGGGTTGGATTTCCGGGGAATTTCTTATCCGTTAGGTTCGGGTCATCCTCTATAGGGCCGGTAGGCTCCACAATATAGATCCTGCCCTTTCCCTCGCCAGCCGCCAGCTCCGCTCCCCATATCGCGGCATCCATCGTTGCGCTAAGATATACGAAGTTGGCCTTTGCCCGTTCGCCATAATTGGAAGCATACCCCGCTTCAAGCAGATCACCTACTTTAAGATTTGCTTTTGTGCCATGATAGAGTGGGCCTGTTTCTTTTACATCTGCCCGTATTCCAACTGGCGTGAATCCTTTTTGATGGTCTAAATCCATATTCTACATCCTCATCGAATTAGTTTGGTGTGTCCCGCTATTGTTACCTGCATTCTCCCAGAAAGAAGCACCCGGAAGCAAAGCTGTCTTATGGTAGCCCCGCTGCTATTCTAGCGCAAATGATTTGCAATGTCTATCCGTACCGCATATGGCAAAGCCGATGCTATTCTTCTTCCATCAATCTGTCAACTTCATTTTGCTGTTGAAATATCCAATCGAGGAAAGCCTTTTCGGTTATCTTGCCAGCCTTGACTTGCTTCTTGCGTTGCGTGGCTTCTTTACGGAATGCCTTGAAAGCCTCACTCACTACCGCCGCCTTTTCAGTGTCGGCGGTTTTCCCTTTTTGGAGTTTGCGCAGGCGGTTATACCAGTAGTAATACGCCCGCTCGTCATGTTCCTCCGTCTTGTCGTCCTTGATGCGCTCATCATATTCCTTCCTTGCTTCTGTTGCCTGTTCCTTTCGGCACGCGTCCGAGCACAGCTCGTAGTGGCGGCTGCGGGCAAGAAAATGCTTGCCGCAGATCTTGCACTCCTGAAACACATAGCCCCATTCTTCGATCTTGTGCATGTAGTATGCGATCACAGGCTGAAAAGAGCGTGACGCAACCACGCACTCAAAAGGCCGCTTCGCCATGGGATACCAGATTTCCATTGCGGCATCCTCATCGTGTATGGCTTTGGCGTACGCTTCGCTTGCTTTTTCATACCATGGCCGATTTTTGCTGTATATGTAAAATGGACGGCATAAAGTGGACAGGCGCTGAATCAGCAGATCGCCTCCATGGTTTAGGTTATAACAGTTCAAATATTCATCCCACGTTTTGGCGGCGGCGAACATTGCGGAAGGTTCGCCGCTTTCGTATTTTGCATTGAGATATTTACTAACGGGCGCGGCTTGCTCCCAGCGCTTTTCTTCCCGGAAAACCTTCTCATAGCTTTCGTGTAAAATCATGGCATTGGTGTTCCATTGCCGTGCAGGATCAGCTTCAAAGTTGACCAGAAATGAACCCAGCGGCCTGATCACATCTAAATAGATTTCTGCCTTGTAGCCTTCCAGGTGCCGCCGCACTTCGTCCGTTCGGCCAATCACAATGCGTTCGGTCAGCTTCTTTTTATCCAGCATAAGGGCAAATACCAGCTGGCCCAGGTCCCTTTCGCGGCTTGTAAAATCGTATCGCACTTTATCACCTCTTATATTAACAGGAATTATATTTTCGCAACCATTCCATTGCTTCTATCATACTAAAAACGAGAGGTTTTTGCAATCTGTTTGTCGTTATTATATGAGTGCAGGAAAACAATTTCCTGCACTGTACATTGACAATCGAATACCACAGCCAGCCGGATATCGGAAGCTTGCACACTCTTCCATAGCTGCATCGGGGAGCAGCGCGAGAAGGGAAGCCGCCGAGAAAACGCACTTAGGTCAAGCAAGGCCGGGTGCAGGAACGAGGTTGGGATGAAAGTGGAAAAACAATGGAGTCAAAACTGAAGTCCTCGGTTCAGCTTTGACAAAAATAAAAACGAAAGGGGCAATACCATGCGAACAGCAATTGCACAAACGGAGCAGACAGTAAAAGCAAAAACTTTCATGCGGCGCATCGGCGCTACCACCTATCGGGTGGGCGTTCATTTTAGCAGTACCAGCAAGGAAACGGCAAGAGAAAAGATCACCAGACTGGTCAAAAATGACGCATCGGGTAAAGAACAGAATATCCTCCTTATCCATGAATATGTAAAACGGCATTTTGTATCGGTGGGGATGTGCGCCGACGTTTGCATTCATGATAAAAAGGATGGGAATCCCCATGCTCATATCATGCTCACCATGCGCCCTTTTGAATTGAACGGCGAGTGGGGCGCGAAGCAGAAAAAGGAGTATATTCTTGATGAAAACGGCGATAAAATCTATGACCCGAAAAGGCGGCAATACAAATGCACCAAGATAGAAACCACTGATTGGAATGCACAGACCAAAGCCGAGGAATGGCGGCAAGGCTGGGCGGATATTTGCAATGAAGCTTTAAAGCAAAATGATGTTACCGACCGCGTGGATCACCGCTCTTTCGAGCGGCAGGGCAGTGAGCAAATCCCTACCATTCATTTAGGTCCATCGGCTTCGCAGATGGAGAAGCGCGGCATCCGTACCGAGCGTGGGAATACGAATCGGGATATTGCAGTTACCAATCAAAACCTGTGCCAGCTAAAGGCGCGGATTGCCAAACTTCAATCCTGGCTGAAAGAGGAAATGAAAAATCTCGAACAGCCTGACTTGGCCGACGTGATTCATGAGATTCTATATCGAAAACCCAAGGAAGGAACCACCAGCCGTTCGCAATCCATTTACAACCTCAAGGATGCCGCAAAGGTGTTAGGTTGCTTAACCGCAAATAAGATCAAGGATATAGCAGATCTCGATGAAACATTTTCATCCATGCGGAAAGAGCAGTCAACCATTCGCAGCGAATTGGTCACTGTTGAAAGGCGTATGGCCACTTTGAAAAATCATATAGAGCAGACCAACATCTACCTCAAATATAAGGACAAAAAGACGCTATCTGATTCGGAGCAGATCCTGTTCACGGCATCCGATAAATATCTCCGAGGCGTGATGAACGGCAATAACACCCTGCCAATTAAGAAGTGGAAAGCGGAGTATCACGAACTGGCCCTCCAGCACGGTAAGGTCAAGCAAAAATATCTTGTCCTTAAAGATAAGGTGAAGGAAGCCGAGCTTATCCGCTCAAGCGTCCATAGTATTATGCGGCAGGAACAGCGGGAGGAGAACCAGCAAAGGATGAAAAGGATGGAAATATAAACCAACAAGGCGACGGGCAACATTGGTCTGCCCGTCGCCCGTTCTCTTACGTTTAAGAAGCTGCATAAATTGCACACGTTATCCGACAACGGATATTACGTTTATCAAATAAAGTGGATAACATTATTTAACCGCAAAACATCTCCGGGAGCGATTTTCAATGTATGGTGTTCGTCACCTGAACCGCCATAAATAAAATCGTTTTCTAAAAGGTCATTATCTAAAACACAAGGTAGATTATGGCCGATGAGAGGAACAGCCCCTGCTTGATAACCTGTGTTCATTTTCACCTTTTCTTTATCTGCTAATTTGAACTTTGAAAATCCCCAAAGCTCCTTTGCTGCCTTAAAATCGATCTTTCCGCGTTTTGAGCTAATAATGAGGGGGCAATAAGCCCTTTCTCGGTATCCATTATAAAAATGGGAGCCGCTTTAGTTATATCGAAATATTTCGCAGCATCATGAGTAGATATAATGGGAGCATCATGAATCAGTATCTTGAAAGTACAGTTTTTATTTTCAAGGAAAACCTTCAGCTCGGCAATGGAAAGCAACAAATCACCTTTATCATAATGCAAGCGGCATTTCTTGTTTATTTGTATTTGGTAGAATCGCATCAATAGGCTTTTCCAATGCTGGTGTAACTTTACGCAGAAACCATGTGGGCGTGCAGCTCCAAGCATGGCAGTAGCTATTGACAATACTTGAGCCATAGGGCGATTCCAGCGGATTATCAGGGTTAAACAGTTCAAAGAAAGTATCTGCGTTTTGATTAATCATACCACCCCAGTAATTCATCATCACCTCATGGGCTTTTTCAAATCTATCTACTTGACGCAGTGCCTGAACATAGTGATGCAGCATATATGGCGTTACCATGCCTTGAGCGTCGGGAGTCGACATCACCCTTTCAAGAAGCTCCGCCGCCTGTGTTTGATCCAGAATGCCGCTTAACACAAACCATATCTGGCTGGCAACGGATATTTGGCGTTCTGCGCCACTAACAAACAATTGTCGTTTCTTATCGTATAAATGTTTCATAGCTGCCTTTTGCTTAAGCTGCCAGTCATATTGAATCTCTTGTGCCATTTGCGGTTGTTTCAAAATATGTGCTATTTTTTCCGCAGCCTTAGCGCAGTAAATATAGATAGCTTGTGCTGAGGCCTGTTTGTTTAAGTTGAGGTTCCAATCTACGAAACACCAGCCTAACTGCGAACTATCCCGTACGAGATGATTATTATCAAAATAAACGCTACACAGCTTAAGCTGTTCGATGGCGATTGGCGCCAAATCTGCAAGGGTCACCATATCCCCTGTGGCCTCATAGTAATCCAATAGTGTAGGAATGAAAAACAAAGAATAATCCAGCATATAGGTATCGTCGGCCCGGTTATTCGGTTCCGTAAAAACGCATGCTGCAATGCGGTTATCTTCGCCTGCTGTTCCCGCAAACAAATATAGGCAACGTTTAACCAAATCATTGTTTTGATAAGTCACATAATTAGCCAGAGCCTGCAATCGCAAATCACCGATCCATAGTCGCCTGTCGCGTTTTGGACCATCTTCAAACACATCCTGCATGCAATTGCGCAGAGTGCGGATGGCCACAGCGTCTATTTTTTCTTCTAACGCGCTGCCCACCAGAGGGAGTATCACTTCATCCCTTGCTGAGGTGACCGCTTGTACCCACGCATCCTCTACAACCAACTGATACTTGCTGGATACTGCCAGCACTTCTATTTTTGCATACCGAAAAGCATAGCGTCGGGCTAAACTTATAACCTCAGGGAGTATATCTACATGAATCTGTTCTTCCTGAATCCAGCCACGGCTAATCCACCCCTGGTAATTGGCAGCATCTTCATCAAGCTCTCTTTGGTTTTCACAAAACTTGATTTTTAAAAAGGCTGGTGCATCAGGATGGCTCCCAACACTTTTTAAACGCATTGAAAAATACCCTACATGATGGTTGCCAAAATCAAGGACAAGGCTATTTCCTTCCGTTAACGGTTTTGAGGGCAGGGCCGTACTTGTTTCCACGCGCTCATTATTCAATTCCGGTTTTAAGCTATCTGCGATTTCCAGCCATCTTTGCTTGTCGTACATTAGTCATTCCCCTTAATACTTAAGATACGGATTGCCTAAAAACGGATCGACCGGGCTTCTGCCGAAAAAGCCTTCCCGCCCCATGAGCTTTTCAATCAACGCTTCCAGAATCGAATCATGGTTTGAATAGGCGTTAACATAGGTCTTCACCATGGGCACATCGATCAAGTGATAAGGATTGGCAAGGCTGATAAACAGCACTGGCCTCTCTTTCACAAACCAAGGTACATTATTGCCATTGCCCCAGAAGGTGAACCAATCCAAACGGTTTGTAACCTTATTGGACGCGTTCTCCACATTAGCCAGATAAATAACCAGATCATAGGAGGTCCGAAAAGTTTCGACATCAAATTTTGCCGTCTCAAAATCTTCAGGCACATATTGCGTAACTGAAAATCCTTCTCGTTCCAACAGGGTTTTAAAGTTGGCCATAATCCGGTCGTTGACTGGAAAATGCCCCAATACTTCCAATAGTACCTTTGGAGTACGCTCAGCGCTTAACGGCAGAAGTTTCTGGGTATCTTTTACCAGGGTAATGGCTTTTTTTGCGCATTCACGCGCCCAATTCACATGCTTTTCACAGTTTAAGACATCAAGGAAGTTCTGCACCTTCTCCCTGTGCAAACCCAGCATGGCTTTTACCCCAAGTATACGAGTCACAGCCTCATGGAGGCGTTGTTCGGATAAAATGCCAGACGCATACCCTTTAAGCATGAAGTCATAATCCTCCTGAAGATCCTTGTTGAATAGGAACATATCACAGCCTGCCTCAATAGCATAGGGCACTGCCTTTTCACGTTCCATGGCACAGGAGAAACCTACCATACAGGTAGAATCCGTTACGATTAGGCCGTTAAAGCCCAGTGTCTCTCGCAAAAGTCCCTGTAATAGTTCTTTTGATAAGGTGGCCGGCACTAAGTCATTGGTTGCATTTTGATATGCAGGCAAAGCAATATGTCCCACCATTACACTTGGTGCTCCGGCATCAATCAAGCCCTGGTATACCTTCCCATAAGTAGCATCCCAGCTCTGGCGATCAAGGCTATTCACACTTGTCAGGATATGTTGATCCACTTCGTCCACGCCATCGCCGGGGAAGTGCTTAATGGCAGTCGCAACATTTTCTTCCTTCGCAGCCTTCAAGTATTCCAGCGCATAAGCCAACACCTTATCGGGATCATCGCCATAGGTGCGTACATTTGTAATAGGGTTGCGCCAGTTCATATCAATATCCACAACAGGTGCGAAAGCCCAGTTGCAGCCGACTGCTTTACCTTCTGCGCAGCTGATCTTGCCCAGCCGATAAGCTTGCACGGGTTCATTCGTGGCTGCTACCTGCATCTGTGTACCAAAGACTGTGCCATCGGTTGCAATACCGCTTCCGCCCGCTTCCAGGTTAGCGCCGATCAAAAGCGGGATCTTGCTATGAGCCTGCAAGTAGTTATGGCAAGCCTGCATTTCCTTCCCCTTGCCACAGCGGTACATGATCGCGCCCACATGGTATTTAAGTATCTGGTGCTCCAAATAGGCAGGATCGCTGCTGTATCCAATGGGCGCAAAAAGCTGGCCTATTTTTTTCTCCAATGTCATCCGGCTGATTGTGTTTTGGACCCAGGCAATATCTTCAGGTTTAAGATAAAATGGTTTTTGAGTTAAGTCGATCATATTGTTTCCCCATTTATTTTCACATTGCGCTTGCCCATCAGCAGCGTTTTAATGGAATGCTCGTTGTTTAAATAGATTAAGAATAGCACCAGCATCAGCGCAGATAAGATAGATTGGATAGATGATGGCGTGTTGAGTCTGGCATAGGCCAGCGAGATAAGCGCTGTTGTCAACGCGCCCAGCATCATACCAATACGTTCGTTTATGAGCTTGCCAATATATCCGCCTATGAACATGGGCAAGAATGCTGTAAACATAACCCCAACGGAGCCGAAATTCAGGCTCATGAGCACGGTGCCAGTGTTCGTAGCGCTAATAAAGCCTACACAGCCCATCAGCGCACCTGCAATTCCATAGCAGATAAGGGCATTGGGCACCTCCTTAATGCCTGTATCTACCGCTATTTTCTGTCCAGACTGCAAAGCCCGGTAATTAGCTCCGAAGCGGCTATAATCCATGAGGATGATCATGATAGCCAAGATAATTACCAATAATAAAAGATAATTTGGGATTGATGCAAAACCGATCAGGTCACTTCTGGTTACGAAAGAAACCCCTTTACCACCCGTAAAGGCAAAAGCCGCGCCTTCATATAAGAGGGTAATGCCCAACGAGGCGATAATCGGCGGAATCCGCATGGTCACATAGATGCCGCCTGAAACAAGCCCCAACAAACCGCCTATCACCATGCTTGTAAGCAGCATTACATAAGGCGAAAGACCAAAGCGCACAGCAGCCGTCGCCGCCACTGCCGAGGATAAAAGAGAAATAGAACCCAAAGAGAAGTCGAATCTGCCCGATTGTAAATTGATCGCCAGGGCAAAGGTCGTCAATGTGACGCTAACCGTAGCACGAAAAAACAGTAGCCAACTGCTGCTTCCTTGGAAGAGGCCAATGCCGTTTAATGCGCACAATGCAAGAATCAATGCAAGTGTGCCCAATGGGATAAGGAATGCTTTCGCCCATTTAACCATACTCTTCATCGGCACTTTGCCGCCCCCTTTCAGATTGGGCGGTGCGAACCAGCATAGCGGCTGATTCGCACCGCTTTCAAAATCATTTCTTTAGTTGCTCAATCGCATCAAAACCGTAGTTGCCTACAAATGCTGTAAACGCGTCATACCCTACGCCCTGTCCGCAGTATTGATCTAGAATATCCTTGGTGTAAGCGGGATCGGTGGTAGAAGCGTCCACTGCGTAGAAGCGTGCAAACTCTTCCGCGTTGGTAGCTACCCAGTAGCCTTGCCCCAGCGCCAAAGCGTTGCCATCCGCGTCTTTCACAGGAGCACCATCAATCGCATCCTTAACAGCCATAAAGATTGGCCCAACAGAAGCCGCAAACTTACCCGCGATATAATCCAGGATGCCAGAATCCATGGCTTCACCAATGGCCTTGGTGTAGCTATCTACGGTGGCGAGCTTAACATCGGTGCCGGAAACGAAGCTGCCAAGTACATCCACGCCACTGCCCACGGTCAAAATCGCTTGAATGCCTTCCGTGCCTGCCATCTGCGCAAGCTTACCAAACCATGCGTCGTTAAAATCATAGCCGCCCACATAGCCCACCAGTTCCAAATTGCCGATCACGCCTGTTTCAATATTGCAGCCATCCTGATAAATCTGGCCTACGATTCCCAGGCCTTTTTGCCCTTTATAAGAGGCATCCTCGCCGCCCAAATCGGCCATAGCCGCAAGCATGCCCGCCGCGCGGTAGATGTGCATTTCCGTGTAATAGGGCACCGCACCGCCGAACATGCCAAACTTTGTCATACCCTGATTGATATAATAAGCAGCCATATCGTAACCCGTCTGGTATTCAATGTCCAACGTAGGTCCAATCGCACCCACATAGAACTCATAATCCTTGTATTCGTCATACTGTTCCTGCGTCAAGGTGCCTGTAGCTACGGCGAAATACACATTAGCGCCTTCGCATTGCTCGATCTGCGCCGCACGATCGAAAGCAGAAAAGGAGATGATACCTTTGCAGTTATTCACGATGAATGTATCAATGGCACTCTTTTCGCCTGCCGCGTCGGTCAGTTCTTCAGAGTAAATAAACTCCACATTATAAGCCTTTTGCAGGTAATCCACATAGTAGCTGCGGAAGGCCAACGCTTCAGAGGATGTGGTGTCGGAAACCAGCACACCGATCTTTGTGGCCTTTTCTTCCGCTATGGCTGATACCATGCCAAGGCAAAGCGCGATTGAGATAACCAGAGCGATCCATTTTGTAAACCGTTTCATTGCAATACCCCTTTCAAATGTGAAGAATAATATTGAGCGGCAACCTTGCCGATTGGACCGTGTCAGCGCGGCAACAGCTTGCCACGATAGGAGGAGGCAGCAATCCAAACGATCAAAAGGAAAATGACTGCCTTGATCATCTGCCCGGTGCCTGCATCCAGATTGAGGAATGTCATGATCTGGGATAGAAAGCTCATAGAGAATGCTCCGATAACTGCTGAAAGAACCTTTGACCTCGCACCGCCGGAAACGGGCATCCCGCCAAATACAATGGCAATGATCACATCCATCCCGATGCTGGAACCTGTGTACTGTGAGAGCGTTGGCGCGTATACAATGCTCAAAAACGCCCCCAGCCCCATGCCAAGCCCCGAAAGTGCAAATGCGATGATCGCCATCTTTCCCGCGCGGATTCCTGTTAGCCCTGCGCATACGGGATTACCACCCACAAATTTTTGCTTGCGCCCCACACCTGTTAAGTGAAAAACAAAGAAGCATAAGGCAATGAATCCTGCCAGCACCAGTGCTTTAAACCCAGTGGTATCCAGCGGCTTAACCACCTTGGCGGAAATTTTGATGTAATCGCCTGTACCATTTATGCCAATTAAAATGAGCATTACCGCGCCTAAAACGCTCATCATGGCAATGGTGGTCACGAACACGGGAATGTTGAATACGTTGGCCATCACTGAGTTGATTAGGCCAATCAGCACCGCCACACCTATACATACGAAAAACACGACCCAAAGGCTGCCCGTGGCGTTATATGCCATAGCACCCAGCAACGCGCTGGTGCCAGTCGCCGCCCCAAGGCTAATGTCAAAGGAGCCTAAGGTATAAATAAACACAGCCCCTGTTGCCACCAGCGCCACCACAACAGATTGATTCAAGATCGTCTTGAACCCGTAAGCCAGGTTTGCATCCCTCGAAGTGCCGATAGCCCAATACAGCACGATAAGCAGTATCAGACCAATCACCGAGGCCAGGGCTGGCAGCCTGGTTAATATAGCCGAACGTTTACTTGATGCTTGCATGGCCGCACCTCCTTAAATCATATAATGGATCATGTCTGCTTCGGAAAGCTCAGGGTTTCGTAGAAATTCCTTTTCCACAGCGCCATTTTTCATCATCAGCACCCTATCGCACATCCCAATCAGCTCCGCCAACTCTTCGGAAATTAAGACAAAGGATTTGCCTTCCTTCTTTAACTGGTGAATCAATTGATACATTGCTTGCTTAACCCCAACATCCACGCCCCTTGTTGGACAATCCAGAATCAGAATATCGCAGCCTGCGCCAATCCACTTTGCAAAAGCCACTTTCTGTTTGTTTCCCCCAGAAAGGGTCGCGACGTATTGACTGCTGCTTTGGCATTTGATACTCAACGCCTCTACCTGCGTGGCCACATATTTTTCTTCTCTCCACGGAAATAGAAGCTTGCCGACCTCGAATTTTTCCATGCCCGCGATGGCAATGTTATCCTTCACGCTGGCGTTGGTGTTCAAGGATTCTGTATCCCTATCCTTTGAGATGTACCCAACCCCTGCCCCAATGGCCTGTGAAGGATTGCT
>JAVBTR010000084.1:0-76568 GCA_031556065.1 Eubacteriales bacterium | reverse complement strand
ACGTTCATTTCTACAACTTTGAGCGCATTAACCTGAAAGACGGCCTCACTCCTTTTGAAATCAGGAGTAAGGCCGCGTAATTCATTGATTTTCTACGATAGGCTCTTCTTTTTTCTGTCTATTGGTCAGGGTACAGTCCATTAATATGCGGCAGCTTCTTTTATTAATCTGGTTTCTTGCCATAGCCCCGAAAGCGTGGTTACGCTTCACCGAAATAACGGCCGCGCAATGAAGTCTGTGGCGTTTCGAAGGATTGAGCCAAGGAACGGTTCTTAGTCACATTCAGCACGATACCGATACAAGCCATGTTGGATACCATGTTGGACCCGCCGTAGCTTAAAAAGGGCAAAGGAATGCCTGTGATAGGCATAAGCCCTATTGTCATGGCAACGTTTTGGAAGACATGGTATAGGAACATGGCCATAACCCCGACAATAACCAATTGCCCGAAGCGATCCTTTGTATAGGCGGCTAGGTACAACATCCTCAAAATCATGAGAAGGTAGGTTCCAACGATGGCGATACAGCCAACAAAGCCATAGGCTTCACCAATAGAGGAAAAGATAAAGTCTGTCCAGTCCGCAGGCACGTAGTCCAGTTGGTAAATGGCCCCGTCCACGTACATCCCAACACCGTGTAAGCCACCGGAGCCGATAGCTATCATCGATTGGGTTTGCTGGTAAGCGTCGTTTTGAGAATACAATTCGGGGTTAAAAAAGGCTAGAATACGGTTCAAGCGGTAGTTATCGGAACCGGACGCAACGGCGAAAAAGTATATGGCGGCGATACCGATCACACCGATAGCAACAAAAGAAGCCAGGAGCTTCATGCTCACATTGCTGAAATAGAGCATCACAGCAAATATAAAGATCATAACAATCAAAGTACCCATTTCACCCTGTGCCATAATAGCAAGGGCTGGCCAGGCAATGATCATCATTATTTTCATTGCTTCCCGCATGTTGGACATGGGTCTGTCTGTTTTTGAAAGACTTTTTGCCAGCATTAAAATAAGTGTGATCTTGGCGAATTCCGAAGGCTGTATGGTATAGCCCCACAGAATGTCAACCCAAGCTTTAACGCCTTCGGCGCCGTTGGTAATGGCAACCACAATCAGCAAAAAGATACTGGCATAGTAGAAAAGCTCCGCCCGGCGCTTAAGCATGCCGTTGGGGACCACCATCATAACAATAACCACAATTGGCGCGATAAACAGGAAAATAGCTTGACGCATGCTGTAATAGGATCCAACAATTTGGTTGAGTATGGATGCGGTAGGATCCGAATTTGTGTTATAGGTGGCAACCGAAATGGCCAGCACCCCAAATAGGGATAGCACAAAAGTCAGCGCGATAAGAACCCAGTCTACATGGGCATTAGAGCGTCTGTTCTCGCTTAACATTCTCTGATCCCATCTCCTTTTTATTAAACAGTTTCGAAAACAGGCCCCTTCTTTCAATCCCCGTCGGGGGCACTGGCACCCAATTCCCCTGCATCCGGTTTACAATGCGGGTAATGGCTTTATAAGCCATGCCTTCGGTTTCCAAGGGCGAATGATGAAGTAGCAGGGAACGGTACAATTCTTCGTCGTAGGGAATGGCGCCTAGAAGCGGCAGGTCTAAAATGTTTGAAACCGTCTGAGCGCTATACATTTCCTTGGCTTTAATTAAATTGGGCATCAGCCTGTTTACAATAAGCTGTGGATGGGGCTGGTGCTTTTTCATTAGCA
The DNA here is from genome assembly GCA_031556065.1 of Eubacteriales bacterium. Taxonomy (GTDB): domain Bacteria; phylum Bacillota; class Clostridia; order Christensenellales; family Aristaeellaceae; genus JAVBTR01. The sequence goes on along the minus strand of JAVBTR010000084.1, from coordinate 74,839 downwards.
GATTGGCGGTCTGTTCCGCATCCCGGATAGCCATGTCGTCTGCAGTGGTAACAATGATAATTTCATCCGTAGCGTTAAGGGAATTGAGCAATCCCCTATCGATTCCCGCAGGACAATCCACTAAAACATGGGAGAATCTGCTTTTAAGCTTGCGGATAATTTTGCCAAGATCGCTGCGGTCGATGGCCTTTACTTTGCGAAATTGTGCTGCGGGAAGCAGATACAAGTTTGGATAAACAGGATGTCGAACCAAAGCATCGAACAATTTGCATTCCTTGTCCGTTACATCGCAAATATCATATACGATGTTGTTTTCAAGGCCCAAAACCGTGTCCATATTGCGAAGGCCTATATCCGTATCCACCACTACCACCGGCTCGCCTTTCATGGCTAAACCCATGGCCAAACAGCCGCAAATAGTGGATTTGCCTACGCCGCCTTTACCAGAAGCGATCATCCAAGATTGTGCCATAAAAGCGCCTCCTTACGGTGCCAGTGTATTGCCGATGGGCAATCCCGGGTCTACGGTTCTCAATGTCTTTTGCGTCATATACCATTCGATAAAATTACTTGCGGACATAGCGGAGAATGCGCCCTTCCATCCGTTAGGGATGAAGGTAATAACCGCGATTTCCGGGTTCTCAATGGGCACAAAGGAAACGAACCAGGAGTTGTTTTCAAGGTCGATTGAGGTAACCTGAGCGGTTCCCGTCTTACCGCATATACGATCTGTATAAGGGTTGTTCTTAAAGTATTTACCTGCGGTACCATCTTCGTCAACCACGCCCTTCATCCCCTGATGGATAAAGCTCATATAATCGGCAGCGCCTTCGATGACGTTGGATACGGTAGGGGTACGCTGGCTTAATATGGCCCCGTCAGGGGAAGTGATGGAATCAACCAACATAAGGTTATAAACAGTACCGCCGTTTGCCACAGCACAAATATAACGTGCCACAGCCGCCGGTGTCAAGTAGGTAACAGACTGGCCAATGGCTGTCATGATGGTTTCGCCGCCGCCCCATTTAATGTTGTTGAGCAGGTTATAGGTATCGCCAATAATAGCTTGCAGGTATACCATTTCCTGAGTCATGTTCAACTCTTCCATGAGAATTTTACGAATAAGCGGCAGCCAGATGGCCCCCTTGGTACCCTGATCGTTGTTTACAGCCATATCCATCAGGCTCTTTACACAGCGGTTTAGGCGTTCGTCGTCGTATTGGATGTTATAGCTTGCACCGCACTTGGTTAAATGCTTTTTAACCGCGTTAAACACGATGATAGGCCGGGCAGTATCCTGGGTGGATTCACCCACGGGGCTGTTAGGATCGTATAATGTCATCTGGGAACCTACCACGCTACGCTGTTCGCCAGGCAGGTCAATGCCGGTTTTGCTGGTTAGGCCAAACAAAGCCGAATAACGGTACAGGCGTTCCGCTCCAAGGCGATCGCCAATGGTGTAGAAAAAATAGTTACAGCTGTTTTTCAGTCCCTGAACAATGGTTTGATTCTGATGGGTCCACCGCTGACCTTCGGAAACCCAGCATTTTGGCGCTGTATTTTGGTCCTTATTGTATACGGTATAATAGCCGCCGTCGTTAATGGTTTCATAAGGTGAAAGCAGGCCTTCGGCCATTGCTGCCGTAGCGGTAACCATCTTAAAAATAGAACCCGGAGTGCCTCTGGCGTGAATGGCATAGTTCATCAAAAGGTTGCGTTCGTCGGTAAGGATGGTGCGCGCTTCATCGCCGCCCTTGATCATCCAGTTTAAATCAAAGGTGGGGGTATTGGCATCGGCCAAAACCCGGCCTTCCATATCTACCACTACCATAACGCCACGCACAGCCAAGGCGATTGGGTATTTAACCCAGTCACGGCTTTGAATATCTTCTTTTTTCTTTTCGTTCCAAGAGGGGCTGAACATTTCGATTTCTTGCTGTCGACGCACTTCCGCCACGTTTTCGGAAATGGCGCGCTCCGCCTGCTGTTGATAGCTGGCAATGATCGTTAGTTTGACGTTGTTGCCATCCTGAGGCTCGACGTATTCCAACTCTCTTGTAATGGTGGAACGGCGGTCTCTTTCAACCCGCCGATAGCCCTTGCGCAGGCTGGAGTTTTGTGTAAGCCAATCCTCCATGGCACTTTCGATGCCGTCCTGACCGATGGTATCATTATAAGCATAGCCCTTTGGCTTTAGGACATCGTAATAGGTTTTATTGTTGGTAATGGCACCGGTGTACCCTATAACCTGGGCGGCCAAATTCCCCCGGGGATACACGCGCTTGGTGGCTACAGCCACCTCCATACCCTTGAGCAAAACGGATTTGGATTCCACTTCATGGATCGTGTTTCGGTTTACTTCTTTGGCGATTACAATAGGCTGGGAGCTAAACAGGTTCATCTGCATTTCGGAATAAATGGCCATGATCTTTAAAAACAACTCTTCCGATGTGCCCTCTTGGATCTGATAGGTTTTATAAAGCTTGTCGATACAATCCGCTGCAGTGGGATAAGTCTTTGCCGATAGATAATTGTTGCTTCGCCAGCTTTTTTCCCGGGCAGCCAACACGCTTTCGGTTATACCAACGCCGCTACCAAAGCTAAACGTCCACTCCCCTGTTTCTTCATCCCTTATGATAACAGGCTTAATGGACATGGTGCCTTGATTGCGTTCGATGATTTCGATGGTATCGATAATAGATTGGGTGTAGGTCTTGTATGCTTCTGTGCTGGTTTGAGAACCATCTTTGTAGAATGTAACGTTATAGATTTCCTCGTCCTGGGCCATGATCACGTTATCTGCGTCTGTAATCATGCCGCGGCTGCCCTTAAGGGTAATCTTCGTTTGGCGCTTGGAGTTTGCGTCCTTTTGGTATTCCGCGCCGGAGGTCAGCTGCAAATCTACCAAGCCGTAAGCCAAATAGGCAAACATGCCTAAAATGGCGCACATAAAAGCCAGATACCGGCCGGTAGGTCTATAGGTTTGACGTTTGCTCATAGGCTTTTATGCTCCTTTCAAAAGCTTAGGAATGGGCGGTTTTCCGCAAGCGGATCCCCAATATAAAACGTACCGGAAGCATAATGATCAGCGCCAAAAGGGTGGTATAAAAAACCGCAGCCAGCGCCCTTGTAAAATGCAGAAACACAATGCTTTCACCAGATAAATACACATACATACGGCTAACGATCTCTTTAATCAAAGCCATCATGGCCGCGCAAGCAGGGATACGGATATAGGGCGATGTATTTTCACCCTTTTTACCTAGGCTTCTATCCCGTTCCAGCCTGTGTTCAGTTTTATCTGCAAAGGCATACGCCCCCAGCAATGCCAGAACGGGGTAGATGACCAGGTTTAAGAAATCGAAAGGCGACAGCATGATTTCCAGCAATATACCCGCAATTCCTCCTGCGATATACGCGAAAAACGGACTATAGGTAATGGCAACCACAGCAATGAAGGCAAGAAGAATATTACCTGTTATATTGAACATGGGCAGCAAGGGCATAATGCATACTTGAATCAAGTAAAACAAAAGGGTGAAAAAAGCTGTTAGTATAATCTTTCGCATCGCTTAATTGTCTTCCTCCAAGGTCAGGTCATCAATGGTAATTGCCTGTGTGGGAGTTGGTGTGGGCGTTGCTGTGGGTTCGGGAACAGGGGTGGGAGACGCATTAGGATCGTTGTAGGAAAGATTATTGCTGGTGTCTGGGGTGGTGATCACCTGGGGTGTTGGGGTAAGGTTTTCGGAAGGAGCAACGGTGGTTTCTTCTGTACCGGTCTCCTCTTCGCCTGGCCCTGGTGTTGGGGTGGCCGCCCCCAAGATAGAAGCTGCCCCTACTTGGATGGTGGGAATAGGGCGGGGCGTATCCAGAGGAACATAATCAATGGAACCGACAACCGACGTACCACCTTGTAGCAATTCCGGGGTGGGCTGATAGCGGTAGACGATTACGTATTCCAAATGCGTAAAATCCACCAAAGGTTCTACTACGATATATTGCTTGTTGGATTCCATACCGCGGGTACTTTCCCGCACGATGCCAATAGGGATTCCCTTGGGGAAAGGCATATCAAACCCGGAAGTAACGACTTGATCCCCTGGCCTCGGAATATATTCGTCTGCGTGATACATGCGGCACATGTGCTTGCCGTCAATACCCAATGTGCCGCGTACAGTTCCCTGATCCCTGGTGCTTTGAATCAGTGCCGGAATACTTGCATTAGTATCTATAATAGCCTTAACCTGGGATTTGGTTTCTGTGGTGCCATAGGTGTAGCCTACTAGGGCACCATTTAGGGTAACGGCCATGTAATCCTCTATTCCATCCCGTGAACCTTTGTTAATGGTAATACTGGCGGTGTAATTGCCTTCGTCCTGTCCAATCACTGTGGCCATAATGGGCTGCATGCTCTCGTTTAAAGACATTTCCCCCACCAGGTTTTGGTAAACTGATAATGTGTTTTGCAGTTCATCTGCCAGCATGGCCTGGTAGACCAGCTGATCGTATTCAGATTTAAGCTTGTTGTATTCGATTTCCAGGTTCGCGCGAAGCTTCAGCTTGCGTAAATAGGAAACCACTACATCCGTGACATTAGCAAAAGCGTTTTGGATAGGGGTTACTGCTTGGGTTATACCGTTTTCAGGTGTTTTCAGCACATCTGTTTCGGGCATGATACGCGCAAACAGCATGGCCACCAAAACCAACGTAAACAAAACGCCAATAAGCCGCTTACCATATTTAACCAGGTTGGGGTTTACCTCCCGGCGTTCTTTTTTTTCTTTCGGGGTTTTCTCTTCGCTTGTGGTTTTTCTTTTTCGCAATGCCATGAAAAGGTTTCCTCCAAGAAAAAGATTATTGGTTGTTCAACAGTCCGTTTCGGCTAATACGCATAAGCAGCTCCGGATTTTCTGTCAGGTAGCCAAGACCCAGTACTGCGGACTCCAAAGGTTCTTTTGCCAACAGCACCGGAATGTTGATTTCGTTGGCGATAAACTGATCCAGTCCGAAAAGCATAGAGCCGCCGCCTGTTAAGTGGATGCCGTTACGCATGATATCGGCTGCCAATTCCGGAGGCGTTCTTTCAAACACCTTTTTAATACATTCCAAAATGGCCAGACAAGGTTCGTGGAGCGCTTCGTAAATCTGGGTAGAGGTAAGCTCGGTGGTTTGGGGAAGATTGGTAACCACATCACGGCCCCGGACTTTGACCCGGCGCTCCTCGTTAAAAAGCACCGCGGAACCAAGGTCCAATTTTACATCCTCGGCTGTTTTATCGCCAATAACAATGTTAAACTCGTGCTTGATGTAGTTGATAATGGCTTCATCCATTTTAATGCCGCCTACACGAATGGATTGATGCAGCACAATGCCGCCTAAGGAAACAACCGCGATATCGGTGGTTCCCCCGCCTACATCCACTACCATGCTGCCAACAGCATCATATACCGGTAGGCCTGAACCAATGGCCGCGGCAAAGGGTTTTTCGATTAAATACACCTGATTACGGCGCCCGCCTGCGGCCTGGGTGGCTTCCACCACGGCACGGCGTTCAATGGGCGTAATATTGCAGGGAACCGTTAAAAGTACCCTGGGGCCCACCAGGTAAGAACTGCCGATAGCCCGGCGGATAAAGCTTCTTATCATGTTGGCTGTCATTTCGAAATCGGAAATAACCCCTTCATTCAAAGGCCTGATCACGACCACATCCTGGCCTGTCCGCCCTAAAAGAAGCTGGGCATCGTCGCCAATGGCTTTTACGCTGCGCTTGTTATTGGCTTCAATCAGCAAAACACTAGGCTCGCTTACCGCGATGCCCTCGCCTTTAACATACACCAAGGTATTGGATGTGCCCAGGTCAATTCCGATTTCAGGTGCGACAAACAGCGCCATTTATCAATCCCATCCATTCATTACAACATTGCGTAATTGGGCAATTGCTTAAGCATTTGCCGTACCAGGGCCATTGGAAGCCCGATCACATTGGAGTAGCTTCCGTCAATGTTTTCAACAAACATGGTGGCACGGCCTTGAAGGGCATAGGCGCCTGCCTTGTCCATGGGTTCGCCGGTTAAAACATATTGCCGGATGGTTTCATCGTCCATCGTGGAAAACCGTACAGAGGTTTGATCGTAACGGATGATTTCAGTGCCTGTAGTAGCGTCTAAAAGGCATACACCAGTAAACACATGGTGCGTTTCGCCGCTTAAGATTTTTAGCATCTGTATAGCATGGGCTTCATTGGTAGGTTTTCCCAAAACCTGGTTTTTAGCATAAACCAATGTATCTGCCGCCAAAATTGCCCGATCCGGCAGCAGGGCTTGTACTGCCAAAGCCTTTCGTTTCGCCAGCTCCATAACCCGCTCTTGAGGCATACCCTGGCAAAATTCATCGGTATCTAAAACACAGATTTCAAAAGGGATGCCGCACATTTCCATCAATGCTTGCCTCCGGGGCGATTGAGAGGCCAAAACCAGCTTTTGCATGACTGCCAAGGAATTATCACTGCCCTTCGTTTAATAAGCATTGGCAATCATTATAACACACTTTTAATACTTTCGCACTTCTTTTTATAGATTCTCGTTCAAAAAATTTAATGAAATACCCCGAGGACAAGGTAGATGCCTGTCTTCGGGGTGTATGAAAAAAATGTTAATTTTTACTGTTCCACGTTCTTTGCGGGAATGGCAGCTTCCACTACCGTGGTGCCAACTTTGGCGTTTTCATCCCGCACATGATCCCTTATATTCATGGAAATGCATTTTTTCGGGCACTTGGCGGCACATTGGCTACAGCCGGTGCAAGCTTCTGTTACCATGTGAGGCGTCTTCCGTTCCCCGGCGATGGCCTCAAACTGGCAAGTCTTTTTGCAAATACCACAGCCGATACATTCGTCCGTTTGGATGGAGGCAATCTTACGGTTGTCGAAGTCCCCTTCAATGGCGGAGGTGGGGCATACCTCAGCGCACATCATACAGCCGGTGCACTTAGTCATATCGAACTGGGGCAGGTGGTTAACGATGGTAATAGCGCCGAATTTGCACTGGTTGGCGCAAATTTCGCATCCAACACAGCCTACACGGCAGTTATCGCTTACCAGCTTGCCTTCATCTGCCGCACGGCATAAAAGCCTTACTGGCAATTGAGCAGGTTGCATCCTCAGTACATGCTTGGGGCATGCCTCAACGCACTTGCCGCAGCTTTTGCATTTATCGGGATCCACAACGGCAATTTTTTTATGCTCGTCGATCACGATAGCGTCAAAAGGGCAAGCCCGTTGGCAGGTGCCTAGCCCAAGGCAGGCATAACGGCAGGATTTATTACCATCGGACACCAGGCTGGCCGCTACACAATCGTGGATACCTTCATACTGGAACTTGGCCTTGCAGCGGTCGCTATCTCCCTGGCAAAGCACCTTGGCTACAATCTTTGGCGCGTTAGGATCAATCTCCATACCCATGATCCCGGCGATGATGCTGCCTACATTATCGCCTCCAACTGGGCAGGCGTCAGGTTCCGCTTTGCCTTGAGCAATAGCGTCTGCTAAACCATCGCATCCAGGGAAACCGCAGGCGCCGCAATTGGCACCAGGCAAAGCTTCACGAATAGCATCTTTTTGAGGATCGGAAGGCACTTCAAAGACTTTGGAAGTGACGGTTAAAATCACACCGAAAACCAGGCTGAGGCCGCCTAACGCAAGGGCAGCAATCAAAATTTCCATCTGCTCTCCCCCTTTTAAATCAGGCCCGAAAAGCCCATAAAGCTAATGGCCATAATGCCTGCGGTAATCAGCGCGCCAGGGAAACCATCCATCCATTTGGGCATCTTGTTCAGTGCCAGCCGTTCGCGGATACCCGCGAACAAAACGATGGAAAGCGTAAATCCAAGGGCAGCAGCCGTTCCGTTTACAACAGATTCCAGCAAATTATAGCCTTTGTCCATGTTTAAAATAGTTACACCCAGTACAGCGCAGTTTGTGGTGATCAGGGGCAGGTATACGCCCAAGGCCTGGTAAAGCGAGAAGCTCAGCTTTTTAAGCGCCATTTCAACCACCTGCACCAGCACCGCAATAACCAAGATAAAGAAGATTGTCTGCATGTATTCCAAGTGGAGAGGCACCAATACATAAAACTGAATGATCCAGGTAAAGAAACTGGCAAGGGCCATAACGAAGGTAACGGCCATGCCCATGCCAAAGGCGGTTTCGATCTTTTTGGAAACCCCAAGGAACGGGCAAATGCCCAAGAATTGGCTCATAACAAAGTTATTCACCAGCACCGAGCCGATAATAATCAGTAATAAGCTGCTCATGCCAATTCCTCCTCCTTCGTCTGCTTGCGCTTTTCAATGTACTTGGTAATGGCATTAACCGTTGCCAATAACAAGCCAAGCATAATAAACCCCCCCGGCGCTCTGCCGATGATTTCAATGTTGGGGAAAGAATCAGGCATAATGGCGATACCGAACACAGAGCCCTTGCTTAAAACTTCTCGAAGGGCAGCCAGAATGGTAATGGCACCGGTAAAACCAAGGCCCATTCCCAGACCGTCCATCATAGAATGTATGGGAGGATTTTTAAATGCGTAGGATTCTGCCCTGGCGAAGATAATGCAGTTCACAACGATCAAGGGAATATAGATGCCCAAGGAATCGTTAAGCTCCGGCAAGAAGGCTTTGATCAGCATTTCCACGATGGTAACGAAGGAAGCAATAACCACGATAAACGAAGGAATGCGGACCTTTTCCGGAATAATATTGCGCAAAAGCGAAATAAACAGGTTAGAGCATACCAGCACAGCTGTGGTGGCCAGCCCCATGCTGACCCCCTGAGAGGCGGCTGTTGTAACGGCCAAAGTAGGACACATGCCAAGAACCAGCCTGAAAGTGGGGTTCTCGGGTAAAATACCATTGAAGAATGTTTTGAACAAGCCCGGTTGCTTTTGATCAGGCATGTTTTTTCACCTCCCCGAAAGAATGAGGCAAGGTCATTTTATCGATCAAAGGTGTGGCTACGTTCATGAACAGAATCGCGAAGGAGCACCCTTCCGGATAGGCCGCAAATGCGCGAATCACAAAAAGGAACAGGCCGCAGCCGATACCCATGATAATTTTACCCGTGCCAGTAATGGGCGACGTGGCATAATCGGTAGCCATAAAAAAGGCACCCAGAAACAACCCGCCGGAAAGAATCTGGTAAAGGGCTATATTCGCTCCATCTTTAATCAGGTAGCAGACAAATACCGTAGCAATAAAAGTAAAAGGGATACGCCAATCGATGACGCCCCGGGCCAGAAGATAAACACCACCGATCATAATAGCCAGCTTGGAAGTTTCCCCCAATACACCAGGCACATTGCCGATGAACAAATCCCACAAATTGGCCATAGCGGGCAATTGGGCAGCTTCTTCGGCAACGCTTTGGGCAACCCCCAAGATTTGGGGCAAAGAGCTCTTGGCCATGGAAGCCAGCGGTGTAGCGGAAGCAATCGCGTCCACCCCATTGGTAATGGCGTTTAAAGCAGGGACAGGGTACTTGCTCATAATAGAAGCGAAGCTGACAAACAGGATCGCCCTAGCTGCCAACGCGGGGTTCATGAAATTAGCGCCCAAGCCGCCGAAAAGCTGTTTGATCAGCACAATGGCAATGGCCGCACCGGCGATGCCTACCCACGCTGGCGCATTGGCTGGCAGATTGTAAGCAACCAGCAAGCCGGTTACCACAGCGCTTAAATCGTTAACCGTTACCTTTTGGTGGGTGGCCTTTTGGTAAGCCAATTCCGCAATAACAGCGCTTAAAACCGTTACGATAATTAAACTCAAAGCGTTTAAGCCGAAGAAATAGATGCCAGCAATGCCGGCAGGAGCCAAAGCAATGCAAACATCACGCATGACACTTTTCGTTGAGCTGTTATCTCGGATATGGGGCGACGAGGATACTTGCAACTTCCTTTGCATGGCTTATCCCTCCTTTTCCTTTTTCTCTTGCATTTCTTTTTCTGCGCGAACCTTTTCCTTGGCAGCCTGGTCCATAATCATACGCTTGGCAACCCGGCAGCTCTGGGTCAGGCTGCGCTTGGCAGGGCAAACATAGGTACAAGCGCCGCATTCAAGGCAGTTCAGGGCGCCCAATTTTTTAGCGCTTTGATAATCATCCACCCGCATGTGCTGATCGATCAATGTGGGCACCAGTTGCATAGGACAAGCCTGAATACAGCGGCCGCAGCGGATGCAGGCGCTTTCGTGCTTTTCCATGCAGCGCTGTTCAAGTGCAAGTAGACCTGAGCAGCCTTTAATCACCGGAATATCCCCGCGGGAAATAGCCGCGCCCATCATGGGACCGCCATAGATCAGCTGCTTGGCGTTCTTTTTCATGCCGCCTGCAGCTTCGATCAGCCTTTCAACAGGGGTGCCGATACGCACACGGAAGTTACCGGGCTTTTCAAAAGCGCCGCCAACCGTTACGATCCTTTCGTATAAGGGCTTCCCTTCCAAAAGGGCATGGGAAATGGCCGCTACCGTGCCTACGTTACACACTACCATGCCAACAGAAGCCGGCAAAGAGCCATTTGGAACGCGTTTTTTAGTCAGCGCGTAGATAAGCTGTTTTTCACCGCCCTGAGGGTAATGAACCGGCAGCTCTTTAACGATGATTTTTTCTGTTTGAATGGCGCTACGCAATACGGCGATGGCATCCATTTTATTGTTTTCAACGCCGATAACAGCCTTTTCAAGCTTCATTGCGCTTAAAACGAATTCAATGCCCGAAATGATATGGGCAGCATCCTCCAGCATGAGACGGTGATCGGCGGACAGGTAGGGTTCGCACTCCGCACCATTGATGATCAGCGTATCGACCTTCAGTGTGGGAGGAGGTGAAAGCTTAACTGCCGTTGGAAAGGTTGCACCGCCAAGCCCAACAATACCCGCCTGGCGTACGTATTTCCCCAACTCGTCTTGGGTTAAATTGAAAGGTGCGTTGCAAACAGGCAGCGAAACGAATTCATCTTTAAAATCGTTGTCGATGATCACTGCCTGGGACAATTGACCATTAGGCAATAAACATTGGCCAACAGACACCACAACGCCCGATACGCTAGAATGCACAGGCGCGCTGACATCACCCTGCGCTTCCCCGATCACCTGCCCCATCAACACCCGATCGCCTTTTTTGACAATGCACTTGGCTGGTGCGCCAATATGCTCGCTCATAGGTATCACCACACGGGAAGGCGCATCCAACTGAACAATGGGTAACGGTGCCGTTACCGCTTTGCCGTTGATGCCTTCCTTTGGGTGTACACCGCCGGGAAACATATGAGATCCAAACACAGGCAAAAGTCCTCCCTTCATAAGCGGCAATAAAAGGCGCCGCAAGGCCAGAATTAATAGATTTTGACACTCGACATTTATTATAGCATACATTGTGGGTTTTTTAGCAAGTAAATGGTGGATAAATACATGGTTAATTATTTGACGATCTTCTTGCCTTTGTATTCTTCCGCCGCCTGAATCATGGCCATGGCATGGGCAATCCCCCTTTGATCTTCCCCCTGGGCGCCAGAGACCATTTGGGCCAGTTCTTGGGCCCTTTCATCCTTTGAAAGGCTACGGACTATGGTAAACGTGCGTCCCTCCTTCACCTGCTTTTCCACCAGGTATTGATGATCGGCCATGGCGGCGATCTGAGGCAGATGGGTTACACAAATCACTTGCCGGTATCTTCCGATGGCGGACATTTTCTGCGCCACCACCTGGGCCATCTTTCCGCTGATACCCGTGTCTATTTCATCGAACACCATGCAGGGAACCCCTTCTTTTTCCGCGTTAATCACTTTAATGGCCAGCATGATCCGGGATAATTCACCGCCGGAAGCAATCTTGGCGAGGGGCTTTAAGGGCTCCCCTGGATTTGGCGAAAGGAGAAATTCGATAACGTCATCCCCTGTGGGCGTGGGCATAGCTGGTTTTTCGTCGGGCAGATGTTCTTTAAAGGCCACCTTGAACACGGTTTTTTCCATACCCAAATCCCTTAATTCCTGGTGCATTCTTACTTCAAAGTTTTGGGCCAGGGCTTGGCGGGATTCCGTTACCTGCTTTGCCAATCCTCTATAAGCCTTTAGCTTTTGCCGGTGGGCTTCTTTAAGCTTTTCAAGGCTTCCTTCGTAATCTTCCAGCTTGTCCAATTCCGTTTGAAGCTCTTTTACTTTAAGAAGCATTCCATCTGCTGTAGGGGCATATTTTTTCGACAGGCGCTTGATCAAGTCTAACCTTTCCTCGATCTTCTCCGCCCGTTTGGGATCGAACTCAACCTGTTCCTGCCAAGAGGCTACGGTCTGTGCCGCGTCCTCCATTTCGTAATACAAGGATTCTAAGCGTACGCCCATATCCTTGTACTTTTCATTGATCTCCCCAATGGAGGCAAGGGCGTCCGCCGCTTGCTTAATAGCGCTGACAGCCCCTGCTTCTTCCAATGCTTCATAGGCTGTATGCACATTTTCACCAATACGCTGGATGTATTTAAGCTCGTCCCGCTCTTTTAAAAGCGCTGTATCTTCTCCGGGCTTTAATTTCGCTTCCACGAGCTCGCTCAACTGAAACTTGAGTATATCGGTTTTTTGGGCCCGAAGCTTATCTTCTTTTACAAGGGCGGCATATTCCTTATGCACCTCTATAAATCCTTCATAGCCCGCCTTTAAACCGTTTAAAAGGGCCATATGAGCCTGATCCCCACAGGCATCCAAAAAATCCAAATGTTTTTTGTGATCCATGAGAAATTGGTGTTCATGCTGGCCGTGAACATCCATTAAAAAAGCGGTCACCTGCTTTAAAAAAGCAAGCTGGACGCCTGTGCCACATATACGGGAAATGCTTTTTCCGTTTTCGCTGATCTCTCTTGAAATGATAAGCTGCTCCCCTTCGGTTTCAATACCCTGGGAAAAAAGCAGCTGCCGTACCGTGGGCAATTGCCCAATATCGAATATGGCCTCCACATAGGCCTTTTGGGTGCCGGTGCGGATAATCCCTTTGTCCGTCCGTCCGCCTAAAACCAGGTTGACTGCATCCACCACAATGGATTTACCTGCCCCGGTTTCGCCTGTTAATGCATGAAGACCGCTTTCAAAATCAATGGTCAGGCTTTCGATCAGAGCAATATTGCGCATGGAAATAGCTTGAAGCATTATTGCTCCTCCTTTGTAAATGATGGTTACTTGGTTAATTCGTTAATGCGATCCACAACAGTCTGTACTTCGCCGTTGCTGCGCACAATCAGTAAAATAGTATTATCCCCAGCCAGGGTGCCCAAAATTTCTTGCCAATGCATGCTGTCGATGGCCTCCGCCGCCACATTGGCACTGCCAGATAAGGTTTTCACCACAATAAGGTTATTGGCATGGGAAACCGATAAAACCGATTCCGCGAACATTCGGATAAATCTGTCTGAAAGGCCATGCTCTCCGTGTTCGGAGGTGGCATATTTATATAGCCCTGTTTTGCTGGATTGGACTTTAATGAGTCTTAGCTCTTTAATGTCCCGTGAAACCGTAGCCTGGGTAACAGAAATATTCATTTTCCCAAGCTCGTCTGCTAACTCCTCTTGGGTTTCGATATCCAGTTTAGCTATAATCTCCAGTATGGCACTTTGCCGGACGGATTTCATCATGGTTACCTCCTGCCTTTCAGCGAGTCCATTCGTTGAGTTTGCTGCGTACCAAGGTGAAAAAATGGGGCGTGTCGAACCGGATTAATTTCAGTGTCGCGTCGGATTTTTTGATATGTACCTGGGTGCCGCATTTGAGCATAACAGGCTCCATGCCATCTACCACCAGCGCCAGGGAACGGTCTTGATCGCAGCCCAGATGTAAATGGATGGTTTCCTTTGCCGACACCACTACAGGCCGGTGCTGCAAAGAATGGGCGCAGATAGGCGAAATAATCATGCACTGGACATCCGGGCTTACAATAGGGCCGCCAGCGGAGAGAGAATAGCCGGTAGAGCCTGTGGGGCTTGATACGATCAGTCCATCGGCTCTGTAGGTACCGATCAATTCCCCGGAAATAGAGGCATCAATGGATACCAGCCGGGCATAGCCGCTGCGGCTGATCACTGCGTCATTAATAGCGCGAATGGGCTTTTTGCCTTCAACCATTACATCTAGGAGCATCCGGGGTTCAATTTCGAACCGCCCTGTGGCCAATAAACCAATGGCTTCGCCTAAAGATTCCTGCTCTACCTCTGTTAAAAAGCCAATGCGTCCAAGGTTAATGCCTAATAAAGGAATATCCCACTCAATGGCGTATTTGGCGGCCCGGAGCAGCGTTCCATCGCCGCCAAGGGCGATAATCGCGTCCACGGGGGCACCCAGTATGGAAAGGGTTTCTTCCATTTCCTGCGCAAGCCATTGTTCTACGAAAACAGAAATGCCGTTGGCGCGCAAACACGCAATGGCCTTGGAAGCTTCTTCAAGCCTGTCCGCCCTGTAGGAGTGCACCAATAGCCCAATCGATTTCGGTTCCATATCAGACCTCCAATATGGCTAATATTTTACCACAAGTTGAATATTCAAGCAATATTATATCTCCTTTTTAAGGGATAGATGAGCAGTTTCAACCAAAGTCGCAATGGCTCCGGGGCTGGCGTCAAAGCCGGAAACATGTTCTTTTTGAATCCAGGCCAGAAATTCAATATTCCCTTCAGGCCCTGTAATGGGCGAAAAGCTTAAGCCGTTTACAAACCATCCCATGTGTTGAACAAAGGTGACAATATCCTGAATCACCTCCATATGAACTTTTGCCTCTCTTACGACGCCTTTTTTGCCCACCTTTTCTCTGCCGGCTTCAAACTGGGGCTTGATTAAGGTGAAAAAGCGGCCATGATCGCCCATAATCTGCGCCGCTACGGGCAAAATCACTTTAATGGAAATAAAAGATACATCCATAACCGTCATTGCAGGCCGCAAAGGGAAATGGTCCACCGTTAAGGCTCTGGCATTGGTACGTTCCATAACGGTTACCCGGCTGTCGTTTCGCAATTTCCAATCCAGTTGGCCATAGCCCACATCGATAGCGTATACGTGCTTGGCACCGTTTCGTAAAAGCACATCGGTGAACCCACCGGTGGCCGCACCGATATCCATAGCAATAGCATCCTGAACATTAACATTAAAGGCATTTAGCGCTTTTTCCAGTTTAAGGCCGCCGCGGCTCACATAGGGGTGAACGTGACCTCGAAGGATCAATTCATCCGATTCCCCCACCTGTTCAGACGGCTTATTGACCTTTCGTTCCCCCACGTATACCAGTCCGGCTAAAACCTGGGCCTGGGCCTTTTCACGGCTTTGTGTCATGCCCCGGGCCACCAAAGCCACGTCTACCCTCATTTTTCCCACCATGTTACCCTCTTACTTCCTCTAAACGTCTGCGCATTTGGTTAAACAACTGCTGGGCATCCAGCCCCAGGTAATGCATAAGCCTGTCATGGCTGCCATGCTGCACAAAAGTATCGGGGATGCCATACATATAAAGCGGTCCCGTTACTTCGTTCAAAATACAGCATTCCGCTACTGCGCTGCCAAAGCCTCCCGCAATGGTATGCTCCTCCAAAGTGAAAAACGGCATTTGCCTGGCAATCGAAAGAAGCATGGCTTCATCCAAAGGTTTGATGGTGGCGCAGTTAATGACACTGACTATCATACCGCTTGCTTCAAACAGCTTGGCTGTTTCAAGTGCCGTTTGGAGCATGGAGCCAAAGGTCAAAATAGCTGCGTGGTTGCCTTTTTTCATTTCTTCCCACTGACTTGCTTTAAAGCCGGGATAAGGATAATTTTTGCTTAGATCCACGCTTTTTCGCGGGTAGCGGATAGCACAGGGACCGTTTTGAGTGGTTGTCCAATGAAGCATGGCCCTAAGCTCGTGTTCATCCCTTGGGGCCATAATGGTGATGCCGGGAATATGCCGAAGGTAGGCGATATCGAATATGCCATGGTGGGTGGCGCCGTCTTCCCCGCCAATGCCAGCCCTATCCAAAAGGAAGCAAACGGGCAACCTCTGCAAGCATACATCATGGAAAATCTGGTCGTAGCCACGCTGCAAAAAGCTGGAATAAACCGCGAAATAAGGCCTGATCCCCTGGCTGGCCAAGCCTGCCGCCAAGGTTACTCCGTGTTGCTCTGCAATGCCCACATCGAACAGCTTCTCCGGGTGTTCAAAACCGAACAGGTGCATGCCAGTGCCTGTGGGCATAGCTGCTGTAATAGCAACTATGCTTTCGTTGGTTCGGGCCATTTGGGCCAATGTGACCCCTGCGATTTCGCCATAGGCATGCTTTGAGGATTGCTTTTTTAAATCCCCGCTCTCAACGTAGAAAGGAGCAATGCCATGGAAAATATCTGGCTGCTCTTCCGCTTGCTGGTAACCATGGCCTTTTTGGGTAATACAATGAACCAGCACCGGTTCATCATAATTCTTGGCCTGTTCCAACACCTTTTCAAGGCCCTTTAAATCGTGGCCATCTACAGGGCCCAGATAGTGGAAGCCCAAGGCATCGAAAAAGCCGTCCTTTTCGGTATAGGCCCGTTTGATGGTATCCTTTACCACTGACATGAAAACCTGTATGCCATAGCCGATAAAGGGTAATTTTGCCAGACCCCTTTTCACAGCGGATTTGGTTTTGCGGTAGCCAACACTTCCGCGAATGGCCGTTAAATGCCTCGAAAGCCCCCCTACGTTTTTCGAAATAGACATTTCATTATCGTTTAATATGACGATGAGCCTGGTTTGATCATTGCCTGCGTCATTCAGCGCTTCATAGCACATGCCGCCGGTAAGCGCTCCATCTCCTACCAACGCAATCACGTGATGGTCTTCTTTTTTTATATCTCTTGCCCTAGCCATGCCCAATGCCGCCGAAATGGCTGTAGAAGCGTGGCCAGTCTCAAAACAATCGTATTCACTTTCGCTGCGCTTGGGGAAGCCGGAAATCCCGGCGAAGGTACGCAGGGTGGAAAAACGGTAGTAGCGGCCTGTTAACAGCTTATGGGGATAAGCCTGGTGGCCTACATCGAATACAATCTTGTCCTTGGGGGTATTGAAAACCCGGTGCATGGCCATGGTGATTTCAACCACACCCAAATTAGAGGCCAGATGGCCTCCTTGGTTGGCAACCGTGCTGATAATTTCCTGCCGGATCTCTTCACCCAAAACGGCCAACTCATCGTATGATAATGTTTTTAATTGATCTGGTGTTTTAATGTCTTTTAAATGGATCATGGCATTTCCTCACCGCATTTTCCAATCTTCATTCGTATTTACGTATATGCTCGCCTATCATAGGCACGCTGTAGCCAAAGCCCCGGTAAGCATTATACATAAGCTTTACTTTAATAAAGATAAAGTAGCCCGCCAGCGCCAAATGGATAATAGTTAAAACCAGACCCACTACCATTTTAATAATGGGTAACGTGGCGCATATAGCGTTAATAAAAATGATGATCAGCGACAGTACTAGAAACAGCGCGCCCCAGCCAACAGACTGTACGGCCGTGCGGCGGACAGCCCTGCTTTTATTGTCCGCAAAATATAAAAACACCGCGAACAAGCTGGACATGGCCGCCAAGGTACAGGTAAGTTGAATGGTGTGGCTGGTAGCAATGACCTCCGGTTCATCCACAAAGGGTTCTTCATATTCTTCCTGGTAGTATTCTTTTTGCTGTTGTGTATTTTTCATTATATTTTGCTCCCGGTTATTTTTGAACCGCCTTTTGTGCCCCCTGCTTTTCCGCCCAATTGCAGCGATTGTAGGATTTCGGTTTTATGAGTGTAGTTGTGATTGTTTTTGTCTTCAAAAGCTTTAAAGGCGTAACCGATCATTTTATCAATCAGTTCCGAATAGGGCAGACCATCATGCTCCCAAAGATAGAACGCCAGAGACCCTGGGATGGTGTTGATTTCCGTAATGTAAAAATCGCTGCTGTCCGGTTCCTTCATGAAATCGATGCGTACAACACCCTTGCAATCCAACATCTGAAAAATGGCCTTGGACATGTTTTGGATGTTATCCCGTAAATTGTCTTCAATGGGAGCCGGCACGAGCCGGGCCAAGGAGGCCATGCCTTCAGATTGCCCTGCGCTACGCATGTATTTGCCTACGAAATCCAAAAAATCCCCGCCGGTATTGGGCATTTCAAGAACGGAAGCCCGGCATTCTCCATCATAGCCCAACACAGAACAATTGATTTCCACAGGCTTGTTTAAACCCTTTTCCACCAGCACCCTGCGATCCAGGGAGAACGCCAGCTCCATGGCTTCTTCCAGTTCATCCTGGCCGCTTACCTTGGAAACCCCAATGGAAGAACCCAAATTAGCGGGCTTTATAAAAACCGGATAACCAATTTGATCTTCGATTTTTTTTGCTGCCTGCTCTTTATTGCTCTGGTATTCGTTGGCGGAAAACCAAAGGCTGTCTAAAACAGGCAGTCCGGCACCGCGAAAAAATTGCTTCATCATAATTTTATCCATACCAATGGCGGAACCCGCCACACCGGTAGAGGTATAGGGAATATTGGCCATTTCAAAAAGACCCTGAAGGGTACCATCTTCCCCGTTCATACCGTGCATCACAATACAGGCACAATCAATGTGGGCTACCACCTGGCGTTTCATGCCGCTTGCAAATAGCCCTTTGGCGGCCTGAAATGTAACTAGTTCCCCTTGAGCAGCCAAGTCCAGCGCCACAGGGGTAATATCCAAGGTGTTTTCGTCGAAATGGGTATAGGTGGCAATCTTTTTCAAAGGTTCTCCGGTGTACCATTGGCCATTATACGCGATGTAGATCGGCACCAAGTCGTATTTATCCAGGTTCATTGAGGCCATTAGCTGTACCGCGCTGATAATGGATACATCATGCTCACAGGATCTGGAGCCAAAGATAACACCAATGCTTTTCTTTTCCATTTTTACTACCTCCATGGATTCAATCACGCTTCGTTATAGTTATCCGGCAAATCGTTTTCATAAAGAATCACATCGCCAGCCCGCATCAGTTTTTGCAGAATCTGGGTGGATTCATCCAGGCTTTGAACGCAAAAGACGTTTTCATCGCTCATGCCACCTTTTTTTAAGCCGTCTAAAATGGGCTGCGCCCGCTTTTTGCCAATAATAATGGCAATATCCACGCTGGTGGCCATTTCTTCACCAAATTGCCGGTTATAGTCTGCTTCTTTTTCGCCTAATTCAACCATGCCCGGGGTAATAATGATGCGGCGGGCATCAAAGCCCTTTAATACTTTTAAAGCCGCGCTGGCACCGACCGGATTGCTGTTAAAGGCGTCATCGATAATCGTCATGCCATTATTGCTGGGGATAATTTGTAGCCGGTGCTCAACAGGCTCCACCTTACTGATACCAGCGGCCACTTCCTTGGGGGTCAGGCCGATTTGCAATGCCATAGCCGCCGCCAGAAGAATGTTTTGAATGTTATGCTCCCCTAAAAGCTTGGTTTGACAAGGGTAGGGCCTGCCTTCAATATATAAATCAAATTGGCTGCCCTGAGGAGTGGCTTTGATTTGCCCGGCGTATACATCCACCTGACCATGAACAGACACAAGCACTTTGGTTTTTTGCGTTTGATCGTAACATTTTTTGCAGATAGCCCCATCATCTGGGAAAATGGCGCAGCCGTTTTCAGGCAAGGCATCGATCAGCTCGTATTTGGTTTGAGCGATCCTTTCGATGGTTTTAAAGGTTTCCAGATGCTGTGGGCCTACGGAAGTTAAAATGCCGTAAGTAGGCTTTACCAAGCGGCACATTTCCTTTATATCTCCCACGTGGCGGGCACCCATTTCGGATATGAAAACCTGACAGCCGGGCTGCAGGTTTTCCCTAATAGCCCGTGTAACACCCATGGGCGTGTTAAAGCTGGCAGGGGTTACAAAGGTTTTGTATTTTTCGCCAAGGACGGTGCCTAGTATAAACTTAACGGAGGTTTTGCCATAGCTCCCTGTAATGCCGATACGGATCAGCCGATCCATGGCAAGAAGCTTGCGGCGGGCATCCCTAAAATAATATTCGCTAATCCCCTTTTCGATAGGCCAAGCCATAAGCCCCGCCAGCGCCACCCAAATGGGCAAAAGGAGAGGCATGAATACCAGCACATACTTTGTATGAAGCCCATCAATAGAGATACAGACGGCCACGCAAACAATAAATAAGACCACATACAAACGCTTGACACGGGCGGTTATGTTAAGGGCCTTTTTGGCCTTTTTATCCTGAAACAGTTTGCCGATCCACCAGCCGCCCAGGGCGCTTAAAACAAAAGTGACAACAGAAATAAAGAAAAGCACTAAACCTTCCCCGGATTCCATAATGTTTCCGGCAGCGATGTATAGGGCAAAGAAAAGCACTGCCAGCATAGTACCGGGGAAAACAGCCCGCTTTAAGTTCCGCTTAATAGAATGATAGAACCCCGGAAATTGATAGCTTTCTAACTGAAAGTAGTGGATTAGGCTATGGGCTGCGAAAATACACCCCACCCCAGGAGCGCAAATCAATAGCAGGTTACCTAAAAAATCGAACATCCGTTACACCTCGGTAAAAAAATGCAGTGCAATGGTGGAAAACCGTTGCCATTGCTCTAAATAAGCGTAATGGGAGCCGCCCTCAAATGTGATTAGCGCTCCATCGGGAATTTCCGCGGCCATGGTTTCACCCATCCATATGGGAGTCTCCGTGTCTTTATCCCCCCAGATGAGCAGTGTGGGGGCCTTTATTTCTGAAAGCATGGGCCGCAAATCCAGATTAATGACTTTAACGAAGGTTTTACGCATTTCCTCGTCCAGGCTGTTGTAGTCCCTGGAACCGTACTTTTCCCGCAAAGCGTTGCCTAGTTTATCTGGCAGCCCTCCGAAAAGCCTGGTGCTTTTCATCCATTCATAACGCTTTTTAAGCTTCTGATACTGTTGGGAACGCCTTTTATCTTCCTCGGTTTGAGGCTTTTTAATGCCCGCGCCGCCAGTAATGATCATTTTTTTGATAAGCTCCGGCCAAGTTGCCGCCATGTAGATAATTACCCGTCCACCGAAAGAGTGGCCAATGAAATGGGCGGAAGGAATATGAAGCTGCACCATTAGCTCTTGAACCGCCTGAGCGTATTCCGGCACGCCCCAGGGTTCTGGCGGCCTGCCGCTTTTTTTACCATGGCCTGGGAAATCGATGACGGTCACCCTTAGCTTTTCACTCAGAGCCTTGGCGATGGGGGTAAAAAACGTGGTATCGCACATCCAGCCATGAAGCAACAGTACGTTTTCTCCCTTGTCTCCGTACTGTTCATAGTAGATTGAGACACCATTGATCGTCTTTTCCATTGGCCGATGCCTCCCTTGCTTTGCCATAGCTAACACGTTATCCTTTATATTCTACCCTATTTTACTAAAAAAGAAAAGTCTCATAGCCAAATAGGATGCATTTAGAGCCTATGCTTTGAGACTTCAAATAAGACATCTTCAAATAATGAGGATATAGCGGCACTTTTGCCTTGGCAGATCGAAACGCAATTGCAAATCCTCCGGCACAAAAACAATGCTTTCCAAATAGCACCCTAACTCTTCGCAAGTTTTACGGCTCGGGATGTTGTCCACATCTGTTGTAATAACCAAAGAACGCAGGCCTAAGGACTTAAAGAGCGGAATAAGCAACTGGCATGCTTTTAAAGCATAATGCCGGCCTCGGTAACCCTCGTTCACATGATACCCAATATGGCCAAAGTAATACAACTCCCGGCTTTCGCCCACCCTTAAGCTGATTCGCCCGGCGTTTTTGATGGTGCCATAGGGAGAAATACGAAACATGAAGCTTTTTTTTACGCCCAGTTCTTCATTGGCCTCCATTAGCTCCGACGGGTATAGATCGATGATCCCATCGGAAAAGCTTGGCTTTTTGCTAAGCCCAAAACGGTCAAACAAGCCCATACTACACCCCTTGTACCTTCACTTTGGGCAAAAGCGCTTTAAAATCTTCAAGGCGAATGAGTTGGGTACCTTCAGTCATAACACTGGCAGCCCCGGCGGCAATACCACACCTGAAGGCTTCCAAAATGCTGTCTTCCTTTTCAAGGCCAAAGAGCATTCCGGCTACCATGGCATCCCCCGCGCCTACAGTGGATTTGGCTTTAACGCTAAGAGCTGGGGCATATAAAGTCTTTTTCCCGTTGGTGAAAAGCGCACCGGCCTTGCCCATGGAGATAATGGCGTTTTGGGCACCCTTTTCAATCAGTACATTTCCCGCGTCCCGAATATCCCGCAGGGTATTTAGTTTGCGATTTAAAGTGCTTTCCAATTCCGATAAGTTGGGCTTAACAATAAAAGGGTTGGAGGATAAAGCATCTAAAAGCCGGCGGCCCAGTGTATCCAATATACACGGTACACTTTTTATGTCCTGCATTAAAGCGCTGTAGGCGTTTTCATTGCAGCCGGGAGGCAAGCTGCCTGTTAGAACAAAATACCGGCTTTGAACGCATTCTTTTTTGACCATTTCCCGAAACAAAATAAAATCTGCTTCGGTCACAATAGGCCCAGGTTCATTAAACTCCGTCACCTGACCATCGATCTTGCTGACTACCTTTAAGTTCATGCGTACATTGCCTTCAATGGTTAGAAAAGAAGTCCTCAGTCCTTCCTGGACCGTAAAATGCTCCATCATGCGAGTGCTTTCTTTTCCAAGGATTCCAAGGCATTGGGTGTTCATGCCTAATCTATGGGCAACCACGGCCACATTTAGGCCCTTACCGCCCATATCCAGCCTGATATCGTAAAGCCTGTTTACATCCCCTGGCTGCATTTGATCCACATAAGCAGTCTTATCCAAGCTGGGATTCAGGCAAATGGTGGTAATCATAAGGCACCTCCTACGCTTTTTCTATTTTACCATGAGGCGCAAATGAAGGCAAGAAAAAAACTCCCCAGTTGCCCAGAGAGCCTTTTTCGCCAGTCCAAGATTATTCTTCTTCTTCTTCCTCGCGCTTCGCACTATCGATAATTTTTTGTGCAGAGGCGGCGGGAACTTCTTCATAACGTTCGAAATTCATAATGAAGGAGCCTCTTGCCTGGGTCATGGAACGAAGATCGGTAGCATACTTGAACATTTCGGACAATGGGGCTTCAGCTACCACCAGTTGCATACCATCCACCTGATTCATACCCATGATGCGGCCACGCCGCTTGTTCATATCGCCCATGATATCGCCCATGTATTCATCCGGTACGGTAACTTCGACGTGCATGATGGGCTCTAAGAGAACCGGAGAAGCTTCTAGACAGCCCTTTTTGTAAGCAATGCGGGCAGCGGTTTTGAAAGCCATTTCAGAAGAGTCTACCGCATGGTAGGAGCCATCGTACAGTTTGGCGCGGAGGCCTACCATGGGGTAGCCTGCCAGTACGCCACGGGGCAGGTTTTCACGCAAGCCCTTTTCTACGGAAGGAATAAAGTTCCGGGGCACCACGCCACCAACTACCGCGTCTACAAATTCGAAATCGGTGCTGCCGTCGGTAATGGGCGAGAATTCGATCCACACATCGCCAAACTGGCCATGGCCACCGGATTGCTTCTTATGCCGGCCTTGGGCTTTGACGGTCTTGCGGATGCTTTCACGGTAAGGAATTTTAGGATCCTGCAGGTTGGCATTGGCACCGAATTTGGTGGCCAGCTTATTGCGGATCACATCCAGATGCAGTTCGCCCTGGCCGTTGATCAGAGTTTCGGTGGTTTCCACGTTCTTTTCGATCTTGATGGAAGGATCTTCTTCCTGTAAACGGGCAAGGCCAGAGAACACCTTATCTTCTTCGCCCTGCTTAGCGGCGAATACTGCCTTGGACATGCAGGGAATGGGGAATGTGAGGCCGGGATAACGAATGGGCTTTGCTTGATCACAAAGGGTATCGCCGGTGGCGGTAAACTGGAGCTTGGAAAGAGCGCCTAGGTCCCCTGCGTGCAGGGAGGTTTTATTGATCTGCTTCTTGCCTCGCATAACGTAGATACCGGCAGCCTTTTCGGCCTTTTCCGCATTGGCGTTATAAAGGTTGGTGCTGGTGGTAATCTGGCCGGAGCAAACCTTAAACAAGGACAACTTGCCTACGAAGGGGTCGGCAATGGTTTTGAACACGAAAGCAGAGAAGGGGTCTTCATCGCTGCAATCCCGGGAAATGGGTTCGTCGTTCTTGGGATTGATGCCTTCGTACTTGCGGCCATTGGGAGAGGGCAGGTATTTGGCAGCCAAGTCCATCATTTTGGCAATGCCAACGCCTGTTAAAGCGGAGCAAGCGCAGACGGGAACAATGCTGCCATCCTTCATACCGGCGCGGAAGCCCACCAGAATTTCATCGTGGGACAGTTCGCCTTCATCTAAGTATTTCATCATCAGTTCGTCGTCGGCAGCAGCAGAAGCTTCAGTTAATTCCTCCAACGCTTCTTTAATGGCATCCGCCATATCTGCAGGGACGGGGATTTCTTTTAAGTTTTTGCCACTGCCCTCGTAGGCCTTGCCTTCTAAAACGTTTACAACGCCCTTGAAAGCGGGGCCTTCGCCGATAGGAAGCAGCATAGGTACCACGCAGTTGCCATAGGCATCCCGCAGCTGCGTTACTACTTTATTGAAGTTCGCGTGATCACGGTCCATTTGGTTCACAACGAACATACGTCCTACTTTATTGTTCACCGCGTACTTCCAGGCTTTTTCGGTGCCAACAGCCATGCCGCCGACAGCGCCTACAATAATAATTGCGGTTTCAACTACACGCAGAGGACCCATGGCCTCGCCAATAAAATCGAAATATCCGGGGATATCGATCATGTTGATCATTTTGCCGTTCCATTCGGCGGGTGCAAGAGCTGCACTGATGGAAATGCCACGTTTGATTTCTTCCTGTTCATAGTCGGTTACGGTGGTGCCGTCCTCTACACGGCCTTGACGATCCAGAGCGCCGGCAGCGAAGAGCATTGCTTCCGCAAAGGTCGTTTTGCCCTCGCTGCCATGTCCCATGAGGGCAACATTTCGGATGTCCTTTGTTAAAATATCTGCCATTACCGATTCCTCCTAAATATAAAATTGATACACCCATTCCTTATGGGTGAATATGCATGCTTTGCACGTCTCTTAACGCTGTTTTACATTTTAACAGAAAACCCTTAAAAAGAAAAGCCTTCTATGTAAATATTCTCAATTTCTTAAAAATCACACAAGAGCTCCGCTATAATGGGCCTTGTTTTGGTCTCGTCGCCGGAAATGAATAATTCAACAGAGCCCTTTTGTTCTTTGGGTGCTAAAGCGTTTATTTCCCGTAATCTTCGTTCAAGCTGTTTTACCGTGCCCAAATTGCCATCAACCACGTGGGTACCAGCGGGTAAAAGACTTTGTATGAGCTTTTTTAAAAATACATAATGGGTGCAGCCAAGCACCACTGCATCTACAGGTTTATTTAAATAAGGGCCGATAAGGGAAAGTATAAATTCCTCCACCTCTTGCCCATGGGTTATGCCTTTTTCAACAAATTCCATTAAACCCTTGCAGGGCACTGGCACTGCATTGTCCCCATATTGGCCCATAAGGGTTTTGAATTTAGGCAAATGCAAAGTCAAGGGCGTGGCCATGACCAGAATCTGGCCCTCCCGACGCAGTTCATGGGCAGGCTTCAAGGCCGGTTCCATGCCGATAATGGGTAAAGTGTAACGGCTTCTGAGTATAGCCGCAGCGGCGCTTGTCGCGGTATTGCAGGCGATAACAATGGCTTTGGCGTTCTTTGAAATAAGCAGCTCCACTGCTTCAAAAGCGAATTGCTGAATCTGTTCCTGGGTTTTTGTTCCGTAGGGCGCGTTTTTTGTATCGCCATAGAATACATAATGCTCATTAGGCAGCATTTTCAGTGCTTCCCTTAAAACGCTGATGCCTCCAACGCCACTATCGTAAAACCCGATCGTATCCATAATCCCCTCCGAAGCGAACTTGTATTTCCTTCATTATACAGCCGATTCGGGCAAATTTTCAAGTACATTGTGTATGGCTTCGGCTAAATATGGCAAGGAAGCCAAAACTTCATCCATTGTATTTTTATTATTTCCTACCTCGATCAACACACAATGAGGCGCAATATGCTGGTTAAAACGCCCGGTTTTAAGGCTAATCCGCCTGCATAAGCCATCGGCTTGGGCGTTTAAATTGTCGGTCAATGCCTGAGCAATAGCGTAATTTTTTTCCCAATCGGGCTTTTCTGTAAAGCTCTGGCCGCTGCCCTTGCCAATGAGCATCATTAACTTGGCTACATTGGCTCCAGCGATGTTGACAGTGTTGTTGTTTTTCATGGATTCCACATAAGCATCCCGGTGAAGATCGATATACAGGTCGTAAGCTTCCCCATCTTTTGTACGCTTTTCAAGCATTTTTAAAGAACGGGTATAGGAAGTGGATAGATTGGGCGGTTCATAGGCATCTGTATCGTGTGTGACTTCATATCCAAGTGCTGTCAGCATTTGAGATAATTCTTTTCCCACACGGACGATGTTATAGTTATTGTCACTGGTACGCCATTTGTTTGGGGTAGTATAAGGATATAATTCGGAAGGCTCGAACGCCTCGTAGGTATGGGTATGGTAAATGAGTATTTTTTTCGAGGCAACAGGTGGTGCGCTTGGCTTGACCACTTCAATTTTAAGTTCGAGACTAACCGCCTCCTGGGTGGCCTCCGGGCTATAATCCGGTTCTTCCTTAACGGCTTCCATGGAAAATACATTGTCGGAAGAGGCTGCAACGGCGATTTCAGTTTCAGTTAAATAAAACAGCCTGTCCAGCCATACAGCACCCGCGCTAAACGCGCAAATCACGGCTGTAAAGAAAACCACCACCTGCTTTAGGGTATAAACCTTCATTCGCATATCAGATAACCCCTTTATCACGGAATGGTGTAATCTATGCAATTGAAGGGCTATTAATTCATAAGGATGGGGATTTCCTCTTTGCTTAGCTTTGGCTGGAGGGCAAAATTAATACCCATGGCCAGGGTTTGGGCCAAGTTTTTCACCATGTTATCGATTTCCCTTGGGGTCACCACCAGTTCCCCTAAGGGACCTTGGGAGATATGCTCGATCAGCGCATCCAATGCTTTTTCACTTTCATCAGATTCATCACTTTTCATTTTTAAATCATTGACCAAAATGGCTAGGGCATCTCTTGCGATGGTAGAAGCGTAGACTACCATCGGTACCCCAATGGCAATAACAGGGACGCCTAATGTATCCACCGTAAGCCCTCGCCGATGATTCCCAACCCCGCTTCCCGGGTTAATGCCCGTATCGGTAATCTGCACAGTGGTGCCAATCCGGTTGGAATCCAGGGCGGCCAAAGCATCGATGGCGATCACGGCACAGGGTTGAATTCTTTCCACAATGCCCTTGACCATTTCCGCTGTTTCCATCCCTGTTACGCCCAACACCCCCGGCGCTACAGCGCAAACACTTCTTAGGCGGGATTGCAGTTCGCTGGTGATATTGGAACGCATGTGGCGGGTTACAAGGGTATAATCTACCACCTGGGCGCCTAAGGCATCGGCTGTTACATGGCGGTTGCCAAGGCCGATTACCAGCACTTCCCCATCCGCCGGCAGAAGCTGCGTCAATGAATCCCCCACATGTTGAGCAATTTCCTGCCTTAGTTCCGGTCCGGCGCTGGGCAGATCGTTAGCACAGATCGTTATAAATGTGCCCTTGGTTTTGCTAAGTTTTTGCGCCGCGTCGTCCGTATCAATATGGACAACGGTCTGGCTTAGATGCTGAAAAGAAATGTTTTCGATCCGAAGGCCGTTCATATTTTGAGAATAGCGGTCCGCTGCTTCCATTGCCAAATCTGTACGAACACTGCGCATACTTTATCTTTTCTCCTTAACAACGAATGGATTCTTGATAAAGTATGCGCAGCCTGTTTCATTAATATGCAGTTTTAGCCTTCGTAATGAAGGGCGTCGATGGGCTTAAGCTTGGATGCTTTGTTGGCCGGATAAAGGCCGAAAACTACCCCGATGAAAACAGAAAAGCCAATTGCCAGCATAGCGATAGTAGGCGAAACGCTTAAGGTCATGGAGAGAATTGGCTCCATAAAATAAAGAGCTCCGAAAGCGATTCCAAGACCAATAAGGCCGCCCATCAAGCTTACTACCAGGGACTCAATGAGAAATTGAGAAAGAATGTTGGACCTGGCCGCACCAATGGCCTTGCGGATGCCGATTTCCCGTGTGCGTTCGGAAACGGAAACCAGCATGATATTCATAATACCAATGCCCCCAACCAACAGCGATATGGCTGCGATACCGCCTAACATCAAGGTTAATGTTTGAGTGGTTTCATTTAAAGCCGATAGCATATCCGATTGGTTGTAGATGCTGTATTGCTTGTTGGTAGTAGTGGCGGTGTTACCAAAGACCTTATCCAGATATTTTTCTACCGCTGCCTGAGCATAGGTGATTTCGGCGGAGGAATTGGCGGATACATAAAAGCTGGTAATGCCGCGCTGACTGCCATAGAGCCTTTGGGCCAAGGTGAAGGGAATAATGATCATGTTGTCTTGGGAACCGGCAACAGACGAGCCGATTTCCGAAAGCACCCCTACCACCGTAAAAGTATAGCCATTAATAGAGAACGTGGCATCCACCACATCGTTTGTGCCGTACATTTCTTCCGCAGCTTCATTGCCCAGCACCGCAACGAAAGAACGGTTATCCAAATCCGGCATTTTTAAAAAGCGGCCTTGGGCCATTTTCCAATTGCGGATTTCTTCGCAGCCGGGAGCGGTGCCTTGAATGGTGCCCTCGTCGTAAGTGATGGAGCCGGCCTTAACAGTGCCGGATACGCTGATATAAGGCGCCAGATAGGCAATGCTTTCATCCAGGGCCAATTCGTTAAGCCCATCGTAGGTCACCGGGTTGGCCCGGCGGGAACGGATAGAGACACTTAGCATATTGGTGCCCATACCTTCGATGCTGGATACCACGGAGGCATTGGCGCCCTGAGCAATGGCCACCAATACCACAATGGCTACCACGCCGATCACCACGCCTAAAATGGTTAAAAGAGAGCGCATTTTATTACCCGATATGGCCTTGAGCGCCATCTTCAGCGACTGCCACAGCATGGTCATCCTCCTCTGCATTATGGGTGATTCTCCCATCTTCAATATGGATAACCCGTTGGGCCATTTTTGCCACGGTTGGATCATGGGTAATGAGCACAATGGTGTTGCCTTTTTGGTGCAGTTCGTGCATTAGGGCCATAATTTCTTTGCCTGTCTTTTTATCCAGGTTGCCGGTGGGTTCATCGGCCAGAATCAGGGAGGGGTTGGTTGCCAATGCCCTTGCGATGGCCGCGCGCTGCTGCTGGCCGCCGGAAAGCTGTGTGGGGCGGTGCTTCATACGGTCTTTAAGGCCTACCTGCTCAAGGGCTTGCTTTACCCGCTTTTTTCTTTCTCCTGCGGATATGTTTTGGTAAATCAGCGGCAGCTCTACGTTTTCGTAGGCGGTTAATTTACTTAAAAGATTAAAGCCTTGAAAAATAAAACCGATATGCTTGTTGCGCACCCGAGCTAACTGCCTGTTAGAGTATTTTTCAATAGGCTTGCCGTCTAAAATGTAGGCACCTGAATCCGCTGTATCCAAGCAACCGATAATATTCATCAGTGTGGATTTGCCGCTGCCAGAAGGGCCGATAATGGCGATGTATTCCCCTTTTAAAATATCGATAGAAACCCCGCCCAGGGCGTAAATTTCTTCATCGCCCATAACGTAGCGCTTGACCACGTCTTCCATATGAATCATAACTTCACTCATGGCGTGCCTCCTTAATTCCCATTACGCTGGCCGCCGCCCCAGTTGGCGTTGCCGCCACCGTTACTGTTATTTTGTCGCATGGTTGGTCCATCGCCCCCTGCGGGCATGGTTATCATGGTTTCACCGCCGCCTACAGCGCCAAAGTTCATATTAGTCATCATCATGCTATTGGTGGCGCTGTCGGAACCAGTACGCATAACCAGCACCACATCTCCCACATTTAGGCCGGATTTGACTTCCGCATAGCTATCGTTAGAGAAGCCTGTTTCAACAAAGGTCATCACCCCAGGTGTACCGCTTTGCGTTTCTTCTTGTGAATAAAGCCATACATACTGCTTGTTGCGCATGGTATACAAGGCGCTGACAGGCACTAGCACCACATCCTTCACTTCATCCACAACAATGGTGGCTGTGCCATTCATGCCCATTTTCAAAAGTGTGTCGCTGGTAACATCCAAAGTAACGCTGTAAGTGGTGACGCCGCTGGACGAGGTGCCAATCTGGGAAATGTATGCCACGGTGCCGCCATAAGTCTTATCCTGAACGGAATCCATGGCAATTTGCACTTCCTGTTCCAACCGGACACCAGAGATATCCAACTCGTCTACGCTGATGGTCATCTGCATTTTACCGCCTACGTAGATCGAAGCGATCTCCGTTTTGGCTGTGATGGCTGTTAAAGAAGCTTCTGTAGTGGTATTGACAATTCCCTCCACCGGGGATTCAATAACGCCCGTTAACTGAATCTTTTTGGCGGCGTTTAAAATAGCCAGCTTTTCATTGCGCTGCTTAATAAGAGATTTGTATTCCGCGGTTTGCGGAATGTTGGTAACGTAGAGAATATTCCCCTTTTTGGCTACCTGGGAATTGATGGATGGATACACCGTTGAAATATACCCCTCCACGGTGGTAGAACAAACGAACGGCAAATGAACCTCTGCCTTGCCGCTGCCTACTTCAGCGCTGTTTACCGTTACGGTTACCTCTGCGTCGATTAAGGTACGGGTGTCGGGAAAAGTAATAATAGCCTTGCCGTTTTCCACCTTTTCTACGGAGCCTGTGTAGGTATAGCGGCCCTCCAGCACCTTGACTGTCTCCCCTACCTTCAGTTCGCTGGTTTCGATGGCAACCTGCATCATTTCATCCACAGAAAGAAGCAGCAAACCCCCATGGGCTGCTACCACTTCTTTTGTCTGATCGCCTTTTTCACAGTATACGGCCTTTACCCGGCCTGCCACGGCAGATTTAACATAGGCGGTATCCGCGTAAGAAGACCCGGCGCTGGCCATAGAGCTATCCAGATCGGTAATTTCCGTTGTAAGGGTGTCAATGGTATCTGAAAGGGCGTCCTGGTTAACGGTAGCCAGGGGCGTACCAACGCTGACAGCTTCACCTGACTGTACAAGCATTTCGTCTATTTGCACATCGAAATCCAAGGATACCTTTTTCTTTTCCGAAATAGAGAGGGAACCGGTACCTGTCACCGTTTTTTGTAAATCCCCTTTGGTAATTGGGGATTGGGTGTAAGAAGCCGTAGTGGCTTTTGCTTCGCCCTTTTGACTTAAGTAATAGGTATAGCCCAAATAACACAAACCGCCGATTATTGCCAGAATAAGAAGGGTTTTCAGAATCTTCCACAGGATTTTCATAAAGTACCTCCCATACAATTTCATGTAACAGTTTACCATTTGTTTATATCTTTGATTTGGCTAATTTGTGAACAAATTGTGACTTGAAACCGAAGGTTTGCTATAAACACTTACTTATGCTACACTTTTTTCAGGTGATTGTAAATGCAGGATGATATTTGGTTATTCTTTGAAAAATCCCCCAAAGCCCTTCCCCTGTACGAAGCTGTGGCTGATAACATTGAGCATGTGCTTGGGACAGTGCGGATTAAGGTATCGAAAACCCAGATTGCCTTTGCCAACAAGTATCAGTTCGCTTTCGTTTCTCTGCCCGTGCGCAAAATAAAAGAACTGCCGGAAACCTGCGTCATCCTTACCTTTGGTCTGTGCAGGCAGCTGGTTCATCCGCGCATTTGGCAATCGGTGGAGGCTTATCCCAACCGCTGGACCCACCACACGGTGATTTCATCCCCTGAACAGGTGGATGATGAGGTAATGGGGTGGCTGAAAGAGGCCCATGATTTCGCGCTGATTAAGTAGACATTTCTTGACAATTCAAGCATTATAAAGGATAATATATGTTGGTAAATTGTGAAGCTTTGGAGGCTTTGTATTTTGGCACACTTAATCACCGGCATCGCAGCCGATAGTATCGCGCAGGAGATAGGCATATTAGCGGGCGATCAGCTTGTATCTATTAACAATGAACCTGTGATCGACCAGATCGACTATCAGGCATTGATTGTATGCGAGTCCATGGAGCTGTTAACCCTTAGAGGGGAAGAAGAAATTCTTTACGAAATCGAAAAAGACGAATATGAACCCTTAGGCATTCAATTGGCGGAAACCATGATTGCCAATCCCCGCACTTGTCATAACAAATGCGTTTTTTGCTTTATCGATCAAATGCCGCCCAAGCTTCGCAACACCCTTTATGTGAAGGACGACGACTGGCGCATGTCTTTAATGATGGGCAATTACGTTACCCTTACAAACGTTTCCGATGAAGAATTTGATCGGATTATCAAGCGCCAGGCCAGCCCTCTTTATATCTCCGTCCATGCTACCGATGGGGAAACCAGAAAGCGCATGATGAACAACAAAAACGCTGATCAGATCATGGAAAAGCTGACCCGCCTTAAGAATGCAGGGATTCATTTCCACTGCCAGGTGGTTTTATGCCCCGGCTTCAACGATGGGGATATATTGGAGCAAACATTAGACGACTTGGTATCCCTTTACCCATTCGCCCAGTCGGTGGCACTGGTGCCCGTGGGGCTAACCAAGTTCCGCGAAGGTCTTACACAGATTAACCCCTACGATATGCGTTCGGCCAACGCGTTGCTGGACCAGGTGCGGCCCATTCAAAGGCTTCTTTTAAAGCACATTGGCACCAGGTTCGTTTTCCCCTCCGACGAATTTTACTGCTTAAGCCGTAGGAATATCCCCCAGGAAGAAGAATACGAGGGCTTTCCCCAGATCGAAAACGGTGTTGGCTTGTTAAGCCTTTTTGAAGCGGATGTCCGCTATGCTTATGAAGAGAATCCCAAGCCCAAGGTTAAGCCTGCCAAGCGGGTGATCGCCTGCGGAACGTCCGTTGGGGGGCATATGGAAAAGATGGTCAGGGCTTACGGGCCGAAAAACGCGGAAATAGAAATAAAGCCCATTTATAACGACTTCTTTGGCCGCACGGTAACGGTAACGGGGCTGATTACCGGAGGGGATTTGGTGGCCCAGTTAAAAGACGTGAAGGCCGATGAAATTCTTATTTGTGCTAATATGCTTCGGGCGGAGCGGGATTTATTCTTAGACGACATGCATATCGATCAGGTTCGCAAAGCTCTTTTGCCAAGTAAGCTGATCGTGGTGGAAAACGAAGGAACGGCGTTTTACAACGCCATTTGCGGATTGGAGGAAAACTAATCATGGCAAAGCCGCTTGTGGCCATTGTTGGCCGGCCTAATGTAGGTAAATCTACCTTTTTTAACAAAATCGCGGGACGCCGCATTTCCATTGTAGAAGACACCCCCGGCGTAACCCGGGATAGGATCTACGCAGATGTGGAGTGGCAAAACCGTAAATTTACCTTGATCGATACTGGCGGTATCGATCCTAAAAGTGATGATGTATTGCTTTCCCAAATGCGCCACCAGGCAGAAATCGCCATGGATACCGCCGATGTGATCTGCTTTTTCACCGACGCCCGTCAAGGCTTAACCAGCGATGATGAAGATGTGGCTAATTTGCTGCGGAAAACCAAAAAGCCCCTTTTGCTGGTGGTAAATAAAGTGGACTACCAAGGTTTGGAAGACAGCATTTACGAATATTACAACCTGGGCCTTGGAGACCCCATCGGTATTTCCGCTGTAAACATGCTGGGCCTTGGGGATTTATTGGAGCAAATCGTTTCCCTTTTGCCCCCGGCAGATGAAGATGAAATGGATGAAGAAACCCATGTGCTTCAATTGGCTGTGGTGGGCCGCCCTAACGTAGGCAAAAGCTCACTTGTGAATAAGCTGCTGGGCGAAGAAAGAACCATGGTATCCAATATTGCGGGCACCACCCGGGATGCTATCGATAGCCAGTTTACCGATGTCCAAGGCAATGAATTTAACATTATCGATACCGCTGGTATCCGCAGAAAGCGGGCTGTTGAGGAGGAAACACTGGAACGGTATAGCGTTCTTCGCAGCATTGCTGCCATTCGCCGCTGCGACGTTGCTCTTATTTTGATTGATGCACTGGACGGGGTGACAGAGCAAGATACCAAAATCGCCGGTCTGGTTCACGAAGAAGGCAAAGCCGCCATTGTGGTTGTAAACAAGTGGGATGCCCTTGAAAAGGAAACAAACACACTTGAAGCCTACCGAAAGCAAGTGTTGGAAGAATTAAAGTTTATGGATTACGCGCCAGTGCTGTTCTTGTCGGCCAAAACAGGTCAGCGGGTAAACACGGTGCTTAAAACCGTGCTGGACGCTTATGAGCAAGCTTCCAAGCGTGTTCCCACAGGTGTTTTAAACGACATTCTGGCCGATGCCCAGGCGGCCCTCCAGCCCCCCTCCACCGGCGGCAGACGCTTAAAAATATACTATGCCACCCAGCAAGGGGTTTGCCCTCCTACCTTTGTTCTGTTCATCAACGATGAAAAATTGATGCATTTCGCTTATGAACGTTATCTGGAAAACCATTTCAGAAAATCCTTCGGGTTTGAGGGCACACCTATTCGCTTCTATCTAAGGGAAAAGAAAAAGGAGGCATAACTTAATGAACGATGTTCTTTTATACCTGTTGACCGCCATAGCTGCCTATCTGCTGGGTTCCATTTCCACGGGGTTGATGATCGCGAAAAAAGATTCCAACGTGAATCTTCGGGAAATGGGCAGCAAGAACACTGGCGCCAGCAATGTTTTACGGGTTATGGGTGCCAAGGCAGGTGCCGTTACCTTCTTTGGGGATTTCTTTAAGGCTGTACTGGCTTGCCTGATCGGCCATTGGCTTCAAGGCTTGAACGGCGCCATGCTGGCTGGGTTATTCTGCATTATCGGCCACAACTGGCCTGTGTATCACCAGTTCAAGGGTGGCAAAGGCGTTGCCTGCTCCGCAGCTGTGATTCTCATGACCTTTCCCTGGCCTGCAGCTGTTGTAGGCATTGTGCTTTGCTTGGCTGTTATTGCCGTGACCAAAATGATTTCCCTTGGCAGCATGACCATGGTGGTGGCGTTCACGGTTATCGTAGCCATTCAAACAGCACTTTCCCCCATTCCCTGCATTTGGGCGCTGGCCATAACAGGCCTATGCATCTTTAGGCACCGGGCCAATATTCAGCGTATTTTGAATGGTACGGAAAACAAATTAGGAAGCAAAAAAAAGGCGGCATAACCGTCTTTTTTGCTTTAGCGAGGTCTTATGAAGCATCCAGATCAGTGGCGGGATACGGTTGATGTCCGTTTGCTTCCCTTTACGAAAGTACAAGTAACAGATAAAAAACCTCGTTACATTGTAACCAAAGAAATAACAGGTGAAAGATTATCCGCTATCTTTAATAATAGTCCCGGCATTGATATAAAACCATACTTGTTCAAGCAAGGCGCTTTGCTTGAACAAATCCGCCAAATGAATATAGCATGCGCGGCTGTAAAGGACAGGCGGTTTTTTCATCTGCCCACACAAGATTTTTTGGAGAAAAACAATATTGGCTCAGTTTATGAATTTCTGCAAAAAATACGCCGCTTAAGCCTTCAAAATGCTTTGTTCACGGGGACTTTCATTATGCGAACCTTTTGTGGGACAAAGGCGACATTTCTGGCGTGCTGGATTATGAACTTTCCGGTTTAGGGATTCGTGAATTTGATATGGCCTGGTCGGTTTGTCTGAGGCCAGACCAACGCTTTTTGCAAACCTTTGCAGAGGTGGAAGCCTTTTTAAAGGGATATATGCCAACGGTTATTGCCGTTTTTCTTTCTTATTTTATTATGTTCAGATAGCCGCCCATTTTTTTCCATTGGGCAATGAGACGTACCAAAACAATTTACGAAAGCTGATAGACGCGGCCATCAGCCAGTCACTTTAGTAGCTGATAATGCTTGGCTTTCATCTGCCCAATAAAATCCTGGCTGTTTTTCAAGCGATGGTCAAAGGCCATAAACGCTGTTTTGCTCATTAAAATACTGTGGGTATCCGAGCCTGCGGACATTGCAAAGTTTAATTGTTTTGCCGCTTCCAATGCTTTTTGATTAAACGTCGGGTCTTTATGGCTGCCATTATCCACCTCGATGGCGTCGATATGGTCTTTTTGCAGCTGTGCCGCGCCATTTTGCATATAATCCGCGTAACGAAAGGGATGGGCTTGGATAATATAGCCGCCGTTTTCGTGGATCAGTCTGGCATAGCCCTGAAAATCCCGGTTGGGTTCAAAATCCAGCAGCTCTTTATGGGCATACAAAAAATCCGGGCTAAGGCCGTAGGTCAGAAAATCTCCGCTGTGGTAGGGGTATTCCCAGGCAAAAAACACATCCAAGCCGATTTCATCGCCCTTTTCTTTGGCAGCCATGTAACCTTTTTGCAAAATATCCACCCGCTTAGCCCATGGCGCATCAATGTTGCCATGGGAATTGCCCGTAGCGAAATGATCCGTTACGAAAATGCCGGTGAACCCTAAATTTTTGTGATGAAGCACCATTTCTGCCGCAGGCGTTTGCCCGCAGCGGCTGGTTTCTTTGGTATGCAGATGGGTTTCGTATAAAAAGTTCATTTTACTTGCCCGCCACCGAGATTTCTCCGATGTCCGCGCAGGGGCTGCCAACACCGCTGCCAGGGAAGAACAGATCGCTGCCCAGGGATCTAATGTTTTCCAACACCTTATAGAAATTCCCTGCGATGGTGATCTGTTCTACAGGCTTGGTTTTGATGCCATTTTCAACCGTGTACCCCTTGGCCAGTAAAGAAAAATCCCCACTGACAGCATTGGCACCGCTGTGCAGACCGCTTAAATCGGTAATAACAAGGCCATTTCCCATAGCCGCTTGTAATTCCTTTAAGCTTTTAGTGCCAGGCTTAAAAAAGAAGTTGGTGGGTGCAACCCGAATGGTACCAGCATAGCCTGATTTCCCTGCATTGCCAGTGGTTTCCAGCCCCTGCCTTTTAGCGGTTTTCCGGTTGTGTAACAGGGTTTTAAGCTGCCCGTTTTCGATGATTGCCTTGGTATAGCATTTGGCGCCTTCCGCGTCGAAAGGCTTGGAACCAAAGCCGTTTTTCAAAAGCGGATCGTCCATCAGGGTAACCACATCACTGGCAACCTTTTCCCCTTCCTTGCCCTTTAAAAGGGAAAGGTTTTCTTGGGTGTTTTCTGCAGAAAACACCCCCGCAAAGGTGCCTAAAAGGCTTTGCATGGCTTCGTTATTCATAATGGCACGGTAAACGCCGCTGGGAACCGCCTGGGCGTTTAAGGCGAACACCACGTTTTCCCCCGCCTCCTTGGCGATCAGACTACTGTCAAGGGCACTGAAATCGCTGCCGCATTGAAGCACGCCAACAGAAGATACGCTGTCCCCCTGTTTGGCTACCGGGCCCACATACGCGATGGCATTGGCTTTTTCATAGGATATGTCCAGCCCGAAGGTGTTCACTAGCCGCACGGAGCCCGTGCCCGTGGCCACAATGCAATCGGCCACCGAGGTGATTAAACTGCTGTAGGACAAGGTCTTTTTTTCCATTTCAAGGCATTTGTCCAGCTTTTCTTGAATGGTTGCGGTTTCGGGCTTAGGGGCTTCAAATGCAGGGTAGTTCTGATCCCCCGGGTAAATATCCGAGCCGGAATCGTCCTCTGAAAGCTCCGCACTTTCCTTAACCCCTAAAATCAGCGCGTCGATGGCGCTTTCGTCCAACGCTTCGGTGGCCGCATAGCCGATCTTACCGTTAAACATTCCACGGAAGCCAACGCCACGGGTATCGTTTACCGAATAGTCGATGATCTCCCCCTGGGCAGCCTTGCATTCGAAACTGGAACCGGAAGAAACATAAGCCTCTGCGCTTTGGAGCCCGCTTAAGGTGGCTTTTTCCATAAGGGCTTTTAAAAACAAATCGATATTCATTCTTCTTTCCTCCTTAGCGGCCGCCAACGGTGAGGCTAGACACGCGGATCATAGGCTGGCCCACATTGGTGGGCACACTGCCGCTGGAACTGCCGCAAAAGCCCTGTGCCATCTTCATATCGGTGCCCACACGGTCAATTTTCATAAGCACATCAGAGCCCCGGCCAATTAAAGAGGCGCCGCGTACAGGCTGTGCAATCTTCCCATCCTTAACCAGATACCCTTCCATAACTGCGAAGTTAAATTCACCTGTGGCGGGGTTTACGGAACCGCCACCCATGCGTTTGGCATACAGGCCGTCGCCCATGGTACGGATCATGGCTTCTTCATTATCTTGCCCGGCAGCGATAAAAGTGTTGCGCATACGGGAAGTAGGGGCGTAGGCATAGCCTTCTCTGCGGGCGCTTCCGGTAATGGGCATGTTCATGCGGATGCCGCCTAATTTATCGATCATGTAGTTTTTCAAAATGCCGTCTTCAATAAGCACCAAACGAGTGGTAGACGTGCCTTCATCGTCGATGTTCAGGCTGCCCCATTCATTGATCATGGTGCCATCGTCGATGGCTGTAACGCAGTCCGCCGCGATTTTCTGGTTCAGCTTGCCGCAAAATTCACTGTTGCCAAGGGCCACGCTGGTGGCTTCCAGGCTGTGGCCGCAGGCCTCGTGGAAAATAACGCCCCCAAAGCCGCTATCGATTACTACTGGCATGACCCCGGCCGGGCAAGCCTTAGCGTTTAAGTTGGTCAAGGCAATTTGAGCGGCGGACTTACCGTAAAATTCAGGATCGATGCGGCTATCGAAAATTTCAAAGCCCATCATGGCACCTGATCTTTCGGAGCCGGTTTGATTTTCGGTACCGTTATTGGCCACAGCGGTACAGGTCATGCAAGAATAAGTCCGCACATCGTGGGTAAAAAGGCCTTCTGTGTTGGCGATCCAAACATGCTGCTGGCTGTCGTTATACCCTGCCATTACCTGCACAATCTGAGCATCCGTCCGGGCGGCCCTTTCCACCTGGCGAAGCTTTTCGATCTTGTGAACGGTTTTGGCGTCGTCTGGGCTTAATAAAATCGGGTGCGTATTGGGGGCAGCGGCAAATGAAAGGGGGGTGGCTGACACATGGGGATTGCCCTTGACGGCCTGGGCCGCTTTTTTCGCGCAAGCTAAAAGGCCCTGCTCGCTTGTATCGTTGGTGTAAACGTAAATGGCGCTGGTGCCTGTAATAATGCGTACACCGGCCCCATGAATGCGAAGAGAATTAACTGTTTCCACTTTGCCGGAGCGCATCATAAGCTGATGGTTGCTGCGATCCTCCAAAAAGATCTCCGCGAAATCTCCGCCAGTTGAAACGGCCAAATTTAAAACGGCTTGAGCGATACGTTCATTCAACATATTGTTTCCTTCCTTTTAGGCAATTTCCCCAGCCAAATCAATTTCGTCCAAGGAAGC
This sequence comes from Eubacteriales bacterium, assembly GCA_031556065.1. Taxonomy (GTDB): domain Bacteria; phylum Bacillota; class Clostridia; order Christensenellales; family Aristaeellaceae; genus JAVBTR01. The sequence continues at coordinate 35,319 of JAVBTR010000084.1, read as the reverse complement.
CGCACCAATAGTGGCCTGCTTGTTTTGGGCAGCAGAGCCTACGCCCAATACCTGCATGCCACCATTAACAGCCGCTTCCACGCCCGCGTCCGCGTCCTCTACCACCAGGCAGTATTCAGGGGCTAGGTGAAGCAGCTTCGCCGCCAGCAAGAACACCTCCGGATCGGGCTTGCTGTTTTTGATCTGGTTACCGTCGGCAATGGCATCGAAATAATCGCTTAAGCCCACCCGGGAAAGAATAATGGGCGTATTTTTGCTGGAGGAGCCAATGGCGATTTTAATACCCCTGTTTTTAAGGGCCGTTAAGGTTTCCAAAGCGCCGGGTAAAATATCGTCGGGGGTTAGCTTTTGCACCAGTTGCTTGTACAATTCGTTTTTTTCAAAGGCCATGGCGTCTTTTTCTTCGGCGGTATACGTTTTTTTCGCTTTTTCCAAAACGATGGCCAGGCTTTCCATTCGGCTGACCCCCCGAAGCCGTTCATTATCTTCACGGGTAAAGGGAATCCCTTCGTTGTCCGCCATTTGCTTCCATGCCAAGTAATGGCAATCGTCTGTGGAGACGATCACCCCATCTAAATCGAAAATCACTGCCTTGATGTTATTTAACATGCTTTTATCTCCTTTGTATTTTGCAACCTATTATACCTTAATATTTTACCAAAGTAAAACCAAACTTTAAAGCCTAAAATTGAATCCTTTGGAAGCAATTTTGTATGTTTTGAAATTTCTAATGCACAAGCCCCCCTTTTTATGTTATCCTAAGACCATCGCAAATGAAGGAGGTGGCGGGGATGAACACAAGTAAGAAACCCTTGCTTGGTATTATCTTAGTCATTGTGGTGATCGTAGGCATACTTGCTTACAGTGGGTTTTACCGGGTGGGCCAGGGCGAAGAGGCGCTGGTAATCACGTTCGGTAAGGTAACAGACAGGCACGGACCAGGGCTTTATTGGCGGGTTCCTTTTGTGCAGGATGTGGTAGCCGAAAGCGTAACCACCATTCATACCAAGGAATACGGTTTCCGTACTACCAAACAGGGCAGCTTTGGCACCGCTGCCAAATATGTAGATGAATCCAATGAAGGGGTCATGCTCACCAATGATAACAGCATCGTTTCTCTTGAAGCCATCTACCAATACACCATAAGGGATGTAAAGCAATACCATTACGACGTGGATGACCCTGAAGGCACCCTGCAAATGGCCTTTGAAGCGGTAATCCGCCGTAATATCCAATCTCGCCCTTTGGATGACGCTCTTTTAAACAAGGAAGAGATCGAGCGGCAAGTGCTGCCGGATTTTCAAAAGCTGATCGACAGCTACGAAATGGGCGTAAAAATCAATGATGTGCGCATCCAGAACATTACCGTGCCTACAGAAGTGGTATCGGCCTATGAGGATGTAAACAACGCCAAGAACGAAAAAACCAAACGTTTGGATGAAGCGGAAAAATACAAGAACGAGATTCTTCCCGTGGCCCGATCCAACGCTTACCAGCTTTTGCAGGAGGCGGAAGCCTACAAAGCGGAAACCATCGCCGCAGCTGAAAGCGAAGTGGCTGTTTTCTCTGCTGTGTATGAAAAATACAAATCTTCCCCAGAAATCACCAGAACCCGTTTAATGATTGAATCCATTGAAAACATTCTTTCAAACAGCGGCAAATTGTATGTGGTAGATAATGATTCCAACGTGACCAAGCTGCTTGATCTAAACGGTACCACCAATGCCAGCGATGCCGCTGCTGTTTTAGGAGGTGAATAAGATGAACAACAATACCGAATTCGAACGCCCGGTCAACTACCAAAGTGAGCAAACCCGTTTGTTCTTTAAACGGCACACCAAGAAAATCATCATCTTTTTCATTACCCTGGTGGCGTTGATCGTGCTTTTGAACGAATCCCTGTTTGTGGTAGGCGAGGCGGAACAGGCCGTTATTAGCCGCTTCGGAGTGATAAAGCGGTTGGTCATTAACAGCCATAATGATTTTCACTCCCGCTATGAAGAGCAATTGAAGGATGAAATCACCTTGTCCGGCAGCGTGGATATTTCTATTGGCAGCGGCTTGCAATTCAAGGTGCCATTTATCGATAAGGTGGAAAAATATCCCGCTAAGCTCTTTACCTATACCTCTGATTCCGAAGTGGTCAACACGGCGGAAAAGAAGCAATATTACATTACCACCTTTGCCCAATGGTCTATTACCGATCCTGCCTTGTTTTCCCTTAAACTGGGGAGCATGACCAGCGCTGAAAACCAGCTGGATAACATTATCCACCCGGTCATCGTCCAATCTATTAACCGGATGATGGCGGATGATTTTATCAGCAGCAAAGATGTTTTAAACACTTATCTGGCCCAGGGCCTTGAAACCATTAACCAGGACATGTGTCTTAGGGGCATTGAGGTAAAGGATATTCAGATTCATCGTACCACCCTGCCCCCTGCCAACATCGAAAGCACCTATTCCAGAATGCAGGCAGACCGTGCCAAGGTAGCCCAGCAGCTTCGCAGCGAAGGCCAAGAAACCTACTTAAAGGCTGTAGCTGAAGCGGATTTGGAAGCCCGCCGCATTGAAGCGGATGCCGTTTCCAAATCCGGCGCCATTCGCGGCGAGGGCGATGCCCAGGCCCTTGAAATCTATGCCAACACCTATAGCGTGGATAAGGATTTCTACACCTATTGGCGTTCTTTGCAGGCACTGGAAGCCGCCATTGACGAAAACACCACCATGGTACTGGATCAAAACCATCCGCTGTGGAAGGACCTGATCAGCGCACTGGATACCTATACGAATTAAATCATTTTGGCTATTGCTGTAAAGAGGAACGCCAAGGGGTTTCACCCCTTGGCGTTCCTCTTTCAGACTGTTGACAACTGAATAGACAAAAGCCTTTTGAGCTATGGCTCGGAAGGCTTTTGTGGTATAATGGAAGCAGGTGATAAAAGATGATGGGACAAAAGAACGGGATAGATAAAACGCAGATCGAAGTGATCAGCTTAGACCAGTTAGTACCAGAAAACCACTTGGTTCGGAAGCTGGAAGCAGCGATAGACTTAGGGTTTATCTACGAACTGGTGAAAGATTTATATGCGGTAAATGGTCCGCACAGCGTGGATCCGGTGGTATTAATCAAGCTGGTGATATTGCAGTGCGTGTTTGGGATACGGTCAATGCGTCAAACGATCGAGCAAGCGGAAGTAAACGTGGCATATCGGTGGTATTTAGGGTACGGGATGAGCGAGAAGTTACCGCACTATTCAACATTCAGCAAGAATTACGAAAGACGGTTTGCGGGAAGCAACCTTTTTGAACAGATATTTGCACGAGTATTGGGAGAAATCATAAAGCATGGTTATTTAGACGCAGAAAGCGTGTTTATCGACGGAACCCATATCAAGGCAAGCGCAAACAACCATAAGTATAGCAAGGCTCAAATAGAGCAGCAGGCAAGATACTACGAGGAGGAACTGATCAAGGAAATTGAGGCAGACCGAAAGGCGCACGGTAAAAAGCCATTAAAAGAAGCCACCAAGCCGCCTGAGGTGAAGGAAATAAAGGTATCTAAAACCGATCCTGACAGCGGGGTTTTTCACAAGGGTGAACACCAGAAGGTCTTTGCGTATACGGCGAATGTAGGCTGCGACAGGCATGGATATATCATGGGCGTAGAGGTAGCGGCAGGGAATTTGAATGACTCGACTGTGTTTCCTAAAATATACGCAAGGCTAAAGGGCGATTTCCCGGAAATAGAGCATGTCGTACTGGATGCAGGCTTTAAGACACCAGCCATTGCGCGGGAAATCTTGGAAGATAAAAGGATACCAGTCATGCCTTACAAGCGCCCAATGACCAAGGATGGTTACTACAAAAAGTCAGACTTCGCATACGACGAATACTACGATTGCTACATCTGTCCTCAAAACAACATATTGAAATATTCAACCACCAACCGCGAAGGATATAGGGAATATAAAAGTGATGCCAATACCTGTAAGGATTGTCCGTTCAGGGATAAATGCACGCAGAGCAAGAACCACACTAAAGTAGTCGTGCGTCATGTGTGGGAAGGTTATATGGAACAGGTTGAGGATATCCGGCATACGCAAGGCATGAAGCAGCTGTACGATCTGCGCAAAGAAACCATTGAGCGTGTCTTTGCAGGTGCCAAGGAATTGCACGGCATGCGTTATGCCAAGCACAGAGGAATAGCCAGGGTGACCATGGCGCTACTCCTTTTATTTGCTTGCATGAATCTCAAAAAACTGGCCATTAGGCTTTGGAATAACGGTGCACCGTCTAATGGTTTCCCTGAAAATGGTACAGCCTTTCTGGCTTTATGGCGTTTCCTTCTCAATTTCCTTACTTTTATACACAAAGGGGCTCCCTGTCAGCGGCAGCGAGCCCTTTTGTCAACAGTCTGAGAGGAACGCCAAGGGGTTTCACCCCTTGGCGTTCCTCTTTTTATTTTCTCATCAATTTCTCATTTAATCCAAAGCGCTTTCTCAAGTAAAAAAGGAATGGACGTGCTAAGATAATAGCGTACCAAACGTTAGGAGGATATGAATGATGGAACGCTATACAATTGAGGATATCGAAATCATCCGCCGTAAAAGCGGCATCAGCTACGAAGAAGCCGTAAACCTTTTGGAATACCATAACGGCAATTTGGCCAAAGCCCTGATCGATCTGGAACGCAGCGGCAAATTAAATGAAAGCAAAGGCCAGCAAACCCACTATGATCACCGCACCGGCAAAGAAAAAGCCATGAACATTCTGCAAAAGCTTTACAGCAAGCGCTTTGTGGTAAAAAAGGGCAAGACAGATATTATTAACATTTCTCTTCTGTTCATGATCCCCTTCGCTTTCTTTTTCCCCTATGTGGCTGTCATCGCCCTGGTATTGATTTTTGTTATGGGTTACCGGATCCGCATTGTAAACAGTGCCGAACAGTTTAAAGACGTGGAGTTCGATAAGGTGGTTAAAAACGCAGCGCAAAATGTGAAAGACACCTTTTCTGATTTAACTGGCGAGCTGGGCTTCGAATCGAAAAAGGCCGCCAGTGAGCCCACTGAAGACAGCCGCAGCTACTACCGCCCCACGGACCAAGCCTCCGCGCCTGCCCAGCAAACCGCTTCCATGCCCCAGGTGCCTACCATGCCGGTCATCGTCAATTGCTCAGAAGACGGTAGCGTTAAGGTTACCGAAGACAAGGACGGCTTCAGCCAGGCTACCATCGAATAAGGCCATATCATCCCCCCGCTTCCCTGGTATTCAAGGAAGCGGGTTTGTGGTATAATACGGCATGTTATTAAATCCCAAGGAGTGGTTACAATGCCCCGCATTTTAATCGTTGAAGATGAAAAAAAGATTGCCCGTTTTTTAGAACTGGAGCTCTCCCACGAAGGCTACGAAGTTCAGGCCGCCCACGATGGCCGTTCCGGCCTGGATATAGCCCGCAGCTGGCAGCCGGATTTGATGATCTTGGATTTAATGCTGCCGGAATTAAGCGGCATTGAGGTTTGCCGCCGCATTCGCCAAGAAAGCGATTTGCCTATTATTATGCTTACTGCCAAGGACGATGTATCCGACAAGGTGATGGGCCTGGACATGGGCGCTGATGATTATATGACAAAGCCCTTTGCCATTGAAGAACTGCTGGCCCGCATTCGGGTGGAGCTTAAAAAACACCGTGCCTCCACAGCTCAACCGGCAAGCGCCAAAATCGCTATTGGGCCTATTGTGGTAGACCCGGTAAGCTACAGCGTCACCGTTAATGGCCAGGCTATAGCACTGACAAAAAAAGAATTCGATCTGCTCAAGTATCTCATGGAGCACAACGGCGCCGCTATGACAAGGGACGCTTTGCTAAACGATGTATGGGGCTATGAATATGCGGGCGATACAAATATTGTAGATGTGTATATCCGTTACCTTCGCCAGAAGATTGACGACCGTTATAATCTGAAAACCATTCACACCATACGCGCTGTGGGTTATATGTTCCAATATGAAGCAAGATAAGAAAAAAAAGAGGCCGAAGCCTCCACAAAAAACCAGGCGGACCCTTCGGCAGCGCTATGCCATGGCGATCAGCAATTTCCGTTTATCGCTGACTTTCCGTATTGCGCTCCATTATGTGGGCCGGCTCTTAAGCACCACGTTGGGGTATATTCTTTTGTTTACGGTGTTCTATATTTTTATGCAGGTACCGGGCATCATGCGCACGGTGGACGATATCCAACAGAACCTGCCAGAACAAGCGGCTTATGATACCCCTTATTCCACAAAGTACCACGATGTGGATATTACCTTAACAGATACCCATCTTTCAGAGGACAGCAATGTTTTTTCGGAAGAATTTGAAATCGCTTTTTCGCCGGACCTCTTCCGGTGGCCGTCCCTTCTGCGCCTGGGCATTCGTGCCCCAGAAGGCACATGGATTTACAGCATTAACCTCACCAGCCGAATTGAGATATATGTTTATCTAACCGGGATGCTGGTTTTGTTCGATATTATGCGCTGCTTTGGGTTTATGAATAAGCGCAATTACCTCTCCACCAATGTTTTAAAGCCTATTCGGGATATGTCGGACATGGCTGCTACCCTTTCCGCTAATAACCTGAGCAACCGTTTAAACATCGCTGGCACCAAGAACGAATTAAAGGACCTGGCTGTGGTGATCAATTCCATGCTGGACCGGATTGAGCGCAGCTACAATAGCCAGAAGCAATTTGTTTCCGATGCGTCCCATGAACTGCGCACCCCCATTGCCGTGATGCAGGGCTATATCGGCATGCTTAAACGCTGGGGCAAGGATGATAAAGAGGTGCTGGATGAAGCCATCAGTGCGATCGCCCAAGAAACTGAAAGCATGAAGGACTTGGTGGAAAGTCTTTTGTTTCTGGCTCGCCACGACAAAAAGACCCTTTTGCTTGAAATGGAGGATTTTGATCCTTGCGAAGTGATGGCCGCTGTTCACCGGGACGCAAAAATGGTTTCCGCAGACTATGAATTTAACCTATCTCCCCTGGACCATTGTGTAATTCGGGCAGACAAGAACATGATTAAGCAGGTAGTGCGGGTTTTATGCGATAATGCGGTTAAGTATACTCCTGAGGGCGGCACGGTAACACTGGGCTGCCAGGCTGTGAAGGACGGCTGTATGCTGACTGTGTCCGATACAGGCACGGGAATTTCCCAGGAAGACTTGCCCAAGATATTCGATCGTTTCTACCGTTCCGACGGGGCCAGAAAAGCCCAGTCCTCTGGGCACGGGCTTGGGCTTTCCATCGCACGTATTATCATTATTGCCCACGAAGGCAAGTTAAGCGTTAAGAGTAAGGTCGGCGTAGGTACTACCTTTACGGTGTTTCTGCCAACGGTGTTTCAATCCAAGCAATCCATTTGATACTGGGCATGATGGACTTCGCCAGGCTTAAGCGTCAGCGCAAAAGGCCGCTGCCCCAGTTCGCAATCTTCATTTTCCCATGAAGGAATGCCATACCAGGGCTCCAGGCAAAGATAATGGCCATCCACATGGGGCTTAGTCCAAATAGCTAATACGGGAAAGCCGGGGAAGGAAAAGTTTAAGCCTTTCCCGGTTTTTTGATTGAGCAATTTAACGCTGCCAGAATTGACGTTGGTAAGCATCAAGGTATCGATACCCGCCAAATAGGCCCGATCCAATGGCCAAAGGTCACTGTCCTTAAGCTTTTCACAAACAGCTTCTTTATAAACCAGGGCATGCTGGTTAACCAACACCTGCCTGCCCGTTTCCGTTTTTTCGAAATAAAGGGCATAGTCGTCGAAGCTTTCCCCGGGATTCACCGGACACTTAAACGCCGGGTGGCCGCCAAGCAAAAAAGGCATAGGCCGATCTGAACGGTTCTCTACTTCCATTTCACTTAAAAAGCCGTTATCGATTAAGGTATGGCGCAAGGTTAGTACAAATTCAAAGGGGTAGCTTTTAAGGGTTTCTTCATTCTGCGTTAGCTTTAGTTCTACTGAAGCTGCCGTTTTTTTTGAAACGGTAAACAGGCTGCCCCGAACAAAGCCGTGTTTCAGCATGGGATAGTCTTTCCCATCCACCGTGATTTGCCCGTTTTTACAGGTACCTATGGTTGGAAAGAGGATAGGGCCAAAGCCTGCCCAAACAGCTGGGTCTCCGTCGTGAAGGCGATTCCGGCCCAGAGCATCTTTATAAGCGATCATTTCCGCGCCCAAAGTGCTGATGGCGGCAGTGGAGTCGCCCTTTTTTAAGTGAATTAACTCCATAAAAATCCTCCTTAAATGCGGTGGAGCAGGTTGAAATCCCGAGGCAGTCCCGCGTCTACATAGAACATGGCATACTGTGTGCTTGTCCCCGTTTGAAGGCCTTTATCGTTGATATAAGCCCGTTTTGTTTCGGATTGGGGAATAACTTCGCACACATGGTTTCGAATAATATCCCGGGCGCTTTCGGCCACGGAATCGATGACTAGAAGCTGGCGTTGTCCGTCCACAATTCTGGCGTCTATCAAGGCCACAATATGCCCTACCCGAAGGTTGCTAAAGGCCACGCCTTTGTTTTCGTACAGATGAAAAAAAAGCGTATCCAGATCGTTGCGAAGGCCATCCTCATGGTATTTAAAGCCCATTTCTTTGGCCTTGCCGGTGGTTTGCAGGGCATGCAAAAGAGCCGGGCGATCGGTGCCATCGTCCCCTCTGCCGCCATTTGCCATAGAAAAATCCGCCATGTCGCCGGGACTCAGCTCAATACCTGAAAGCCACTGAATAGCGTGGCACAGAGAAAAAATTCCACAACCAGCGGAAGAAAGATTTTCGTTGCCTTCTCCCTGATATAAATAAGGATGAGCCCATTCCTTGCAGGTTTGGTTATGGTATAAAATGGTTTTCCCCTGGTATGTGATCGGCATGCTTTTGCCTGTTATTTGCATATGAAACCCCTCCTGGGGATCATTGTAAAACAGATTGGTTTCACTGTCAATCGGATTGTGCTATAATGGCTCGGAGGTGAATGAATGATGGATTTTTCCCGTTTTGAAGGCCAAATTGGCTTTTATTATGAAGCCTTTGCTTCCGGCAAGCGCCTTTGCTACAACGAAGACCTGCCTTTGATGGCGGCCAGTGTCATTAAGCTTCCTATTATGGTGGAAGCCTTCCGGCAAATTGAGGAAGAAAACCTGGACAGGATGACTCCTTTTACCATTGAAAGAAGCCAGAAGCTCCCTTCCTGTGGGGCCCTTTCTTATTTGCATGATGGTATTACGCTGCCTTTGATCGACCTCGTCACATTAATGATAATTGTAAGCGATAATACAGCTACCAATATCCTGATCGACTTTTTAAGCATGGATAAGATTAACCATACCATTGATCAGTTAGGCCTGGTTGGAACGCGAATCAACCGAAAATTGTTTCAGCCAGAGCTTTCCCGACAAGGTATTCAAAACTATGTTACCGCAAAGGATATGGGCTTGCTGCTAAAAAAAATCTACAATAAACAGCTTATTTCCCCTTGGGCGGATGAAAAAATGCTGGATATTCTCTCTCACCAGCAGCTAAACGGCAAAATGCCCTTCTACATTCACTGCGAGGGCATCAAATGTGCCCACAAAACCGGTGAAGACGAGGGCATCACCAATGATGTGGGCATTGTATTGGCAGAAAAGCCGTTCATAGCCTGTTTTCTTTCCAATGAAACCAATGTGCCGGAATTTGAAAGGTGCATCGGGGAAACCACCTATGCATTATACCAGCAAGCACTATAGGCTGATAATTTTCTCATGTTTTCGGTATTGATGGGGCGTCATATGAAAATGCTCTTTAAATACCTTGTAAAAATAACTGGCGTCGGTATAGCCCACTTCGAACATAATTTCTTCAATGCTCAGCTCCGAATCCCGAAGCATGGTGGCAGCCTTTTTAATGCGAAATTCCCGTAAAAGGTGGGTTAAGGTATACCCTGTTTCCTGCCTGATATAGCGGGAAAGGTATTCCTCACTTTTTTGAAAATGCTCCGCCAGAGCCGGAAGGGTTATGGTACTGTAATTTCCGCGGATGTATTGGATAATGGCCGGAAATTTATCGTGCCGAAGCTGCGTATCCCGAATAGAGGTCATTCTGTCCTGATGGTGGTACAGGGCATAAGCCAAAAAGGCCATAACATAGCTTACTAAAAAGAAATTACCACCCTTTTGAGGGTTTTCCACTTCGTCGTACATATCTAAAACAAACCGATCCAGGCAGGGGTCTGGGCCATTTTGAAACCAGATAATGCTGCTTTCATCCTTGCCGTAAAGCACCTTCCAAAAAAAACCGGAAAGCTCCCTGGATTCCAGCAGCAGCGAGGAAAAGGCTCTTTCCAAAGTGCTGGCCCTTAAAAAGATGTTAACCACCATATCTTCATCGTGGTGGGAAAAGACCGATTGCTCCAATTCCGGCGGCACCACCACAAAATTCCCGGCCTTCAGCTGGATGGTCTTATCGTGCTTTGTGTTTAAAAGAAAGGTTCCGTTGAGCACATACATAATCTTGACGAATTTAAGGTGATGCCAAAAAGGAGGGCAATACCTGGCATTGAACACCAGGCTAACGTCCTTGTCATCATCCAGAAAAAAAGCGCTTTCCCGCAAAACATCGCTCATTTGGGTAGGCGGATTGTCTGGCAGGGCAATCGGGCTTTTGCTTTGGCGATAAAACGCCTTAAACTCTTCCCAGTCATGATAGATGCCGCCGGCCTTATCGTAAAAATAGATATCAGGATGGTTTAAATACAATTCCTTGTATACTTCTTCTTCCTGATTCATTTTTAATATGCGCTCTTTCCTTTCCTGAATGTTTATTTGCCCTCCTTCCCGGGTTTAACCGCGGTTTACGCGTTTGATCTGTATGGCCATAAAGGGCTTTGCCGGAAGGGAGATGCGGAACCGGCCCTTATGAAGCCCTTTGGGTTCAATGGTTGTTTCCCAGGTATCTATCAGGTTCACTTCAAATTCTGTTTCATCATCGAAATAAAAATCCCTGAAGGCTGGCCGCATAAAGCTATAATAATACAGGTAATAATCCTTTACATGCCCCCAGTGGCTCCCTTGAGCCACACCGCAGACTTCATCCCAAGCTGCCCTTTCATAGGGTGTAAGGCCCATGCCTGGGGTTTGCGCCAGAATATCCCTTAAAAGGTGGAAGCGCTTATGGCTTTCGCCGTGAAGCTCCCCGCCATGGGACCACCATAGAATATCCTTTTTGTTTAAGTAGGTTTCACCATGGCCGGGATAGCCGCCCCGAACCGCCCCTTCCCAAAACCTGCAAAGCATTTCTTCCCCAGTAAGGTTCCCCCAGCCATATTGAATAAGCCCCAAAGCTTACAGCCAACAAAACCATTGCACATAACAAAACCCAAGCCGCTTCTTGGGCCTGGGTTCACAATCTGTTATCATATGATTTAGCTTTAAATTGTTTCTTCATCTGAAAACCCTAAAAGCTCTGATATGGTGACCATCTCATATCCCGCGTCTCGGAGCATTGGGATTAACGCGGCAAGGCATTCCAAATCCTTTTTATTGGTATGAAAAAGAAAGATGCTGCCATTCTTGGCTTTTTTTAAAGCCATTTCAGGCTCCCTTTGGCTGACCGACCACATGATCACCTTATTGTAGCCGCCTCTTCGAATGGTTTTCAGCGTATTGTTTTCGCTGAACGCACCATAGGGAGGCCGAAGGGTACGTATCTTATATTCATAGCCCAAGGCCTTGTTCAGCGCCCTTTCCATTCGCCTTAGCTGGCTGATCACAGTGGATGCGTCCCGCTTAGTCAATTTCAAATGGGAAAAGGTATGATTGCCAAACTCGTGACCTTCGTCCGGCACCCTCCGCCACAACGCCTGATCCTCTGGAAAAATCTTCATACCAACAGGGTAAATCGTTACATGGATTTGCTCTTGCTTGAACAGGTCCAGCATCTGTTCCAAAATGGCAAGATCCCAGCAATCGTCAACAGTGATCGCCACCTGCCGTTTATCGGCAGAGCCCTCCTTATATACCTTAGCAAAAGCCGAGTGACTTGCTAACAGCGTTAGTACCATTATTAGCGCCGCGATTTTGCTTTTCATTGCGTGCCACCGCTTTCCTCTTTTAAATACCATGATACCCAGTATACCACAAAAGCCTTCCGAGGCATACCTCAAAAGGCTTTTGTGTTGTGGTTCAATTGTCAACAGTCTAAAACCGCGTTCAATGCGGTTCTTTAAGCCATTATTCCTTGTTTGCTTTTTTCAAAGTAATCACCAAGTGGCGATTCGGTTCTTCACCCTCAGAGTGGGTATCCACCTGATCGTTGCCCTGCAAAGCGCTATGGATGATCCGGCGTTCATAAGGGTTCATGGGTTCCAGACTCACACGGCGGCCTGTCTTCACAGCCCGGGAGGCCATGCGGTTGGCCAGACGGGTCAGCGCTTCTTCCCGTTTGGCACGGTAGTTTTCCGTATCCAGGGTAACCCGGGTATAACCGTCCTTGCCCTTATTGACGCAAAGGCTGGTGAGATATTGCAACGCATCCAGGGTTTCGCCCCGGCGGCCAATAAGGATTCCCAGAGAATCCCCTTCTATATTGGCAAGAATATTACCTTCCGCGTCGTTCTTTACATGTACTTCCACGTCGATACCCATCAGGCCAGTCAGCTGCTTTAAGAAATCCTGTGCTTTTGCGCAATCGGAACCGGCTTCGGCCTTTTGAGCTGGGGTTAAAGGGGCCTTTTCCTTGGGCACTTCCACCGTTTTTTCAACAGGTGCTTTGGAGGGCTGGGGCTTGGGGGCCTTAGGCGCAGGCACCGCTTCCTTTTTAGGTGCAACGGGCTTGGGGGCTTTTTTCTTGGGTTCACTTGTTAAATCGGCCAAGAGATCGTCCATGTCCTCTTTAACGGTTAAACGGACTTTCGCTTGCTTGCTGCCGAACAAGCCAAACAGGCCTTTGGAACCTTCATCTAAAATATCGATGGTTACATCGCTGATGGATACCCCTAAATGGGCTAAGCCGGCAGAAACGGCTTCCTCTACATTTTTGGCCTGCGATTCATAGGTTTTCATTTAATACTCCCTTCCCCTTCCACTGTCTGTTTCTTTTCCTGCGCATCAAAATACTTGTTCATCAGGAACGTTTGTACTGTCATAATAATGTTAGCTGCCACCCAGTACAAAGAGAAGCCCGCATTCTGTCCTGCGCAGATAAACAGGGAGAAAATCGGGAAAAACCAGGTCATAAAGTTCATGTTAGGCTGGCCCTGTTTGTTATTGGGCTGGGGCTGCTGGGCGCCTGTAGCCGCAGGATTGACTTTTGTCATTAAAACCTGGGAAGCAGCCGCCACGACGGGCAGCATGAACCAGCCGTTGTGCTGGAGATAAACCGTAATGTGGGTGATCCACAGGTTGATATTGCTAAAGCCAGGCATGGGCTTGATGGCTTCCACATAAGCTGGCACCGTCTTCATGTATTCAAGCATGGCCGCCACAGAGGTCTTCATGGCCGCATCGGTGGTAAAATCGTAGCTCAAAGCTGTGGGCAAGGCATTCTTAATGGTATCCCCCAGGTTGGCGAAAGCATGCTGCCAAATATCCAAGGGAATCAGGTTGATGCTGGCCGCGTCGGGCATAAGGGACGCGAAAGGGCTGTCCGGCATCCAGATGTTTTTGATCCACAGCCAGGATTCATACTTGGGAACCTCGCCGCCAATTAAGGTAAACAGCTGGGTTGCCAGTTCCGTGTTGGCGATCATTCTCATGGCTGCGAACATGGCGAAAAGCACCGGCATCGTCAGCAGCATGGGCAGACAGCTGGATAAGGGATTGATTTTTTCTTTTTTATAAAGCTCGGCGGTTTTCTGATTGAGCTTTTCTTTATCGTTGGCGTACTTTTTTTGCAGCTCGTTGATTTTCGGCTGAACGGTGGACATTTTGCGCATGGATTTGCGGCTCTTCGCGTCAAACGGCATTAAAACCAAGCGAATAAGCAGGGTAAAGATGATGATAGACCAACCATAGTTGCCAATAACTGAATTGATACCGTCCAAAATGGTTCTGAGAAACTCATTCATTGATGGTTATTCCCTCCTAATGATCACATAAGGGTCCTCTGGAACGGGATCATAACCGCCTTTTGAAAACGGATTGCATCGCAATATACGCCAAGCAGCCATTAGCCCGCCCTTTAAAGCGCCATAACGCTCAACAGCAGTGACTGCATAACGGCTGCAGGTGGGGATATATTTACAGCGTGGCGGGGAATTAGGGCTGATCTCAGTTTGATAAAACCGGATCAATGCCAGCATAAACCGTTTCATGGCGTTTGATTCCCTCGGGCGAACAGGTCCAGCTTGGTAAGTAGATACCTGGCATCCTTTGCCAGGGTTTGGTAGCTTGCTTCGGCTGCACCGGCACGTGCTGCCACCACATAGGAACCCGGTTTGATTCCCTGTATGTACGGGCGGAAACATTCCCGAAGGCGGCGCCTGACAAGATTGCGTGTAACCGCGTTTCCAACTTTTTTCGATACCGAAAAACCGATGCGCACTTTGTTTCCCTTTGCATAAAGCAGTACCATTGGCTTGGTGGCAGCGCTTTTGCCACGCCTGTAAACGTACTGGAACTGTCGGTTCTTTTGCAAACGAAAACTGCGTTGCATTGATTTCTCCTCTTATTCAAACTTGAAAAGCCCGTCCCTCATGCACTGCGGCAAGCATCGGACGGGCTAAGCCAAGCAGGAATAACGTTCTGATTTAAAATCAGGCGCTTAATACCTTGCGGCCCCTTTTACGGCGGGCGGCTAATACACGACGGCCATTTTTAGTGGACATACGGGAACGGAAACCATGGACCTTGCTGCGCTGGCGCTTTTTGGGCTGATAAGTACGGAACATACAAAAACACTCCTCACACGATAATCATCGTTCTATGCGTAATGTGCCAATTGGCACCGGTTACCCTTGAACAGCCTTTACAGTATACTGACATCAAAGCCTGTTGTCAAGCCTTTTTGTTATGAAACATGGCTATGGCTTCATCCAGAATCTCTTCCGCCAAAGCGATTTTTGCCTGCATGGGTTTTTCCTTTATAAAATCCCGGCTGATCAGCACCGCGATGTTGGTATCCACCAAAAAGCCCGCTCCGGGCATGGTCACATCGTTAGCCACGATCATATCCAGGTTTTTTGATTCCAGCTTCTTTTTTGCATTGCCCATCAGGTCCTGGGTTTCGGCGGCAAAGCCAATAAATACCTGGTCTTCCCGTTTATTGGCCCCTGCGGCCTTGGCCACATCGGGGGTTTCATGGAATTTCAGTTCCAGCGGTTCCCCTGCTCTTTTCTTGATCTTTTGCTGGCTTTTCACCACCGGGGTGAAATCCGCCGGGGCTGCGGCCTGAATCAAAATATCCATCAACGGCGCGTTTTGTGTTACCGCGTTAAACAAATCCTGGGTGGATTGAATGGGGATGACCTTCATGTTTTTCGGTGCTTCCAATTGCACAGGACCTGTTACCAGCGTAACATCCGCCCCGCGTTTTTGCGCCGCCTGAGCGATGGCGTAACCCATTTTACCGGAAGAATCGTTTGTCATATACCGGACCGGGTCGATCCGCTCTCTAGTAGGCCCTGCGGTAACCAATAAACGAACGCCCTGCATATCCTTTTTTTCACCGACAGCCAATATGGAAGCAATGGCTTGTACGATTTGTGCCGGTTCCGCCATACGGCCTGCGCCGGAATCCCCACAGGCCAAAAGACCCTCATCCGGGCCGATTTGCTTCACCCCGCGGGCAGCCAAGGTCTTCATGTTTTCCTTGGTGGCGTCTGCTGTCCACATGCCGGTATTCATGGCCGGGGCCACCAATACAGGGGCCTTGGTAGCCAGAATTGTTGTGGAAAGCATATCGTCCGCAATACCGTGGGCCATTTTTGCCAGGATATTGGCTGTGGCGGGCGCAATGCAAAACAGCTTTGCCCTTTTGGCCAAAGCGATATGCTCCACCTCCCAGGTTTCCGAGCGCGCAAAGGTATCCACCACAACAGGGTGGTTGGACAGGGTCTCGAATGTCATGGGGGCAATAAACTGGGTGGCGTTTTTAGTCATGATCACATAGACTTCCGCCCCAAATTTCCGCAAACGGGATACCACCTCCGCCGCCTTATAGGCAGCGATGCCTCCCGTTACCCCCAGAACAATATCTTGGCCTTGAAGAGGCTTGTTTTCAGGCTTCATCTTCATCTTTCCGTTCATATTCCAGCAAGCCACGGTTAATTTCTTCCACAGCCTGCTTTAAGGGCTTCATATCTTTAGCGTCGATCAAGGGCTGAGCTCCGTCTAAAATCTGGCGTGCCCGCTTGGAAACCTCCACCACCAGGGTGTAGCGGCAATCGGCTTTATCGGCCAAATCAACAATGGTAGGTTCAACAATAGACATAAGTAAGTTCCTCCTTTATTCTTCCGTTACCACGGGGAAATAGCGCTTGGTGTTTTGCTTTTCAGCTTCCACAATGGTTTTAAGGGCTTGGTAAGCTTCTTCCACCGTGTCATTCACAATGGCGTAACGGTAGCGATCCAGCTTTTCGATCTCCCCACGGGCATTGTTCAGCCGTCTTGCAATCTCATTGGGATCGTCGGTGTTCCTTGTGTGCAATCGCTGGGCCAGAATTTTGTAGCTGGGCGGCAAAATAAACACAGAAACGCAATCCTTTTCCTTCAGCATCACATTTTGGGCCCCTTGGGAATCAATATCCAAGATCACATTCTGCCCTGCTTCGATGGCTTTGTATACCTCGCTTTTCAGCGTGCCATAGCGGTGGCCGTGAACCGTGGCATGTTCGATGAACGCGTCTTGCGAAAGAAGTGTATCATACTTTTCTTCAGAAATAAAGTAGTATGAGCTTCCTTCCGTTTCGTTGAACCGGGGAGCCCGGGTGGTAACGCTTACAGAAAAATGAAAAGTGGGGTCGTCCTTTAAAAGCTTATCGCAAAGGGTTCCTTTTCCGGCGCCTGAGGGGCCCGAGACCACCAGCAGCATGCCCTTGTGTTGATTACTCACCTTTCAATTCCTCCGCTTCATCGTTGGTGTTTTTAATATCCTTGCCATTAAGCCTTGCGGCGATGGTTTCCGGCTGCAAGGCCGATAGGGCCACCTGGCCGCTGTCCAGCACCAACACCGCCCTTGTGCGGCGACCACAGGTCCCGTCGATCAGGGTGCCGCGCTCCCTTGCCTCCTGTACCATGCGTTTAATGGGCGCCGAATCGGCACTGATGATGGCCGTCAGCCTGTTTACTGCCACCATGTTTCCAAAGCCGATGTTGATCAGTTTCGCAGTAGCTGGATTATTCAACATTCTGCACCTGCTCTCTCATCTTTTCGATCTGGGCCTTGGCAGCGATCACATGGCTTGTAATCTCACTGTCCGCGGCTTTGGAACCGATGGTATTCACTTCCCTGTTTAACTCCTGCACCAGAAAATCCAATTTCCGGCCTACTTCTCCATTCTGTGCCATGGCATCGGCCATCTGCTTAAAATGGGAATCCAGCCGGCTTAATTCTTCATCGACGGCGCATTTATCTGCGAACAGTGCCACTTCCTGCGCCAGGCGCTGAGGATCCACCTGGGTGATTTCCGCCTCCATGAGTCTTTGCTCCAGCTTGGCGCGGTAGGCCCGGGGTACCTCCGGAGCGGCTTCCATAATAAAGGTTTTTAGCTCCTTTAAGCTATCCAAATAGCGGCTTAAATCTTCAAACAGCGCGTGTCCTTCCCGGTGGCGCATCTCGATCAAATCTGAAAGGGCCAGGTCCAGCGTCTTTAGGCAAAGCTCCGTTACCGCGTCCCTGTCTTCTTCTTTTTCGATGACCGTTACCACATCGTTTAAAGCGGTGTAATCTTTAAAGGTAAAATTGTTTTCAAGACCCGCGGCCATGGCCGCCTGATCCAGCGCCGATTGATAGGCTTTGATTAATGCCTGGTCCACCACCGCTTCCTTGGCGTCTTCTCTTAGGTTTCTATATAGGACAAACACATCCACATGGCCCCGGCACAAGATTGTTGTAAGGGCCTTGCGTATAGGCTCTTCAAGAAAGCTTAAGTTTCTTGGAAGTCTGAACCCAATGTCTAAAAAGCGATGATTCACGCTCTTGACTTCAACCGTGATTTCCCGCCCGTTTTCATTGAGCTGCCTTCGGCCGTAGCCTGTCATGCTTTGCACTGAACGCCACCTCCGTTTGTTGAAAAAATATTATATCACATTTTTTTCCTTCACTCAATGCTTAATTCATGGGGTTTTTATTTGCTAAGCTCCCTGTCAAATGGTATAATGTAGTAGAGATCATTCTTTAAGGAGCGGTTAAACATATGAATCACATCGCGCTTCCTCAATCCAACCTGGTGGTATCTCCTATTGCATTGGGGCTGATGCGCATCGGCTCCATGTCGGTTCCACAAGCGGAAGAGCTGATCGAAGGCGCCCTGAACCTTGGTATTAACCATTTCGATCACGCGGATATTTACGCTGGCGGCCAAAGCGAAAGTATTTTCGGGGAAGTGTTAAGGCTACACCCGGATTGGCGCAAGCAAATGGTGATTCAGGACAAATGCGGCATCGTTCCCGGCAAAATGTACGATTTTTCAAAAGAGCACATTTTAGAATCCGTGGATAAAAGCCTGAATCGCCTGGGGCTGCAAAGCATGGATATTTTGCTTTTGCACCGGCCGGACGCATTAATGGAGCCGGAAGAAGTGGCCGAAGCCTTCGACATCCTTTTCCGCTCGGGAAAGGTGCATTATTTCGGCGTTAGCAACCATACCCCTTACCAGATCGACCTGCTCCGCACCTGCGTAAAGCACCCCCTTATGATTAACCAATTGCAGTTAAGCCTGATGCACGCAGGGTTAATCGATTCCGGCGTGAACATGAACAACCATTCCGATGGCGCCATCGACAGGGATGGCTACGCTTTGGATTACGCCAGACTCAACCGGATGACCATCCAGGCCTGGTCCCCCATGCAGTTCGGCTTCTTTGAAGGGGTGTTCGTGGGCAATGAAAAGTTCCCTGAGCTAAACCTTGAGCTAAACCAGCTGGCCAAAGAATACGGTGTGGCCCCTTCCGCCATCGCCATCGCCTGGCTCCTTCGCCACCCAGTTTCCATGCAGGCCATTGTGGGCACCACCAATCTGGGCCGCTTAACCGATATTGTCAAGGCCGCCGATATTCATCTGACCCGGGAACAGTGGTACAAGCTGTATATGGCCGCAGGCCATGCACTGCCTTAGTAAGGTATCACCCCGGAGCCGTTGATAATATCCTTGATCGCTTCTCCGGCGGCGATCATTCCCGCCACCCCTGGTACAAAAGAAATACTGCCTGGTCCGCGCTCATTCCCCTGTGTGGGTTTGAGCGCGGTTTCTGTTGAATAGACCACCTTCATGTGTGTGATCCCGCATTTTTTCTTAAGCTCTTTTCGCATGATCCTAGCCAGGGGGCAAACAGCAGTCTTTTCCATATCGGTTACCGTAAAGGCGCAAGGGTCCAGTTTATTTCCTGCTCCCATGGCGCTGATAATGGGGATGCTCATTTCCTTTGCCATAGCGGCCAGTGCCAGCTTGCCCGAAACCGTATCAATGGCATCTATTATATAATCAAAGTCGGTAAAGTCGATTTCCCTTACGGTATTAGGCAGCACAAACCATTCCAGTCCGTGCAAAACAATACCCGGATCGATAGAAGCGATCCTGTCCGTCATGGCTCTTACCTTTTTTTCCCCAAGGGAAGCCATGGTGGCCACTAACTGGCGATTTAGGTTGGAGGGCGCCACTGTATCGTTATCCACCAAGGTCAATTGCCCGATTCCAGCCCTGGCCAGGGCCTCTGCTGCGTGGCCGCCTACGCCCCCAAGGCCGAACACCGCCACATGGGAATTTTGAAGTTTCTCAAGGCCCGTGGCACCAATGAGTTTTTCTGTTCTAACGAACCTTTTTGTCATACTCTTTCCCTGCCCTTCCAGCTCAGTTTAAAACAATTAGGAACAAATTTCAATTATTTATGGATATTCGGTTGAAGGTTACGTTAAAAAGAGGTATAATATAGGGCGATATCACGAAGGAGGTCGACTATGTTTACCGGCTTTCCCGAAGAAACCATCACTTATTTCCTCAATTTGCGCTTCAATAATTACACCAGCTACTATACGCAGACAAAAGACGTGTTCATTAAAGATGTCCAAACGCCTTTTTTTGCGTTTATAGAGGCCATGGCCCCCGCCATGCAGGCTATCGACCCTATGATGGAGGTGCGGCCTAACAAATGCTTGGCCCGCATTCACCGGGACACAAGGTTTTCCAAAGACAAATCCCCCTACCGGGACCACCTTTGGCTTTTGTTCCGTCGTGGGGGCGAACCCAAGGATTCAAGCGTGATGTACTGGTTTGAACTATCCCCCGAAAGGGTTGAATGGGGCCTGGGTTTTTGGGGTGAAAACCGCCCTGCAATGGACATGCTCCGCCGCCAGATGGCTGCCAAACCCAGGGACTTCCAAAAAACAGTTAATCAGCTCAAGCTCGATCAAAACGATTTTCAGCTTTCGGGGAGCGATTTTAAACGTATGGTGATTCCCGAGAGCATCCCTCCCTCACTAAGCCCATGGTACGTGAAAAAGCAGTTGTATATCGCAAAGCAAAACCTGACTCTGGAAGACGCCTTTTCCCCCAGCTTACCTGAGCGCGTTTCCCGCGATTTCACCCTGCTTAAGCCCATGTATGAAACCCTGCGCAGCTGTATCATAGCGCCCGACGAAGCTTAGGAGGATATTATGAATCTTAAACCTTTAAAATCCGGTTCCGATATACGGGGTGTGGCCATAGGCGAAAAACCCACCTTAACCCCGGACACAGTAAAGCTTTTCGCTATTGCTTTTGCCCAAATGGTGGCGGAGGATACCAACAAAAGAATAGATGAAGTGGTCATCGCCATTGGCCGGGATTCGCGCATTTCTGGTCCAGCGCTCATGGCTGCCGCTGCCGATGGCATTTGCCGGGTTGGGGCCACGGTGCTTTCCTTTGGCCTGTGTACCACCCCCGCCATGTACATGAGCATTCTCACTCCGGGCTTTGAGCCGGACGGAGCCATTATGCTTACCGCCAGCCATCACCCCAGCGATAAAAACGGCATGAAATTCTTTATGAAGAACGGTGGCCTTGAAAGCGAACAGATTACAAAGATTATCGAGATCGCCCAGACCATGCCCTCCCCTGACAGCCTTTCCTATGCAGGCAGCATTGTGGAAAAGCCTTTCCTTCCTACTTATAAAGAGCTGCTGATCCAACGTATCCGCACCGGGTTGGATACCGATGTGCAGATGCCCCTTTTAGGCCTGCATGTGGTGGTGGATGCGGGTAATGGCGCCGGCGGCTTCTACGCTGAGGTTCTGGAATCCTTAGGGGCCTGGATCGAAGGCAGCCAGTTTTTAGAACCCGACGGCCATTTCCCCAACCATATTCCAAACCCTGAAAACCCAGAAGCCATGGCCTCCCTGCGAAAAGCGGTTTTGGACAATGGCGCGGACCTGGGCGTGATTTTCGACGCGGACTGTGACCGGGCCGCCATTGTGGATCAATCCGGGCGGGAAATTAACCGCAACCGCTTAATCGCCTTGATTTCCGCCATTCTTTTAAACGAAAAGCAAGGTCTGACCATCGTGACCGATTCCGTTACCTCCTCTGGCCTTTCTAAGTTTATCGGTGAATGGGGCGGCTCCCATTACCGCTATAAAAGAGGCTACCGAAACGTGATCGACGAGGCCATTTTGCTTAACCAGCAGGGCATCGATTGTCCCCTGGCCATTGAAACCAGCGGCCACGCGGCCCTGCGTGAAAACCACTTTTTGGACGATGGCATGTACCTGGTTACAGTGCTTATCGTGGAAGCCATGCTGCTTAAGCAAAATGGCAAAACCTTGGGCTCTTTGATCGCGGATTTACGGGAACCCGTTGAAAGCGCGGAGCTGCGCTTGAATATTTCCGATGAAGATTTTCAGGAGACGGGCCGCAACGCCATTGCCCAGGTGCTGGATTTTGCCACGGCCAAAGAGTCCTGGCATATTGCCCCTGATAACCGGGAAGGGGTCCGGATCAATTTCGATCTGGATGACGGCTTTGAAAACGGCTGGTTCCTTCTGCGCCTGTCGGTGCACGACCCTGTTTTACCCCTGAACGTGGAAAGCGATGTATCTGGCGGGATCAGAACCATGCTCACCGCTCTTTACAACGTGATTAAAGAAGTCAAAGGTATTGATTTAAGCTCCCTTGAGAGCCAGATCAAGCTTTAATATCTTAGACAAATGAAGGAGGATTTTCCTATGAACGCCATTGAACAAAAAACCATTGATACCATCCGGGTTTTAGCAGCCGATACAGTCCAAAAAGCCAACAGCGGCCACCCTGGCGCGCCTATGGGTATGGCGCCCATGTCTTATGCCCTGTTTGCCGATCAAATGAACCATAACCCCCACAATCCCTCCTGGTCCAACCGGGACCGTTTTGTACTTTCCAGCGGCCACGCCAGCGCTCTGGTTTACACCCTTTTGCATCTGTTCGATTACGGCCTGACCATCGACGATTTAAAATCCTTCCGTCAATGGGGTTCCAAAACCCCCGGCCATCCTGAATACAAGCACACCAAGGGCGTTGAAACCACCACCGGCCCCTTGGGCCAGGGCGTTGCTAACGCGGTGGGCTTCGCTATCGCGGAAACCATGCTGGCCGCCAAGTTCAATAAGCCTGGCTTCCCTGTAGTGGACCACTACACCTACGCCATTTGCGGCGACGGCTGCATGATGGAAGGCATTTCCTCTGAAGCCGCTTCCCTGGCAGGCACCCTGGAGCTTGGTAAGCTGGTTTTATTCTACGACGACAACGAGATTTCCATTGAAGGCAATACGGATATCGCCATGAAGGAAGACGTGGGCGCCCGGTTTAACGCCTATGGCTGGCATGTACAAAAAGTACAGGATGGCAACGACCATCATGCCATCGCTGCTGCTATCAAGGCTGCCAAGGAAGACAAGCGGCCCTCTTTGATCATCGTGCCCACTGTTATCGGCTTCGGCTGCCCTGCCAAGGCGGGCAAGGCCAGCGCCCACGGCGAACCCTTAGGGGCTGATAATATTAAGGCTACCAAGCAAAATCTGGGCCTGCCGGAAGAAGATTTCTACGTTGCCCCCGATGTGTATGCCCACCTGGCCGATATCGTGAAAAAGGGCGAAAGCAAGGAGCAAGAATGGAATGCCCTGTTTGAAAAATACCAGGCGCAGTTCCCCGAGCTGTACGCGGATTGGCAGATGTGGTTTGCCAAAGAGCTACCCGAAGCCATTTTAAACGATGAAACCCTTTATGAATACAAGGGGAAAATGGCCACCCGCAACACCTCCTTTGAAATGATCCAGCGTTTGGCAGCCAAGGTACCTAACCTGGTTGGCGGCAGCGCAGACCTGGCTCCCTCAAATAAAACCAACATCAACGGCGGCGGGGATTATTCTGCCGAAAATCGCCTTGGCCGCAACCTGCACTTTGGTGTTCGGGAACATGCCATGGCAGCCATTTGCAATGGCATGGCCATTCACGGTGGCCTTCGCGTATTCTGCGGCACCTTCTTCGTGTTCTCCGATTATATGAAAAATGCTATCCGCATGAGCGCTATTATGAAACTCCCCGTGACCTATGTGCTGACCCACGACTCCATCGGCGTTGGGGAAGACGGCCCCACCCACCAGCCCATTGAGCACCTGGCCGGCCTTCGCGCTATCCCGGATTTGAATGTATTCCGCCCCGCAGATGGCAAAGAAACCACTGTGGCATGGCTCAGCGCCTTAACCTACGGCCTTCCCACCTGTATCGTTTTAACCCGCCAGGATCTGCCCCTGTATGAAAACAGCGGCAAGAAAGCCTTCAAGGGGGCCTACATTATCGCGGATTGTGAAAACCAATTGCCCGATGTGCTTTTAATGGCCTCTGGCAGCGAGGTGGAGCAAATGCTGGAAGCCAAAGAATACTTAAAACGGGACCGTATTGACGCCAGG
The DNA here is from genome assembly GCA_031556065.1 of Eubacteriales bacterium. Taxonomy (GTDB): domain Bacteria; phylum Bacillota; class Clostridia; order Christensenellales; family Aristaeellaceae; genus JAVBTR01. The sequence goes on along the minus strand of JAVBTR010000084.1, from coordinate 11,226 downwards.
GTAATTTCTGTTCCCTGCATGGATCTGTTCGACGCCCAGACAGAAGACTACAAGCAAGAGATCATGCCTATGGCTGTTCGTGCCCGTGTTGCCATGGAAGCAGGCTCCACCATGCCTTGGTATAAGTACACTGGCCTGGACGGCGCTGTTATCGGCCTGGATCATTTTGGTGCTTCCGCCCCGGCTGCTAAGCTCTTCCAAGAATATGGCTTCACCGCCTCAAACGTGGCTAACACGGTGAAAAAGGTAATACAAAAGTAATCGCATCCAATGCGGAAAGAAGGTTGCGGCAATGAAGAAGCGTTTTTTGTGTACAGCAATCACCACTTTGCTGATCCTGGCCCTGCTGCCCGTTTCCTGTGCCCTGGCTGTTAAAAAAGTGAATTTGGACCCGAAAAAGCCTGTCACCGTCAGCTTATGGCATTACTACATCGGCAATCAAAAAGATTTGTTCGACCAGATGGTGGAAGAATTCAACTCGGGCCTCGGCTTTGAAATGGGCATCATTATCGATGCCCAAAGCCAGGGCAGCATTCCGGGGCTTATTGCCCAAGTAACGGATTCCATCTCCGGCAAAGCAGGGGCCCTTCAATTGCCAAATGTGTTCGCCTCTTACGCGGATACGGCTTACTTATTGTATAAAGAAAACAAGCTGACGGACCTAAAGGATTATTTAACCCAAGAGGAACTTGCCCAGTTTGTATCCGCCTACATCGATGAAGCCCAACTTACAGCCCAAGGGGCGGTGAGCATCTTCCCTATCGCCAAATCCACTGAGGCTCTTTTTGTGAACCATACGGCATGGGCGCTTTTTGCGGAAGAAACAGGTGCCAACACCGATGATCTTTCAACCTGGGAAGGGCTATGCAGTGTGTCCAAGGCCTATTATGAATGGAGCGGTGGCAAGGCCTTCTATGGCCGGGACGCCATGGCCAACTACCTTTTGGTAGGCACCAAACAGCTAGGCCATGAATTGTTTACTGTTCTAGATGAACAGGCCCAGTACGATCTGGATCATGACACCTTTAAAAAGCTGTGGGAATGCTATTATGTTCCCTATGTAAGCGGTCACTTCGCCGCCATTGGCCGGTTCCGTTCCGATGATGCGAAGACAGGCGATATCGCGGCGTTTGTAGGTTCTACCTCTGGAGCCACCTACTTTCCCCGAGAAGTCACCTACCCAGACGGTTCCACCCAGGCTATCGAAGGCGCTGTTTACAGCCTGCCCAATTTTGAAGGCACCACCCCCATGGCAGTACAGCAAGGAGCCGGAATGGTGGTTACCAAATCCGATGACGTTCATGAATATGCCGCTACGGTGTTTTTAAAATGGTTCGTGGAACCAGAACACAATGTGCTGTTTTCCGTGCAAACAGGTTATTTGCCCGTTACCCTTCAAGGCACCAACGCCGCTACCCTCTCCAGCATTCTTAACGCAAGCGGCCTCCATGTAAACGCCTTAACAAGGGACACCGTTAACATCGGCCTGACCATTTCCAACACCTATGGGCTATACACCTCAAAGCCCTTCGATAAGGGCGATGCCCTTCGCAGCCTTTTAACAGATTGTCTTTCCGATGAATGCGACAAGGGCCTCCAATCAGTCCAGGCGCTGATTGAAAGCGGCATTCCTTACCAGGAAGCGGTGGCCCAATTCACCACAGATGATGTGTTTGAAAATTGGTATATGAGCGTGATCGAGGCCATCAACGCACTGTAACGTTTTCAAATAGGAGTTTTGCGTCTTATGAAGGATACATCTAACCGCAAGTCCAGATCCAGAAGCATGTACCAGCGCATCTTCGTACCGCTGATGATTCTGCTTCTTATCCAGGCGATTATCTTTCCGGCGGTATTTCAATTCGGCGGCTTTTTTGATTTGCTTAAGACCAACGCCCTGAACCAGATTGTTAATACCACAGACAACCGCATACTCTATTTGCAAAGCGATTTTGCCCAATATTACTATGGCATTTCGGATACCTACAAAAAAATACTCAACACCATGGATCAGGTTTTAGCGGACAACAACGCCTCCTACGATGGGATTCAAACCGATTCAGAGTTAAACAACAAGCTGGTGGCTGCTGTGGCGGAGGATATTATTTATATCCTCCGCCGCAACGACGCCACTGGCGCCTTTATTATTTTAGATGGTCCCGGAATCAAGGATGAATCAAAGGCCCTTTCCAAGCCGGGCTTTTACGTTTCCAATTCCTCCCACACCGCCCTTGTGCGCACCAATGAAGACCTGCTTGCGGAAAACGGCATGCCCAACCTGTGCAAAAGTCTGGGCATCGGTTTATCCAGCTACTGGTCCGCCACAGTTAATCTTAACCTGCAAAGTGACGAAACCGCCTACGATTATTTCCATACCACCCTTGAAACCATTAGGCAGGTACCCAAAGCCCAGCGCGCAAAGCTAACCGATCTGAGCGATTACGGCTACTGGTGCACTGGCTATTCCTCCCCCAGCAAGTCCGCTAAAGACAATCTGTATTACACCCTTCCCCTTATTTCAAAGCAAGGGGATGTGCTGGGCGTTGTAGGGATTTGCTTTAACAACACCTATCTTTTATCCCTTTTAAATTACCGTGAGCTTTCAAGCCAGAGTACAGGCTCTTACGCCCTGTGCGTATCTGACGGTTCTCCCAATGAGTTCCGTCCCTTGTTTACCTTTGGCCCTTCCTATAAATATTATTTCCCCTCTGCCGCCACCCTTTCCCCCATGCCTACCCAGTGGCGGGGCATTACGCAAATCTCTGCCCAAAGAGACCAGGACCAGGTGCTTTACTGCGCTTTTAGCCAACTGGATTTATACAACGCCACCTCCCCCTACAATGGCCAAAGCTGGTACCTAATGGGCATGGTGGATCATGAATCTATTTTTTCTCTTGTAAATAGCATTGAAAAAACCATGCTGATCTTAAGCATGGCCTCTTGTCTGCTGGCCCTTTTACTGGCCGGCCTCTTTAGCCGCATGATGACAGCCCCCATTAAAGCCGTTGTGGAAAGCGTAAAGAAAAGCGATCCACGGCAGCCCGTTAACCTGCCAAGGTTGGATATCCGTGAAATAGACGATCTAACAGCCTCCATTGAAGCGCTTTCCGGCTCTGTTTCGGATACAGCCGCCAAGCTTAACAAAATTGTCAACATGACAGGGGGCAAGGTGGGCGTTTACGAGCATGTGCTCTTTAGCGATACGGTATTTACCAGTGCCGGTTTAGGAAGGCTTTTGAACCTGCCCATGGCACAAACCGAGGACAGCTTTATTTCCGCTGCCCTGTTAATGGATCATCTGAGCTACTTAAAAGTCCACCATACCGTTATGGATGAAGAAGGGGTTTTCCATGTTCCCACTTCAGACGGTTCACCCTTATATGTTCGCCTTTCCACCGTTACCCAGGGCGACAGCATTATCGGCATGGTGATGGATGTGACCCAGGATATATTAAAACAATTGCGCACCGCCTACGAACGGGATTTTGACGTGCTGACAAACCTTTATAATATACACGCTTTTGCAAGCCTCGTAGACGGGATCATGCAAAAAAAGGACACCTTTCAAACCGCCTGCATGATCATGTTTGATCTGGACAACCTGAAATACTTTAACGATACCTATGGCCACGATGTAGGCGATCTGTATATACAGGCCCTAGCGGGATGCATCAGCCATTTCAAGACGTTTGGGGGCATCTGTGCCCGCCGTTCCGGGGATGAATTCCTGGTGTTTTTACATCATCCCGGTTCTCAAAGCGATCTGCGCATCCAGATTCGGGATGTATGGAACTGTATTTCCAATACCCAGTTCCTTCTGCCCGACGGTTCCCAGTCGAAAATCCGCGTTTCCGCCGGCATTGCCTGGTACCCCAACAACGCCAATACCTATGAAGGTCTTTTGCGAAAAGCCGACCATGCCATGTATGAAGCCAAGCGTACCAGAAAGGGCGGCATCATGGATTTTGCCGCCAACAGCAATGGCGGCAATGCTCTGTTGATAAGCCAGACCAGCTACCTGGATCAAATGCTGGACGATAAGCTTGTTAAGTTTGCTTTCCAGCCCATTGTTCGGGTAACGGACGCCAGCCTTTACGGTTATGAAATGCTTATGCGGCCCCAGATGAAGGAATTTAAAACCCCTGTGGATTTGATCAAGGCCGCTACCGCCCAAGGCAAGCTTTATCGGGTGGAAAGTCTTACCTGGCTTGAAGGTATGGCTACCTATGCCCATCTGGTTGAAACAAACGCTATCGCGAAAAACAGCCATTTGTTTGTGAATTCCGTAGCCAACCAATGGCTGGAACCCCACGATTTTGAACTGCTGGTTTCCAATTACCGACCTTATTTAAGCAAGATCATATTGGAGCTTACCGAAACAGAACCATTGGATTCCGATTTAACCACCGAAAAAATTGCGGCTTTGAATGCCTTTGGAGCCATGCTGGCCCTGGACGATTTTGGTTCCGGCTATGCCAGCGAATCCCTTTTGCTAAATGTTCACCCAAACATTATTAAGGTGGATATGTCCATCGTCCGGGATGTGGATACCAACGCCAGTAAGCGCCTGCTCCTTGAAAACCTGATTCGTTACGCCAAGGCGGAAGGTATTTGGGTTCTGGCTGAAGGGGTTGAGACCGAAGCCGAATTAAGAGTTCTGTTGGCCTGCGGCGTGGATTTTCTGCAGGGCTACTATATTGGAAAGCCTTCCACCGATGCTTTTACCGTTTCCCAGCAAGTGTTGGAAACCATTAACCAAATTATGTTAAATTTATGACAAACTAAACAAACAGGCTCTTTATTTCGTTGTACTTTTGAAACCTATCTACGTAAGGAGTGAACCTATGCCATGCGCAAAGCCCTTTTATTGTTTTTATGTATCACATTATTTTTTACAATACCCGCAGCCCACGCCCAGGAAAGCCCCTTGGCATTTGTAAGCCTGCCGGATTGTTTTATTCCCGGCAGCATTAATCCCATTGTGTTTTCCGTTGCCAGCCAGGGCGTCGTAGAGTTACGCGTAACCGATTCAAAGGGTAATGTGGCAGCGGTCATCAGCCAAAGCTATGAAGCCAACCAAGGTGAAAATACCCTTGGCTGGGATGGCACCTATTATGGGGAAGCGATCAATGAGGGCGGTTATGTTTTAACCCTTTCAAGCAATGGTCAGAGCGTTTCCGCCAATATTCAAATTGGCGCTGAATTGCCTATGTTCACCCAGGTATTGCTTTCAGACCATGTGATTACAGCGGAAACCATGTTTTCCGTTACCCTGGCTTCCAATATTCCAGCTGATCTGACCATCAGTGTTCTGGCAGCAGATGGCCAAAGCTATTCTTTGGGGTCCGGCGCTTTAACCGAGTCTGCTGCCACCATTCAATGGGATGGCCGGGTCGATGGACAACCCTTGCCTGACGGGGAATACACTCTTGAACTGATATTGAAAGAAAAAGGAACAGACAATGTGGCGGTAATCGAGCACTGCGATTTGATTATCGGCAAAGAAACGGAAGAAGCCGCAACGGAAGCTTCCGCGCCATTGGTGGAAGCTTCCATCGGCAGCAGTGAAATAACCCCCTCCTATTTAAGCACCCATGCCTGCACCCATGAGAATTGCTATTGGAATACGCCTATGGACATCACCAATGAAGCCGCTGTTTGGGACATGCTCATGGCCCCCATGACCATTGTTTCCGGGGAGCAGAAAAAGCAGGTTAAACTATATTCGGAACCTGACGAATCAAGCGAAGCCATCGCGGTGGTTACCTGCGCTTCTCAAAGCGTTCATGTGCTGGAAACCCTGGACAACGGCTGGACCATGGTGGAAACCTATTCCAGCTCCTTCCACGACAGCGCTGTGAAAAACTGGAATGGCTTCGCCGTGGGCTACCTTAAAACCAGCCAGCTTAAGCAAGTGTCCCCCGGCAATAAGGAATTTGGTATTGTGATTGATAAATTGACCCAGCGGCTATACCTTTTCCAAAACGGGAAGATGATCGCGGAGCTGCTTTGCTCCACAGGCCTTGCCAACGAAAAGCAGCCCTACAACGAAACCCGGTCAGGGGAATTTTTCCTCATCAGCGCCGTTGGGGAATTTGCTTCCGATAACCTGCGCTGCTCCTATGGCCTCCGCTTTAACAGCGGGGACCTGCTTCACGAAGTCCCCCATCTGGATAACGCTGACGGCACCAATAACTACCGTAACACCGAACCTAAGCTGGGCACCCGGGCCAGCCACGGCTGTATCCGCGTGCAGCGGCTAAAAAACCCCGACGGCATTAACATGCGCTGGATTTGGGATAAAATCTACCGAGGCATTGCCAGCAAAACCGTTAAAATGGTCATCTGGGAGGATTTCCTCGGCCGGCAGATCGCCATTCCCGATGCTTCCGCGTTTTTATATTATAACCCGGATGGGGGCACCAGCTACCACACTCGTGAAACCTGTACCGATATTAAAAGCAAATACCTGCCTTTAACCGCCTTTACCTATGGGGAACTGGAAACAGGCAAGTTCGCTTCCTTAACAGCCTGTTCCTACTGTGGGCCCCTGCGTCGGGCCAGTGAGATCGACGAAATTAACAAGGCCCATATGGCTCAATAATGGGGATGCAAATGAAAAAAGTCGTTTTAATATGCCTTGTATGGGCTTTGGCTTTACTCGCCTTCCCCGCTTTAGGGGCTTGCGCGTTCACCCTTTCCCATCTGTCCGACGATGTTCTCTTAGAAGGTTCCACCGTCACTATTTCTGTTGCCGCCACTGAAAAAGCCATGCTCAAGATTTCTTTGCTCTTGGGCGATGAAGCATATGTTCTGGGTTCCAACCCTATTGGCACCGACACTACCACCATTGAGTGGAATGGCAAGGTGGGCGGCGAAATGATGGAAAGCGGCAGCTATACTTTGGAATTGGTTTTAAGCGACTTGAAGGGCAACCCGGTGATGACAGACCATTTCGACTTAACCATCAAGCCTCTTGCCTCTGACATGATGTTTACCCCTGCCATGAACAGCCCGTATCCCTGTAACCACGAAAATTGCTATTGGTCCACTCCTATGGACATAACCGATACCAAGGCCGTGTGGGCTATGCTTATGAGCAAAACCACCGTTATTAAGGGTGGGCAAAAGGAACAGGTGGTGCTTTATTCAAAGGCCGATGAAGCCTCCGCCCCTGTAGCCGATGTAACCTGCGCCTCACAGGCAGTGCATGTGCTGGAAACCATGGAAAATGGCTGGTCCTTGGTGGAAACCTACTCCAGCTCTTTTACCGCCGACAGCAAGGCCAAGGCCTATAACGCGTTTGTGCAGGGCTATATTAAAACCAATCTATTGGTTGAAAAGGAGCCTGGCAACAAGGAATACGCCATGGTGGTGGATAAGCTGACTCAGCATTTATACCTGTTTAAAAACGGGGAGCTGCTGGCGGAGCTGCTTTGCTCCACAGGCACCGTTGGCAAGGACAACAAGCTATACAACGAAACCCGGTCCGGAGAATTTTTTCTGGTAAGCCCTATGGGCGAGTTTGCTTCGGAAGAATTGCTTTGCTCTTACGCCATGCGCTTTAACGCTGGGGATGCCCTCCATGAGGTTCCCCACACCTTAAACGCCGACGGCACCTTTTCTTACCGCAAAACTGAGCCTTACCTGGGCCAACGAGCCAGCCACGGCTGTATCCGCGTACAAAGGCTTAAAAACCCGGACGGGATCAACATGCGTTGGATATGGAACGAGCTTTACAGCGGCCTGGCGGGCAAGCATGTTAAGCTTATAATATGGGAAGATTTCCCAGGCCGCCAAATCCCCATACCCGATCCTGCCACTCTTGTTTACTATAACCCCAACGGCGGCACCAATTACCATAGCCGGGAAACTTGCCAGGGGGTGAAAGACAAGTATCTCCCTCTGACAGCCTTCACCTATGGCGAACTAGATACTGCCCTTTATTCAGCCTTAACCCCTTGTGCCTACTGCACACCCCCTCGCACTTTGGCGGAAATCGAAAAAATCAACCAGGCTCATCAAGAATAGGCATTTTTACCCTTTTTTTGCATCCCTGATCGACCTTTTAACTTAATCGCTCTTTCTATACTTACTGTATGTACATATGGAAAGAGTGATTTTGCTATGTCGACACGCGCAGGCAACGCAGCCTATGAAAAAACCAAACGGGGTTTAGGGGATGTTCTGGCCGATGTGTTGGAGTTTATGGCTACAATCAGGTTCCCTATGCTGAAATTGGGTGCCGGTTTTTTGCTGTGCTTCGCGGATTGCTTTAATGTGCCTTCCCCCTTTGGGCTGATATGGCTGGCCGCTTTGATGATACTTACCCCTACCTGGATCGCGCCGCTTCTGGGCATTCTGGCTGCGGCCTGCATGCGTCTGATCTGGCATATTCCCATGAACTATGCCCAGCTTTGCGGCTGCGCGCTCTTACTTGTTTTAAAGCGCCCTCTACAGCTGGGCTCCTTTCCAAGGCGGATGCTGCTTTGCGGTGTGGCCCTTTTGCCGGGGATCGTTATGGCTCTGTTTTCAAACGAATTGACCCAGCTGCTTTTAAACGGCATCGGTCTGGCCATTGGCGTGGCTTCCTTGCCCGCTATTCTGGTCTGTGTCCGAAGTCTTAATGGCTTAAGAGATTCTTTTAAAGCCGAGGAAAAGGCCTGTCTAATCCTTTTAACGGCGCTTTTGCTGTGCGGCGCTGGACACCTGCAGCTGTTCATTGTTAATCTGGGCCTATTGCTTTGCCTGATTCTAACCGTGCTAAGTGGCTATTGCCTGGGCTACGCGGTGGGCATTATGGCGGGACTTCTTTGTGGCGGCGCTCTGGTTTTATGCGGCTTTTCCCCGAACATCATGCTGATCGTAATCGCCTGTGGGCTTTCGGTAGGCATTATGCCGAAAAAGGAGCCCCGTCTTTTATCCGTATGTGTTTTGCTTTTAGGAGGCGCTTTGGCCGCCATACTGGCCCAGACCAGCAGCTTTGTGTGGGTCCTGCTACACTTAGTCCTTTGCGGGCTCATTTTTCTTTTTATACGCCGGAATTTCCTGGTACGGTTTTCAAGCCTCCTGGAGCAGGTGAAGCCCGGTGCTCCCATGCAGGAAAACACATATGCCGCCGACATGCTCCAGCGATGGGAAAGTGCCATCAGGGCCATTACCCTGGCTCTTCCCCTACCCACAGAACCGGAAGATATAGAGGATGCTGCTGCCCACGGTCAATTTTTACGGGCGGGTTATGAAAGAGACATGATCATTACCCACTTAACCGCTATGGCCCAGGCCGTAAAAAGGCTTTCCACCAGCGCCCAGGGGGATTCTTTAAATGATTTGAAAGCCGCCATGGAAATAGAAAAGGCGCTGAAAACTGTTAATTTTCCGGGACATTTGCTTTATGCTAAGAGGGTAGGCGGACATCTGAGGGCTGTGATTGAGGCGGACGTCATCGGTTTTAACCGCCATTCCACCAAGCAACTGATCCAAACCCTTTTCCGCCAATGCAAAATTTGCGTGGATGTAATCAGTGAAACCCGCACCCGAATCGAGCTGGAAGAAGCTACAAGGTTTGAAATCTTTTCGGGTTGCGCAGCCATCAGCTGCGACGCTGCCGATGCGGAGCTTGGAGATGCGGTGCTTCTGGAGCGGCTTTCCGGCGGCAAACAGCTGATTATGCTATCCGATGGCATGGGGCACGGGGAAAAAGCCTGCGTCCAAAGCAACAAAACCCTGGAACTGCTAAAGCTATGCCTGGAAGCGGGCTATACAAAGGAACAGGCTCTGACAGCCGTAAACGGCATGATGCTTTGCGCCACGGTGGGAGACCTGTTTTCCACGGTAGACCTGTTTACCGTGGATTTATGGACAGGCCACTGCGAGCTTTCCAAGCTGGGAGCATGCCAGAGCTATTTTGTGCGCAATGGCAAAATCAAGCCTCTGTTAAGCGAAGCGCTGCCCCTTGGGATCATTGAAGAGGTAGCTCCGGAAAACACAAGGCTTAAATTGGCAGACGGGGATTATCTTATCCTCATGTCTGACGGGGTAGCCGATGCCTTTACCGATGAGGAATTTTTAACCCAGCACCTTTTGCGCCACCTATCCCCAGATGTGCAGCAAAGCGCCGATGCTTTTCTGCGCACAGCCCTCATATGCGCGGGAGGGATTCCAAAGGATGATATGACGGTGCTGGTGGTACAGCTTTGCGCCAGGCAATTTGCCCAACAGACAGCTGTGCTGGAAGGGCCTTCTATATACAACACCCAATAAAAATGATATAATAGTGTAAAACCTTTGGGAGGTGCTGTATGCCTCAATTAATGACCGACACAAACGCCCAGCCGTTTGAATATATAGGCACCGATCACGCTGTGCTGCTTTTGCACGGCTTTACAGGTAGTCCTGGTCACATGCACCCTTTAGGTGAAAGCCTCCATCAAGCGGGACTCACCGTTCGCGCTATTGCTCTTCCCGGCCATGGGACCCACTATGAAGACATGAAAAAGAACTGCACCCTTGAAAAGTGCGTTGAAGCCGTAAAAACAAATGTGGTTGAACTAAAAGAAAAGTACAAAAGCGTATCGGTAGCCGGGCTTTCCATGGGCGGGGTGCTTTCTTTGATTGCCGCGGAGCAGATGGAGATCACCTCTGTTATGACTTTTTCCGCTCCCATGAAAACCAAGAATAAACTGATGCCCCTGGCCCGTTTTGCGGCGCCCATTATGCCTGTAACCCACTGGCGCAACGATGCTTCAAGAGCCCAAGTTCTGGATGAACGCTACGATTATGGCTATGACCGCTTCCCCACCCGCTGCGCCTACGAGTTAGGCCGGATGATCCACTTAGCAAGGCGCAACCTCTTCGCCGTGCGCTGCCCCATTCTGGCCGTTCAATCCCATGGGGATAAAACCATTTCCGCCGATAGCCTTCCTATTATTTTGAACCATGTTTCAAGCCCCCAAAAGGCTTCCCTTTGGCTGCAAGAAGCCCCTCACGTTATTACCTTAAGCAGCGAATTAAGCACCCTTGAATCGTCCGCCATAAAATTTCTAAATAGCAGCAATAATTTAATTTTACCCGTTGACAAATCCCTTCCATTGTAGTATTATATCACTTGTCGCTTGTGAGTGACTAACGTCGCGGGGTGGAGCAGCCTGGTAGCTCGTCGGGCTCATAACCCGAAGGTCGTGGGTTCAAATCCCTCCCCCGCAACCATTTGGCTCCGTAGCTCAG
>JAVBTR010000031.1:0-27606 GCA_031556065.1 Eubacteriales bacterium | reverse complement strand
TCCGGCGGCGCTGGTGCAAAGGCTCCGCGAAAGGGGACTGCATGTGTTGCTGTGGCAAATCCCCATTATCAAGCATGAATGGGATGGGGAACCGGGGAAAGCGCTGGAAAAGGATATTCAAGAGGCCATTGAAAACGGTTATTGTGTTATGAACGAAGATGGCAGCCCCTACCGCATTACAGACCGATGGTTTCACCATAGCCTGCTGGTAGACTTTACCAACCCCAAAGCGGTTAAGTGGTGGTTTGAAAAGCGGAAGCCTTTGTTAGATATGGGCGTAGAAGGCTTTAAGACCGATGGGGGCGAGTTCATTTTCGACAACAGGGTACGGCTTCATAATGGCATGACAGGGCTTACCGCCCGAAATCTTTACCCAAACCAGTATGCTGCCGCTTATCATACTTTTATGGAAGAAAACGGGGTTCAAGGGGTTACCTTCAGCCGGGCAGGCTATGCGGGAGCGCAGAAAACGCCCTTGCATTGGGCGGGCGACCAGCTAAGCCTCTTTAGCGAGCTTAAAGCCCAGTTAACGGCAGGCATCACGGCGGGGCTAAGCGGGATTTTATTCTGGGGCTTTGATATAGGCGGATTCGCTGGAGAAATCCCCGATAAAGAATTATATTTGAGGGCAACGGCCTTGGGCTGCTTCGCGCCTGTGATGCAATGGCATTCCGAACCTCGAAACGGGCAGTTTTATCAGACCCATGAAGTGGGCTTTAACAACGATCGCAGCCCCTGGAACCTGGCGGAAAAGCACAACGATAATGAGATTCTGGAAATTGCCCGGGATTTTGCTAACTTAAGGGAAACGCTGCTGCCCAGCATTATTGCCCAGGCGAAAATGTGTGTTTCGGAATGCCGGCCTTTGATGGCGCATCTGTGCATCGATTTTCCCGATGATGAAACAGCCTGGGGTACCTTCGATGAATATATGTTTGGCAAGAAGTGGCTGGTGGCGCCTATTGTGGAAATGGGACAAAGCATCCGATTAGTGTATTTCCCAAAAGGCAAATGGCGGCATTTGTTTACAGGGGAAGTGGTGAAAGGTCCGGCAGTAAAAGAGATTGCTTGCCCTTTGAACATGATTGCCGCATATGAAAGGGAGTGATTCCTATGGAAAAGACCATCATTACGCCTTGGACGATCCAACGGTATGGTGCCATCGATGATTTTTGCCAAAGCATTTTCTTTATAGGCAATGGGGAGATTGGCACGCGGGGTTTTTCCACCCAGGAATTAAAAGCCGCGCCGCAGGAGCATGGTGTTTTTAAAGCAGGGCTATATGACTACATTAAGCCTGGGATTACCGACATGGTGCAGCTTCCCGATGTGCTTACTCTGCGGGCGGAAGGGGAAACGCCCCAAAATACCTGCCAGCAGCTTGATATGCAACGGGCGATTTTGATCCATAGGTGGGAAAGCGAACGGGTTTATGTTGAAACAAGGCGCATGGTATCCATGGCTCAAAAAGGGCTTATCTGCGTAAAAAGCACACTCACTGCAAAGAAAGCGGGTACCTATGTTATTGCCGGTATCGCTGATCCCTGGGTGGAAAACCTGCCTGTGCACGATGACCAGATGCTGGAGCAATTGGAAACCATCCCTCTTTTAGATGTGAAAGAGCTGACAGTAAACGGGCTTAAAATGGCGACCCGCTATTCCAAGGAGCCAATTGGCTTTACCTGGATCTATCACTTTTTAGAAGAATGCCAACAAGAAAGCGCCGTTAGCAATGGCAAGGCCATAACGAAATTTACCGTGGTTCTTAAGCAAGGCGAAAGTTTTACCCTTGAAAAGCGGGTGCAGGTATCGCCTTTGGTTCAAGACATTGGCGAGCACCCATGGGAAGACCATCAAGCTGCTTGGGCAAGACTTTGGGAAGACGCGGATATTCAACTGGACGGGGCGGATGAAATCCAGGGTGCGGTGCGGTACAATATTTTTCAGCTACTGTGCAATAACGCCGGAGAAAATCCCAATGTATCTATGGGGGCCCGGGGCCTGACTCATGGGCGCTACAAGGGCAATACCTTTTGGGATACGGAAATCTTTCTTCTGCCCTTTTACACCTGGGTTCGTCCTCAAGCAGCCCGGAACCTTTTACAGTACCGGGTGGACCGCCTTCAGGATGCTAAAGACCTGGCTTTAAAGCAAAACCTTCAAGGGGCAAGGTATCCCTGGATGTGTTCGAAAACAGGACAGGAACAGTGCGAAAGCTGGGATATCGGTCTTTGTGAGGTGCACATTACAGCAGATATTGCCTATGCCATGCACCGCTATGCAAAAACCACAGGAGATAAAGCGTATGAACAGGAGGCCTTTGCGGAGGTTTATAGGCAAACAGCCATTTATTGGGCAAGCCGCCTTAATTGGGAAGAAAGTAAAGGGCAATACAGTTCCTTTTTTGTAAAGGGTCCCGATGAATACTGTGGCGCTGCGGTAAACAACACCTATACCAATTATATGGCGCGGCATAACATCGATCTGGCTCTTGATAACTGCTATTTATCACCGGAAGAAAGAAAGTGTCTTACCCATGTAAGAGAGCACATCGCTATTTTGTATGATGAAAAGCGCGAGCTTTACCTGCAGGATGAGCTTTTTGATCGGCTGGAGCCCGCCCCCTTTCTCCGCCAAGACAACACGCCTCTGTACAAGCAGGTTTGCTTTGACAGAATGCAGCGTTATAAGGTGCTCAAACAGGCGGACTTGGTACAATTGATGCTTTTATTCTCAAGGGATTTTACTTTGGAGCAAAAGAAAAACGTGTATTCAGCCTATGAACCCCTTACCGTTCACGATTCCACATTAAGCTATGGTCCACACGCGCAGTTGGCCTTTGAATTGGGTCTATGGGAAAAGGCGGAGGATTACTTCCACAAAGCCTTGTACCTGGATTTATACGATATGATGGGCAATACTGGCAAAGAAGGGCTTCACATGGCAGCCTTGGGTGGGGCATGGCAGGCGTTGGTTTTCGGTATCGCGGGAGTGGACATCGGCAATGAAAAGCTTGCCGTAACGCCCAGATTACCTCCATTTATTCATGGCATGCGTTTTAAAATTCACTGCCAAGGCCAACGGTTTACCATTGCGATTCATGAAGGGGGAGTGGTGCATGTATCTTCCTAAATCCGCCAAGCGCACATCTGCCACAGCACTATTTCTTGCGCCTTCTCTTATTGGGCTGATCGTCTTTTGCCTGATCCCCATTTTGGCCTCCTTTGTATTCAGCTTTATGGATTACGACCTCCTGCGGCCTCTGGGGGCCATGAAGCTGGTAGGTTTTAAAAACTATACTCGCATTTTAACGGGCAAGGAGTTTACACAGGTACTAACCCATACATTGACCTATCTTGGGCTTTATTTACCGGCTATTTTGGTAACATCCCTTGTTCAAGGGCTAATTTTAAACCAAAGCTTCCGCTTTCGCGGCTTCTTTCGTGTGGTGTTTTATATGCCAGTCATCACCTCATGGGTGGCGGCGGCGGTGGTATGGCAATGGGTGCTTTCTGGGAAGTACGGACTTTTAAACCAAATGCTGGCAAGCGTTGGCATACAAGGCCCTGCCTGGCTTTCAAGCCCTACGTGGGCTATGCCGGGCATTGTGATCGCGGCAGTGTGGAAGGATACCGGGTATTATGCGCTGATGGTGCTGGCAGCCCTTAAATCCATCGATCCAGGCTACTATGAAGCCGCTCAGATCGATGGCGCGGGGCCACTGAAGCGCTTTACAAAAATCACGCTGCCTCTTATTTCGCCTACATTGTTTCTGCTGCTGGTAATCAATGTGATTTATGGCCTGCAGGTGTTTGATTCGGTTTTCATTATGACAGGCGGCGGCCCTGGTAATTCTACGACAGTGTTTCTGGAAAGAATCTACCGTTACGCCTTTAACCAATACAAAATGGGCATGGCCTCGGCTTATTCATGGGTGCTGTTTGCCTTGATTATGGTATTCACGCTGATCCAATTCGCCTTACAAAGAAAGTGGGTGAATTACGATGCGTAATGGCAAGCGCTTTTCTATGGTGCTGTTTTATCTGGGACTATGCCTGATGGCGATTATCACCTTGATCCCCTTTTTATGGATGCTGTCATCTTCTTTTAAAAGTGGTGAGGCTATCAGGACGCTGCCTATTCGCTGGATTCCCGAAAACCCGTCCCTGGAAGGCTATTACCGGGTTTTCAATATGCAGGGCTTTTCATTTTTAAAAGCCACCCTCAATAGCTTGTTTCTGGCTGTGATGTGTACCATCGTGGCGGTGATGAGCGCTACCATGGCTTCCTTTGTATTCACCAAGTTGCCCTTTAAGGGAAGCGATAAATTATTCATGGTGTATCTAGGCACGATGATGATCCCTGGCACGGTTACCATGGTGCCCAATTACATTATTCTTCGGTATATGGGGTTGCTGGATACCTATACAGGGCTTATTCTCCCTTCCCTTTCCAATGCCTTTGGGGTGTTCTTAATGCGGCAGTCCATGCTTACGGTGAACGATGCCTACATGGAATCCGCTATGCTGGATGGCGCCAGCCTTTACAGGGTCTTCTTTCAGATTGTTTTGCCCATGGTGATGCCAAGCTTTTCTACCATGATTCTTTTAAGCTTCATGGGCAGTTGGAACAGTTATCTTTGGCCCCTGATTGTTTTAACCAGCACCGGCAAGCAAACCCTTCAAGTGGTGCTTGGCAACATGAACGGCATGTATAAAAACAACGAGCACGTGCTGATGGCTGGCGCGGTGCTGACCATCATCCCCATTCTGGCGGTGTACCTTTTCACACAAAAGTATGTGGATAGCGGCATTGCTATCGGCGGGATTAAATCGTAATGCAAACGCGGATGCGTTGCAAATATAAGGGAGGTTACTCTAATGAAAAAATGGTTATCACTCTTTTTGGCTCTGTCTATGATGGTTCTGTTGGCTGCCCCCGCTTTGGCGGAAGATGTGACTCTGACTTATGCCTGCTTCTCCGCCTCAGGGGCTCAAGAGGAAACCCTGGCAAAGATGGTTTCTATCTTTGAACAAAAGAATCCCGGGATTAAGATCGATGTACAACTGACTGGCTATAACGATTACTTTACCAAGTTGGCCACCCAGGTGGGCGGCGGCAATCCTCCCGACGTGTTTGAAATGAACATGGAAAACTATTTGGCCTATATGCTTAGAGGTGCCTGTGCGGATTTAAGCGAACTGGGTATCGACACGGCCAACTACTCCCAGGGCACATTGGATGCGGTCTCAAACGATGGGAAGCTTTATGCTGTGCCTATGAGCTTTTCTACCTGTCTGCTGTTCTACAATAAGGCTTTGTTCGATCAAGCCGGTATCGGCTATCCCACCAATGAATGGACCTGGGACGACGCCCTGGCAGCGGCTGAAAAGATCGTAGCCGCAGGCGGCGAAGATATTTGGGGCTACTATCAGCCCATCAGCTACCATGAGTTCTACAAATCTGTTAAGACCAACGGCGGCAGCCTTCTAAACGACGATTTCACTGCCTTTACTGTGAATTCCCAGGCCAATGTAGCGGTGCTGGATGCCATGCTCAAGCGCGTTCGCGATGCCAAAGTCATGCCTACCACTGAAGACATGGCTGGTCGTGGGGATTGGGATTTATTCACCGAAGGCAAGCTGGGCATGATCGTTACTGGTATTTGGGCGTTCCCCACCTTCGGCGAAAAGTGCGCCTTTGAATGGGATGTTGTGGTGGAACCTGGCATGAAGGGAAAAGCCACATTCTTCTTTGCCAACGTGAACTGTGTAGCCCCGTCTTCTGCGAAAAAGGAAGCAGCCGCTAAGTTTATCGACGCCATGGGTTCCGACCCGGATATCGTACAGCTTCGCCTGGACGCGGCTTGGGAACTGCCTACCATTGCCGATCAAAGCAAGCTGGCCCAGTATATCGAATTAACGCCCCCCGCAAACCGTGCCGCTGTTTTTGAAAGCATGGATTTCGCGGCTGCGCCGCCTGCACTGCTTGAGCAGGGCGCTGTGTCCGATATTATCGCCAGCGTGTTAAGCGCTTTGGAAACCAATAATATGACAGCCAAAGAAGCGCTGGACGAAATGCAGTCCCTTTTAGAGGATGCGGACTTACTGTAAGCGAATAATATTACTTATGGGGAGGGAAAAGTCCCTCCCTCAGCGCGTCGACAAAGTCGACGCTTTCGTGCGACATCGGTGTCGCACGAGGGATTTCCCTCACTGCACTGTAAAATCTTCGATTTTACGGTCGTTTGTTGGGGCAAGGTAGGAATTTCTACGAAATTACACCGAAAATCGCCGCACATGTAGCCGATTTCGGCATGAAAATCGGAGGACCACGGTTCTCCGATACCTCCTAGGGTTTGTTGATGGTCTGACATAAGGGATTTCATCCCTTATGCGGGAGTCGGGGAGTGAAACGAGCGATGCATTAGCAGCGCGACGATTGAATGACCGGATCAGAACCCACCGTGCCTATTGAAATCTAAAAAACAAAACCCAGGTCAAGGCAGCGTTAGCGGCCCTTGATACCAGCTTACTTTTAGCCAAGTTGGTGTCAAGGGTTTTGGGATCAGGGCTGAGGAAGGGGGATCAAGATGCTTACCGTAAACCAGGTATTCGTCTGTTCCAGGCTGATATGCCCGTCGTATTTTTCCACGGACTGGCGTACATTTTTAAGCCCAAGACCATGGAGCTGCTTATCCTTTTTGGTGGTTACGGGGTTTTCGCCCTCGAACTTCACAGGGTTTTTTAGATAGTTTTCAATGCGAATCAACGAAAACGCACCCCTTGTGCTTACATAGACCTTGATGATTCTGTCCATAGGGTTTTCAATGGTGCGCTCATATTCGATGGCGTTATCGATGGTGTTGCCAAAGATGCTGCACACATCCATAATATCGATAAATTCAATGGATTTGGCATCGGCATAGCAGGTCATAACGATCTCCTCGTCGGCACAGATAAGGCTTTTGCCGGTGAGTATCGTATCCAGAACGCTGTTGCCCGTATTCACCTTGGATTCATTGGTACGGATGATCTCCTTCATTTCTTTTAAGTGGACTTTGCGCTTATCCATATTGGTTTCCGCTTCGAGATAACCGATCTGGTGCTTCAGATCGTGATAGACACGGCGCATGGCCTCGTTGTTGGCGTCCAGCTGCTGGTATTGTTCATATTGGCGCTGAAACAGGCCGGCCATGGTATCAAGCTCGTAGCGCAGGTACATTTGCCGCCGCTGCTCGGAGTTGGCGTAGAGCATCAGCACCCCTCCCGCATCCACAAGGGTGCGTGCAGACAAGACCCCGTCACTGAAAGGGATCGCGGTGAAGCTGCCGCTTAGTGCGAATTGAATATTGCTGATGATAAATGCACCGGCTGCAACGCTGACGGCGCTGATGGCCTCCCGCTTTGAGATGTAGCCGGAATGGCTTGCTTTGTTTTTCCTGCGATGCAGCACGGTTAAAATGAAGAAAGCGGCATAAACGATGCCCATAAAGATGTAGGTTTGGCTAAGGGAAGTGATGGCTCCCCTCTCATACAGGTAAAAGTTAATCTGCCATTCAAGAGAAGCAGCCAGCTCCGCCACTAAAAAGGCCCTTGCCCACCTGTAAAGGGATTTGGCCCAGTTGTGGCGGTTATTGAGGTAGATAAGCAAGAACATTTGTGCTGCACCCAGGAACATAAACAGCGTCCACAAAAGCCCCTGGGCGTCAAGGGTTTCCATGGTGACAAAGGTGGTAAGCATGGTAACAAGAAACAGAAAAGAAACAGCGATCTGCTTAAAAGTGATTTCTTTGATATTCAAAGGGCAAATAAAGGCAATTAAGATAAGCCATTCTGCAAGCGCGGTATGCACCCTTGGAAAATAGGTTACCATGTAGCTACTCATTGGCTTGTGTGCCTCCCATGTATGCAGTCAGGGCAGCCATCAGTTCCTTTTGCTTAGGGCGCGCTACCTCAAGAAGTGTTTCTCCTACCAGCACAGCGCCCTTGTCTACCCGGTTCACATGGGCCAGGTTGATCAGGTAGCAATTTTTGCTACGAAAAAAATGATGGTCTTGCAGCGTTTCCTCCATGCCGGAGATAGCGCCTCGCATTTGATAGGTGCCCTGTATGGTATATACAAACAGCACATGGTTTTTCACTTCAATATAATAGATATCCGATACATTGATACGCATGAGCCCGTTTTCGCAGGGCAGAGTGATAAATTGCTTCATTCTGCGCTTAAGCAGCTTTTCCGTCTGGCTTAAAAGCTGTTCCAGCACCTGATATTGTATGGGCTTGATCAAAAAGTCCAGCGCATGAACTGCATAGCCTTTAATGGCGTAATGGGACATGTTGGTGGTAAAAACCAAAAAAACATCCTGGTCCAGCTTGCGAATCTTTTCGGCCGTGGAAAGCCCATCCAGCCGCTGCATTTGGATGTCCAAAAAAATCAGATCCCAGCGGGCAGAATAGTATTCTACGATCTCATCCCCATCTTGAAACAGCGTGATCTGGCAATCCTTGCCTGTTTTTTCAAAGTATTGTTTGATATATTCTGCCATTCGCTTTTGCTCTTGGGCATTGTCTTCCACAATGGCAATCCGCATACAATACCTCCCGGCCGGTATTTTAATGAAACGTACTTTTATCTCGTTATTATATGGTAGCATACTTTTTTTTCCTTCGCAACCGTGCAGAGTACGCCGAAAATCCGACGAAGTACGCCATGGCTGAAGCGATTCAAGTCTTTTGTGTTATGATAAAATTAATTTATGGGGCCGTTTGGGGCAATGCTGCCCTTCATTTTCACATGATCGAATCATCAAACCTTTAGGGGTAAATCAGGCGCCACGGAAGATGTGTTGTAATTGCAATTCAAGGAAGGGAGGAAGTGTGTTTTCTAAACGGCGAAAGCCGTGAGGAGATAAAATACTTACCATATGCTCATTTTCCGCGTGCTGTTACCTGTTAAAATTATTCTTGCCCGAGTCTTTAAGGAGGATTTATATGGAAAACATGAAAAACCATTCTCGGCTTCTTGCTTTGATCCTGAGCGTGATGTTGGTGATGACAATGGTTGTCATGCCTGCAAGCGCAGAGGGAAGCAATTACACCTCCGATTATGCCAGCAAAGCGGAAGCGCTGCAAGCTGGGCTTGACTTGAATGAACGCATTGCTGAGGAAGGCATGGTTCTGGTCAAAAACCTTGGCAACGCCCTGCCCCTTGGCAGTGGCGCCAAAGTAACCCTGCTGGGTTATGCCGGATATAACCCCAATGCTGGCGGCAGCGCCAATGGCGGCGACGCTTCTGGCGGTGTGGCCATCGCTCAGGCCAATGTGGTTTCAAGCCTGAAGGATGCCGGCTTCCAACTGAACCCCACCGTTGAACAGGCTTATGCGGATTTCGCTGCCAGCGCAACGGAGGAAAAACCCATGAACTCCGATAGCGCACTGGCCGACGCTTACACTGAGGCGTATGTCACCTGGGCCGATTCCATTAAAGAATACAGCGACGCCGCTCTGGTCGTCCTGGGCTTAGGCAGCGGCGCTGGTCGGGTGCATAACCTCCAGCTGGATGCACAGCAGCTGGCCCTGGTGGATTATGCCACAGAAAATTTCGAAAAGGTTGTTGTTTTAATTAACAGCTGCACCCCCCTGGAACTGAAAGCCGTCCAAGACAACGAAAAGGTGGCCGCCATTGTGATGATTGGCGAATGCGGCGATAACGGCTTCCAAGCCCTGGGCAAAATTTTGAACGGTGAAGTATCTCCCTCTGGCCGCACGGTGGATACGTGGACAGTGGACTTCACCAAGAACCCTTCCTATATGAACTTCAACATCAACACTGCCGATGATGCCCACAGCACCGATGGCAATGGCTTAAAGACCGGCTACACCCAGTTCGTGGTGGACGGTAATGCTGTGAACACCTGGGAAGTGGGCTACGAAGAAGGCATTTATGTAGGCTACCGTTATTACGAGACCCGCGCCTTTGAAGAATTAAAGGCTGGCAACGAAAATTGGTATAATGATAACGTGGTGTACACCTTCGGCTACGGCCTGAGCTACACCGATTTCACTTGGGAAGTGACCCCCGTCATCGCGGCGGATGCGGCCATCACCAAGGCAGATACACTGGATTTTGACGTGAAGGTGACCAACGTTGGCCAGGCTTCCGGCAAGGACGTTGTGGAACTATACTACACCGCACCCTACGGTAAGGACCTGACTGGCAACGACACCGTGATTGAAAAATCTCACGTGGTGCTGGGCGATTTCGCCAAAACCAAGGTTCTGGCTCCCGGCGAAAGCGACACCGTACGCTTGTCCATCCCGGTTAAGGACATGGCCTCCTACGATAACGTAACCGATAAAACCTACGTGCTGGACGCTGGCGCATACAGCCTCAAAATTGCCCAGAGTGCCCATTTCGGCGCCGGCAAGAATGACGTGGACTTCACCTACACCGTTGAGGAAAAGCAGCTTTGCAGCGAATCCGTTGGCGGCGCTGAAGTAACCAACGTGCTGGACGATGTGACCGAAGGCTTTGCTTCCGAAGGCTATACCCTGCTTTCCCGTGCTGATTTTGAAGGCACTATGCCGGATACTTACGTGGAAACCAAGGAAATCTCCCAAGAAGAGTATGCCACCTTCGCTTATGACGATGCCGCTTTTAATGCTTATTATGACGCAGCGGCCATCGGCACCGTGGAATACGGCGACGGGGCTGCCCGCACTGACGACACCTACTCCATCGTTCTGTCCGACCTGATTGGCGCGGATGCATCCGATCCCAGGTTTGACGAACTGGTCAAGCAGCTGACATTGGATGAGCTTATCACCCTGGTCAACTTCGGCGGCTTCAACTCCTATGGCATTCCCTATGTGGGCAAGCCCTACTCCCGCGATACCGACGGCCCCAAGGGCTGGACCGGCAACTATACCGACACCAACGACCGCTTTAACTACTTCGCCTCCGAACCCATGATCGCCGCCACCTTTAACAAGGATTTGGCCTATGAAATGGGCAAGATCGTTGGCGATCAGGGCCTGTGGGGCAACTCCACTATCGCCAGCGGCATGGTCAACAGCTACACCGGCTGGTACGGCCCCGGCATGAACATCCACCGCTCCCCCTTCGACAGCCGCTTTACCGAGTATTACTCCGAAGACCCGGTGATCACCGGCGCAATGGCGGCCAATGTATCTCAAGGCGCGCTTTCCAAGGGTTGCTATGTGACCCTCAAGCACTTTGCCTTCCATAACGATGGCGGCGGGGCAATGACCTACCGCATGGGCGGCATCGGCGCAGGTTCCGACAAGGATGGCCTGTCTGCCTGGATGACTGAACAGACCGCTCGCGAAATCTACCTCAAGGGTTATCAGATGGCCGTGGAAGAGGGCGATGCCCGCTTCGCTATGGGCTCCTTCACCCGTATTGGCAAGACCTGGTGCGGCGGCAGCTATGCTGTGAACCAGCAGATTACCCGCAACGAATGGGGCTTTGAAGGCTCTGTTGTGACCGACATTGTTATCTACTGGGCTTGCAACGCCTATCAGCTTGTGAAGGCTGGTTCCGACATGATGCTGGATGCGTTTGTGTACGGCCTGAACTTTGGCACCTTCCTTGACAAGGACACCATCCTGGCAATGGACGATGATGCCCGTAACATCACCCTCTATTGCATGCAGAACGCCGCCAAGCACATCCTGTACATGGTAGCCAATTCCAATGCTATGCAGATCCCCGCTGGCGCCAAGGTCGTCTACACCGACATCGCCGAGATCGACGATGAAGAAGTGCAGATCAAGCTTGAAGAGGCCAAGGTTAACGAGGAATATGCTTCTGTGGCACTGAACAACGCCGCTTTGAACACCTACTATGCTTACTCCCCCATCACCTACGCTGTCGAGGGTCTGCCCGAAGGCATGAGCTTTGACGCAGCCACCGGCATCATCACCGGTACCGCTAAAGCGGCTGGCGAATTCAGCGTGGTCATTACGGCGCAGGCTGAAGGCTATGTATCCGCCGCCGTCACCTATCCGCTGGTTGTTACCGAATAATCCCATGCCTGTTTGGAAATCGTCCCGCGGCCTCTTTTGCAGGCAGCGGGGCGGTTCCCTCTTTCAAGAAAAACATTGTATAAAGTGAGGGGATCATTACAATGAAAAAGTTTGCATGCCTTTTCCTAGCGCTGGTCCTGTGCCTGGCGCTGGCTGGCGCCGCCCTGGCGGAGTCGACTGAATACACCTTCGAAGCCGAGCTTACGGAACTTGAAGGGCTGGAAGGCCTGGGCGTTTCCGGCTCTCCCACAGGCGCTGGCCTGGCCGTAGAATATAAAGATGCCAGCAACGAATTCTATGTGGGCAATCTGGGCGTGAACAGCCCCATTACCTTTAAGATCACTTCCGACCAGGCAACCACCGCCACATTGAAAATCCGGGTTGGCACCAACGTCTTGGGTGCCCAGAAGTGGAACCCCGTTTCCTTCGTCATTACTGTTAATGGGGTTGCCTTTGAATACGAAGAGTTTGAAACCGCCCCCGGCACCGATGTGGCCGACCAGCAAAACTTTAAGCTGAAGACCTTGGGCGAAATTGAGCTGGCCTGCGGCGAGAACCTGATCGTGTTCGTGGCTGGCGATAACACCTATCGCAGCAACATGGCTTCCGCCCCTTCCATCGACTGCATCCGCCTGATCACGGACGCAGCCCTGACCATGGAAGAGTTCCCTGAAAACATCGAATAAATAAGGATGCACCGTTCGGAGCAGAAGCGCTGCGGCGCATAAGCGTACGAACGGTGCTTTCTTTTAACAATCCTTAAAGCAGGTGACAAAATGAAATTTTTAATGAATCATAAGGGTACGAAGGTCTGGGCGATTGTCACTGCCATCGTGCTTGTGTTGGCCATTGCAATCAATATCGTATTGGTCAAGGTGCCCATCGTGACCAACTCCCTGAACCTGGTGTTCGGCGGCGAACGGCCTATCGTTTCTGAAAGGCAGAACGATCAAACCAAGACAGATGTGCTGGCCGCAGCGGAAAATTTTGTTATTGAAGTGGAAAAAGAGGGCATTACGCTGCTAAAAAACGAAGGCGCAGCCTTGCCGCTCACCGGAGCTGCCAAGGTCAGCGTTTTTGGCAAAAATTCGGTGGACCTGGTGTATTCCGGCTCCGGCTCCGCGGGCAATTCCTCTTCTTCTGTGAAAACCATTTATGAAAGCCTGGAAGCGGCGGGCATCGCATACAACCCCACCCTGAAAAGCTTTTATGACAACAATAACCAATCCGGCAGCGGCAGGCCAGATAATCCGGCCATGACCTCCGGCCAGCGCCTTTCCGGCTTTGCTACGGGTGAAACAGCCGCCACTGCCTATGGCAGCGCTGTGACGGGCAGCTATGCTGATTACAGCGATGCGGCCATTGTGGTTATTTCCCGTATTGGCGGCGAGGGTTTTGATTTGCCCCGGAGCATGGCTACGGATTTCACTCTGGCCAATGCTGTAAACGGCGCCGAATCAGTAACCAGCCACTACCTTCAGCTGGATGCCAATGAAAAGGCACTGCTTAACCACGTAAAGGAAAACTTTAAACGGGTGATCGTGGTGCTGAATGTAGGCTCCACCATGGAGATTGATGCGCTTAAACAGGATGCAGACATTGATGCCGTGCTTTGGATGGGCTTCCCCGGTTCCACAGGCGTTATGGCACTGGGCCAAGTGCTTTCGGGCCAAGCCACCCCCTCCGGCCATACCGTGGATACCTGGGCGGTGGATTTCACCAAGGATCCCACCTGGTATAACTCTGGCGTTTATGGCAGCGAATTCGGCAACCGCTACCTTTATAACGGCGAAAAAACAGATTATGCCTTTGTCAATTACGAGGAAGGCATCTATATCGGTTACCGCTACTACGAAACAAGGGATTTTGAAGAAGCCAAGGCCGGAAACGGGGATTGGTATGCGCAAAACGTTTCTTATCCCTTTGGTTACGGGCTTAGCTACACCACCTTTGATTGGGATATACGCTTTTCAAAGGCGGATGGCAGCGCTATCACCGAAAAAGATACGCTGGATGTGACGGTAACTGTTAAAAACACAGGTACCTTCGCTGGCAAGGACGTGGTGCAGCTCTATTACAGCGCCCCTTATGATTATGAGGGCAATGCCATTGAAAAGCCCTATGTGGTCCTTGGCGATTTTGTAAAGACCAAGCTGCTTGCTCCCGGCGAATCCCAGGAGATTCAATTGAGCCTGGCCGTCCAAGACATGAAATCCTATGACTATGCGGACGCGAACCAAAACGGCTTCGCGGGCTATGAACTGGATGCGGGCAGCTATAGCCTGCTTGTGGCCAGCGATGCCCACACCCACAAAGCAGCGGCCACTTATACCCTTTCGGCAGCGGTGCAGCTGGCAACCGAAGCAAATGCCCAGGGGGAGGACGTGCTGGTGGAAAAC
The DNA here is from genome assembly GCA_031556065.1 of Eubacteriales bacterium. Lineage (GTDB taxonomy): Bacteria > Bacillota > Clostridia > Christensenellales > Aristaeellaceae > JAVBTR01. The sequence continues at coordinate 13,157 of JAVBTR010000031.1, read as the reverse complement.
CGGTTTGACGATGTGAGCGCCGGTATCTATGGCACGGATACCTATCAATCCTACGTATCTCGCAAGGATTTTGCAGGCACCCTGCCAAAGAGTTACCTAGCGGATGAACAGCGCACTTTGACGGAGGCGCTTAAAACCCAGCTGGATGACTCCAAAAAGCGCAAGTATACCGCCTCCGATAAAGGGATGCCTTGGGAGGTAACGGCCTCTGCGCCTTCTACTACCCCTGTTAACAATAGCATTTCCCTCAGAGATATGCTTACCGACGAAAGCGGCACCCTGGTAGGTCAGGCTTCCTTTGAGGATCCTCGGTGGGAAAAGCTGCTGGATCAGATCAGCCTGGACGAAATGAAGAGCCTTGTAGGCTTTGGCGCGTTCCGCACCAATGCGGTTTCCGGCGTGGACGGTGTGGTGGATAAGCCCATGACCATCGACGCGGACGGCCCCTCCGGCTTTACCAGCTTTATTTCCGAGGCGGATATTTACGGTACCTGCATGTACCAGGCGGAAAGCGTCATGGGCTCTACCTGGAACATGGAGCTGGCGCTTCAAATGGGCCAGATCGTTGGGGATGAGGGCCTGGTTGGCAATGAAAAATCCGGCGTGCCCTATTCTGGCTGGTATTCACCGGCAGTTAATATTCACCGTTCGCCCTTCGCGGGCCGCAACTGGGAATATTACAGCGAGGATGGGCTGCTTTCAGGCAAGTTTGCTGCCCAGGTGATAAAGGGCGCAAAGGAAAAGGGCATTTACTGCTATGTGAAGCACTTCGCTATCAACGATCAGGAAACGGACCGCGAATACAATGGTATCCTGGTCTGGGCAAACGAGCAAGCCATGCGTGAAATATACCTAAAGCCCTTTGAGATCGCCGTTAAAGAAGGCGGCGCAGGCGGCATGATGTCCTCCTTCAACCGCATTGGCATGATCTGGGCTGGGGGCAGCTATCCGCTTTTGACAAAGGTTTTGCGGGATGAATGGGGCTTCCAGGGCATGGTGATCACAGACTACAGCCTGAACACCTATACCCACGTAGATGAAATGATTCGTGCAGGCGGCGATCTGTTCCTTACCCAGGACACCAAGAGCTTTAGCAAAGAGGACGATGCCACCCAGATCACCCTTTTGCGCAAGGCTACCAAGAACATTCTTTATACCGTGGCTAACTCAAACGCCATGAGCATTGCCATTCAAGGGTATGAAAAGCCCATCTGGCAAGAATGGCTTATGTATATCGATATGGGCCTGGCAGCGGTTTTGATACTTTGGGGCATGGGCATTGTTCTGGCCACGAAAAACAATCCTAAACCGATCCAGAAAAAAACAAAGCTAAATGCCTGAACAGGTTTTTAAGGCTTAACGGCATGAGGGGCTGTCTCGAGGTTCATATTTGGGCAGCGAGGCAGCTTCTCTTTATTTTATTGAGGTGAAGCAAATGAAGCATCTGGACATCATTTCGAAAATGACACTGGAAGAAAAATGCGCCATCCTATCCGGCAAAGATGTATGGCACACGAGGGCTATCAAGCGGCTGGAGATTCCCGCGATCGCATTAGCGGATGGTCCCAGCGGCTTGCGAAGGCAAGCAGGGGAGGGGGACCATCTGGGGCTGAACGCCTCCACCAAGGCCACCTGCATGCCCTCTTCTTCGGCGGTAGCCAATAGCTGGAACGAAGAATTGGCCCAAAGGGTGGGCGGGGTTATTGGCCAGGAGGCTGCGGCCCAGAAGGTGCAGGTGCTATTGGGGCCAGGGCTCAACACCAAGCGCAGCCCCCTTTGCGGCCGCAACTTCGAGTATTATTCCGAGGATCCATATTTGTCCGGCAAGCTGGCAGCAGCCTTTGTCAGAGGTGTGCAAGAAAATGGTGTGGCGGCCTGCCCTAAGCATTATGCTGTGAACAGCCAAGAAGGGCACCGCATGTCCAGCGATTCCGTTTTGGACGAAAGAACCCTTCGTGAACTGTACCTGACCAACTTCGAGATCGCCGTTAAAGAAGGCAAGGCCCAAACCATTATGTCAAGTTACAACCTGGTCAATGGTGTCTACGCCAATGAAAACAAGCATTTAGTTGATGAGATACTTCGCAAGGACTGGGGTTTTGACGGGGCCATGATAACCGACTGGGGCGGCGGAAACGATTATGTAGAGGGCGTGCGGGTCGGCTGCGACCTGGAAATGCCCGGCTCCGGGGACGACAGCGCCTGCCAGCTGATTGACGCCGTAAAGCAAGGCCGCATTGATGAAGATGCGGTGAATGCGCGGGTGGATGTGCTGCTGGACTTGATTATGACCACCAGCCAGAGCCAGCGAAGCGTGACTGTTTCTGCTGAAGAAAACCACCAGATCGCCATGAAAGCCGCAGAAGAATCCATGGTGCTATTGAAAAACCAGGGGGGCATCTTGCCTGTGAAGCATAGCGCCAAGGTGGCAGTAATTGGAGATTTTGTGCAAAAAACCCGTTATCAGGGCGCTGGCAGCAGCATGGTCAATGCCGCTATAGAGGACAGGGCTTTGGACTTGCTTCCCACTTATTTCCCCAACGGCATCGGCTTTGCTCAGGGTTTTAAGCGGCTGGATGTGCCGGATGAAGCCCTGATCCTCCAGGCGGAAAAGCTGGCGGCGGATGCGGAGGTGGTGCTGCTTTATCTGGGCCTTACCGAGGGTTATGAAGCCGAGGGCATGGAGCGCGCACATATGCGCATTCCCCACAACCAGACCAAGCTATTGGAGCGGCTTCATAAGGCCAACCCTCACATCATCGTGGTAATGACTGCCGGTGCTGCCATCGAAATGCCATGGATCGATCAGTGCCAGGCACTTTTGTGGGCTGGCCTTGGGGGCCAGGCGGTGGCTGGGGCGGTGCTCCGGGTGGTTACCGGCAAAGCAAACCCCAGCGGCAAGCTGAGCGAATCCTTCCCTATGCTGTATGAAAAAAACCCCGTCAGCAAGTATTATCCCGGCAATGAACAAACAAGCGAATACCGGGAAGGGCTTTATGTAGGCTACCGCTATTACGAAACAGCAAACGTACCTGTTAGGTTCCCCTTTGGGTTTGGGCTTTCCTATACCACCTTTGAATACGCCAACATGGAAGTTGGAAACGATAAGGTGAGCTTCGATCTAACTAACACCGGCAATTGTGCTGGGGCAGAAATTGCGCAGCTTTATGTGGGGCTTCCCAATGCCAAGGTGTTCCGGCCAAAGATGGAGCTCAAAGGCTTCACGAAGGTGCCATTGAACCCAGGCGAAACCAAGCGGGTTTCTATCCCCTTGGATGATAAGGCCTTGCGCTACTTCAATGTGAAAACCAACCAATGGGAAATCGAGGGCGGAACGTATCAGCTCTTAATTGCCGCCAGCGCCCAGGATATTCGCCTGACAGGCGAGCTGGCAGCCGCAGGCACCAATGCTCCCAACCCCTACGAGGGCCAAGAGCTGGATTGCTATACAAAATGCATGCTTGATGCTGTGCCCGACGCCCAGTTTGCGGCTCTCTTAGGCCGCCCCATCCCGGCGAAAAACTGGAATAGAAAAGCACCCCTGCAGTTGAACGATGCCGTCCTCCAATTGGCTTACGCCAAGAATCCCATCGCCCGATTGGTATACCGTATCCTAACCGGCATGAAGGACAAGAGCATACGCAACGGCAAGCCGGATTTGAACCTGCTGTTTATCTACAACATTCCCTTCCGCGGCATTGGAAAAATGATGAACGGCATGGTGTCTATGGAAATGGCAGAGGCCATTTTGTTCATGGCCAATGGTCATGGCTTCAGGGGCTTTGGACGGTTGGTTAAGGCCTTTTTCCGCCGTCCCAACCTAAAACTTCAGGAGGAAAGCAAATGAACTTTTTTAAGAATTTCGTAGCGAAGCACCCAAAGGCCGCTAAGTGGATTCGCGAGGGTGGTCTATTTTGGATCATCAGCAATGTGATTACCTTTTTCAAATACCTCATGCTTCAATTTCTGCCTAGGGCTTTTACCAGCCTGCCTCTGGTGGATTTTGGCTGGCCGGGCATTCCCATGACCCTCTTTGGAGAAACCTTCCAGTGGAACATCATCGGCTATGATGTAGCTCATGGCGGCTTGCCTTACCTATGCGCTTACATGGTGGCTATGGTCATCGGCGAGATCATCAATTTTCCTATCCAGCGCAATTTCGTTTTCCGAAGTCACGGTAAGCTATCCAAGCAGATTCCATGGTATGTGCTGGCGTTTTGCATCATCACCTGCATTGTCAACTCTATCAACTGTATTTGGGTAGCAGTAGCAGGATTATTCGTGCCGGATTTCGTATATAACATCGGTACAACGGTTTTAAATGGCGGCGTATCCATGGTGATCTTCTTCTTCGTTAATAAGATTATCTTCCCTGAAGGCGAAGCCAAGAAAAAAACAGCCGAGGCGTAATGAAGCATGAAATTATTAAGCATTGTCATACCCAGCTATAACTCCGAGGGGTATCTGTATCACGCGGTGGAATCCCTTTTGCCAGGCGGCGAGCAGGTAGAAATACTCATCATCAACGATGGCTCCAAGGATAACACCGCCGCCATTGCAGATGACTTTGCCCGCCGCTATCCCAGTACCGTCAAAGCGATTCACAAGACCAATGGCGGCCATGGAGATGCGGTAATGGCAGGGCTTGAACAAGCGACAGGCATGTATTTTAAAGTAGTGGATTCAGACGATTGGGTGGATGAAGAAGCATACCTAAAAGTGCTTGAAACCCTTGCCGGTATGACAGAACCAGTTAAGCAAACAGATTTGATGGTATGCAATTATGTGTACGACAAGGTGGGCGTGAAAAACAAGCGTGTTATTCGCTACGGCAACGCTTTACCTGAAAACCGACTTATTACATGGCAGGAGGTAGGCCGGTTTCGGGTGGGACAATATATCCTCATGCATGCAGCCATTTACCGTACACAATTGCTGCGCGATTGCGGCTTAACCCTGCCTAAGCATACTTTTTATGTGGATAACCTATATGTGTATGTCCCCATGGCAAAAGTGGAAAAACTCTATTATTTGAATGCGGATTTATACCATTACTTCATTGGCCGTGAAGACCAATCGGTTCAAGAACAGGTTATGATTCGCCGAATCGATCAGCAGCTGTTAATCAACAAGCTCATGGCGCAAACCATTGATCTTTCATCGGTTTTAGATAAACGCAAGCGCCAATATATGCGCAACTATCTAGAAATCGTAACAACGGTTTCATCTGTTCTGCTGGTTAAATCCGGCACAGAGGAAAACCTTAAAAAGCGGGATGCCCTGTGGGCGTACCTAAAAGAAACCACCCCGGATAACTATGCCATGATAAGAAGACGGCCGCTGGGTGCAAGCAACCATCTGCCGGGTAAGCTAGGCCGAAAGATTATGGTTAGCGGATACAAAATAAGCCAGAAATTTTTTGGATTTAATTAAAGGGCTTTATGCTGCCACACGCCAGGGAACATCTGGCCTGTTTAGAGGATGGGGAAGGGCGAGAGGGAAAAGGCTTCGCCTTGCCAAAGGAATCCCTTCCCCCTCGCAAAGCTTACATCCTTACGGTTTATAAATAGGGCCGCAGCCGATGCGCATGCCTGAGTCCCCAGAGGGCTGGGTGCGGAAATCATCCGGCATTTGGTGAATGACCACCGTGCGGCCTACCACGTCCTGAGGGCGGAAGCGGTCGGTAAAGACCTGCATTTCAGAATAGCCGTTGTTAGGGAAAAGCACCGGCAAATCCCCTGCGTGAAGGGGATGGGGCTGGTTGGTAGGGTTATAGTGGCCACCAGCGGCAGAAAAAGCTTCCGCGCCGGTGTTTCCGCCACAGTTGGCCCCTTCATGGATGTGGAAGCCAAAAGGGCCTACCTGGGTGGGGTTATCGTCGGTGGGCAGGGCAATGGGCGGCAAGCCGCTGACCCTGGCCGATACGAGGGTGCCGCCAGGCGCGGTATAAAAGCTAACATCCCCATTCAAATTCGGATACATATCACTGGCCATGATTTTTGCCGTAGCAACCGGCTTGCGATTGGCAAGGGGGTTGTAAGTGTCGTTCATATTCATAAAAAGCCTCCTGTAATAACCAAAGTGGGTCATTACAGGGTATGCGGTTATAATGATATTGCTTATGTATCCCCACACCTACCCCTGGACGGACTGCCTGTACTGTCCCGGTGTAATTCCCTCGTACTTTTTAAAGGTACGAATGAATGTGGAGCTGTTTAAAAAGCCCGTTTGAATGGCGATTTCTTCAAGGCCCAGATGGGTGCCGCGCAGAAGCTCTTTGGCTCTATTCAAGCGCATTTGGTTAATATCGTCCAGCATGGCGCGGCCTGTTTGGCGCTTGTAGAGCTGGGAACAATAAGAGGCCGTGAGCCCCAGGTGATCTGCCGCTGCCTGGATGGACATATCCGCAGAGGCGTAATTCTGGCTGATATATTCCCATGCCAAGCGGCCAATGTCGTCGTTTTTTGTTTTGCCAGTTGAAGTAGGAACCGAACGGGTCATGGTTTTGATGACCTTAAAGACCGTCTGAAATTCATCTAATCCAACGGGGGATTCAATGTAGTGCTGAGAAAGAATGGACAGCTGCTTCATTATATCGCTATCCAGCCGCAGAGCCAAGCCATCCATACATTCCCGTACAAGAGAAGAAAGCATCATTCGAACCGACCAGGCTGGCTGACCCTCGCTGGCTTTTTTAAGCACCTCGTATTGATTGAGCACATCGTCGTAAGCGCCGATTAGCACCAGACGGCTAAGCTTATGGGCGGCGGCGTCCATATCGGCGTTACGGTCCGAAACGCTGGAGGCACTCTCCTGCCAAGAGAAAAACAGCCCATCCTCGCCCTTGCGCACGGACATTTCATTGCGCAGCTCTAAATAGGCCACCCTTAATTCGTTCAGCCCGTGAACCGCATGGCCCAGGTTTATACAAAGGTGCATGGAAAAGCTTTCCGAAAGCACGTTGCAGCCTGTTTGCAGCGCATTTACAAGGGCTTCATGACCCGCCTCCTCGGGCAAGGAAAGAATAATTACGTTCATCTCTTCCATGGAAACCACATGAGGGGCATACTTAGCCAGCAATTCCTCGTATACATTGCCGATAACAAAATCCGCCAGAGGCTTATCGTTTACAAGATCGGCCGCGTCGATGCGGTTAATGTGTATCCCTGCCAGGGCAAAGGTATCGCTGGCAAAGGCCACATCCGCTTTAAGCAGCTCTTCTTCCATAACAGCGGCAGTGGAATAGGTGCCGTTTAAGAGCTTTTCCAATTGAAAATGGTTCATGCGCTTGGAAGCATATTTCAATTGCCGGTTAATATCCATCTTTTCATCCTTCATGGCTTCCACGGTTTCGGATAAATAAGAGAAATCATCCCCGGTGAGGGTTTCGCTTTCCTGGGGCCGCTCCCCCACCAGTTCCCTTAAATGGCGAATAGGCGCATACCGCCGTTTGGCCAGGGTGAAAGACATGACGATGCCAGCAATCAGAATAACGCCAGCTAAAATGCCAAAGATGGTTTGCATGGTTACCAGCCTTGCGGTATACACGTTTTCGGGAATGGTCACCACATAGAGGCAAAGGGTATCCGCCGAAACACTTTGGTGCAGATAAAGCTTGGTGCCATCGTATGAAACCGTGCCGCTGTCAAGGGCCTGCTCGGTTAAAAAGGAAGCGTCCTCAAGGGTGGTAAAAAGCAGTTCCCCCTCCGGGGAAAGCAGGGTAAAGCCCATCCCTTCCTTTGTTTCCGAAAGGGTTTTAAAGGAGTTGAAGAAATTGCCCGCAAGGGAAATAGCGCAGCTAATGGAAGGCACGCCGCCCCGGTCAAAGGTGCGCAGGTAGTAAATATGCTTGTTTACGCGAACAAAGCCATCCTGGTTGGATGTAAGAAACCCGATAAAATCTTCATAGGAAGGAAAATGGTCCACAATACGCCGCTGGTAAAAAACAGGCGCGTCCATAGCCGTATTGGAAATGACCTTGCTGCTCATAGGAAAATAGAGGTACGCTACTTCGATATGCTCATTGGCAATGGTAATGGTGGCCACCTGCTGCATCAGCCCGCGAATCGCCTGAAAAACCGTAGTGCTTTTTAGGTACTCGGTTTCATCCTTGGCGGATGAAAAAAGCAGGGCTTTATCGTCTACTACCAGGGTATCCCCGATCCGTTTAATGGCGTTCATCTGCCCATCAACGCCGTTTTTATATTGCTCCAGCATCAGCTGAGTGGCAATGCGTTCCTCATTCTGGGCTATTGACAAGGTGGAAGACATAAAATACAGCATTAAAAGGGTTGGCAAGACAAAAATGCACAGGAAAGAAAAAAGAAAAGAGCGATAAGCCTTTTGCTTGAGCAAAGTGCGCATTTTTCTATCTCCCTTCCCCTAAAAACCCTTATTTCTCAATGAGTATACCACATTTTAAAAGGTCTGGGAAGAGGGGAGCATTTTAGAAAATGTATACCGATTTCAATTTTGCATACCCGGTTTTTCATATTTTGTCTATCCAATTTTATGTATTGTGATTGCGCTTTGCCAATGGCATCATTTATACTCCATTCATCAACAAAGCGTGTCACAACGGCACGGAAGTTACAATCTAATTAGGAGGTATACTATGCGTAAGATTCTTTCCCTTGCACTGGCCTTGGCAATGCTGTTGTCCCTGGCTGCGGTTCCCGCTATGGCTGAAGAAGCCCCCTTTGTTATCTCGGTGCTCTGCCCCTTCTATGGTGAAGCCGAACCTGTTGGCTCCACTGGCGAGAAGGCCAATCCCGTGTTGCTGGCAGCAGAAGAGCTGGGCAATGTGGACCTTCAGATCACCTGGGCTCCCCAGGGCGATTACCTGACCAAGTTCAACACCATTATGTCCTCCACCGATCTTCCCATGGTGGTTGTGATCACCAGCGCGGTGGCCACCAACGCCAACTACATTCAAATGTGCGAAGATGGCATCTTCTGGGATCTGACCGATAAGCTCCAAGAACGTGAAATCTTCAAAAACGAACTGACTACCCCCGCTAACCTGGCTGTTTCCTCCGTTGGCGGCCGCAGCTACATGTTCCCCTCCATCGTATCCGCTGCCCGGGTGGGTGTGCTGTATCGCCAGGACTGGCTAGAAAAGCTGAACCTTGCGGCGCCCACCAATGTTGAAACCTTCAAGGCCATGGTTGCTGCCTTCACCGACGGCGATCCCGATGGCAACGGCGTTAAGGATACCATTGGTTTCGCTTACTGCGACGACCAGGACAAAGAGCTAACCTACGCCGGCTTCAATACCCTGGCTGTGGCCATGGGCGCCCCCAACTACTGGGGTGTGGATGCCGAAGGCAAAGTTATGCCTTACTTCTTCTTCGACGAATACATGGAGACCCTGGACCTGTTCAAGTGGATGTATGACAATGGCTACATGAACAAGGACTTCGCTATTAACACCGACAAGCACGGCCCCCTGACCCAGGGTATTGCCGGCTGCATGATCACCACCGCCACCAACGCCCGTTATCCCGGCGGCAAGTATGACTCCCTGGTAGATAATGTAGACAAAAACGCAGTTGTAACCCCCCAGCAGATTCTTTACAAGGCTGACGGCACCCCCGTTTTGAACTCCACCCTGTCCGTTGGCGGCGTAGGCGGCATTTTGATTCCCAAAGCCTCCGTTAAAGACGAAGCCACCCTGGATAAGATTCTGGATTTCGTTGCTACCTTGAACGAAGAAGGCGGCATTCTGACCGCTGTTGGCGTTGAAGGCCTCCACTACACCAAGGAAGCCGATGGCACGCTGAGCATTTCCAAGGAACAGCAAGACCTGCGCGTGGCTGACGGCTCCAGCGAAATCTTCGCTTCCATGTTCCCCCGCCGGGTACAGTCCTTGGATTATGGCCAGGGCATGACCGATGTGCAAAAGATTACCGCTGTTTCCATTGAAAATGAACCCTATGTTGTGTCTGATGTTTCCATCGGCTACATGGACAGCGATTACATGAACCTGCAAACCGAAATCGCCACCACCATCTCTGATGCCCGGGTTAAGTACATCATGGGCCAGATCGACGCTGCCGGCTTTGCCGCTGCCCGTGACGAATGGCTTAAGCTGGGCGGCCAGGACATCATCGATAACGTGAACGCCAACTACGCAAAATAAACCCAACTCACCCCATGGGAGGCCGCCCCTCGGGACGGCCTCCCATTTTAACCCAGTACCCCCCTAAGAGAGGAGCAGGATGCCAATGACCCCCACCACCGTGGTCAACCGCCCGCACAAGAGCGCAATGCGCAAAACATGGCTTACCATGAAGCGCTACAAGTGGCTCTATGCCATGCTGATTCCGGCTGCAATTTATTACGCGCTGTTTAAATTCTGGCCTCTTTTGAAATTGGATATCGTGTTTCAAAGGTATTCGCCGCAGCTTGAGAACCTTGGGCAGTCCAGCCCCATGATGGATCCGTGGTACAAGAACTTCCAGGTTTTCTTTAACCACCGGGATTTCCCCATGCTCCTTCGCAACACCTTGATTCTGGCTATGCTCAACATTATTTTCTATTTCCCCTTCCCCATCATTTTAGCGCTATTATTAAACGAAGTCCGAGGTTCCGGCTACAAGCGCACAGTACAGTCCGTACTGTATCTGCCCCACTTTGTATCCTGGACGGTGCTTGGCAGCTTAATGCTGATGCTACTGGGGCCTGCGCCCAACGGCCTTGTAAACAACCTTTTGACCATGGTGGGCAAAGCCACCATTCCCTTTATGGAATCGGAGCAATGGTTCCGGCCCATGTATATTATTGAAATCATGTGGAAGGAAGCCGGCTGGGGCACCATTATCTACCTGGCGGCGCTTTCCGGCGTGGATGAACAGCTTTATGAGGCCGCCGTTATTGACGGCGCCGGCCGCTTTAAGCAGCTGCTCCACATTACGCTTCCTTCTATTAAATCCACGATCATCGTTATGCTGATTCTGCGCATGGGCTCCTTCTTGGAAAGCGGCTTCGATCAGATTTACCTCATGCTTAACTCCCTTAACCGGGACGTGGCAACGGTGTTCGATACATACATTTACGATATCGGCTTAAAAGCCCTTTACCGACCCGCCCCCGGCATCAGCAACTATTCCTATTCCGCAACGGTCGGCCTTTTCCGCTCCATCGTCAGCCTGATTCTGGTCCTGGGCTCTAACAAGCTGGCTAAACTGTTCGGGGAAGAGGGGGTGTACTAATGGCTAAGAAAGACAACGCCAAGATGGCCAACCGCAACCAAAGCACCCTTGGACGTATCTTCGACGTAAGCAACTACACTGTTTTAGGCTTGCTGGCCATTGTGATGCTGGCACCGCTGATTTACGTGGTGATAGGCTCCTTCTCATCCACCGGCTTGGCACGGCTGACCTTCGGCCATTTCTCCATTGATGCCTACAAAATGATCTTCTCCGGTCGCACCATCCGTTCTCTTGGCAACAGCGTTGTGATCACCCTGGGGGGTACATTAATCAACATTATTATTACCGCCATGACAGCCTACGTTTTAAGCAAAAAATACCTGCCCGGCCGCAAACTGATGCTGCAAGTGGTTATCTTCTTCATGCTTTTCTCCGCCGGCTTGATCCCTGACTTTATCGTAGTGAACAACAAGCTGCGCTTAGGCAACACCTTCTGGGCGATCTGGCTGCCGGTGGCTATCTCCTCTTCCAACCTGATCATCATGAAGAACTTTTTCCAAGAGCTGCCTGAGAGCATTGAAGAATCGGCCCGAATCGACGGCTGCAACGAGGTTCAGGCCTTCATTAAGATCATCCTGCCCATGTCCAAGGCCTCTATCGCTACCTTCTCTCTTTTCTATGCGGTAGGCCACTGGAACAACTACCTTCGCCCCATGATCTACCTGGACAATTCCGATATGTGGCCCATCACCGTATGGCTAAGGCAGATTGTTATTCTTTCCCAGGGCACCATGGGCGATAATGTGGCCTCAGAAGTCACCATCTGGGCACCCAGCGATTCGGTAAAGTACGCTACCATCGTGGTTGCCACCGTGCCGATCATCTGTGTGTACCCCTTTCTTCAAAAGCACTTTGCCAAAGGCGTTACCATGGGTTCAGTAAAGGGCTAAAAACATACTACCATTCGCAGGGCAACCTGCGAATTTTTGCTTAGGAGCGTTTTATGCTGCCAAAGATTTATCCTTCGGAAATGAGTACCTATACCGACACACTGACCGGTGCCATTATAACCCGATTGACCAATAGCCACGAATACAACAACGTGCATCTGTATTTCACCGAAAACGCCTTTACCCTGGGCGGGGAAGACATCTTTTTTCTTTCTGACCGGGACACCAAGGGCATTAACAACGTGTTTTCTGCAAACCAAAAAACAGGGATTATCACAAGGCATACAGCCTATACCGACCGCTCTGTTGGGCACCTGACCAAGGACCCCCAAAGCCGGTATCTGCTTTATAATCTCAGCGGAGAAGCGGTTCTTTTGGATTTAAAAACGGGCCGGGAGCAGACTATTTTCAAAGCCCCGGAAGGGTTCAAGCCAGGGCGGATCAGCATGAACTGTGATCAAACGTTGATCGGGGTTTTGAACAACGAGGATGTTCAGATGGAGCACGGTATGAATTACTCCGGCTTCGCCCAGTCCATGTACCGCACCAAGCGGTGTGTGATCCGCCTGTTTCCTTTTAAAAACGGGAAAATTGGCGATCCTATCGTAGCTGTAAGAGATACCTGCGAAGGCGGGCACTTGCAGTTTTCGCCCGTCCAGCCCCATCTGTTCATGTACTGCCATGAAGGCCCCTGGCATCTGGTGATGCAGCGGATGTTTCTTGTGAACACAAACACCCTTGACATTCTGCCCTGCTTTAGGCAAAATAGCAGTGACAGCGTTGGTCACGAGTTCTGGACCCGGGACGGCCTTATTTTCTTCGACAACCGGGGGCCGGGCCACGATGGCACCATTACGGTGAACCGTACCCAGGCCGTAACCAAAGCGCTTGAAGGCAGCGGTTTTGTGCCCTATGTGGGCCTGGCAGACGAAAGGGGTTGCGTGCTTCAAACCTATCCCCTGCCCCATTACTGCAACCACTATCATGGGGACAGCAGCAATTTATTGCTAGTGGGCGACGAGGTGGACGGCCTGGTTACCATCAATCTGGCGGT
>JAVBTR010000087.1:0-48660 GCA_031556065.1 Eubacteriales bacterium | reverse complement strand
GACATCTTTGAAAAAAACCATTTGCAGGTTATCGTACTGGGTATCCAGCCCGGAAAAGATCACGCAATACAGCCGACCTCCCAGGGTATGGGTCTTGGCGGTATGCGGGGTGGCATTTTCTTTCAATCCTTGATAATCCATTTGACCGGGAAAGCTTGAAAACTGCTCCTGATCGTTTTGGTACACCGCCATGTAAAACCCCTGTGTCTTATAGTAGTCGGAGTAAGGGGCAATGGTGGTGCGCAGGTTCTGTGCATTTAGCGCATCATACTGCCGAAGGGACAGTGCGATGCTGGTATAGATAGCGCTTTCCAAGCCGTGCGCCTCCATCAAGGCCGTGCGGCAGGTGTTCTCATACACCAAGGTATAGCTGTGGCGTGTGAGGGCAAAGCCGATCAGATCCACACCGACGATCACCACGGCAATGATGCACAGGAACGCCTTTTGCCAGAACTTCATCGCGGCACCTCCAGTCGGTAGCCCAGCTTGTACACAGTCTTAATGGCGTTTTCAAGCCCCAGCTTTTTACGCAGCCGCTGGATATGCACATCCACCGTGCGCGTCTCCCCTGCATAGTCAAAGCCCCATACCAGCTCCAGCAGTTTATCTCGTGACAAGGCCAGATTGCGATTTTCGATGAAGGTCTTTAGTAGCTCAAACTCTTTAATGGTCAGCTCTATCTCTTGACCGTCCACCAGCGCCACACGTTCCTCCAGCCGCACCTCCAGATTCCTAAGGCGAAAAGCATTGGTACTGCGATGATAGCGACGCAGTACGCTTTCAATGCGGGTGGTCAGCTCCAACGCCTCAAAGGGCTTCACGATATAGTCATCCGCCCCCAGGCGAAGACCGGTCACCTTATCATCCAGCCGGTTTTTTGCAGTCAGAAAAATGACGGGGATATTAAGCGGTTCAATTTTTTGCATCAACGCAAAGCCGTCCATGCCGGGGAGCATCACATCCAGCAGGATCAGGTCAGGGCGGCTTTTTTCAATTTGAGGCATGACGAATAATCCGTCATAAAGGATAACGGATTCGTGCCCCGCCATTTTCAAGTGGATCATGATCAAATCGGCGATTGCCTTTTCGTCCTCCACAATCAAAATTGAAGCCATATGCCGCCCTCCTTATACTGTATTCACCTTCATTATAACGTAACAGGGCAAGGATGAAATCACATAGTTGTAAAATCGATATCCCCGTCAAAGGAAGTTAATCATTAGCTGGTCGATTTTGAGTCTGATACAATGTGCTTAAACTTGCCGCTTCCGCTCTGCTGCTGGGGAGGTACAGTTGATGGTTGAATTTCGGCCTCCTGAACACCATGTTCAAGAAGAAAGCGCTTCAAAACCTCTTTGGCATCAGCAAAGGCAGTTTCCTGATTGCTTCCATCCGCCGGGATGATGCGCAGCTCTATCCTATTTTGGGGATGAGCCACAACTTGGAATCGCTTGATTGTCTTCACGCCTATCAAAGTGGCATAGATAGCCAATGGCGGTATTTTGATACTCTTGCCGCTGTCCTCAAAGCAGATCACATCATCGCTGCGTCCCTCCACCGTAAGCCATGGGGATGGATTACCGCAGGGACAGGGCTTATGCTGCATGATCACCCTATCAGTAATCTCATACCGTATGAAAGGCTGAGTATAGTTGAACAGGTTGGTTATCAGGATTTTATCGGCCTGTACACCATCAGGAACAGGATTGTTCGCTTCATCCACAGGCTCCACGATTACCCAATCGTCGTTTACATGGAAGTGGTGCTCCCTGCACTCGCAGGCAATGGTACCTGCCTCCGTACAGGAGTAGGAGGTTTGTACCCAGCATCCAAAGGCTCTTTGGAGATTTTGCCGTACTGTATCTGAAAGGTACTCGCCCCCGGTCATGATGAGAACAGGCGCAATGTGCAGCCGTCCCTTTTCCTGTTCCTCTACCAACAAGTCAAGGTTAGAGGGATATCCGCCCAGCATAGCAGGCTTAAATCGGTTCAGCTCCTTTACGATCTCCGGCACCGGCTTTAGGGCGCTGGTAACGCCAAATTTGTTTTTCTTCCATGGCATGGCTAATAAGCGCGCCCGCACTGAGCTGTTGCTGAGGTAAAACCCGCCGGTGGCAAAGACCCCCATGCTCTTTCCGCCCCGCAGCATAAAGGCTTTCATGTCCTCTGCGCGGGCAAAGGACCGCAGGGTGTTGATGGCACCCATCATACTGTTTGTGGTTTTGTCACATAAGACGGTAAGCGGGTTTCCCGTAGAGCCGCTGGTGGTAAACACCAGATATTTGCCAGCATATTTGCGACCAATGTTATCTGGGTCACGCATAAACCGCTCTATATCCTCATGCTTCACAGTTGGGTCGGCGACCCAGCTATCAAATTGTGGCATAAGCTGCGCCTTATTTACAGGCGGCAGGTCGGCAAGGGCAAAGTTTGAAGGTAGATCCTTGTACAACCGTGCATACACCGGACTGTTTTTCTTTGCCCATGTGACTAGCTCTACCAGCCTGCGGCGTTGCACCTCTTTTCTCTTTTGGGCACCCAACTTATCATATTGCCTGCAAAGCCCTATACCTTTGAGCATTCCAACCTTCATCCCATCATTACCTCCCTCGCCGAGTCATCAAAATGAACTCGTTGTTTATATGAGTTCATTTTATCACGCAAATGATGGTCAGTCAACATAAAATGAACCAGACGTTTACATCGGTTCATTTCAGTGATATACTCTATACATCGAGGTGATTGAATGAACGGTTATGAAAAACGCTCCATTCAAAAAAAAGACACGATTATCAAGGCTGCACAGGAGCTATTTGCGCAGCGCGGCGTTTCGGATGCCAGTGTAACCGATATTGCGGCAAAGGCGAACGTCTCCCGCGTTACGCTGTTCAAATATTTTGGCGACAAGGAAACCCTGGCAAAGGAAGCCATGGAGCCGCTTGTAGAAGGCCTTGTTAAGGAATACAAAGATATCGTTTCTTCCGATCTCCCTTATCATCAAAAGCTGCTTAAGCTGTTTAACACTCGTATTACCGGTCGCGAGAAGATTGGCGATAGGTTTATTGCGTCTACCGCTTGGGAGGATGCTCAGCTTAGGAAGCTGATCTACGACCTATCCCGAAAGGATACCTTGCCCGTGATTCTGGATTTTCTTAAGGAAGGACGGGAAGGCGGATACATTGATCCTGCCCTTAATACCGAGGCCATTTTCGCCTATCTTTCAGCCTTTGGCCCTATCATTGAGAATCCTGATTACATCAAAAAGGGGCGGGCGTTTCAAGAAAGCATTTTCAATCTGTTTATGGGAGGGCTTATCAAGAACTGGTATGCGATGACAGGCGAGAAATAACGCTATCCTATAATAACTTTTCGCAAGGTATCAATGACAATTCACTATTTTACAAAGAAACCCGCCACGCATATGTGACGGGTCTTGTTCTGCTAGCCTAATGACCGCGGTGCTTGGCTTTCTTTTTAGCTTGCCCGAGCAAAAACTTGCGTTCTTCCTCCGCCTCACGCTTTTCCTTGGAACGGGTTTTGTAAGCCTCTTTCATTTCTTCCCGTACCAATTGCATAGCCTGCTGCGCCTTGGTGCCGGGTGTTTTTGTGATGGACTGCATCGCTTGCCGCTGTCGCCGCTTTGGGTTGCTTGCCAGTTTGGTTGGCTTTAGTCCGTCAACCGGAGGAGAGAAAAGAAGCCCTTCAAACTGCTGCAATACCATTTCATAGACCTGCTGCTCGCTGGGCTCTGCACCAAAGACGACCTTTGCCACATAGAGCTTGCTGCCTTCCTGCCGTTCAAACACCCCGATCCAAAAGGGATCATCAAAGAAAACCGTCAGTGTAATGCTCACATTACACGCCTCCTACCGCCAACCTCTTTCTTGAATAGCGGACGACCCAGGAGGGAGGGTTACTGATAACAGATGACCTGCTACGCCCGGACTACCAACCGGGCTGTGTTTTTCATATTCAGGTTGACGGTTAAAGGATACCATATTGGTGCAGATGATGCAAATAGCTTGTTTTTCCTGATGGAAAATGCAAAAATGCGGTCATCCTGTTGCATGACTTATTAAGATTGAATAGATGTCCGCATATACGAATAAAGCCTCTGTACCTCATTTTATCTTCTAGGCACAAGAAAACCCTTGAAGTAAGAAGATAAAATGGCTTACAAGGGTTCTTTGTGTACTTTAGACATTCCCAAATGCACACCCACACGCAGTCGGGTTCAAAAATTTGAACACCCCCTCATTTTGCCTTCAAAAAAAAATGCACACCCCTAATGAAAAAGTGAACACCCCTCGCTCAGTCAGTCGGCAGGCAGTCGCAGAGCTTTTCTGCCACCAACACCTCAACCATCACCTGTGAGTAAATGAGGAGATTTAAACCCTCACCAAACGCAAAAAGGAGCAGCTACACGCTGCTCCAAAAGTCTGCAAAGCCTAATGAATCAATAAGAAAAGACCACCAAATCTTTTTATCAATTTGGTAGTCTTTTCATGGCGGAGATGAGGAGACGTAAACCCCCAAATGCCTTTATCGTGCAATATTTTGGAATTGCTATTACCACAACTAGCACACTTCATATGTTTTCCCTCCACCTTACTAATTCCGGTTCACCGTTGGTCATACTATATTATCCTTTTCGGATTATTGTTCATCGAATACATGATATGGGTATCAAACATGTTTCAATACCTCCTCTAAGTTTATGCTTCCTCCATAACAATTACAAACTCTTCGTTGATTGTCATTGAAAATACTATACTGACTCTCGGCTAAATCTCGGTAGTATCTTTTTCGACTTTGTGACTAAAATCAGTTGCTCTTAACGCAATTATGTCTTCGAAGTTATCGAATGTAATTGTTTCGCCCGAAAGAAGATTTGTATAACTCTTATGATGCACGAATCCCATAAAATAGACACTAGAAGATGCAAGTTTTAAATAGAAAAGGGATGACCATATGGAAACAAACACCAAGAACCGAAAGTTTTGGTATCGGTACGCAAAGCTCTACGACGCGGAGGTTCTACGTTTCAGTGGCAGGGCTTATGAAGAAATGTACCGTTCCATGGGCCATGCTCTCACAAAAGATATGCGCGTATTGGAGATCGCCACCGGAACAGGGCTGATTGCCGCCAATATCGACGGGTATGTGAGCTCAATTGAAGCGACCGATTTTTCGCCCAAAATGATTGCACAACCACTTTTCTTTGCCGTTAATAACTTTGTGGATAAACCGCTTCCCACAGTGATCGCAAATGATCTTATATGAAAAGGGATAGTTCCTCACTACCCCTTTCCTGGCCTTATACAATTCATGGCGCTCATGTCGTTCTACTTGGAGTTGATCAAACACCACCGGCTCAATCA
Organism: Eubacteriales bacterium; assembly: GCA_031556065.1. Lineage (GTDB taxonomy): Bacteria > Bacillota > Clostridia > Christensenellales > Aristaeellaceae > JAVBTR01. The sequence goes on along the minus strand of JAVBTR010000087.1, from coordinate 43,279 downwards.
AAGCTTCATGATTTCCCTCGATACGATACTGGGTGAGTTCGCCATTGTTCTGCCGCTTTTTCTTCGTTAGGTGATCTTCCACAAATGTTGCACCAGCAATCAGCCAATCGTACTTTCTCACTGCTATCTCTAAATCGAATCCAAAATACCTTTCATTAATATTCCTTACTCATGCGTCTATTTGAGCATCTTGCTGTTCCCGGCGCAAGTGTTCTTCCGGTTCCACCCATTGTCCGCCTGCAGCCAATACGTCGGCCTTTTGCTTTTCCAGAATGGCAACATGATCCGACTTGATATACTTTTCAACTTTCAAAAAACTCATCATCACCGCAATACCGGTGAGTACCCGCAAGACTGCGCCTGCCGCGGCTTGGCCGCCCAGCCCTGCCCATAGGAGTGCCTGGCAGCTATAGGGTCATTGCCAAAGGTGCCATATTGATTAAACACCTCGCCGGAGAAAAAGGCGATCTGATAGTTTTGGGATGGGGTGTAGATCATATTGGTTTCTACTGTTTTAAAATATGTTTCATACAAGTCTTTAAGAATATACTGGTTCACCGTGGGGTTGCCATCAATAAAGTGATCGCTGCCTTCGGTAATAAAGAACTTCTGCAGCATCTGCTGATCAGAAACATGTGCAAAGGGCATGCCGCTGCTGCGCTCCGCCAGTGTCCAAAACACTTCCACCCTACCATCCTCATTGCACTTCCAATCCACATTTTCTTCGCCATAAGCATAAGTTTCCATTTGCGTGTCTTCCATCAGCCAGTTGCCAACCTGCAGCCAGCGGTCAATCACTTCAGGCCTGGCATCCGCTGAAAAGGCCATCATATGGTAAAATTCACGCATCTGATCGGTATGGTATTTACCATCCTCCTGGGTGACGGCAAAGAGATGCCCAAGCCATCGCTGGGGAAATCGGGCAATATGGCACGGATGTTGTTATCTGACTGCATGAGTGCAGATGTACCCATAGAAGCGAACAGTACATCGCTCATACCAGCATCCAGGCGGGCCACGCCAGCATATTTGCCATCGGCATAAGCTTCCGGATAGAACAGGCCTTCATCGTACAGCGCCTTCACCTTATCGATAGCCCCATAAGCCGTCTCATTGCGAGCACCCCAAACGAAACTGTCCCCACCTTGCGGCAAATAGAAGGTATCCAGATAAGGGCTAAACTGCTGGGTTGCTAGGTTCAGCCAAGTCAGCGCACCGCCCTTGGTATCAAAGGGTACCAAGTTCTCCCCTAGCCCACCGGGATCCTTTGCCTTTAAATCCTTGCAATAAGCCACCAGTTCATCCCAAGAGATGGTCTGCACCGGTGCAAAGTCGTAGCCCATTGCCTTAGCCCAATCCCGGCGATAGGTAAACATGGTGTGAGATACGCTGTTGAAGGGCTGGGTAACATCTTTACGTGGGAAGGCATACATTTGCCCATCGATGGTAACGTATTCAGTCACGTCCATGGAATCGGTCAAGGCCTTCAGGTTAGGATAGGCGCTAAGATCCGGCACAGGTGCAAGCACTTTCTGCTCCACCCAGTTTTTATATTCGCCATAGTTAAAGTAATACCACGCAATAACCTCCGGCAAAGAACCTGTAGCAGCCAGTGTGCGAAGCTGCTCCGCCCAGGTATCATTACCCACCTGCAAAAGATTAAAGCTAAAGTTGAATTTCTCCATGGCCTGTACCACCAAGGGCGAATCGAAGAAGGTGTCCGGGCTATTAAGCGCCAAGACGGTAAACTCCAGGTGTGGCAGTTCCTCATCTGCCACGGCATAAACCGGCAGAGCGGCAATGCTAAACAGCATGACCAAAAGGGTAATCCAGGATACGATACGTGTTTTCATGGGATGACCTCCTTATTTTATGCGCGGCTTGCCGACACCAGCATACCAAATAAACTACCGTTTTGCCAGCTCCCCGCGTCTGATTCCAAATATTTGCCAAGAGGGATTACGACTTGATTGCCCCCACCATCACACCTTTAACAAAATACTTCTGCAAAAACGGATACACACACATGATCGGCAGAATGGTTACCACTGTAGCCGCCGCGCGAATGCCTTCGTTAAACTTGGGCTGATCGTGGTCGATAGCCATATCCAACATGTTATCCGCTTGCAAAAACTGCCGCAGGAATACTTGGATCGGCCACATTTTATGATCGGACAAAAACAGCGTTGGGTAATACCATTCGTTCCATTTGTGTACTGCATAAAACAGCACAATGGTGGCTATGCACGGCTTGATCAGCGGCAATTCGATTCGAAAGAATATGGTCAGCGGCCCTGCGCCGTCAATCAGCGCCGCTTCCTCCAAGTCCGACGGCAATTGCTCAAAAAACGTACGCATAATGATCATGTTATACACACTCAGAGCCGTAGGCACCACCACCGACCATATTGTACCCATCATCCCCAGTTGCTTGACAACCAAAAAGAAAGGCACCAGTCCGCCAGAAAAATACATGGTGAACACGATTAGGTTCTGCACAAGCCGCCTGCCTGGCCACCCCTTTTTCGATAGGCCATAGGCCAATGTGGTGGTTAGGAACATGGCTAAAGCCACATACAGCGCAGTATAGACAACCGAATTGAAAAGCGCCTGCCAAATGCCGGATGAAAATATCTGTATGTAGTTTTGCACCACTGGTCTTTCCGGCCAGAGGGATACACCTCTGAAGGTATACTCCTGTTGGCTCATAAAGCTTTTGACCACAGTGCCATAAAATGGGACGGCCACGATCAGCATCAACGACGTCAAAAGTGTTACATTCAGCACATCAAACCAATCAGTTCTTTGGATCCTGTTTCGGTGCCTGATCACCCTCATCACATGATCCCCCCTTCACCCAGCCATTTGGCCCCTTGGTTTGCCGCCACCAGAAACACGAAGTTCACCACTGACCTCAGTAAGCCCATAGCCGTGGAATAGCCATAATTCGGTACACTTTGAAATGTACGGCAGTAGATATAGGTATCCAACACCTCCGTAGCATCCTTAACGATGGGGTTGAGCATGTTCATGATCTGATCAAAACCGTTATTCATAATGCTGCCAAAGGAAAGAATCAGCAAGATTACAGCCGTAGATTTAATACCGGGCCAGGTAATGTGCAGCATTTTATGGAAACGGTTTGCCCCATCCACCTCCGCTGCCTCATACAATTCCAGGCTGATGCCTGCGATAGCCGACATATAAATGATGGCACTCCAGCCCATTTCCTTCCACACATTGGTAATATAGAGCAGGGGCCTTGCCCACGTGGGATTGGACATAAAGTTGACCGTATTGCCTCCTAATGCACGGATAGCCACATTTACCAGGCCGGAGGACATAAGCATATTGGAAAGGATTCCGCCGCAAACCACCCAGCTCATAAACCTGGGAAAGGTAAAAACTGTTTGCAATAACCGCTTATAACGATTGCCCCGCAATTCATTCATCAGTACCGATAACATCAGCGGCGCGATAAAGCCGGTAATAATATACATGAACCCTACCCGAAAAGTATTGAAAAACGCCTTCCAGAAGCTCATATCCCGCCAAAGTGTCGCAAAATGTTTACCCACCGGGCTCGCCCAGGAGCTTAAAAGGATACCCAGATTCATCTTGAAATCTTTAAACGCCAAGGTAATGCCATACATTGGATAATAACTGAACAACAACAGAAACAAAATGCCTGGCGCAATGAACGCATATACCCATCGATGCTTGTAAAGGCGGCTTGCCAAGCGCTGCCTGCGAAATGTTCCCACGGGGCTCACCCCTTTTCTATTTATTCGATGTGTATAGTGTAAGTCACAAAACATTATGCATTCAATACAGATTTTTCGGTGAAAGGATTATACTTTTTTCGGGTCTTTCCCCAAAGGGGAGCGAAACCCTTGCATGTGTCAGTTGCATCAGATATACTACTACCAAAAGACAAAAGCAGATAAGAAAGAGGGTTCCAAATGATCAAGGCACTCATTGTAGACGACGAACAGATGGCGCTCCTTTCCACCCGATATTCGTTGCCCTTTGAAACCTTTGGTTTTAATCGGGTCGATTTGTTTTCGGATCCTTTTGCTGCTAAAGAAGCCTTGCTTTCAGGGCAGTATGATGCTGCCTTCATCGATATCCGAATGCCGGGGCTATCTGGCTTGGACCTGATCGCCGCCGTACAAAATGCCGGTCTCGCCACCGCGTGCATCATTGTCAGTGGTCATTCAGATTTTGACTACCTTCGCCAGGCTATTCAAAGGGGCGCGGTGGATTATTGCCTGAAGCCCATCCATCCTGAGGAAGCCGATAATCTAATGAGAAACCTGTGGGGCAAAATAAACGCTTATAAACTGCAAAACGATGGGGCTTGTCTTTCAAAGCTTTTGCATCACCATAATCCAAAGACACATCTGCTGCCTTAGGGCTGCCCGATGAACAAACCCATTATTACGCCCTTACTATACAGGCGCAGGATCTTGCAGCTGCATTGGCAGCCATACCCCCAGCGCCTTGCTTTCATTCCTTTTTTCTCTCCAAAGATCGGGCGGTAGTCCTTTTCGCATCCATTGAAGATCTTACCTCTGCGCTGCTGGCTGCCGAGCCCGCAACGCAAAACGCATCTATTCAAATCTTGCATTTTCAAAAAGATGTAAGTCTTTTTATTCCAGCTATTCGCCAACTACAAGCAAAGCGTCCGGCACCCAATGGTGTTCACACGATCAACGGCGATGCCGCGCACCTGAACAATCCTACCTTTACACGTATCCTGCGTCAGGTGCAAGATTCCTTTACACAGGATCTGTCGCTGCAAGGAATGAGCGAAAAGCACAACCTTAACTACACCTATTTGAGCGAGCTATTTCGTCAGGCACTTGGGGTATCCTTTAAAAACTATGTAGCGGGTCTGCGTATGGCTCATGCCTGCCAGCTGCTCTCGGGCAGTAAGCTATCCATTTCCGATGTAGGCGAAGCCTGCAGTTTCAACAGCTATCCTTATTTCAACAGCCAGTTTAAAAAGAAATATGGCATCACTCCGGCGGAATATAGAAAGGCAGCCCATACCCATGAATAATCCTATTACGCTTAGAGGGCGCAAATCTTTGCGCAGACAGATATATATCATTACTATCGTGGCAGTGCTGCTGATCGGCGTGGCAGGGATCAGCGTCTACGCTTTTGTATCTAACCTTCTGGTGCAAAAAGAACTGCGCCATGTAGACAGCGTGGTACATCAGCTCTCGGTGGAATTGAACACACTGGCATCCTCCCAAGCGCAGCTGGTAGACCTGGTGGTGCAGAATCATCACATGCTCAACTATTTAAGGGCTGGCAGTTCCGGCGAACGCTTTACCTACTGGCAATCCTTATCCGACACCATGAATACCATGATGACCTTAAACACTTCAATGGATATCCTCCTTATTTTCGATAACCAACGCCTGCTACTTAACCGCAGCAAAAACAGCACCAGCTATTCTGTGCTTTATACCATTGAGGAAATGTTTCCGTTGTATACCACAGAATCTCTTGATACCTATTCTGGTCCGGTTTATGACCGTGCGCACCAGAATTATTACTACATCTACCTGCGCAGCATTTTCGATAGCACTGAAGGTGCTTCTATTGGTAAAAAGCTGGGTACTATTGCCCTTTTAAGCCGCTTAACGGGGCTTAAAGACATTGTACAAAATGCGAATCTAACCGAAAACGCTCACTTTGCCGTGCTGGATAAGCAGGGTAATCCTGTGATCGCCGCCGAGGAGATGCTGCCCTTTCTAACAGATCAGTTTATCAGCCAATTACCAACAACGGGAGAAAACAACATCACACTCACAGTCAACGGACAAAAGCTACTCATTCACACACCGCCCGTTTCGCAAATGGGTTGGCAAGTTGTATCGGTGATTCCATTATTGGAACTAAATGCGGATTTGGAGCAGTTTATCGTATACGCAGCAGGATTTCTGCTTTGTGTGTTGTTACTATACATTTTTGTAATGCTGCATGTTCTCAATAACATTATGAAACCGATCATACAGATCGCAACCTTTGCACAGCACAGTGCCGAGTATAGCCTTAGCCACCGGCTAAGCGGCATCGCCGACAACGAAATAGGCCAACTAGCCAGCTACATCAACCAAATGCTTGATGCTATCGACGATTTGACAAAACGTCATCTAAAAGGTCAACAGGACATTTATAGCTACGAGTTAGCAAAGATCCAAGCTGAACTCTCCGCTTTGCAAAGCCAGATTAACCCACACTTCTTATATAATACGCTAGATTGCATCAAGGGTTTTGGTTATTATCTTGGCAGCGGGGAAGTGGTCAACATCGCCAGCAACCTGTCTTTTATCATGCGCTACTGTATCAAAGGCCCGGATAAGGTGACTCTTGGCATGGAGCTAATGAACATTGACAAGTACCTGGAAATTATCAATATCCGTTTTTAAGGGCGGTTTACGTTCTCTGTGGAGGTGGACGATGCCATGCGAAAATTCAGGTGCCTCGCTTTTTATTGCAGCCCTTAGTCGAAAACGCAGTATATCACGGCTTGGAACCCAAGCCCGGTCCCGGCAGCCTGTGGATTCGGGCACGAATGGAACAGGAACATATCTTGCTAAGCGTACAGGATGATGGCATGGGAATGAGTGTTGCCGATCGTAAAACGTTAGAACTTGCTTTGGAAGCTGCTCCCCTCTCTAATAACACCTCCATTGGCCTTGCCAATGTATATAGTCGCTTACGCTTGCTTTATGGCAGATCAGCAAAGCTGCGTATCGAAAGCCACCAAGACGAGGGCACCTTAATAGAGTTGCAGTTTTCAGCAGACGCGAATGCGGTATAACGATGCTTATCTATGAGGAATCTTTTCAGTTGAGGCTGGAAAGCAAAGTGACTTACAGGGGCTATTTTACTCATTAAACCCCAAAATGTTTACCCCTTCGCCACTGCTCTCAAAATCCACGTACGCCCCCTCTCCCAAAAGCGATACCCCTACCTTCTTTCAATCAAGAGTCAGTCGCAGAGCAATTCCCCCATACCTCCATTTACCTCCAAACTCCACTAGGACCCGAACCTACCCCAAAACGAAAAAAAGAGCGACCCCACGCCGCCCCTATCATCACCCTAAAGTCCGCAAAGCCTTATATATCAACGAAAAAGGACTATCAAAACGTTTGATCATTTTGATAGTCCTAACATGATGGGACTAACTGGGCTCGAACTATTTACATATACCTCCTTGATTTGGATACAGTGCTTAGCGATAATCCCCGATTCTCTAAAGTGTTATTACCGAACAGCATAGGTATAACTTGACGGTGAGCACTCTTTTATCTTGCCCATATGTTGATCGCCACCAACCGTGTCTGTCCATTCCTTTCGCTTTTTTGCGTCTTTCATTCCTGTTCGATGGCAACGTTGTCGACATCGAAACCAATATGCCCTGCCTGTTGGGTATTCAATTCCGCTTTCCCTGGATGCGATAGGCACCGGGCGATAGGCCAAAATGCTTTTTAAAAAGAACGCTAAAATACTGCGGGTTTGAAAAGCCCACTTCCATGGCAACCTCGTAGGTTTTCCCGTTGCCCTCCAGCAGCAGCTGGCAAGCCTTTTCCAAGCGCAGCTTAGTTAGGTATTCCGAAAACAGCATGCCGTTTTTTTGTTTGAAATAGGTGCTCAAATAGACCGGGGAAAGGTGGACCTGTCTTGCCACCTGGGGCAACGAAAGGCTTTCTTCATGAAAATGAGCCAAAATATAGGCAAGCAACTGTTCGTTAACAGGATCCTTCTGACGCCTTTCCATTAACTGGCTGCATAGATCCTTCACCGCGTTTTCCAACAATTCGAATTGAGCAGGAAGGGTTTTCTGTTTTAAAAGCCCCTGGACAAGCCCATCGGAATCCAGCATGGGCACCCCATCCAAAAGGCCTGCCCGCAAGGTTGCCGCCGCCCGATCCATTACACTGGCCAAGCGAACCGCCGTCACCGATGCCAGTTCTAACCCAATTTGCGGCCTTAGATCGGCTAGCAAACGAATGCTCTCCGCTTCGCTCCCTCTAAGCAAAAGCTCATAAAAACGTGCCTCCACATCCTTGATATCCGGCTCAATGCTTTCATCGGGCCTTATTTCAAGGGTTTCCCAACAGGTTACCTGGCCACGTCCCGTAAGCACCTGGGCATTGAGCGCCCTTTGGGCCTGCCGGGCGGAAGCGCTTACACGGTTAAGGCTCTCGCAGCCCCCAAGGCCTATGCTGATCTTGGCTCCCAAGCTCAAAAGCACCGTCTGCCGTATATCCGAAAAGGCTTTATAGGCGGCTTGGGTTTCGTTTTCCTGCACAATACAGTTCACCAAATCCCCTTCCCCTTCCCAAACATAGGCAAAGCCCAATGGCGCAAGCTTTTCACCTGCGATATTTGCCACGCAAAACCGAAGCTGTTCCGGCGTTAAAACCATGTATTCGGCATTATCGTAATCATCCAAAGCGATTACGGCACCCCGCAGAGGGTAGGCAGGAGCAGGCATTTGAATTAATTGCATGCGATCATCCAGAAGCTTTTTATCCATGGGCTTTAGAAAAAGCTCTATGCACAAATGCTGCCGCAGAAGAGGCAGGCTTGTGCGTTCCCGCCGCACACTGCGGCGCTTTTGATCGATCTCCTTTGCTGCCGCATGAAGGCAGACCAACAACTGGCCGCATTCTACGGGCTTTAGCAAAAAATCAAAGGCCCCCAGATGCACCGCTTCCTTGGCATATTCAAACTTTTCAAACCCCGTAAACAGGATGACCACCGTATCCTTAAAGCGCTGCTTAATCTGCCTTGTCAGTTCCAAGCCATCCATAAAGGGCATGGAAATATCCGATAAAACGATATCCACAGGCTGGTTTTCAAGCACCTGCAGCGCCAATTCCCCATCGGCAGCAGTTCCTACTATCGTAAAGCCCTCCTGCTCCCAGGGAACATTGCGCACCAGACCTTTTAAAATAATGGCATCATCTTCCGCGATCAATATGGAATACATTTAAATCCCGCCAAGCATACAAATATTGTTTTCAATGTTCCGCGCATATTGGTTACGCCTATAAACCGGGCTTTCATAACGTTTAAGCGCGGCCATAGAATCCTGCGCGTTCACATCCCTGAAAATCTTCACTGTGCCATCGGGATAATAGATCATAATCTGTTCCCCTGGCGCATCCAAAATTTTAGAATTCATGGCCACCTTGCCGCCCAAATGTGCAATTTCTTTGCCCTGGCGATCCAATAGATAGGTATCCCCTGCCGCAACGCCCCGCAAAATCTCATGCAGTCCATCTCCGTCCACATCCACGGGAGCCGTATCGAAAAGACTGAAGGGCCATTGAAGCTTTTCCCCGGTGAAGGCATCATACACAAACTCGGTAATGCCGGTATAGTAGCGGCCCACCGCATCCTTGCTTTGCCCGGTAATGCGCATCCCATTGGCGATCAGCCGGCCATCAAGGCCAATGCGGCCTGCCCAACCTTTATGGATATGCCCCCAGGCCACATCGCTCCAAACAGCCTTGCCCGCTACATCGTACAAGCCAATGCGGGGCGGGATTTTCTCATCGGATTCCCGGTTAATGTATACCAGCCAACGATGGTTTTCCCCATCGTAAATAGGCTGGCACATATCCGAATGGCCCTGCCAATTGGCCCTTTCAATGCAAAACACCTCATGGCCGTCCCGCAGGCTTAAGCAGCGCTCCCCCCAAAGAACCTCGTCCGCCCCGTCCTGGTCGATATCCACCACCGGGAAGGAATGGCTGCCCCTGGCGCCGGGATCCGTTTCCAGAATGGTCTTTTCCCATTTAAGGGCCATGTTTTGATCATAGGCCTGGAAATACATATCCCCATATGTGCCTTGGGCGCAAACCAGCACCGGCTCGCCATCCGCATAGCCTGCAAACACATGGTTTCGAAAATACCACATAGCATGCTTGATCCCGCCCTTGTTGGGCCAAGGCCACTGCCCGGTTACTTCGCCTGTGTGGGAATCCCTTCGCTCCAGCACAAAGGCCTCTACCCATAAAGGATGCTCCGGATCGGTGTTGTTTACAACGTAAATTTCATCCACTCCATCCTGATCCATATCGATCAAGGTAAAACAGTAAAGGGCAGCGCTGGGCATAATCCCAAGCTCCTTACGCCAAAGCACCTCGCCATCCGCCGTAAAGCCAATGGCATGGAGATTGTCGTTTGGGTAAACGAACATGCTGTAATGCACATCCACATCGTAACATGCGGAATAAAAAGCCACAAAGCCCCGTTCCCCATTGCCCAATTGGGCAGGCATTACTTTATACTGCCCCGCACCGGAGCCTAGTTCCAATTTAAGGCATTCTTTCATTTGAATGGCCATGTTCCTCATCCTTCTTTTCTATGATTTGCTCATACCTTGCCCGCAAACGTACGGTGACAGTGGTGCCCTCCATAGGTACGCTACTGACAGTAATGCCGTAAGCTTCCCCATCCCTTAAGCGGATGCGCTGATTCACGCTGTAAAGCCCGAAGCCGGATTCGGGAATTTCATGGCCTTTAAGCCGCAGGTTTAATTGGGCCAAGGCAGCTTCGTCCATCCCCGCCCCGTCATCTTGAATGGTTAGAATAAGGTCCTCCCCCTCCAAGGCGGAAAAAATGGCAATACGGCTGGCGCTGCGCTTTTTGCGAAGCCCATGCTTAATGGCGTTTTCCACAATGGGCTGCAGGGTAAGCTTGGGCACGTAAAGGGGCAAATGCTCCGGTAGGATATCGATGGTGTCTTCAATCGGATTCAAGGTGCTGCGCTTTAAAAGGCTTAAGTAATTCACCACCTGATCCCGGTCCATTTCAAGGGTGGCGTCATCCCGGCCCGCATTCAGACCCAATCGAAAGAAGGCCGATAGCTCGTACAGCATGGTTCTGGCTTCGCTTAAATTGCCCATATCGCACTCCTGGGCAATGGCGTAAAGGGTGTTGTAAAGAAAATGGGGGCTGATCTGGGCCTGCAAAAGCCGGTAGCGCATCAGCAGGTTTTCATTCTGCCTGTTTTCCACATCGTGGATCAAGACCCTTGTCCGTTCAAGAAGCATGTTCAGGCTATCCGTGAGTACCACGAGCTCCTGCCCCGCATGCTTGCCGGAGGAAACAACGGTGGTTTCAATGGTTTTTTCGTTAATGGCAGATACCTGCTGGTAAAGCCGCCGCAAGGGCCTTGCCATAAGTCTAGCGAAAACCAGCGACATGGCCGCCGACACCAGCAAAATAGCCACAATGGCCACAATATTAAAGTAACGCATATTGGTGATCTGACGGCTGACGGCAGCGTTATCTAAAAAGACCGCCATTTTAAAGCCATTGGTGCGCAGTGTATCGTAGATCACCCACAAATTGCCATGGCGGAAAGCGCCATTGCCCTCCCCTGCGCGAATGGTTTCAAAAACCGCCTGGTCACTATCGGTTCCTCGGCCGCTTGAATAGACGGTATCTTCTTTCCCCAATATGGCAACGCCGTCCGGCGGGGTAAAGAACAGTTCCTTAATGGAGTTTGTAAAAAAGCTGGTTCGGATATCGAAGCTCATCAGGTATCTTACCTGGGTTTTGCCTGTACCTACGATCCGGAAAAACCCGGGGGTGTTTTCTTTTTGCGTTCTGATCTGCCGCAAAAAGCTTTGTTCCTCTCCTCCGCGCCAATAAACCTTCAAGGGGGTATACTTTTCTAAAAGCGCTTGGTTTCCCCAATCAAAATTCACGCCGCTGACAGCGTAATAGCCCTGACTAAAGCGGTAATGGTGGTTTTCAAAATAAACCAATACGGCATCCAGCGCGTTATATTCATCCTCGTATAGGCTGGATACATATTCCTGCAAAGCAATATAGTTGGCGCTGGAAGCGGTGCCCCCATTGGCCAGATCCAGCACGAAAGCGTTCATGGGCGCGCTGGATTGAAGCTTGATCATGGTGCTGACCAATTGGGTCAGCCTTTGATCGATGTAATTGCAAGTGAGGCCCAGGGCATCCTGCGCCCCGGAAACCAGGCTGTTTTGCGAAACCGCTTCTGAAATATGCAGGGTGATCATGCCGGTGCCTAAAACCACCACCAGCACAAAGGGCACAAAAACCCCTGTCAGCAAAAACTGAAAAGACCAGCGCTTGCCTTTGCCCATACCCCCACCCCGCTTCATGGTGATATAATACATAATATCATAAGCATACCGCCCTGCCAAGTGACAGGACGGCAGGTATAACAATGTAATAAAATTATTTGGCCAGGTATTCGGCCTGGGCTGCTGTCATTGCATCGGCCCATTCGGTGAGGAACGCTTCACAGGTCATTTCCCCTGCCAACACCTTTTGGAATTGGGGAGGCATTTGGGTATTCATGATCTGAGAATAATCCGGCAAATATTTGGGCTGGGATACCAGGTGGCACTTGTCGGAGGACAAGGTACCAAGGGCCACAGAAGTGCTCATGGAATCCTTCACCCATTGGTGATCAAGCACCTTGTTGTTCATGGGGATCTGGCCGATGGATTGGTTCCAATAGCTATTGGAATCTTCCGACAGCATGAATTTGATGAACTCCCAGGCCGCATCGGGGTTTTTGCAGGTGGCGCAAATGGCGTAGCCGCCCTGGCTGCCGGAGGTGTAGGAATAGGTGCCTTCCAAAGAAGCTGGGAAGCATACGGGTTCATACTGGCCATCTTCAAGGGCGGCGGCATGCTCGGAAGCGGATCCAGTATTGTGGAAGATCATGGCTACAGAGTTGCCATCGAACCCGGCTACCATTTCTTTATAACCATTGGTAATATCGCTTTCGGGGGTGTACACATTGTACATGGCTACCAGTTTTTCAAGGAGAGCGATATGGGCTGGCGCGTTGATGGTGCAAAGGCCGTCTGCGTCAAAATAGGAAGGAATGCCGGAATAAGCATAGAGCACATGTTGCAATTCCACCACGCTGCCAGCACCGCCCCGAATAGAGAAGCCGTAACGGCCATTGGTCTTGTCTGTTAACTTTTCGGCAGCGGTGAAAAAATCCTCCCAGGTCTTGGGAATATCCAGGCCCGCATCCTTAAACCAATCGCTCCGCACCCACATCAAGGGGGTGGAAACCGTATCGGTGATCATGAACAGGCGGCCTTCAGGATCCAATTCCCGATTCAATTGCGCATATTCAGAATTGATAGCGCCGGATTCGTCCCAAGCGGTAAAGTAATCATCCAAGGGCAGAAGGCATTCCTGGGCCAGGAAATCGGAACCCCAGGCCGCGTTCACATGGGCAATATCCGGGGTGGTGCCGGTAGAGATGGCCACGTCGTATTTTTCCTTAGCAGAGCTTGCGGGAAGCCCTTCATAGGTCACATGGATACCGGGGTTTGCTTCGTTAAAGCGGGCAATCAGTTCCTCGTAGTAGGGTGTGCGGCTCTCACCGGCGTTTTCATCCCAAAACACCAGTTCCACCACTTCCTGGGCGCTGGCAAAAGCGGGCAGGAGAAGGCAAAGTAGCATTACCAGGCTGAGCATCCAAGACAGTGTCTTTTTCATGGGAAAACCTCCTTATAAATTAATGCTTTTCGCATTGGTTACCCCTTGACCGCCCCTGCGGTGAGGCCGGAAACCATGTATTTTTGCACATAGGAGAATAAAAGCACCGCCGGCACCAAGGCGATCACACTGCCTGCGGCCAGTTGTCCATAGGAAATGCTGTATTCGCCAATAAGCATGCTCAGGCCCACGGGAATGGTGTACTTGGAGCTGGACGTCATAAACATCAGGGCGTAAAGGTATTCATTCCAGCTGGATATAAACGAGTAGGCGCTGATAGCCGCAATGCCCGGCATCAATGCCGGAAGCAGGATCCGCACCGCCGATTGGAAGCGGCTGCAGCCATCCACCAAAGCAGCCTCCTCTAATGAAACGGGAATGCCGGTAATAAAACTGCGCATTAAAATGGCATTAAATGGGATGTGGAAGGTGGTGTATACAATGATCAGCGACCAGGGATCGTTTATAAGCTTTAGAGTATTGAAATTAATAAACAGGGGGATGATCAGCATGGAGCTTGGGATGAATTGCGTGCACAGCATTAAAAGCATAAAGGGCATTTTGAGCTTGAACTTAAAACGGGAAAGGGCATAGCCGCACATGGTGGCGCATACCACCGTTAAAATGCTGGCCACCCCAGAAACATACAGGGAATTAATAAAATATCTTGAAAAGCCGGCATTGTTCCAGGCCTTTACATAATGCTCCGTGGTAAAGGGCGAAGGCCAATAGGTCAGGGGCTTTTGCAGGATCTGGGGGGTGGACTTAAAGGATGTCACCAGCGTCCAGTAAAGAGGGAAGAGCGTCCAAACCAGGGCAATGCCGATGGCCGCAATCATAAACACCCTATTGATCAGCCGCCTTTTTGCAGCATGGGTCATGCGTCCTCCTCCTTTCCAAAGCCGCCAGCCTTCAAATAAACCATGGCGAAGATCAAGAGAATCAGGAAAGACACCACTGCCAAGGCGCTACCATACCCGAAGTTGCCATCCTTTTTCGCCGTATTAGCCAGATAAACCGCTAAGGTGGTGGTGCGGTAAATCGGTCCACCGCCGGTTAAATTCAAAATCAGATCCACGCTGTTAAATTCCCATACTGTCCGTAGAAGGGTGGACAGAATCAGCGTTTCCTTAATACAAGGCAATGTGATATGGATAAAACTGCTCAAGGGACTGCCCCCATCCACCCGGCAGGCTTCATAGTATTCATCAGGAATGGATTGGAGGGATGCCAGCAGCATAATGGAGAAAAAGGGGATACCCCTCCAAAGCTCCGCAATGATCACCGACCAGAAGGCGGTATTCACATTTCCTGTCCAGGCAATGGGTCTTGAAATGATCCCCAGGCCCTGAAACAGACTGTTAATCACACCTACGTTTTCGTAATACATCATGGACCATAGCATGGAAACGATCACGCCGGATAAGGCCCAGGGCAGAAACAGCACCGTGCGGATCACACCGCAGCCCCTAAACCGCTTCTTTAGTAAGAGGGATAGCCCTAGGCCGAACACGAATTGCAGACCCACTTCACAAATAACCCATTTCACCGAGTTGCCCAGGACTTCGTAAAACACGGGATCTCCGGAAAAAATTTTGATAAAGTTTTCAAGTCCCACAAAACCGGCTTGCCGGGGCCTTGTTAATATCTTGTTTTGCAGGCTGTAAAAAAACACATTTCCCACCGGGTAAAACAAAAGACACGCGAATAGGATCAGCGTAGGTGCCAGCAAAAGATAGGGTGTCCAATTGATCCCGCTTTTCCGCGGTAATGTCCGGGCTTTCATCGCTTATCACTCCTTATATTCATTATTATCGTGAAAATCGTCCGTTTGTAAATCAACTCTATTCAGTGGTTTGTTTGTTTTTTTCACACAACGTAAAAATAGCTAACCAGCCCAAATACACACCCTTGTGCGAATCCAGCTTCTGTCACCCGCTCCCCCTAGCTGTAAGCATGCACACCCCTGCGCAAGTCAGTCAAGAGTCAGTCGCAGAGCCATTCCCCTTATCCCCAAAGCAACCCAAATTACCACTCTACCAGGACCCGAACCTACCCCAAAACGAAAAAAGAACTACCAAAACGTTTTATCATTTTGATAGCCCTAACATGTGATTTCCACCCTAAAGTGATAAAACCCAGTCTTCTCTATGTGTGTGATACAATTTTTTATAGATTAACAATAAGTTAGTGAGAACATATCTTTCAAGCTATGATGAATCCTTGAAACAAATAACATAACGCCAATTGACAAGTCGTACCACATACGAAGTTATGCTTTGTCAATAACATTTTCCCACTGCATAAAAGCCTAAATGAAGTGAAATTTTCAACACCAGACTGCTCAATCGTTCAGACTTCAATGTTTGGAACCTGTAATAATATCTCGAGAAGCGCTTTAGCCAAATCTCCGTTACACCCTATATCAATATCGCATTCTCGTATTTTCTTTTTCCCGGCATGGGCTTCCATCAGCTTTTCAACCCTTGCAAATATGTGTTCCTTATCGCCATAGCCGCATTGCGCATGCATAATAACATCTATTATACGTTTCTTCCAATCATCATTGCGATGAAGCAAGAAACTGGCATTGTTAAGCTGGACCGTAATTCCTTGATAAACATCTACATCCTGTAATTGTATCTTGTAGGTACAGGTAGCAGGATCGAAGGAATCATTCAGTTTTTCATCGTTTGTCAAGGTAAAATAGCTACCAGCCGCAAAGCCGCGGAAACAAAGCTGATAGTTTCGTTTTTCGCAAAGCAACTCGCCTTTCCCTTGAACTGGCAAGATTGATAGGGTTGCCTGCCTGTTAGTCCAATCAAGCACGAACTCTGTATTGCAATATTGCTCCTGCTTATAATTAAGTGTTTCGCCGTCATCCTCATAAAGCACAAACTTGTTACTTGCACCGGACGCGATCCATACATCCAATGTTTCACTTCTACCTAAATCATTTTGATGCTGCATATGGCGCTGCATCGGTACGATCGCACCAGCTTTGAGAAAAACGGGGATCTGTTCCATGGGCCGGTATACATTATAGGTTTCTCCACCCTGGTATATGTAACCGGTGAAAGCATCTACCCATGTTCCTTCGGGCAACCATATCTTCGTATGGCCTAAAGCGCTGATTTCATTTTGCTTGTCGGTAATAGGTGCTACCACCATTTCCGAACCGAACCAGTATTGGTTTTTGACCGTGTATGCCTCTGCATTTTCAGCATGTGTATGGTACATGGGCCGCATAAGCGGAATCAATTCCTCGCAATTTCGATAGCACATGGTATACAGATAGGGGAAAAGCCGATGGCGCAATCTCATATAATCTTCAATAATTGTTTGAACCCGCTGGTTATAATTCCACGGTTCACGGCCCGAAAACGGGTTGTCCGAGCTATGGAGCCTGAAAATAGGCGAAAACACACCAAATTGAATCCAGCGCGCTGTCAGCTCATCATCCCTTAAGCCCCCCATATGTCCGCCGATATCATGGCTCCACCAGCCATAGCCAAGGTTGGATGCCGTCACAGTAAAATAGGGTTGAAATTTGAGGGATTCCCAAGAAATAACGGTATCCCCGGAAAACCCTATAGGATAACGCTGGCTGCCATAACCTGAATAGCGGGAGAAAAGAAGCCCACGTTTGCCGTTCCGCTTGGAAGCCAGGTAATGCATATGATTAAGCATCCAAAGTGGCGTTATTTCCTCAAGCGCATTAGGCATGTATTTCGCATCGCCTACGATGGTTCGATAATCGCTCCCCTGCTGCCAATCCAGCCACCAGAAATCCACGCCATTTTCTTCGTACGGAAAGTGCAGCAATTCAAAGTATGCCTGCAAAAAATTAGGATCCAAATACTCACAGGGCACTCGCTGGCCCGTGGCCGGATCAATGCCCATTCTTTTTGCCATATCTTCATACATTTCCTCGTGAGATTGCACACCGCCTGCAGGGTGGAGATTAAGCGCTGTACGCAGGTTTCTAGTATGCAATGCTTCAATAAAAGCGCGATCATCCGGAAATAAATCCCTGTTCCAGGTATAGCCCGTCCAGCCCTCTTGGCGGTAAACACGTCCGGCTCCATCTGTCAAGTGCCAATCCATATCCACAATACCCACGCTCAACGGTACATCATGATCGCGAAATCGATCCATCAAATCAAGATAGCTGCTTGCAGTATACTTATAATACCTGCTCCACCAATTCCCCAAAGCAAACGCTGGCAACATTTGCGGAACGCCTGTTAAGCGGTAATAGGCTTGCACGCTTGCTTCATAATCATGGCCGAAACCAAAAAAGTAAATATCCGTACATTCTGTTCGCTTTTCAAACCACCCATCTTCTCGAATAATGGGTGTGCGGCTATCATCCAAAAGGGTGTACCCATCCAATGAACACATGCCATCGTCTGTCAGCTGGCATTCACCATCCACCCCATCCAGGGTGGACGTGGTTCCGCCTAGGTTAAACACAGGATGATCACCGTAACGCCACCGAAAGGATGTTTGGCCACGCCCGCAGATCAAAAGGCTGTCAGCCGAAAGTGCTGCTCCAAGCCTATACGTTATTTCAAGAGCATCGGTGACGATTAAAAGCCTCTCGCCCAGTTGAACTGTAAATAGAGGCTGTTCAAAGCTGCGATCAACCACGATCAAAGTGGCTCGATCTGTCCACCGGCCCTGCTCGATGCGGATCAAGCGGGGCGTGATGACAGTGAAGCGCATATCACCGCATTCAACGATGCTTTCCTTGTTTGCAGCTCCATCAACATGGTATTGAAGATAGTCCGGCAAATGCTTCTCCAATTTTTTGCACCTCATATTTATCCATTTTGTTTCCAAAACGCAAACATCTCCGCCCGCCAAGCGCTAATCATACATCACCACTTGACGGGTGGGGATCAGCACTAAAATGTGCCCGACGGGTAACGTCTTTCCAGCTCTTTTGCGCCTTCGTCACGGCCGCTTGTCTTTAGCCGCTCAATAAAACCATTGAACTGTCCCCGTGAATGAAAAGGGCCACCTTCGCGAACAACGGTCCACATTGGATCAACATCCGAATCTGAAGTACGCATCATTTCGATCTCCCAGTCTAGAATATGCTTTGCACCTTGTGCACAAAGCGCCGGCTGCTTAGGTGCCAGATCATATAATTGATGGGGATCGTGAACCACATCAAAAAGCATTTCATCCGGGAATAAGTGATAGCCGCTGTGTATGGTGCGGATATAGATAAAATCACCAAAGCGAGCTGACCGCTGGCAGACATGGGCACATTGGCCTAAAATAGCGCACTCACGCTTAGGACCGCCCTCTTCTTTAAGCAATAACGCAGAAAAGCTCTCGCCATCCCAGCAATCATGTGGCTTCACGCCCAGCAAGCTTTCAAAGGTAGGCGCAAGGTCAATGTTCAGCCGCAAATCATCATCATGGATACCGACAGGGCCTCCCGGCCACTTGACGATCAGCGGAATGTGGCAGGTAGGATAATCGGCTGTCCCGTGCTCTCCATATATCCCCAACTCACCTAGATTCTCACCATGATCCGAAGTGATTACAATAACCAAATCGTCGTATATTTTCTTAAGCTTCAACAAATCAATCAGCAG
The DNA here is from genome assembly GCA_031556065.1 of Eubacteriales bacterium. Classification (GTDB taxonomy): domain Bacteria; phylum Bacillota; class Clostridia; order Christensenellales; family Aristaeellaceae; genus JAVBTR01. The sequence goes on along the minus strand of JAVBTR010000087.1, from coordinate 24,122 downwards.
CTTTAGATTATCATCAGCATAGCGCACCCCGCAATCGTACCCATCTATAAAATGTTTAACGCCCTTAAGGCTGTCTATATGTCCGGGATGACGGGGATAATTGGGATCAGACGTGTCTGACCAACCAGCTATTTCTTTGGGGCCATGAGGACCAATGTGCGCCAAATGCTCTTGAAACAGCGGGGCTGTAATCCAATCATCTGCCAGGGGTTCGTTTTCAAATGGATTGCCGAAACCCGCAGGTGCGCGGTAAGGTGTATGCGGATCCCAGTAGTGAACATGCAGCAGCCAGTTTTCCTTATCCGAATTGCGTTCAAGCCAATCAAGGGCCGCCGCGGAGATATGCTCCGCGCTCTCCATGCCGCGGCCTCCTACATTGATCGTTTCATCAAAGCCGCACTGGAACCACCAGGCGGAATGCCGATCGGCAAATGTGCTCACAGACGCGGTTCGGCAGCCAGCCTCACGGAACAGGTGAAATAAATTGTTTTCGGATAGCCTATCGGTAAATCCCCTCTTTGCGCCATCTATACGCATATCTCCTGCGGTGCCGCCATGGCCAACGCAGCCGTTATGGATGCCATATTGGCCAGATACAAGGCAGGCACGGGAGGGCAGGCACGGCGCATTAGGTGTATAGCATTGGTTAAAAGCGATGCCGTCCGATGCAATTTCATCCATACACGGGGTGGTATTGCGGCGGTAGCCGTAGCAGCCCATATGATCCGGCCGCAATGTATCTATATCTACAAACAATACTTTCATAACCATTCTCCTTTACACTCGGTTTCATTTACTCATGTTTTCAAGCAGCAACGTCACAATTTGATAGGGTTCATAATGAATCATGCAGCATCCATTATTTTTAGGCATATCCGTCAATACTTCCTCCATCAGATTAACGCGACTAACATTGGCGCACCCGCGATTTAAGCGGAGCGTAGCGATGCCTCTGCCGCCCATGGTTTCGTGCAAGCGCAGCAGAATGCCATTGTGCAGCTCTGCAGGCGCAACCCAGGAAGGAACCAGTGTACCCGTGTTCTCAATTGTGAAGGGGGCTGCGAAAGGATCACCTTTCGCGAGAATCGGCTGCGCATAAAGTGTTTCGGCCGCCTGCGCAGCAGATGTTTCCGTTAGGCACAGGGCACCCAAAGCCAACCGAATTTGGTGGATGCCCATATCAGAATGCGGGTTAGGGTATTTCGGCGCGCGCAGCAGCGATACGCCCAGGTTTCCGTCCATACAGGAGAAACCATATTTAGCCTCGGTGATGATCGAAAGGCCATGCTCCTCGTTCTCATCCGAAATAGTGGCCCAACGGCTTGCGGGAACCTCCCACTGTGCCTCATCAGCATCTGCACCTCTTTTCTGGGTCCTAAGCAGGCTTCCAAAGGGTGCGCCATAACGAACCCTGCCATTATACTCGGTAGGGAGATGCAGCTTAAGCAGCTTGTGAGATTCCTGCCAGTGTGCTTCCAGCTCGATCCGGAGATAACAGGAGTCAGCCTCCAAAGCATAGGTTAGCAACACATGGCTGTTTTCTCCCATAGCAAAGGCGCCTTCAAGCACTGCTCTGACAGGTCCATACTCTTTGACCCGCAGAATCATCCGTGCATCAATCGCTTTACCAAGGGATAGGGTGTAACGGTCAATATCCCACCCATCATAGCCAACAGGGTTATCTGGGTATAGCGAAAAATGCATGGGACTACATAGTGCTACTGGTTGGCCTTTAATAGCCATACCTATTACCATCCCGTTATCACCGAACGTCACCCTTAATCGTCCGTTATCCAAAGCCTTTGGGCTCACTTCTAAAAAAGGATTTTCCGATGATGGAACGAATGGGCCGCACAACGCAAGGCTTTCCAATCCCTTAAGCTCTGCTTGTACCAGTATCGTCCCGTCTCCAAGGGGTTGAATGAGCAGCATCCCATCTTTTGCCAGAAGATGCCCTGCACCAGTTATGGTCTTTTCTTGTAGGTCAAGAGCCTTATAGGTAATTGGAAAGCAAACCTTTCGTTTAATAGCCAGTAGGTTAAAAACACATAACGTAGAAGCCTTGCTGTTCTGCTCTAATTCATTAGCAGCAGCTTTAAAGACTTGCTGTCCCAGGCGTTCCAACTGGGGTATCACTTCATCAAAACACATTTCAAGGGCCGCGCCACAAATGCAATCGTGAAATTGAACATACAAAAGACGCTTCCAAGCCTCATATCCAAGAACAGGCATGCTTTTAACAGCCCGCACCGCTTCCTGCGCCTGCAATGCGCGTTCTAATGCGCGGTAGACCTGTTTCAGCCGACTCTCTGTGGTATATACCCCATAGTGATACTCAATCGAGATCTCATCGCTCCATACCGGCAGTTCTTTGGCCTTTGGCAGCATTCTTTCAAAGAAAGCTTCGGCAGTATCCCAGCGTGAGGTGGGCACGCATGCAAGATCACGCCACCTGAGTGCCCGTTCACACATAGCATCCGTTGGGCCGCCACCGCCATCACCATGGCCATAGGGTAAAAGCGATTCATCATGAATGCCTGTCTGTGGGTTCCCCTGTGCAATATCGATCATATCGCCTGTGCTTTCCGGGCCATTGTATGAAAAAGCGCCGCAATGAACAAGCACTTCCGTGCCATCCAGACCACGCCAGCGAAAAGATCGGTGGGGAAACTGGGTTACTTGACGCCAAAGCTGTTTTTGTGTGTAAAAAGAGGTTATTCCCACCTGTTGCATGATTTGTGGCAAGCAGGGCGAGAAGCCAAAGCAATCCGGGAGCCAAAGCACTTGGTTTTTCATCCCATCGCGCATGGCGGCAAGCCGCCGCTGCCCATAGACAAAGTTGCGCAATAGCGCTTCCCCACAAGGCAGGTTCACATCCGCCTCCACATCCATGCCGCCGGTATGCTCCCATCTATGCTCTGCAGCACGCCCATCAATACGTTGCGCTAATGCAGGCGAAAGGGTTTTGACGGCATCATACAACGCCGGCTGGCTTTGAGTCACCATGAGATCATCATACCGATCCATTAGGTACAAGGAATTAGCAAATGAATGAACGGCTTTACGCTCTGCCTGAAATTGGGGCCACAGGTGGATCAAATCAAGATGCATATGCCCACAAAAAGTGACAGGCGGCTGCCAGTATTCCGCCGGAAAATCCTTATACAAGGCATGCAGCCCCTTTGCAAACGATGCAAGTCCTTCCCGTTCCAAAACATTGCATAGCTTAAAAAGACGGTATTCCAGCTTGCGAAGCACTGGTGGCATTTGCTCCGGATAATCCCGCTGGTTTGGCCCTGCCTTTTGGGTGTAGTGCGCTAACATTTCTTCCAGCACAACAAAATCCCAATAAGCCTCCCATGCATTTTCGTCACGCTCGGCAATAAAGGCATCTTGAAATTGAAGGCCAAACGGAGTTGGCTGGAGTCCATTTCCAGGCCACATCCAGGTCTGGCACGTAGAGCAATCCAGATAGAGACGGCAGGCGTCATCCGGCAATAAGCAGTATGGATGGGGCGGATCAAAGCCTGCATAAGGCTCGTTATTTAAATAGACAGTGGTCTCCCCCGCACACTTCCAGTGCAGTGCACGGTGGCCGTTGTCAGTTAAAGCGCCTGGAATATCCACATAGAACCAGCGCTGCTGAAAGCCGCCATTGGGAGGGCCGAAAAACTCACCGCGTTTTACGATGTTATAATCCTGTTCTTTGGCCATATCCAACCCGATTGGCAAGCTGTTAAGTGGGCCACCCATCACCTCAACAGGCAGCGCCTGTTTCCAGATGCGATTTTGCAGCGCTTGCCGCACCCCTTTAAACCGATTTCGCGCCAGCTTCGGAAGATAGTTCGCGCTATCCATACATCCATTCCTTTCCTTTGCCATCTTCGGCCAATGTTTTGTTCATTATAATGAGCATTTTCATATATGGCAATAGTATATAGATTCAAAGTCGATAAGTTGTGGATATTGGAGACTAAATCCAACAATCGTATACTGACATCTTCGCAAATGTTGGTTATAATGCTGTTAAAGCCGTTGATCTTTCGTTTTCAATTTAAGAAAACAGAGAGTAAGGAGAATAAATATGTCGCAAGTAAATCCTCATAAACTTTCACCTCAGCATAAAAATGTCCCAAGCGGAATAAAGGTGTTTTTTCAACAATGGCAACTGCAAATAATGGTGATTCCTGCCATGATATGCTTTTTTATCTTCGCATATATGCCCTTTGCCGGGATGGCCAATGCGTTTCTCGATTACCGATTGACAGATGGCTTCTTTGGTAAAAGCTTTGCTGGACTAAAGTATTTTCGTGAGTTGTTTGCGGATAAGGATTTTTTTCTGGCACTTCGCAATACCTTTGGCATGAGCCTGGTGAAATTTGCCTTTACATTCGCGTTTCCCATCCTGTTCGCACTTTTGCTTAACGAATTGCCTTCAATGAAACTTAAACGCATTGCCCAAACCGGCAGTTACCTTCCACACTTTATTTCATATGTTATCGTGGCCACGTTGTGGATGATCTTCCTGGATAGAACAGGTCCGGTCAACGATATCCTTATGGCGTTGGGAGTCATCCAAACCCCTATAGAGTTCCTCACGGAATCGAAATGGTTTTGGTGGATCGGGATGGTGATCGACTGCTGGCAGGAAACCGGCTGGAACGCCATTATTTATCTGGCAGCCATATCTGCCATCAGCCCAGAGGTATATGAAGCTGCCGCTATTGACGGCGCAGGATGGTCCAGCCGTATGTTCAGAATCACCTTGCCAGCCATCTCCGGCACCATTATCTCTTTGTTTATATTGAATGTAGGCAGTCTTTTAAACGGCGGCGCCGTGGGCTCCAACTTTAACCAATCCTATCTGCTTGGAAATGCCTTTAACCGTGAAACCTCCTATGTGCTGCAAACCCTTGTGGTCCATACAGGCTTGAATCAGTTCAGATTCTCCTTTGCCGCAGCAGCCAACTTGATTTTATCTGTTATCTCAATGGTGCTGCTGTTCAGCGCAAACAAGGTATCCAAAAAAGTATTTCACGATGGCATTATATAGGAGATTGAAGAATGAAGAACACAAACTTTATTAAAAAGAGCCGCGGAGATCGCGCCATTGGTGCATTGTGTACATGCATTGCGATCCTCATATTTATCTTGTCGGTTTATCCTATCTACTATTGCCTTATTAACTCCTTTAACGAAGGAACAGATGCGCTTAAGGGTGGCATTTACTTGCTGCCGCGGGTCTTTTCCTTGGATAATTACACCATAGCCTTTCGCAACAAGGGCTTGGTCAACGCCTTTTTTATGACGCTGCTACGCACAGGTGTGGGCACATGCTGCACGATCCTATGCCTGTCATTGGCTTCCTATGCTCTGTCCAACGATAAGCTGAAAGGTCGCAAGTTTTATATGCTCTTTGGGATTGTTACCCTTTATTTCCCTTCCAATGTTGTGTATTCCTATTTGCTTTACAGCCAACTAGGGCTGCTGGATCAGTTTGCGGTCTACATATTGCCCAACATCTATCAGTTCTATTATATCGTTTTGTTTATTTCCTTTATCAAAGCGCTTCCGGCTGCACTAACCGAATCGGCAAAAATCGATGGGGCCAACGAATTTGTCACTTTGTTTTCTGTGGTGCTGCCGCTGTCTAAGCCTATTATTGCGACCCTTGCGCTGTTTGTGGGGGTATGGCACTGGAATGATTGGTTCCATCCCGCCTTCTTTATTAACAGCGAATCCCTTATGACCATGCCCGCAGTGCTTATGCGTACCATGTCTCTTGCCCAAGCACAGCAGGAGCTTCAAAAGGTTATGTCGGTATCGGCTGCTGCAACTGCAACCACACCGGAATCTGTGCGCTATGCCATGCTCATCATCGCCGTGACTCCCATTGCACTGGTCTACCCATTTATTCAGAAATACTTTGTCAAAGGTATGATGGTTGGTTCGGTAAAGGGCTGATTGATGGAATAAAGGCTAAGGCCTTTAATAATTAAGGAGGGTACGAAATGAAAAAATTCACCCGGTTACTCATGGTTCTGGTGGTGCTGCTGTCGATGCTGGCAAATGTCGCAGTCGCAGAAAACACAGGGACGGCAAACGACAGCCTAGCTCAAATGGATTGGGAACGCATTGGCTGGCAGGCCGATCCGGAAAGTTTGGAATGGAAGGAAGATACTTCCCCCGTTACGTTAACCTATTACATCAACGCCCCTGCCTTCGCCCAAACGTGGGAAGACCCCACGGCATTGCGCGTAACAGAAAAGACTGGTGTTAGCCTACAGATCACCAAGCCGGTTTCCGGTGATGGGCAGAAATTGATGATGATGATCGCGGGCAACCAGTTGCCGGATATCGTCACTCTAGATCGCAATGATCCAGCGTTGCAGGAAATGATCGATGCGGGCATGGTCTGGGCTTTGGACGACCTTATCGATCAGTATGCACCCAATATGCGTGACATCTTACCCAAAGAGATTTTGACCAATTACCGCTCCGCTGATGGGAAGACTTATCGTCTGACCTGCTGGGTGCAGGGTGAAGCGTGGCAGACGGGCGCCCGCGTGTATAACCAAATCGTTGGCACCAACCAAAAGATCATGTCTGTGCGGAAGGATTATTACGAAGAAATAGGCTCTCCGCAGATACAGACCCAGGATGATCTGATTGCTGCACTTGAAAAAATGCACGAATTGCATCCTGACAAGATCGCCTTTTATCCGGCGGATGATGCCTTGGCAGCCTCCACATTGGCAACCAATGCCTCCATGGGCAACTTAGGAGCCCAGTTTGGCATGGGACCCAACATGACGGATCAAAACGGCGCTATCCTTTGGCAGGCGCGCAGCGAACAGTTCCAAGACACCATTTCTTTCCTGAACAAGCTATACCTTAAGGGGCTGCTTACAAAGGATCCCTTCATCGATTCCAAGGATGCCAACGCAGCGAAGATTGCCCGCGGCGATGTGATTGCTTATACCTGGACGATTTCTGATGGCGAGAAGGTGCCTGCGGACAACCTTGATACGCAGTACATGATCGTCGGCCCGCTGGACACCTATTCGGATATCAGAACCGGCGCCGGATGGCGTGCCACCGTGATCAGCAAAAATTGCAAGGATCCTGCACGGGCCATTCGTTTCTTGGAATACCTTTGTTCCGTGGAAGGCCACATCGATGTTTCTTGGGGTATCGAAGGTGATGAATACAGCGGAGATCCAGCCATCGGCCCACACTGGCATATGGTTGACGGCAAACCCACCTTACTTGCTGAGTATGTAGCTGCAAAGAATGCCGACTGGGATGGCGTAGCTGCACAGGATGGTCTAGGCAAGTATAATTTCTGCACCAATGAATTGATTTGGAACCTGCCCTGGTGGGATGAAACCAACGATAGAATGGCTCAGTTCAACAATATTTATGGCCCGTTGGTCGTTTTTGCACCGGAACTCGAATTGACTGCTCCCCTCACCAACAGCGATGAAGGAATCATCCTAACAAAGGCACACAGTCTTTTGCAGGAATACATCGTTAAAATGGTTTTCACAGAGAACTGGCAAACCGAATATGATAAGTTTATTGCCGAAATTGACGCCATAGGAATGGACAAGGTAGAAGCCTTCTATGACGCTCAGTACCAGACGAAACTGCAGAGCATGAAATAACCTTTGCCCTTCGGGCATTGATGTTAAACGCATCAATGCCCGAATTCGCTTTACATGCGCAGGTTCTCACTAGAAGTTTCAAACCGGACATGATATAATTAAGTGATCTAGTAAGGTCTTTTGTTTCAAACGAATCAGGTGCTTTTACACAGCAAACTCCATATGTTGGTTCAAGAATCGTGGGAGAGATGTATTATGAGTTCCCTGCGCGCGCTGCACAGCCGCTTCAGTTACAAAACAAAGCTAATCTTCAGCTGTTTGCTTTTTTGCCTTGTTGCCATCATTTTAGGCTTGATATATCTATATCACTCAATTGTGGCCACTGAAAACAATTCTTTAATCAGCACCGTGAAGCAGCGCATGGAGCAATCGGAAGCGAATGTGCATCGAACTGTAGAAAGCCTCCAGAATTCAGCCTATGTGCTATCCACCCAGGTTAGCATCAATCGCTTTTTCACCACCCGGTACTACGATGAAGCTGAGCTGATTAAAACAGTCAATAATGATATCATGCCCAGCCTTTCATGGTTTGAAGCCATTTCAGAATCGGTTGATTCCTTTCGCTTCATAACCACCAATCTATACGTGCCGGAGAATGAGTTTATTGAGCACGCCTCGCGTTACACACAGGAAGAGTGGTACCAGAACGCGCTAGCGGCCACCCGCACACAGGGCGCCTATTTTGAAGGCCTCCACCCCGCCAGAGCAGGCTTGTATTCAGCTGCTAAAGCAACGATGGTTTATAGCTGGTTTTATCCCTTGCTGTCCTCCGCCAGGGGGAACTATACGCTGCTTGAAGTAACAATAGATGCCAAGCATCTATTTGAAGGGATCCTCGATATACCGATTGCCGCAAGCGGTTTTCTCTTCGCCATGTCAGCTGATACACTTATCAGTGGGGATAATTCAAATCAATGGCTGGAACCGTTTCTGCATACTGCGGTCGGAAAACAATTGCTTTGTGCTTCGGAACCTTTTGATACGACCATCAGCCAGGCGGAGGGCACCTACTATTGCCGCGTACTTCCCATTAAAGAAATAGGGGCAGTGCTGGGCTGTATTGTATCCAACAGTGAAATCGAAGCCTTAACAATGTCTGCCCGAAATAGTTTTGTTATCGCATCCATCGGCGTAGTGATGGCGGTTCTTTTGTTTTCCTATTTGGCTTCAACCGCATTGCTGCATAAAACCAACGAAATGCTCATTGCCGTAAAGACCATTGCCAATGGTGATTTTTCTGTTCGGATCCCTGTAATGGGACAGGATGAGATCAGCCAGTTGGGAAAAGAAATTAATATTATGGCTGAAAAGATAAACGAACTAATCAATACGGTATATGTTGCAGAATGTTTAGAGAAGGAAAGCCAGCTTACGGCACTGCAATCGCAAGTCAACCCGCACTTCCTGTTCAATGTATTAGAAACCATGAAAATGGCCATGGAGCTTGGTGAGTATGATAAGCTCAAGATAGGCCTTGCTTCCCTTGGAGGGCTGCTTCGCTACACGCTCTACGCAAAGGGCTTGGTCTCATTGCAGGAGGAGCTTCACAATTTATCATATTATATCAGCATTCAGCAGATACTGCTGGATAATCGGTTGCTTTTTTCCGTGGATATTCCCGCTGAGGTTCAGCAGAATGTAGAAATAATGACGCTCACCTTGCAGCCGATTTTGGAGAACAGCATCAAACACGGCTTTGAAAATCGTATCGGGTTTTTGCATATTACGCTGACTGCCAAGAAAATGGAAAATGGCACGGAGCTGTGCATATCGGATAACGGAACAGGCATTAGCGATGAGCGGCTCGCCTATTTACGCGATATTTTAAGCGTTTCCCATACATCCTCCACTTATGCCCATGAGGGTGGTATTGGTTTATGGAATGTGAATAAGCGATTGGTGCTCACTTATGGCCAGGATAGCGCTTTGGACATACAGCAAAACGAAACCGGAGGCGTAAAAACACGCATTTTCTTGCCAAATCGACAGCCTGGCCAAAAGGAGAAACCCTAATGTATAGAATGATGGTTGTAGAGGACGATTCGACTATCCGCCGTGGCCTTGTTAAAATTATCGGGGAGATGGGGCTTCCGTTGGCGAGGATTCAGGAAGCGGAAAACGGGCAGAGCGCATTGGCACTATTCGAAAGCTTTGAGCCCCAAATTATTGTCACCGATATCCGTATGCCTCTTGTGGATGGCCTTGAGCTGATTCGTCTGATCCAACAAACTCGCCCCAGTACATCCTTCGTCATATTAAGCGGATATAACGATTTTGAATATGCACGTAAGGCCATCCAATATGGCGTAAAAGAATATCTGATGAAGCCTGTGGAGAGGCTGGAGCTTGAGACTGTTTTGGCAAAAATCATTCAGGAGTTGAATTTTCACAAGGAAGAAATGCAGCTTCGCAATTCTGAGCGAAAGCTCCAAAAAGAGCAGATCGGCCGGTACAGAGCAAACTTGCTTTGGGATATTATGCTGGGCCAAAACAATAAAACAGAATTGGAACGAAAATGCAAGGTTTTGCATGCTGCCCTTCCCAATGGTAGGTTACTCATTGTCGCAAGCTATGGTAAAGGGTTTCAATCAAATAATCTGACAACCATTTTAGAAGCGACATTCCCCGATAGTCAATTACTTTTATGCGGCACAACCAGCTACCGTTATCATTTTGCACTGGTTGCACTCAGCCCAGATTCTTCCGCAGCCGCAGATGTGCCTGCTGCCCTTCGAAGCGCATTTGCTTTAGATAAAAAATTATTTAAGGAATGTACGGTAGCCATGGCAGAGACAGAAAGGCTATCGGATGTGCCAAACATGTGCGATGCTTGCCGAACCCTATTGGATCTGAGGCTAGTTTCTAATGTAAAAGACAAAATATTAACTCAAAATGATTTACGTGTTTCCGGTCACATGGAAGACCTCCATATGCTTTTACATTTCATTCGTCAAGCCATGACCATTGGCGATTTTGTCGCCATCGAGCGAACGATTAGGGACTTTTTTACACCGCTGCCGCTATCTCAGAACTGCAATCCCAAAACCTTGATTCGTTGTGCAAAGCTCTTGGAGCTATCCATTTGCGCTTATTCTCCGGAGCAATACCGATACTACGAAGAACATCTCGATCAACTACAAACCATCGAATTTTTGTTTAGTGCTTCAACCTTATATGTAGACTTTGTGGATGCGATCACAGCCCGGATCACAGCTTTTGTTAAGAATACCAGTCCGTATCAGGCCGTATCCCCTGTGAAGCAGGTCATTCAATATGTGGAACAGCATTATGCCAAGGATATCGGTCTGGTTTATGTTGCAAACTTGGTTAACATGAACACAAGTTATTTTAGCTCGCTTTTCAAAAAGAAAACCGGTTTATCTTTCGTGACATATCTTCATCAAGTGCGTATTGAAAGAGCGAAAGAACTCCTTCAAGATCCCATAAACAAGGTATATGAAATCGCAAAACAGGTGGGTTTTCAAAACGAAAAATACTTCATGAAAGTGTTTAAGACAGTTGTAGGCAAAACGCCGTCAGAATATAAACAAAACCTAGACCAGTGAATATTGGGGCCATATGGGTATTGTAATATCCTGATACCGCTACAAGGGATTTCCTATACCCGAATCATTGACCCATTCACAAACCAGAACTCCAATCCCCCATCCTCCAGAACCGCAACCTTCTCCACAATGCCAGTCCAAAGGTATTCATCAAAGGAATCAAGCACCAGCTCGTTTTCCAACACCTTTGATCGAAAATGCTTTATCGCCTTAGCTTTTACTTGCCGTTCCAGCTTCTGGAGCAATAATCGATCAAGCTCTCCCTTCAATTCTTCGATTCGAGCATCATATTGTCCCTTATTCCTTATAAACTCCGTATGCCCAATATCCCCGGCAGCACGGCCAGCCACAGTCCTTTCCAGCAGCTCACTGACCATAACCAATTGTCTTTCCGTATCATCAATTTGAATAGCTAGCTCTTTGCAGGAGCCAAGCTCCTCCAGCATCAGATCGCAAGCTCTCCCCAAAGGTTCACGATCTTTTAGCAGCTCTGCCAAAGCCTTCAAAAAAGCTGCTTTTATCCCGTCTTCATAAAGATGACCTGTTTTGCATGGCGTTCCACCCTTATACTTCTTATTGCACCGCCAGATGGTGCGCCGGTACTTCGTATTGGACTGCCACACCTTAGGACCAAAATGGCTGCCACATCCGTGGAAACACGAGCGTAAGCAGCCACGCGTTGCTTCATCGCTTTACCTGCAGCAATGGAATTTGCAAGCTTGGGTCTGGGTTCAATTGTCGTAACATTCACACCGTTCACAAACCTTGTATTTTCGCCATTCAAGGCAATATGGGCTAAATTGGTCATTATGCTTTCCTCCATGTTTTATGATGATGCCTAATGAAAGCCCATTGTATTGACGGCAATACCGTCCGCTGGCTACCCTTTATGGAAGCAACCGCCCGCATTTCGTCCATCCAACTGGCGCTGCGTGAACGGTTCTGCCATTCACGCTGTACTTTTTCTCCAGTATAAAAAAGAAACACCAGCGCATTGGGCGCTGGCACTTGGATCTCCTGTATTCTCTTTTTGAAGATATCATAGCTGAACTCCGTAAGACCCAATACATCTGTGGAAATGTCATATAGCACATCCTCGGGGATTTGCTTTGCGAAACAAGTGCTTTTTCCAAAGTACAGGTAGTTATAGCACTGCCACATTCCCCTACCCCTTCGACTTTTTCGCATGAAGTTTTTGCCGCAGTTTCCACACTTGATGATCCCAGTGAAGGGGTACTGCGAATCAACAGGGTTGGTCTTATGCTCATCATGTCGCTGAGCCATAATTACCTTGGCTTGATTAAATGTTTCCATGCTGATAATCGCTGGATGCGTGTTCTGAGCATAAAAGCCACTACAATTTTCATGCAGTGGCGTATATGAAGTTCCTTTGCTTACAGGATTTCGATCTCTTCGGCGGTTTCAAGCTTGCCATTTCTAAATGCTGAGTTCCCAGGTACATCTTTTATCAACAATCCCCGTGCTGCCTTGTACTCTGTACCAATGAATCCAAGCCTAAGTAAAAAGCACCTCAGCGCATAGGTTCCAAGCTTTTCCACGATTTTTGAAGAGTTGATCTTGTTCTCGTAAGTTGATTTGATAACGTATAAGGATGCCGCGTTCTTGGACTTGGTTATCTTCAATCTCATAGTGCGTCCCTCCATCCCTATATTATACAACGGTACGTAAAAGTACGAAAGTATTATTTCGGAATTTGACAAAAAAATAAGGCTGCATAAGCCTTTGCGTCCCCTTTTTGCTTTTGGGGGTGTCAAACTTCCGGGTTCCAGATAGCTTTGTGGATATCAGCACCGGAAAGGATATGCTAAACCTGGTGCCATAGGGCTAAAAACTTGTAAAATCATGGCTTTTTCGCGTTTTATTTTGCCCAATGCCACGCCCATTTGCTTGACACGAAACCATCAATGCACTACAATATCATAGAGCGAATCTATATACGTATAAATTGACGATTTCGTGGGATACTCGATATTGTTTCACCAATGCGCAGTAAGTAAACTTGCGCGGTGGAAGGGAGGAAGGGCATAGCAAAGCTTTTGCCCGAAAACAATGACGAAGCGTGCTCTTATTGGGTTGATTGCCTGCCTGGTGCTTCTGTTCGGATTATGTGCCGTTGCCAACGCAGATGGGTCTGTTAAACTGGAAATTTCCATTAGCCCTAATATTATGTCGGAACCGAAAAAAGTAACGGTTTCAGTGAAGGTAATCAATGTGGGCGATGACGACATGCCCGGCAATGTAACCTTATACGGGCCTAACGGCAAAACCGTCACCGATTTTGGCGACGGCGGCTCTGCTGCACTTAAAATCGGCTCGACTATTACCTGTACCACCTCTTGGAATGTCACCCAAACGCAATTGGATAATGGTAAGATTTCCTATCAGTTAAAATACCCTGTTTATAACGACGATGGGGAATTGGTAAGAAAGACAGTCAGTGCTTCCGCGTCGATTAAAAAATCCACTCCCGAACCGCAGATCACGGTAAAACGTACCATTTCCAACACCATGGCGAAAAAGGGCGATACCGTCACCGTCACCTACGATATCGAAAACACCGGCGATGTGGCTGTGGAATCCATTAAGTTCAAGGAAAATTCCAGCATTGCCAGTAAGACGCAATCCATTGCAAAACTGGAGCCTAACGTACCTGGCCAAGCGAAATTTACCGTGACCATGGGCACTAAGGATTTAACCAGTGAAGCGACGATTACGTATAAGGCCGAAGGCGGCTCCAAGACCTATACCACCAAGGTAGAAGCGGCCAAAATCACCTACGGCGAACCCAGCTTGACTGCCAAGCTTGAAGCCTCCGCCAAGCAGGTGAACATCGATGAAACTGTTACATTAAAACTGACCCTTGAAAACACTGGCAATGTGGATTACCAAAACATCCGCGTAACCGATGCGGTACAGGGGGAAATGTTCACAAACCAGCAATTGGCTGCTAAGCAAAAATTGGAGCTAACCAAGGAGATCACTGTGCGTGAAAACGGCAGCTATGTCTTTAACATAGAGGCGATGGACGCTGCCGGCAATACAATGACTCTTTCCACTGGCAAGGTAGACGTCGCGGCTGTGGACCCCAGCAAGAAGCTGGAATTGCAAATCTCCGCCACTTCCGATACAGATGTAATTTATGAACAGCCCGGGGTTGTGAAGTTCAGCGTAACGGTTTCAAATCCCAGTGAAGTGGACGCCAAGAACGTAAAAGTGAAGGCCTCCGGCAAAGACATGTACACCTTTGAAGAAATTAAGGCCGGGGAAACCAAAACCTTCAAACGGGATGTTGCCGCCTCCATGGCCGGCCAATACCAGTTTGTAGCTTCCACCAAGGATCAAACGGATAACACGGTGGAATTTAAGAGCAACATTATCATGATCAGCTATACTCAGCCCACCCCAGAACCCACCAAAGCCCCCACCCTGCCGGCACCTACACGCAACCAATTACCCATTCCTACCGATGCGGGCGTTCCCGCAGCACTGGGCACCATTCAATCGGTGCTGAATGTATTGAGCATTGTGTTCCTGGCATTGTTAGCTGTGGCTGTAGTACTGCTTGCAGTGGCCACGGTACGCCGGACAGCCGCCAAACGGGCTTCCGATAAGGCTTACGATCACCTTGAAAGAACCTCCCGCCGGGATTATTCCAAGGAACCCAGCAAACGGGAAGAAAACGAAGAAGAGGATCGTAAAGAAGAAACGAAAGACCAAGACCCCAGCGAAGAAAGCAATGATCTGTTCACGGTAGATCTGCCGGACGACGATGAAGTAAACGCGGTAACGGAGCCCGAGGCTGAATTGCCCGATTCCCCCGCTCCCAGTGGCGAAGAGCAAAGCCAGGAAGAAGCCGCTGCCGCCCCTCAGACAAAGCGTTCAGGGCGCAGAGCGAATCGGCAGAACGACACCGATGTAGATGTTAACATGTAAAAGAACGGCCTAAAAAAGAAGCAGCAAACCGCTGCTTCTTTTTTAATGCAAGTTAACCGTTTGAGTAGATGGCTGCGCTTGTAAACTGAACAACGCCTGTGCGCGCATCGATACCCGCATCACCGACTTGACGGTAACCGCCTTCCACCATAGCAAAGAATTGAACATAATAGTAATCTATATTCCCGTCGATACCATAGTTCAGGCGTATCTGTACCCGAAGGTCATCGACTTCTGACTCGGTTAAAACCCCTTGCATATGCTCTTTAAAAACAGGTAATATCAGCCCTATGGCTGCTTCGGGGGAAAGGTGTTCCTCCAAAGGAATGCCGTTGACGGCAGTTGTATCCTTTACAGAATAGTGCCAGAAATCGTACACAGCAGCCAATTCTATGGGCCAATCGATAAAGTATTCGCCGTAGGTATCGATCCATTCGTTGGATTTTTGCACCGCATTATCCTTTGTGAGGCCTGTTTGGGCCAGATAATCCCAAAAGGCCTGAGGAACCTGGGGATGCCGCCACAAAAGAGGGTAGCCGTCGGTACCAAGCTCCGTTAGGGGTTCATTCTTCTTAGCAGATTGAGGCGGCTCCCCTATTGCTACGGAGCTTAGCGCTTCAGTACGTTTGTTCACCATTAATGGTTGGGTTTCATTGAGCACATAGCGGCGCAGCTTGGTATCGAATGTAGCGCGAATTTCGGCATTGATTACCTGGCCTGTATAGGCATCCATTTCGAAGAGGTAATATTGGTCGCCCTTTTGTAGGGTAATCTTCCACTTGGGGCCAGCGTTGCCAAGCAGATATACGGCACTTTCCACCCGATCACATTCAATGGTGTCAACCATCGCAATGGCCTCCTCCTTGGTAATGGCTTTGTCGTCGGGTATAGCATAGCGCTGGTTTGCCATTTGGGTATAGGTAGTGAACTCCAGGCCGTAGGTTTCCACGATCGTGGTTAAATCCTTGGAAAATTGCACCCAGGTATCCATTTCCCAATCGGAAAACTGGTGATAGATACGATCATAAGCGGTTATCAATTCATCCGGCGTTTGGGCCGTATCCATACCATTTCGAGTGTAGTGATATAAGATTTGGCCCTGGGCTGCGATCGCCACATGGTAATACCCGTGATGTACATCAAGGGGCTCGTACTCAATAACCCAGCAGCGGCCAACCTCGCTGTTATCCACCTGATAAGTTTCAAGGCATTGCAGATGCCGGAGAAAGAGTGTTTTGTTTTCAAAATCTTCATTGTTACTGTATTCAGTATGGAAAAAGTCGATAGCCATTTGAATGGCCTGCTCCTGAGTCAATTCGCCCTCTCTTGGCAGGGCGTGTTCCTGGACAGGGTAAAGGCCCGTTTGCACTAGCATTTCATTGTACCAGTATTGGTCTTCAACAGACCAGGTGGAAGGGTAGAAGCCAAGCTCGGTTTTGACGATTACTCGCATGAGCTCTTCCTTGTATTCACTAAAGGTCTCAAGATGCTGCCGATACTCCGGCTCCAGGGCAATACCGTATTCATCCAGTTTTGCTAAAATGGTTTGCATTTCTTCAGGCGTAAACTTATTGTCTGTGCTCTCCTGAGCTAAGGGCGCGATGATCTCTCTTGTAAAATCCTTTCCGCCGAAAATAGCGGCGACGGCGCCGATGATAACCAATAGCGCCAATACCAGCGCCAGCACCAAACCAAAGGAAACCTTCCGTTTCATAGGCTGTTCCATCCTTTTTTCCGGGAGGCGGGCAATCATGTTGAGCATATCCTGCTCAAAGGCGGAGGGCAGTTCGGGAAGCGTGCCATTGATGGTATCATGGTTGATTTTCAAAACGCATTTCATTCAAACATCACCTCCCGGTCGAGTTCCTTGCGTAATGCCTTTCTGGCCCGGTGCAGGCGGTTTTTAAAGGTGGTCACAGGAATATTCAGTGCCTGTGCCCCTTCCTTTTCCGAATAGTTGTGGATGTATTTGAGGATCACGCAAAGCCGCAGGTCTTCGTTAAGGGCGCTTAGGGCTTCGTAAAGCTCCCGGTAATCCGGCGCGATCTGCTCTGCCGTCCAGGTTATTTCCGCTGGAAAAACCCGCCTGCGCTGCCTTTGGATGTTCCGGCATTCGTTAATCAATACCCGGGTTAAAAATCCCCGAAAATGCGCGTCCTTTGCGGTTTCCTTCTTCTCCCAGGCTTTTAGCAGCGCTTGCTGCACTGCGTCCCTGGCATCCGCGTCCATTCGTAAAATGCCTATCGCGATTTTGTACAGTGTGGGCAAAAGGTCGTTCACCGTTTGCTCATACACCTGCCGGTCCGCCATGAAGGCACCTCCCTTATCTATTGTGTAAAAACGTTCCTACACCTTAAAGACGCTCAGAACCCTGTTTCGTTTCATGAGGCGGAAAATATTGTCCCTCGTAATATAGATTTTCTTAGGGTAAGCATAAGAGAAGGACCTTCTTTTTTCTAAAAGAAAGTCCCTCTCTTATAAACTTTATGAAATTAAATGTTAAGCTTTAGGGCCTGCTTCCACCACTTCCTTGGGCATGTTGGAGTACTTTTCGAAGTTCTTTTGGAACATGGCAGCCAGGTTCTTGGCGGCCTTATCATAAGCATCCTTATCTTGCCACATCTCTTTGGGCTGGAGGACTTCATTGGGAACATTGGGGCAGGTTTTGGGAACAAGCACATTAAAAATAGGATCGTTAACAAATTCGGCCTTTTCCAGATCGCCATTCAAGCACGCGGTAACCATGGCGCGAGTGAGGGGCAGCTTCATACGGTTGCCGCCATTGCCAGCGGGGCCGCCAGCCCAGCCAGTGTTCACCAGGTATACGTTGGAGCCGTAGGCATCGATCTTCTGGCCCAGAAGCTCCGCGTAGCGGGACGCAGGCAGGGGCAGGAAGGGAGCGCCAAAGCAGGTGGAGAAGGTAGCCTGAGGCTCGGTAACACCGCGTTCGGTACCAGCCAAGCGGGCGGTATAGCCGCTTACATAGTGATACATAGCGGATTCACGGTTAAGCTTGGACACAGGAGGCAGCACGCCGAAAGCATCGGCAGTAAGGAAGATAACCGTCTTGGGATGGCCGCCCACGCCAGGGATCTGGGTATTGGGGATAAATTCTACGGGGTAGCCTACGCGGGTGTTTTCGGTAAGGCTATCGTCGTCGAACATGGGTTCCAAAGTATCCATATCATAAACCACGTTTTCGACTAAAGCGCCGAAGCGGATGGCGTTGTAGATATCGGGCTCGTGTTCTTTGGAAAGGTTAATGCACTTTGCGTAGCAGCCGCCTTCGATGTTGAAGATACCATTGTCGCTCCAGCCGTGCTCGTCATCACCGATGAGGTTACGGTTAGGGTCAGCGGACAGGGTGGTTTTTCCTGTGCCGGAAAGGCCGAAGAATAGAGCAGCGTCGCCATCCTTGCCAACATTAGCGGAGCAGTGCATGGAGAATACATCCTGCTTGGGCAAGAGGTAGTTCATAATGGAAAAGACGGATTTCTTCATTTCGCCAGCATAATAGCTGCCGCAAACCAGCACGATCTTCTTTTCGAAAGAAACGATGATGGCAGCTTCGGAATTGGTGCCGTCGATTTCGGGAACGCACTTGAAGCCGGGGGCACCGATGATGGTGAAATCGGCCTTGTGGTTAGCTAATTCCGCGACCGTAGGGCGAACAAGCAGCTGATGCATGAACAGGTTCTGGCTGGCTAATTCATTCACAACGCGCACGCCGATACGGTAATTTTCATCCGCGCCAGCGAAACCATCAAACACGAAAAGTTCGTGGTGCTGGAGGTAAGCAGTTACTTTGCCGTAGATATTGTTGAATTTCTCTACGCTAATGGGCTTGTTCACCTTGCCCCAGTCGATTTCCGAATGGATGGAAGGTTCATCTACGATGAAGCGATCATCAGGGGAACGTCCGGTATATTTGCCGGTTTCTACGACCAGTGCGCCGGTGTTGGAAAGGAAGCCCTCTTTGCGGTCGACCGCGCGCTGTACCAATTCGCCAACAGGCAGGTTGTGGTAAACGGCGGCAGTGTTGATGATGCCAAGGTAGTTAAGATTCACGCTCATGTTCCAACCTCCGAAAATACTATTTGAGAAAGATGTCACTTTAAAAATGTACACAAGTGGCAATCTTGCCCAATTCGTTTATTCTATAACAATAAGCTAAATCCTTCTCAAAAGTTTGATGAAATTTTTGCTTTTAAGCGAAAGGGTGATTTCCCTTGAAATTAATAGCAATTGGGGCTATAATAAAAATACATTTAATAAAATCACGTTTGTGGAGTTGATTTAATGGATTTTATGCAATTGTTGTTTCGCCTGAATGTGGATGCAGAAACATTGCTTAACCGCTTTTGCGGGAACGAAGGGTTGGCAAAGCGGTTTTTATTAAAATTCCCGGAAGACAAAACCTTTGCAAGCTTAAACGCAGCGGTGGAAGAAAACAATACGGAAGCAGTTTTGGCCGGTGCCCATGCGCTCAAAGGTATTGCTCTTAATTTAGGGCTTGATACCCTGGGCAATCAAGCTTCCGAATTGGTTAATTATCTGCGTGGCGGCCAAAACGAAAACGTGAAGCGAATGTACGAGGCGCTTGCAGCAGAGTATGGCCGGATTATTAAAATTATTAACGAAACTAACAGTTAAGTAGGTGGCTTGAGTGGCGCAACCTGTAAGCAAAAAGAAAATGCTGGTTGTAGATGATGTAGAGCTAAACCGAGCGATTTTGTCCGAGTTGTTCAGCAACAGTTACGAAGTGATTGAGGCAGAGAATGGGCAGCAGGCTATTGATAAGCTCAAGGAAAACAGCAATGATTTAGCCATAATCCTATTGGATATCGTGATGCCTGTAATGGATGGGCTTACGGCTCTAGAGGAAATTGGCCGTTTAGGTTACCTGAAATCCATTCCCGTGGTACTGCTTACAGCGGAATCCACAGAGCGGATTTCTTTAAAGGTGTACGAACTAGGTGCGTCGGACGTTATATCCAAGCCCTACAACCCGGCGGTGGTGCGTCAGCGGGTCAACAACATTGTTGAACTATATGATTACCGTCACGATTTGGAAGAGGAAGTACGCCGACAAACCGTTATCTTGGAAGAGCAGGCCGAAAAATTAAAGCAGACCAACGTATTCGTTATCGATACGCTGTGCACTGCTGTAGAGTTTCGCAACGGCGAATCTGGTTCTCATATCAGCCGAATCCGCGACATTACAAGGGTTTTGCTAAAAGCGCTGGGTGAAAAGCATGAGAAATTCAAAATGCCGGATAACCAGATCGATATTATTGCCAACGCTGCAGCTATGCATGATATTGGCAAGATCGCCGTACCGGATGCTATTTTAAACAAGCCGGGCCGGCTAACGGATGAAGAATTCCAGCTCATGAAACAGCACACCATTAAGGGCTGCGAAATGCTGGCAAAGCTGGACTATGTACAGGATCAAGAATACTATCAATATTGCTATGAAATCTGCCGTCACCACCATGAACGTTGGGATGGCAGAGGCTATCCCGATGGTATCAAGGGGGACGCAATTCCCATTTGGGCACAAGTGGTTTCCTTGGCCGACGTGTACGACGCGCTGGTATCGGAGCGGCCTTATAAAAAAGCCCTGTCCCATGAAGTGGCGATCCAAATGATCAGCGATGGGGAATGCGGCCAATTCAACCCGGAAATGCTGGCTTGCTTTTTGGAAGTAGAGGAACAGTTGAAAAAGCAATATTCCAACATTGCCAGAAACCATGAAGCGCCGGTAAAGCAGCTGATAATGCAGCCGCCTAAATCTGATGAAAAACTGCAGCGGATCATCAAACTATTGGAGATTGAACGGGCAAAATACCATATCGTTGCGGACAGTTCCGGCGACGTGGTTTATGAGTATGATGCCATTGAGGATACGATTCGCTTCAGTGAAAACGTTAGTTTGGTGCTAGATTTACCTATGGAAATAAAACATATGATGGATGAAAACCGTGTCCCACTTCTTTTACATAAAAATGATTTAAAAGTTCTGCATCAAACGCTGGACGAACTAAGGCATGGGCCTAAAAGAAGCACTCGCAAAATGCTAAGGTTTATGGGCAAAAGCGGCCAGTATGAATGGTTTGAATTGGTTGCCAGAGGTTTTTTCAATGACGATATGCAAACCCCAGTTTTAACAGACGTCATCGGCAAGCTGGTTAACGTAAACGAGCTTAAATCCGAAGCCACAAGATGGCGCACCGTGGCACAGCGGGATCCCCTTACGGGCCTGAACAACCGGTCCGCCTTCCAAGAAATGGTGCTTAAGGAGATGGATAGGGATTCCCTAAAAGAAGGGGTTATGCTATTTATCGATATCGATAATTTCAAGCAAATTAATGACCATTTCGGCCACCACACGGGGGATAAAATTCTAAAGTATGTAGGTGAGCAGTTAAAGCTGCTATTCCGTTCCTCGGATATTTTGGCCCGCATGGGCGGGGATGAGTTTGTGGCATTCTTGCCGGGAAGCATTGAAATCCAATTGCTCAAGGCAAAAACACAATTACTATGCGATTCGTTCAGCTCGGCCCACACGAAAACAGATATGGGCGGCTGCCATTTTTCCGGCTCCGTCGGCATCGCCCGCTACCCGCAGGACGCAAAGGACTACCAATCCCTGGTTCGTTATGCGGATGAAGCGTTATACCGGGCTAAGACCAACGGGAAAAACAGGTTTGAATTCTATGGAGATGAGTGAAACCGCCTAAAAGAGGCACTAATCCCAAAAAAGGTTTTCTTAGAGAGCGTGCGCGAGGGGCCTTCTTGTCGAAAAAGAAAGCCCCTCGCGCATAATATATTCCGCTTTTACAACGGTTTATGCGTATACTGTACCGTTCCATCCACCGTGTCCTGGACAGTTTGACCGGAGCCGAAGAGCTTGTATTTGTAAGTGCATAAGCCATCTAGCCCCATAGGACCGCGGGCATGAATTTTGCCGGTAGCTACGCCTACTTCTGCGCCAAAACCATAGCGGAAGCCATCGGAAAAGCGGGTAGAACAGTTGTGATAAACTCCGGCGCTGTCTACCAGAGCCATGAAGCGCTGGGCGGCCTCCGGATCGGTGGTGACAATGGTATCGGTGTGCCCGGAGCCGAATGTGTTAATGTGGTTGATAGCATCCTCCAGGCTTTGCACGATGCGGATAGAAAGAACGTAATCCAGGTATTCGGTTTCCCAATCCTTGCCAGTGGCGGGAGTAACAGGGATGATGGCCTGGGTTTTTTCACAGCCGATAAGGGTTACGTTTTTTGAATCCATGGCTTTTTTCAGCTGGGGCAGAAATGCCCGGGCAATTTTCTCGTGTACCAGCAGGGTTTCGGCGGCATTGCAGACGGATACGTTCTGGGTCTTGCTATCCACAGCAATGCGAATTGCCATAGGGATATCGGCAGATTCATCTACGTATACATGGCAGATACCATCTGCATGGCCCAAAACGGGAATGCGACTATTATCCATAATGTAGCGTACAAATTCATTGCTGCCTCGGGGGATGATCAAGTCGATGCAATCATCCAGCTTCAGCATGGCATTAACGTCTTCCCTGGTTTCCAAAAGGCCCATAGTGTCCCTGGAAATCCCTGCTTTTTCAATGCCGGCAATAAAGGCATTGAAAAGAGCCCGATTGGTGTTAATGGCCTCGCTGCCACCTTTTAATACAACCCCATTGCCGCTTTTGAGGCACAGGGACGAAATCTGTATCAGCGCATCAGGTCGGCTTTCGAAGATGACTCCCACCACACCAATGGGGCATGCAACCCGATAGAGGTTCAAGCCCGGGGCCAACTCGGTTGCCAAGGTGGTGTGGCCGATGGGATCGGGTAGTTTTGCAAGGGAATGAAGGCCGTTTATCACATCGGTAAGCTTTGCTTCATTAAAGGTGAGCCGTTTCACCATGGGGGAGGGTAGTTCCTTTGCAGCGGCCAAATCCAACTGGTTGGCGCTAAAAATAGCCTCTTTTTTGCTGCCTAATTCAGCCGCAACGGCTAAGAGTGCTTCGTTGCGCTTTTCAATGGGCGTTGCTCCTAATAAAATGGCCGCGGCCTTGATTTTTTTTGCCAATTGTTGCATTGCGATCATCCTTTACTAAAAGATTCTTTCATTATATGCCAAAAGCCGAAACATTGCAATGCGCCTGCAATTATGTTATAATATCCCCCACGGCAAGGCAAAGGAGGGGTTGGATGCCGAAGAAAATGGGCATCAAGCCCGTCGCCCAAAACCGCAAGGCGTGGCACGACTATTTCGTAGAGGAAACCTACGAATGCGGTCTGGCTTTGCAGGGCACCGAAGTTAAATCTATCCGTCAAGGCAGGGTGAATTTAAAAGAAAGTTTTGCCATCGTGAAGAACGGAGAAATCTTTGCTGAGGGGATGCATATCAGCCCTTACGAGCAAGGGAACATCTTTAATCACGATCCCATGCGCCCTAAAAAGCTGCTGCTGCACAAATCCGAAATACGCAAGCTTTTCGGCCTGGTTCAACGCCAAGGGTATACGCTGATCCCTTTGCAGGTATACTTAAAAGACGGCCGGATGAAAATGGAGCTGGGCCTTTGCAAGGGTAAGCACCTGCACGATAAGCGGGATGCTATGGCCGAAAAAGATGCCGGAAGAGATATTCAAAGGGCTCTGCGGGAGAGCCAGAAGGTTTAAACTTATAACATGGGGGTGTACTGGTTTCGACGGGGGTTTTTGAAGGTATGGTAAGCGAGCTGCGGCCCCTGAACCGCAGAACAACGGGGAAAAACAATAACTGCCGATAATAATTTCGCATTCGCGGCTTAATGCCGCGACGTCGGCCCGGGGTGCCTGCGTCCCCGATCACCGGCGTCATTTACGCAGGGAACGGATCCGTTCAAGCTTTGTAACGGAATCGGCATTGATGAAGCTACCAACGC
>JAVBTR010000049.1:0-27824 GCA_031556065.1 Eubacteriales bacterium | reverse complement strand
TCTAAAGCGCCGCTCTTAACAGTTTGTTTTGAAGTAGGTCAGCTCGTACACTTCTATTATCAGAAGAATCTCCCAACGCAAACCCATATTTGAAACACTCCTCCGTTTCGCCGCACTGTGCGGTGATGATAGCCTGTTCACTTAAATCGGCAAGATAAGAATTTATAGCAGGTCAGACTTTGCATACATCTCTCTTTCACTCCCGCGAATATTTCTTGATATAATCCAACTGTTCGGCTATAATAATATCAAATATTAAATTGGTCGGGAGCTGAGCCGAATGTATATCAAGCGTCACATGGAAGATACGATCCGCAAAGCAGAGAAGCTGTTTTCTGCGGTATTGGTCACAGGCTCACGCCAGGTTGGCAAAAGCACCTTGCTAAAACAGCTTAAACCAGAGCTTCCTTACGTCACTTTGGATGATCCTTTTGTTTTGCAATCTGCCATTGAACAGACAGGAACTTTTTTCAAAGCTTATGCACCACCATTAATCATTGACGAGGTTCAATACGCTCCCGCTTTATTTCCATATGTGAAGATGCAGGCCGACGAAAGCAAAAAGAAGGGCTTGTTCTACATGACAGGCTCACAGCAGTTTAAGATGATGAAGAATGTCTCCGAATCATTAGCGGGCCGAGCGGGGATTCTGAACCTACTCGGGCTTTCGACCCGTGAGCTGCGGGGGGATGATTTTGCTAAGTCCTTCATTCCCACCGATGAATTTTTAACCGAACGTCGCACAAATGCTCAGCCATTAGAATACAAACGAATATGGGAGCTTATCCACCGTGGGAGTTTACCTGAAATGCACACAACCGATATGGACTGGCAGCTTTATTATGGAGCGTATACCCGAACCTATATCGAGCGTGATGTACGAGAGCTAACACAGGTTGCAGATGAAGCGAAGTTTCTTAGGTTCATGACGGTACTGGCTGCCAGCGTCGGAAGTCTCATCAACATGGCAGCTGTTTCACGCGATGTGGGCGTAAGTCAACCCACCGTTGAGCGATGGCTTTCTATTCTGTGCTCATCCAACATCGTATATCTGCTCCAGCCCTTCCACAACAATGTGGTCAAACGTGCCATCAAGACCCCGAAACTTTACTTTATGGATACTGGACTGGCAGCGTATCTGACCAAATGGAACACGCCAGATGTGCTTGAGCATGGCGCAATGGCAGGCGCATTTTTTGAAAACTATATCATTATGGAGATTATGAAAAGCTACACCAATGCTGGCGAGGAACCCCCTTTCTATTTCTATCGTGATAAGGATCAAAAGGAAATTGATCTGCTGATTTATCAAAACGGTACACTCTTTCCGATTGAAATCAAAAAGCATGCTGATCCCAATAAGCGCGATATCACTTCCTTCGATGTGCTGGATAAGATAGCCGATGTAAAGCGTGGCAATGGCTGTGTCATCTGTAATTACGATAAGCTGTTGCCGTTATCTGATAAGGATTTTGTGGTGCCCAGCGCGTTTGTATAACGCAACCTCATGAACTGCCCTATGAAAAAGGATAATATTATTTTGCCATCATCCTTTTTCGTAATGCTCATCTATATAAAAAGCCCCATAACGGTGACGCTTTCCGTTATGGGGCTTTGTTCCTACCAGTATTTGATTTTTTGACTTCGTGCCGTGTTTCCCTGCCTCTGAAAACATTGATTTTACTGGATTTTCTATGTTTTCTTATTAGGAGGCGGGAAATGCGCGGCGGTTTTTTTATATAATGCTGAGCATGGGCATTACTTCCACCTCGATCTGAATATCAGCGCTGGTGAAATGGCTTGCCACCCAATCGTAGGTTTCCCAGCGGGAAATGGTATCGAAGCCTCTGATGGCAACAGTGCCGAAGCCTATTGAATCCACGCCCATGTTTTGTAGCTTTTCGATGAGCTTTGTAAGATCTCTTTTAAAAATGTCGGCGACCTCGGTAACTGGGTTTGCTTGTCCCGGCTGGGCAAAGCTGACTAAGCTCACCTTGGCCACCAACACATCCGGCGAGCCAAACTGTATGGACAGGCGGGTTTTCCGCCGGGTTTGGGTGATAACCGAACCGCCGGAGGTATAGCATAGTACCTCTTCCGCGTCGCCTCTTAAAACGGTTAAAAGCTGCACCTCATACCCGGTTAAATAGCCTACCACCTTTTCCCCGTCTGTCACCGCGGCCCCCATAAGGCGAATGGCGCTGGACCCTTCGGAGGTAAGCTTGTCCGGCAGCAAATCGTGGGGGTTGCGCTTGGAATCGGGGGCATTTTTTTTCTCTTTTACCACGGCCCCCAGCATGATTACCGGAGCGGCCCCGGTTTGCCCGGCGCTGCCCTTATCCCGCACCAATTCCCCAATGGTGGAGTTGGGCGCATAGCCCTTGTTGACGGTGTTTGAAATGGCAATATCCAAATATTTGCTAAGACTGACGCCAATATCCGGCTTGTTGTTCTGCAAAAATTCCAGCGCTTCACCCATGGCCACCAATACGTAGGTATTGCTGCGCATTTGCGGCATTAAATAGATATCGCTTAGAACATGGAAAAGCATTTTGTCCTGGCTAAGCTTTTCCGATACGATAATGGCCCTTAGCTGTGTAAAATTTAAAATATGGGTGGAGATGCCCCGCATGGCTGTCAGCACATCGAACCAATCCTGCCCCTGCGCAGTAATAATGGAATACCCCTCCTGCTTGTTAGGGTCCTTTTCGCCGCTGGATTGGCTGTCGGACTGGCCGGATTGCCCCCCCTGGCTGGGGGTGGCGTTGGATATCTGGATGGACAGCTTCACACAGCCATCCTCCGCCAAATCCAGCCCCATACCTACCACCAGCACCCTGTTTTCAAGCTGGATCGCTGCACACCCCGACAGTGCCATGGCGAGAAAAAGCAAAAGCAGAAACAGCAGCCCCTTTTTCATGCGGTCACCTTCTTTATACGGCTTCGGTTGCGGATAAAGGACAACAGGGTGGCTGCCAGCAGCGGCAAAAGAGCCGCCGGGAACCGCCAGGGCATAATCTTGGCGAACAAATCCAGCATTGAATCGTAATGGTAATTGGCCAGCACCATCAGCACCCCGCTGAAGGCAATGGCTAAAAAGGCTCGCTTGGCTTTTTTTAAAAGCCCTTCACTGGTAATGTAGCTGAAAAAGCTCACGCTGCTGCATATGCCGCAGGTAAACACCAGCATGGCGCGAATTAAAAACAGTTCCCATATCAATTTGGAAGGGCTTGACCGCAGAAAGCCAACAATCCGCGCGCTCCAGGTGCTGGCAGCCATGAGCGAATCGTAGGGCTGTACAAAGCAATAGCTAAAAAGCGGCCAGATTACTGAAAGAATGGTGTAGGGAAGCCACTTAAACCCCGTGGGCTTCTGGCTTTGCCAGGGCATGGGCGCATTGGGCTCTTGGGGTACAAAACCCATTAAAACCACTGGCCACGCGGCCCCGCAGCCTTGCAGGCCCGAAGCGAGAGCAGATTGGGAGCCCGGCCCCAGATAGGGGTACAGGTTGGATAGCCCCCCCATTTGAAAGGAGGCCAGCACAGCAATGAAAAGCAACAGCATCAGAGGCTTTGTAAAGAGATAGACCATTTGGCTGCTACCATCGGTACCGCCTGTTAATACAGCCACCAGGCATGTGCCCACGGCTGCCATGCCAATCATTGAGTAGCTCGGCATCTTTACCACATAGGCGGCTACAATATCCGTCAGGGCGTGAAGGGTAAACCAGGCATCGAGCAAAAGCAAAAGCCCGTAGATGCCTACAGCAATGGCTGTTCCAACCCTGCCAAGGCTCTTTTCAAACGCACCCATGAGGTTCTGGCCCGGGTTTAGCTTTAATACCAGCCGCATGCCGAAAAACAGCGCTGCCGCGGGAAAAAATTGAAACAGCGTCAGCCACCATTGGGCAGGGCCGGCCAAGGGCATGCCAACCAATGTGCTGTAAAGCATGATTTGCGAAAAGAATAACAGGGCGCAGGAGTTGTGGTGGATTTCCACCGCCATGGCGTGACGGTTAATGGGCGCACCTGTTTGTTTTGCGAATTTGGCCGCCGCTTTGGAAATGGTGTTTTCAATGAACATATCAGCGTTTCCTTTCCCAAGTTCGCATCCGGCCTTTTGCGCGGTTTTGCGCAGTGTCGTCCGCTAAATAGGTGCGATAGCGCTGGTGCCAGATGGGCATTCGAACGACAAGGTCCAGGTTGCGGGAACGGCGGGGAGTTAAAGGCGCCAGATAGGGTACACCCAAGCTGGTCATACCGCATAGGCCGCAAATCATAATAACGGTAACCAGGCAAAGCCCGTAAAACCCGCCCAATGTAGCGAAAAGAACCAGAAACAGCTGGAGAATACGAAAGGCGATGGAAAGGCTGTAATCGGGAACCGCATGGCCACCCAGGCCAGCGGTAGCTACTACTATAATCAAAAGCGGGTTAATGAGCTTGGCTTCCACAGCGGCCTGGCCTAGGATCAACCCGGCCACAATGCTTAAGGAGCTGCCCAGCATGCCCGGTACCCGGGTGCCTGCCTCATTGATCAGGTTGAACATGAATAGCATTAGAACCGTTTCCATAAAAATGGAAAGGGGTACGGAGGATTGGCTTTGCATAATGGAATCGATCAGGGGCAGGGGCAGGGCCTCTAAATGGTACATGGTCATGGCTACAAAAATCCCCGGCAGGTAAAGGGTGATGAAGATCCCGATCAGGCGAATCATGCGGACAAAGGTCCCATACTGCCAGCGCATGTTGGTATCGTCGCTGGTATGCAACAAATGGAAAAAGCTGATTGGTGTGGCTAAGGCGATGGGCGAGCCATCCATCACCAGAACAATCTGCCCCTCCAAGAGAAACGATGCAGCTCTGTCTGGCCGTTCAGTGCTGGCTGACTGGGGCACAAATGAGAGGGGGTTATCCTCAATTAGCTGCTGAAGGATGCCAATAGAAAGCACGCAATCCAGATCAATTTCTTTTAAGCGCTTCTTAAGGCGCTCCACCATGGGTTCCGGGGCGATGCCCTTTAAATACATTACGGATACGCTTGTGGGTATGCGAACCCCAACGGTGGTCATTTCCCCAATTAAATCGGTGGAATGCACAAGGCGGCGGATCAGCGTCACATTATCCCTTAAGGATTCATTGAACCCCTGATGCTGGCCCACCACCACCTCCTGTGTCTGGGGCGTGCCCACAGGGCGTTTGGCGAATTCCCGAATATCGATAATGATCGCGCAATCCATGGTATCGCAAAGGAGCACCACTTGGCCATCCATCAGGGTTTGGGCGGCCTTCCTTATATTGGGCTCCGGTTCAAAGGCAGAGGCGATCAGCACGCTTTTTGTAAGAAGCTCCTTGGCCGAGCCTGTAAGGGGCAAAAGCTCCTTGGCTTCCAGGCAGGGCTTGACCACATAGGCCTGCAGCATATTGGATGAAACCATGCCATCCAAATAGAACACCGCGGCGGAAAAATTCAGGAAGTTAAATTCCCGAAGATTAATGTCCACGTTCACATCCATGTGAAGCATTTCCTTCACCTGTTTGATATCCTTGGCAATGCGCCCGGTAAAGTTCGTTTCCATATACAGCCGCCTTTTTGCAGGTTAATTGAGCACGCCCTAGTATGTGGCAAAAATGGAATTTTCATGCGCCATGGGTTGATAATCCCATGGATTCGTGCTACAATGCCTTTAAGGCAAGTTGTATGTAAAGCCTTTTAAATAAAGCATTCATCAATAATACATCTTATCGGAGGGGTTTAAAATGCAGGTACATGTTTTTAAAAACGCGCAGCAGTGCGCCAATGCTGCCGCCGCGCTGATCACCGCCCAGGTGCTTACAAAGCCCAACGCCATTTTAGGCCTGGCCACAGGGTCTACCCCCATCCCTACTTATAAGGCGCTTATTGAAACCAATAAACAGGGTGGTGTGGATTTTTCCGGTGTCCGGTCTTTTAATTTAGACGAATATGTGGGTATTCCCCAAACCCATCCCTGCAGCTATCATGCTTTTATGCAGGCGGAACTGTTCGATCATATTAATATAAAAAAAGAAAACACCCGAGTGCCCGATGGAAATGCCCAGGATTTGGTGAAAGAGGGCTTAGATTACGATGCAGAGATCGCAGAAGCTGGGGGAATCGATCTGCAAATTCTGGGCATTGGCCGCAATGGGCATATTGGCTTTAACGAGCCGGACGATCATTTTACCTATGCCTGCCATCCCGTAAGGCTGACTCAGAGCACCATAGAAGCCAACCGGCGGTTTTTCAATTGTGAAGCAGAGGTGCCGAAAATGGCCATTAGCATGGGGGTTGGCAGCATTATGAAGGCCAAGCAGGTTTTACTGATCGCCACCGGCGAAGACAAGGCCGAAGCCATTAAGGGTGCTGTGCAGGGGGATATAACCCCCCTGCTCCAGGCCTCCATTCTTCGTTCCCATCCCAATGTGATCTTTCTGGTGGATGAGGCAGCAGCCTCCCTGCTTTAAAAAGATAAGGAATTCTTAAGGGGCGAGCCCCTTAAGCGGGCTTGGGCAGAGCCCAACGTTTCCAATATAAAAAACCAAAGGCACCAGCGAAGCAATGTGCCGACTAACCCACACAAGCAAAACGCAGGAGAAAATTTCGTTTCTCCTGCGTTTATTTGGTGTCTGTGCGCTTTTCCTTTAAGGTTTCATCTACAATTTCTTTGATGATCTGCCGTAGCTTTTCATGATCGCCTCCTGCGCCTTCTTTAGGGTCAGGGGCTTTTTCAGTTTGGGCTTCTGTCCGGCCAAGGAGGTAATCGGTGGAAACGCCGAAGTAGTCGGCTATCTGGCATAGTAGCTCATAAGATGGCTTGCGTGTGCCTTTTTCCCACGCAGCGACTGTACGCTGTGAGATATTCAACTCATCTGCCAGGGCTTGCTGGGTTTTTCCTTTTTTATTTCGAAGATTACGAATACGGGATTCCAAAACAAGCACCTCCATATCTGCACTAAGAATACCACAATGAGTGGTGCTTTGAAACGTACTAAAAGTGGTTAAAGCCATTGACAGTACGAACAGATGGTGGTAATGTAGTTATATACTACCATATGTACATGATGGAGGATAACCAAATGGACATTTTTTCAAACACGACAAACTTTATTGATGGCCTGCTACATGAACAATGGTTTGTTGCCCAGCAAAGAGCCTTTAAAAATGCCCTTGATATCCGCACACAGCTTGGAAAGCAATACTATCTGATAGATGGCTATTTATCCAAGGTTTTCGAAGCCTTTGGTGCCAAGCCGGTCTGCGATTTTGCCGACGCGGGAGAGCGGGCGTATTTTACTGTGTTTCAAAAGCTGAGAAAAGAAGGAGACTGTGGCTATTTTGCGAAACGCTATCAAGAAAATGAAACCAGCCTTCGGCTAACGGCAATCACCAGCATCGAAAAAGCGCTGCCAACCCTGCTGGAACAGTTTGCACAAGACTATTTTAATGAGCTAAGCGTAAAACAGGATGCCTTCCAGATTAAAGCGCTTTTTGACCAAGTCAGCGCCCTTGTGGGAGAGGAACCAATGGCACGCCTCAATCAAAACCTGCTAAAGGGCTTCATACTTGCAGCGCCTGCCAATGTGTTTTTGCAAAGCTTTATGAATCTGTATTTTAACCTGTTAACCCATCGCGATATGGAAACCAATAAGCAAATCTTCCAATTATGGCTGGATGACCCAGCCAACTCACAAAAAGAAGAAGACGCGCAGGGTTAGGGACAACTTGGCTGCAACAGCCCCTTGTATCCCGTTTATCCCTGCTTTTCAAACAGCCTTCCCATAAGGGTGTCCCCCTCGTGAATGAAAACGCCCTGGGCGGCATGGGCTTCATCGAATTTATGCTTCAGGCCTTGGTCCTTTCGGCTGTCGAAAATAGCATAGGGCACGGCCTTGCCATCATGGGTACGGGTAGAGAGCAGTGTGGGATGGTCGCTTAAAAACAGCAGCCTAAAATCCCCCAGCTGGGGAAGCTTTTCCAAAAGGGGGTTAATAACCCTTTCGTTCAACCGCCGCAAGGCTTCCAATTTCTTTTCCATATCCCCCGCGTGGGACATTTCATCCGGCGCTTCCACGTGGATGGCTGTAAAATCGTCCCCGCTGCGCAGGCTTTGCAAAGCGGCTTCTACCTTGCCTTCATAGTTCGTATCCAAATCCCCATTGGCTCCGGCCACCTTGGGCGCTGGCAGGCCGCAGAGATTGGCAATGCCCCAAACCAAGGGCACCGCGCTGATCACATCGCCCCTATGGCCATAGCTTCTGTTAAAATCGGGCAAGATGGCCGCTCGGCCAGCGCCCCAGGGCCAGATCATATTGGCTGGGAGCTTGCCTTCTTTTTGGCGGGCCAGGTTGATGGGGTGGTCCTTTAAAATTTCATAGCTGGTCTTCATCAGCGCTGTTAACAGCTCCGCCCTTGCGCCTTTGGGGTAATAAGGCGCAATATCCTTTTCCAGTATGTTATGGGGCTCCATTATGTCGAACACGGCGGTTTCTTCAACAGGCCCGTTGAGCACCCCAATATGCCGGAAGGTGCGGCTAATGTGGATTATAAGCCCCAGCGCAGCCGCCGTTTTTAAAAAGCGGGGATCATTGACCAAAGCGGTCATCAGGTTTTCCGCCTCATCCCCCTCAATGCTGCCGCCGTTGTGGCTATCGATAATCAAAGCGCCATTTTCTTCATGAATGGCGCAAAGGTTCACACGAAAAGAAACCTGGCCTTCCTTTAAAAGCACATCCACCCCGGCGGCTTCCAAAACACTGCGGCCAGTGTAATATTTTCTGGGATCGCAGCCGAATATATTTAAGATGGCCGTATCGCTGCCGGCAGGCACCCCAGCGGGCACTGTTTGACAAAGGCCTATTTCGCAGGAGGCCAGGCGGTCGAAACCGTCCAGATCAAGAAAACCAAGGGGCGTTTTGCCATTTAAAGCCTCAATCGGTTCGTCCGCCATGCCATCGCCAATCACTAAAACGTATTTCAAGATAAGGTCACTCCTTTTCATTGCTTCAGTATAACCATCCTGGCTTTGGGTTTCAAGCGGGGAATGAAAAAGAAACCGAGATTGTACAATAGATGGTAAATCATGCTATAATACCCATTGTTTGAAACCAAGGAGGGCTTTTCATAATGAAACGCATCGTGCTAACCGGCGGCGGCACCGCTGGCCATGTGACCCCCAACCTGGCGCTGATCCCGGAACTGAAAAAGCTTGGGTACGAGATCCATTATATCGGTACGGAAAAAGGCATTGAGCGGGGACTTATTGAGCCTATTGAGGGCGTTACCTACCACGCTGTGAAATCCGGCAAGCTAAGGCGGTATTTTTCTATTGAAAATTTCAAGGACCCTTTTAAAGTAATCTACGGCGGGTTTCAATCCTTCGGCCTGATCCGCAGTCTGAAGCCGGATGTGCTGTTTTCAAAGGGCGGCTTTGTTTCGGTGCCCGTGGTGATTGGCGCCTGGCTTAACGGCGTGCCCGCCCTTTGCCACGAAAGCGATTTAACACCGGGCCTGGCCAACCGAATCTGCATTAAGTTTTGCAAAAAGATCGCCGTTACATTCCCAGAATGCAAAAATTTCATCGGTGAAAAGGCCGTTTTAACTGGCACGCCCATGCGTGAAGCCTTGTTCGAAGGTTCCCGCCCCAAGGGCCTGAGCCTTATTGGCGCCAAGGGCGATCTGCCGGTACTGATGATGATGGGCGGCAGCCAAGGGGCGCAAAGCGTCAACAAAGCCCTGAGAGAGGCTTTGCCGGAACTGACAAGCTGGCTCTATGTTTTTCATTTGTGCGGCAAGGGCAACTTGGAGCCAAGCCTTGAAGACCATCCTAACTACCGGCAAATGGAATATTTAAGCGACGACTTGCCCCATGCCCTGGCCGCCACGGATTTGATTCTTTCCCGTGCGGGCAGCAACGCTATTTGCGAATTTCACGCGCTGAAGAAGCCCATGCTATTGGTGCCCTACCCTAAGGGTGCCAGCCGGGGGGACCAAATTTTGAATGCCCAAAGCCTTGAAAACAGAGGCCTGTGCCAGGTACTTTTGCAGGAAGATTTAACCAGGGAATCTTTGGTTAAAGCGCTGCGCCGCTTATATGCCAGCCGCGACGCCTTAGAAAAAGCCATGGCTGAACATCCCGCTACCGAAGGCACTGGGGCGGTTTTAAAATTAATCGCCCAATACGAAAAGTAAGCCAAGTTTTCCATCGTTTAACTTTGATAACTGCTTCGCTTCCTGCGCACAATAGCCGCGAGGAGGCGATTACCTTGAACAAAAAGTGGACTTTCATCCTGCTGTGCGCTGCTGCGCTGGCGCTGATGACGGGCTGCGCGACCAATGCGGACGTGCTGCCATCACCTTCGCCCAGCCTGCTGCCCAGCCCGTCACCCGTTATCACCTTGCCGATGGCAACCGGTACGCCCATGGTTTCCCCAATGGCGACCACCGATGTTAGCGGTGTGATGACCGTTCCCGAAGCGAAGACGGTATCGAACAAGATTGAAGCTGAAGTAGAAAAGCTTAGCGAAGTCGATACAGCCACCGCTGTTGCTGTTGGCAACATGGCCATCGTTGGCGTAAGCTTTGATACCCAGTACAAAGGTGGCTTGACCACCCGTTTTACCGATATGGTAAAAGATCGTATTGGCACTGTTAAAGGCGGCATCAACGAAGTAGGCGTAACCAACGACCCCACGATCATCAAGCAAATCGAAGAGCTAAAAAAGACCCTTGATGATTCCGGCACCTCACTTTCTGAATTAAACCAGAAAGTGTCGGCGTTAATCACTGAAGTGGCACCCACGAATCGGCCTACGACCAGCCCCACGGTGTAATGACGTTTCGAAAAAGTGGCTGCGGCCACTTTTTCGATGAGGGATTTTCTCTCACTGCACCGTAAAGCCTTTAGCTTTACGGGCGTTTGCTCGGGTAAGGTAGGAAGCCTTTGGATTCCGCCGAACCGGTCTGGACACAAACGGGGCTGTGGCAGTAAGTAGAAATGCTGGGACACTGTCCTAGACCCAGGTTAAGGGTCAACCGACCCTTAAAACCCCATTATGGGATCAAAGGGAGGAATCCCTTTGCGGGTTCCAAGGGCAGGGCCCTTGGCGTTCCTTGTTTCTTATGGCCACAGCCCCCTGCTTTTTTATTATGAATAAAACCAGTGCTCAACAGCTTGTCAAAATGCATAAGATACCGTATCGGCCGCCTGCAAAGAGGGATTATCCTGCCCAAGTGGCATTTGGCCTGATGGTGGCTGCTATGCCCTTTAGCCTGCTTTGCGGGCTTTTCGTTGGCTTGATGCCGCTCAACCCCATCCCGGCGCTTTTAAGAGAGGTCTTTTTGTTTTCGGTCTTGGGAACCTGGCCCTTTTTGCTGTTCAAGAGGCGGCCTCATTCCCTTTGGCCTCATAGCCCGCTCCATGCGGCGCGGCATGCCACGCGCATCTTGTTTTGCGGGGCAATGGCCTCTCTAAGCAGCGTTTTGGTGGCATGGGCTGGCAGGGCAGCGTACACCCTTTTTGCGCCTGCATCCCCCGTTATGGACGCTCTTGTGGCATGGAGCGCTGTCTTCTTTGGGCAAGGCTTGTGCGGCCTGCTTTTGATGCGCACTACCCGACACCGGTTGTATCAATATGCCGGCGCGGCCATTTATACACTCCTTTTTTTAGGTTTGTTTGCGCTTTAGAGGTACAAAACGCCCCTCCTATGCATATCCTTTAGGGAGAAACATAGGGAGGGTATTTTTATGGCAGAAAACACAAACAAGATTTGCGCAAACCAATATACTGTCAAGCGGGGCGATAGCTTTTACCTGATCAGCCATCGCCTGGGCATTCCGCTACGATCCCTTTTGGAAGCCAACCCCACCATTAACCCTGCAAGGCTTATGATTGGGGATGTGCTGTGTATTCCCATGGAGGAAACCAACCAACACGTTCCACAAACCCCCGTTACGCCAACGCCTGTTACGCCAACCCCTGTCACGCCCAGTGAAACCCAAGCCGAAACCCAGGAGGAGACCCCTGCCCCAGCACCCAGCGAAACCCCCGCCGAAACAACCCCGGAGCCTGCCCCTGAAGCCCCGGCTGAAACAACCCCTGCCCCAGCAACCACGCCGCCCTGCCCAGAAAGCGTGCAAGTCACCGTCACCCAAGGGCAAACCCTGTCCGATATCCAATTGGAACATAACATTAACCTGCATACATTGGAGCTGGCCAATCCGTCTCAGGATTTAAGCAATCTTGCCACTGGCCAGGTTCTTTGCGTCCCAGGGATTAACCTGGCCTGCGCACTGCCCGACACCTATTGTATTGCCGATGGCGAAAGCCTTGAATCCGTAGCGGTTAAGTACAACCTGCCCCTGGCTTCGCTTCTTCGCGCCAACCCCTGTCTGGCTCCCGGGGATTTTACATCGGGAACGTGTATTGCATTGCCAAAATAAGGAATGATAGCTATATATTGCCAGAAGGGGTATTCTTTTTTCTAAAAGGATACCCCTTCTGGCGCTCTTCCCTAAAAAAACCAAATTGTGGTATAATGGCTTGTACCAATAAATACCAGGAGGTTTTTATGCAAAGGAAGATTTTTCTAGGAATCTTATTAGCCATGGTGTTAACGGTTGCTTTCGGGGCTGCCTGCGGGGAAGGCGCGCTGTATGCCTATGCGGCCAATGAGACCCCTCTTTACCAAAGTGCGGACAGCGCTTCACCCGTCCAAGGCGCCATTGCGGCGGATAGCTGGATCACTGTTTTGGAAAAAGGAGCTGGCTTCTGCCAGGTCACTCTTCAGGACGGCACCCAGGGTTTTGTGGCAGCGGATGCTGTGGCCCTTGCCGATCCGGATGTGGCCAGCCAAGGGGTTGTGACAAACGATGGCAAGTATGTAAATCTGCGGGAAAAGGCCAGCCTTCACGGCAAGGTGCTTAAAAAGGTGAACGATGGCACGGCTGTGGCCATCACCTCCCACCAAAGCGGCTGGTTTGGCGTTACAGCAGAGGGCACAGCCGGTTTCATGGCCGATACCATGATCACCGTAGGCCCCAAGGCTGCTTGCTTTAAATATATTCACGATAACAATGGCCGCACCGTGAACTTCCGCTCCGCCCCTGTGAAGGAAGATAGCAATATTATGGATCAGCTTAAAGAGGGCACGGAGCTGGACGTGCTAATTAAGGGCAAGGATTTCGATTGGGTGCGCATCGGCGGCAAGCTGGGCTTTGTATCCACCGTGTTTACTGCTGACCGGGATGAAAACGAAAAGATTCCCCTTAGCTATACCTATGGCTACGTGGTTTTGAACGACCCCACCTCTGTGCTCCATGTGCGCGCGGGCGAGGATTTAAGCTCCAAGGTGCTGGGGGTATACCATATTGGCACCAAAATGCAGATTTTGAGCCAGGACGATCATTTTGCCGAGGTTCAGGTGGGCAAGGTCCATGGCTATGTGCAGGCCAAATATTTAAAGGCCCAGAAGAAATATTACGATAAGCCCAACCAGCAGCCCCAATACAACTCCGATGGCTGGATCGAGGCTATCTTGATTAACCCCAACGGCGGCGACAAGGTTAATTTCAGGGACAACCCTTCTATGCAGAGCAAGGTTATTTCACAACAGAGCATTGGTGTGGAGGCCCAGGTTTATTCCAAGGGCAAGGACTTTTCCAAGGTGCGCTTAGGCGGCGAATGGGGCTACATCCGTACCGATTTTCTGTGGTTTAAGTGAGAAAGGCAGTGTGAACGAGTATGAAAAAAGCTTTGCTGTGCCTTGTGGCACTGATGCTGTTGGTTACCTTTTCGGCTTTTGCCCAAACCCTGGAGCTGGCCTATGATGGGGTTACCATGACCTTGCCGGAGGATTTCGTGGAAACCTTCAGCGATGAGGGAGATTCCGCCCAGGTGCTTATGTACACCACCCCCAGCCTGGAAAACAGCACCTTTATTATCGTAGTGGCCCAGGAGGAAGAGCCCTCCGATAACGCGGCGGAGGACAAGCTGGCCGCCTTATATGAAGGCATTGCGGACGATCTGTTCGAAGCCAGCCATGAAATAAAGCAGCTGGGGGATTTCACCTTTCTGGTGGTTTCCGAAAGCACTGGGTTTGAACAGATTTACGCTACCATTCAAGAGGGCTGCATGATTCAGATTACCTGCCTGGTGGGCGAAGAAAATGGGCTGACCGATGCCCATACCCAAGTGCTGGAGGGCATTGCAAATTCACTGAAGATTGAGCCTGCTAAAGCGGAATAAAAATGGGGGGATTCTAAAGGGATGGAAGCCCTTTAGCGGGTATAGGGCGGGACCCTATCGTTCCCATTGAAATTAACAAACAATACCCAGGTCAAGGTCCGCTACGCTGCCTTGACCTGGGTATTGCTTTCCTATTTCAATACAGTTACGTTAGGGCTTTGCCCTAAAACCCAGATGTATACTGTGAACGTATGTCACTGATCGGAGAAGACCCAACCATCAGAAAACGAATCGAGGAATTGTTTAGCTGAACAGTTGAAAGCGGACTTAAAATCAATGCCTTGCAGGCAGACAAAGCCTATTTCCAACCAGGGATATTGCAGGCTATGAAAGACAAGAAGATTCCGGCATGCATTCCTGTGAGCGCAAGCCGTTACCAGGTCGTCGATGAACAATTAAGCTATAACAAAGACAGTGACCAATGGTACTGCATCTGTGGAAATGAAACGGTAAAAGTGCACACCTCTAGCCAAATGGTGCGAGGGGCTGAATACACAAAGCCGGTTTACACCTTCGAGGCAACGCAATGCCAGTCATGCCCCCGCCGAGAGAAATGTATGCAGAACCAAATGGGTAAGGCGAAACAATTTCAGGTCACGGCTAATGCACCGGAATACTACGCGCACAGCCAATGGGCAAAACGGAAGCGTTTTTCGAAGGATATCGCAAACGTGCCCGAATCGAGCCCAAGAACGCCGAGCAGAAACGCCACCTTGGTTTGGCCAAAGCCTACGGGTTTAACCTATCTAGCGTTACCTTGCAAGCTAAGCTCATCGCCCAAACAGCCAATCTGAAACGGATTGCCTGTCTGGCGACCCTCAAAACACAAAATGCCAGTTAAAAGGGGAAAATATGGACTGAAAGGCGCCCCAAATTGGCCACTTTTTTACTGATTTGAGGCAAAATGAAGTTGATAAAAAAAATTATTCGTAAGCACTCCTTTTTTAAGGGGAAATGCCTACTTTTTCAGTGCCCTCGGACGATCCCCATCCACATATATCCAGCCCCCCGAACTGTCCCATATATTCTTATCATCGTAAAAAGAATTTATTTGACTGTTTTATTAAACAATGGTATTATTTGTATAAATTGCAGGATCAAAAAATGGAGGGAAATTTATGAAGAAAGAATACATTGAAAAACGTAGAGCGGATATCTGTATTGTTTTAAAAAAGGCGCAGACGTCTCCTCTGCAACAAATCGAAACCATGGCAACAGATATAAACAAGTCACAGCATATATCCCCGCGGGATGCCTGTACCTGCACTGGAAATTGCGTCGCGGCCTGATTTAACAGGTCATCTGTAATTCTGATAATCCACTGTGGACATTTGATCCTGCAATCTTCAGAAAGGATTGATAAGCAATTGTATAAGCCAAGCATGTTCAATGTCGAAAAAGTTGTTAGCGGTGATTGCATAATATATAATTCGTTGACGAAAGCAGTTTTAAAAGCGAATCAAGAATCATTAAGCAATTTGATTAATGATATGAATAATGGCACGATTGATGATCAAGTGATTATTAATGATATTGTCGATAATGGCTTCGCTATAGATAAGAATGAAAACGAGATTGATGCTCTTCAGTATGTGTTTCAAAAAAAATATTTTGATTCATCAGAATTAAATATAATCCTTGTTCCTACAATGGCATGAAATTTTAACTGTCCTTATTGTTTTGAAGCTCCATTTAGACAAGAAGGTGGAGATGCTAGATATTTTGATATACTAAAAAAGTATGCGAGCAGATATTTTAAATATTACAAACATGTTGAAATTAGCCTGTTTGGCGGCGAACCTTTACTGGTCATTGACCCCATATTAGATTTTTTAGATTATACAAGACATCTATCCGAGGCAAATAGATTTGATTACTCCTGTTCAATAATTACCAATGGATCTTTACTTAACAATAAAAACATTGAAAAGTTCATTTATCATAATTGTAAAATGATCCAGATAACAATTGATGGCGGCGCTGAAACACATGACAAATATAGATGCTTCAAGAATGGAACTCCTTCGTTTGGCCTTTTACTTAATGTCATTAATAACGTTATCGGTCCCCGGCTTGAAGATTCTAAGATCAGTTTCATACTTAGGATTAATCTGAATAACAACGAATTAAGTGAAATTGAGCATACGCTTAGTTTGATAAAAAACGAGTTCAGAAAAAGCATAAGTATTTTCTTCAGAGCAGTCTATAATACCGAAAACTATATTGAACGTAATAGCAATAATCCCAATGAATACGAAGAATACATTAAGATGGCAATACGTATGGGGTATCAAACGATGAAAAGCCAGTATTTCTGTAGATCCTGCGAAGCATGTAGCGATGAAAACTTTTTTTACTTGAATCCAGATCTTAGCGTTTGGAAATGTATTAACTCGACTAGTGAACAAAAGGGAAAGATAGGCCACATTGATACTACAGGACTGCTGAAGATTAATGGAGACAAGGTACTTAAATGGTACCAGGCAGCAAATTGCTTTTCCGACCCAAAATGTATAGAATGTGCTCTTTTGCCAGACTGCTTGGGAGGGTGCATCTTGCATAAAGTAGTACAAGGCAAGCGCTTATGTTCTCCCTTTGACTTGGTTTCACTGCCGCATATTTATGGATAAAATTACAGGTTTATATAGCAAAAAAGACTATTCCTCTTTAATTCAATATTGCTTGAGTAATCTGGATTCATTATCTGAAGTAGATGAATACTATTTAGGTTTATCCCTTTTTGAGATGGGATATAAAGACTCTGCTTATAGTTTGCTAACTGGGCTAGTTAACTATGATGTAGACAATTCAATAGATATCAGCAAAGTCTTATGCTATTTGGGCTTAATCGAGTATTCGTTTGGGCGTCATCGTAAGGCCGCCTCCTTATTTAAGAAATCAATATTACAAGAATCCGACTTTTCAACCGAGGCGGAAAAATGGGCTAGGCTGTTACACATCGAAGCTCCCGCACAGCATAGTAGCAAAAATATCCAGTACCATTTCATAGATGTGCCTGATAAAAATGATCGAGACCGTTTCATCAATAAATATGAACATGCATTTGAGCGCGTTCAATTATTTTTTCAAGCAAAGCTTGCAAAATGTGTTGATGTCTTTGTTTATAATGGTCGTAAGGATATCCTTGGCAACAATCTAAGTTATGCTAACCCTTCCTTATCCACGATACATGTGTTCATGGATGAAGACTCGGGACATGAATTGACGCATATTGCAAGTAGCTATACAGAGTTCCCAATTACATTTAAGTCAAGATTTATATCTGAGGGAGTCGCCGAATATTTTGATGCAACAATAAAGATAAATCAATTTGTAGTCGAATCATTTGATTTATTCGATATATGGTTAAACTTCGAAAAATTTGATATTCAATTTTCATATGCCATTGCCAAAATATTTATTTCGCATATAATTACTATATCTACTCGTGAGGCCTTTCTATCTTTCTATAGCGCTCCCAGTATAGAAAATGCGAAAATAATCTTTGGCGAGAAATTTTACGAGGCGAAAAAGGCAACAGAATTGGAGATATCTAAATTGAAGGAGATGTCGTCATGGATAACCATGTAAATCCTTTTCATCGCATATATTTTTGCTATTCAGCCTGTTTCGTTTCACTGATTAGATCAATGCTAAGAGCCTTGGCTCTTAGCCTACAGATGTGGCTGATAGATGCTGTGTTCAATAGAGACTCCAATCGCATCACGCTTCTCATCGTTGTAGTCGCCGGACAATTCTTGCTTGTCTATATTCTTGACTTAGTAATTGCCGCGATGGAACTGCGATTTAAAAAAACGTCTAAGCATCGCTTAACTAAGAAAATACTAGAAAAGCTTCATACTCTCGATATGCATGAAAAAGAGAATCTATCCACGCAGGATTTGTTAGATAAAGTAGCCTCATTCTATGAAAAGTCTGAAGCATGCAGAAAGTTGGTATGTATGTTTTTTGATGCGGCCGCTTTGCTTGCTATGCTTATTTTCTTGCTGGCAAAGACCTACTGGGTGGTCATTCTTCTTTACATAGCGGTTACTTGCGTAGCCTTCATTTTCATCAGAGCTACTGGTAAAAAAACCGAGGGATTCTGGAATGCCTATATGAAGAATGCGCGCAAATACAATTATCTTTCCGACGTGATGACCAAACGGGACTATGCCTATGAGCGCAAGACCTATCATACATATCCTTTTTTTGATAATGAATTTTCTGAAGAATTTGACCGCGCGAGCGTAATAAATAAAAAAAGCGCAACAAACCGATTTCGAGTTCAGACGTTGGTTGAGGTGGTTATCATATGTTTAACGGTATTTACCATGGCCTATTTTATAAGCCCCCTGTCCATGTCCCTGATGACTTTAGGTGCCTATACTGCCGTAATCCAATGCACAGCGATGCTGCTTAGCGGTATCACACAAATCACAGGCGCCTTTCAATCGTTTAACGAGTACCAAGCGCTTGCAAAACAGGTTAACAACTTTCTTGCGCTTTCTGAGCGAAAGAGAAAAGTGTCTCCCCCGTACTCGGACGATTTTTTGCGTCTTTGTAATGTTTCCTTTGCCTATACAAAGGATCATTATATCCTGAAAGATATCACGTTATCCTTTAACGCTAATAAGCACTATGCGCTAGTAGGGCTTAACGGCAGCGGTAAGACGACTTTGATAAAAGTGCTATTGGGTCTATACGAGGCATCCAATGGTGAGGTCCTTACCTCAGAGAGAGTCGATTTAGGCGGTGTTACAGCAATTTTTCAGGATTTCTGTGTTTATCCCATTAGTATCCGGGAATTTATTTTAATGGGCAATGATCCACTTACAAGTGATGAAGAGATATACCGTGCCCTTGAAGCGGCACTGGTGGCGCAGGATGTGCAAGCGTTGCAGCAAGGCCTTGATACACCGCTGACATTGTTGGATGAAGGGGGAACTTTACTATCAAAGGGACAGCTCCAGAGATTGCTAGTCGCTCGGGCATTTATTTCAAAAGCCCAGCTCATTATATTGGATGAACCCACTGCCAGCCTTGATCCCATTGCCGAAAGAGATATCTTTAGCACCTGTCAAAAAATTCTTAGTGATAAAATGGTTATTTTTGCAACTCACCGTTTAGGCGCGATCAAAACCGTCGATGAGATCCTGGTTTTAGATGATGGCCAATTGAAGGAAAAGGGTAATCATGAAACGCTAATGAATCAAAACGGTCTATATCGCGAGCTATACGATGCGCAAAGGAGGCTTTACATTGATGAAGAGCAAATACTTTGACGCTATTTCCAAAAGCGTGCCAGTTCAATCGGTCAAGCTTTCCTTTCGTCTCATGTCGGGTCATTTTATTGCTATGATAATAATCAATGTTCTATTTGCGATTTTGCCGATAGCAGGTGTCGCCTTAAGCCGTGATTTCTACGGGCAGGTTCAAATGGTTTCTGCGATTGGGCAAACAGATATGAGTCTTTTAGTCCTTACGCTGCTACTATACATGCTCTATCTATTCATCATGAAATCCTATTCAATCTATTATAAGCGAGTACGAGTTCAGTTTAGCGGCTTACCCACCTTTGAAAAAAAGGTGAAACAGATGCTGCACGAAAAGTGCAGCCAGGTATGCATGGAACAATATGAAACCCCTTCATTTTTTAATACCACCTGGGAGGCTAAAGTAGCGAGCATCAATATCTACCGTATTATGGAGTGCGTGGTGGATTTTGCCGCCATTGGATTAAGCATATTACTCGTAGGCACCTATTTGTCGGCCATACACCCTGCTTTGTGGTTGCTGATAATGCTTTCTGCGTTACCATCCCTCGCGGAAAGACTGATGGCGGCATCAGAGCACAAGCGTCAAAAGCGCATCAAAGCAGAGCGAATGAAGCGTGAAAGTGAATGGTATAAATGCCTGACACGGCCTGAGTACTATAAGGAAATTCAATGCTATCACAGTGAAGCATTTATGATTGATAAGTGGGAGGAAACCGCCAAACAACTTGTTGATACGGAATGCGAAATCGATATGGTTTCAATAAGATTAAAAAGCTTCTTCGGCCTTATTAAGGCAGTGGCGGAGTTCGGCATTTTTGCTGTGACGACCTATTTCTTTTCAAGAGGCACGATCGCCTTTGGTGAGTTTGTTGCAACCCTATATGCCGCAACTTTATTGCAGTCCCAGTATACAGAGCTATTTACCGGTGCGGGTTATTTTACGCAGTTCATTTTACTAGCAAAACCCTTCTTCGCCTTTATGAACGACAACACCGGTGATGAAATAGACATGCAGATAAACGATATAGCCCTTTCACAAATAAGCTACCACTATCCTACCAAGGAAACGGATGCCCTCAATGACATCCGGCTTTCCATCAAGCGTGGCGAAAAAATAGTCATTGTGGGGCACAACGGTGTCGGAAAATCAACCTTGATTAAACTTATAGCCGGATATTTACTTCCCACGAATGGCAGTATCGTTGTTAATCAAA
This sequence comes from Eubacteriales bacterium, assembly GCA_031556065.1. Lineage (GTDB taxonomy): Bacteria > Bacillota > Clostridia > Christensenellales > Aristaeellaceae > JAVBTR01. Next base: position 7,068 of record JAVBTR010000049.1, on the reverse strand, counting down.
ACGAGATGCTAAATGCAGAGCATCATTATACTTTTAATAATGTCAGCGTAAATTATCAAGATTATTGCAGATATGATATGTCCTTAGGCGAAAACATTGCCTTTAGCCGCAATGCGGATATGCTACGCATTGAGAAGCTGCTTAATGGGGTTGGGTTACATAAGCTCATTCCCCAACTTGGTGACCATTTAGGGCACATCTTCGGCGATTCTGATTTATCTGGCGGGCAGTGGCAACGCGTTGCGATTGCTCGTTGCTTTTACAAGAATGCAGATTTTCTTTTATTTGATGAACCGACCAGTGCCATTGATCCCATTGAAGAAAACCGACTAAACAACATGATATTCGGAGAACGGATGGAAGCAGCCGTCGTTGTGGCGTCGCACAGGTTGAGTATTGCCAAGCTTTCGGACCGGGTATATGTGATGCAGGGAGGAAAAATCATTGAATCGGGCACGCACCAAGAATTGATGAAGCGCGACACCTTATATGCCCGGATGTGGGAGGCACAGACCCAATGGTATAAATAGGGTATTTCGCTCCCGCACACATATATTGTACTACTCCAGGTTTTCTCCGATCAGTGACATATACGACAATGGTTTCAATAACCTAAAATATAAGTCTACCTTAACAAACCCCTTCCCCATTCAAGGGTTACCACCCTTGAAACAGACCATCAACAAACCCCGGGAGGTATCGGAGGGTCAAACCCTCCGATTTTCATTCCGAAATCGGCGACATGTGCGGCGATTTTCGGTGGAATTTCGTAGAATTTCCTACCTGGCCCGAACACACGACCGTAAAACCGAAGATTTTACAGTGCAGTGAGGGAAATCCCTCGTGCGACACCTGTGTCGCACGAAAGCGTCGACTTTGTCGACGCGCTGATTCAAGGGTTACCACCCTTGAAAATCCCCTATTTTTCTTCCCTTGTTTCCCGGTCTTTCACCAGCAATGTAATGCACCACAGCCCCGCGGCGCCGATCACCGTATAAATGATCCGGCTCACAAGGGAACCCTGCCCTTGAAAGAAATACGCCACCGCGTCAAATTGGAAAATACCCACCGCCGCCCAGTTAAGGGCCCCCAGTATTACCAGCACCAGCGCAATGCGATCCATCATCCTTGTTGTCCTCCTTTAGGTTTTAGCCATAGGATAACCACCGCACCATCCCTTTATTCTCCAAAAACACCGTAAACCCAATCTCCCTGGTATAAGGGAAGCATTTGCCTTGACTGGTTAAGGGGCATCAGCGATACTTGCCCCAGGGCGCTGTCTGTTAACAGCAGTTCTCCGCTATCCTGGGCGATGTGGGTTATAAGCCCCTCCACGGGCTTTGAAAACAATACTTTATAAGGCCGTAGCCGCACCCGTATCAGTTGCCCCCAGACAGACAGAACCACCGTCCCATCCGGCAAAATGCAAAGGCTGCCCGGAAGCCCTTTATACAAAGCCAGCTCTTCAAAGGAGCTGGAGCCATGGCGGATTAACCCCAGCATGGTATGTACATCGCCCTTTTCCACCGCGGACAAAAAAACAAGCCCGGTTTTCGCGAAAGCCACCCTTGCGGCAATACCGGGCACACGGTAGGTTGAATGGGGTGTCAGGTCCGGGGTTTTAAACACCTTGATTTCCCCCGCGGCCCCCGTAGCGGCAGCAATCAGGGAATAGGCCGGATGCAGGCTCAAATCCTGAGGATAGCAGCCGCATTTAACGGAAAACAGCGGCTGGGCGGTTTTAACGTCCACGCACAGCAGGGTATCCGCTTCACCGCTAAGCTGGTACAAAAACCGGCCATTTTGTGAAATGCACATGGCTTCCAGCCCCGGTGCGGAAGAAAGCCACCTTTCTTTTTGCACATAAAGCACTTCCCCTTTTTGGCGGCTAAAGCAAAAAAGCTGATCCTGCCCCACAGCCAGAAGATGAGCATCGGGCAGATCAAGCGCCCTAATGGCCGGGAGTAGCCCCTTTTCCCCTGCCGCAATCCAAATGTTGCCTTCCATTCCCGCCCTCACCCCTTATCTATTTACCATAATATGAACCAGGGCAAAAAGCGTACGTCATGCAGGAAAAGTAATGTTCAAGGCCGAATAATAGAAAGTTGAACAAATTATATGGAGGCGCGATCGTTGTTTACTTATCGCATGAAAGGCACCTGTGCCACACAGGTGGAACTGGAGATTATCGGCGGCATCATTACACAGTGCCGTTTCACAAAAGGCTGCATGGGCAACACCGGAGGGCTTTCCCGCATGATTATCGGCCAAAAAGCCGATGAAGTAGCTCAAAAACTGCTGGGGACCCCCTGCCAGGGCGATACTTCCTGCCCGGATCAGCTTGCCAAGGCCATTATGGCTTACCACGATTAATTCAAAGGAGCTAAAACATTGTCGGAAATAACCTCGTTTGAACAAATGGATCTTTCTGAAGAGGTCCTTAAGGCTGTTGGAAAGATGGGCTTTTCAACGGTGACCGCCGTGCAGGCGAAAACCATACCGGAAATGATGGCTGGCCGGGACATTATCGCCATCGCCCCCACCGGCACAGGCAAAACCTGCGCCTTTGGTATTCCTATGCTGGAATACATTAATTTAAAAGACACCCGGGTGCAGGAAGTGGTTCTTTGCCCTACCCGCGAACTGGCCTTGCAAATCGCCAAAGAATTGGAAGAGCTGGCGGTGTTTATTCCCCAGGTGCGGATCGCCGTGCTTTATGGGGGCCAGCCTATTACCAAGCAATTAAGCCAGCTAAAACGCAACCCCCAGATTCTGGTAGCCACCCCCGGGCGAATGCTGGACCATATTCAGCGTGGCACGGTCAAATTAAGCCATGTGCATACCATGGTGCTGGATGAAGCGGACGAAATGCTGAAAATGGGCTTTGTAAAAGATGTGACAAAAATTATCGAGGCTGCGCCGCCCCAAAGGCAGCTGGTCATGTTTTCCGCTACCACCAACCAGGATGTAATGACCATTGCCTGGAAGTTCCAGCAAGAACCGTTGGAGATCATTGTACCGGCCACCAAAGAAAACCGGCCCAATATTACCCAGTATGTTATTTCCTCTGTTCGGGAGAGAAAATACGAGGATTTGCTGTATTTGTTGGACGCAGACGCCTTTTCAAGGGTTATGGTGTTTACCAATACCAAATCCATGGCGGACAGGCTGTGCAAGCGGCTTCAAAAGGAAGGCTATTCCTGCGATTGTTTGCACGGGGATATTAAGCAGGCGGTTCGCAACCAGGTCATGCAGGCTTACAGAAAAGCCAAGTTTAATATATTAGTGGCCACGGACGTGGCGGCCCGGGGCATTGACGTGGAAGATGTGGAGGCGGTTATCAACTACGATCTGCCCAACGAAAACGAATATTACCTCCACCGGATCGGAAGAACCGGCCGCGCCAAGCGGCAGGGGGTTTCCTTTTCCCTGGTGACCTTCCAAGAAAGCGTTCGGATGGACGAAATTCTAAAATACCTGATCACCAAGCCTGTGAACCTGCATTTCGATGACATGGGCACATTGGTAAAGGAAGACGGGGAAGCCGTTTTCGAAAACGCGTAAGGAGTAAAAAATGTTACGGGATTGGCCCCTTGGGGAGTTTGATGCTTTATACGAAAGAATGCGCAGGGATTTCCCGCGTAACGAGAGGCCGCCAAAGCATAGCCTTGGAAAGCAAATTAAAACAGGGGCGCTTAAAGCCTATGGCATGGACACAGAAGACTTGCCTGCCGCGGCTTATGCCCTGTGCGCCGGACGCGGCGGCGTGCTGATTACCCATCTGGCTGTGGCCGAAAATAGCCGTGGCAAGGGGTATGGCTCCATGCTGCTGAAAGAGCTGAAGGAGCAGTACCAAAGAGATAGCAGCTGTCTGATCGTTGAAGTGGAATGGCCCCATTTGGCGCAATGCGAGGCCGAAAAGGTATTTCGTGCTAAGCGTATTGCATTTTATAACCGTTCGGGTTATGATGCTTACGAATCGATCTCCTACCATATTTTCGGCGTACCCATGATGCTGATGGCGCAGCCCTTAAACGGGAACCCGCTCCCGGGCGAGCAAGCGCTTAAGGAAATGGTTCGGGATGCCTACAAGCAGCTTTTGCCGCCCTTTTTAATGGGCCAGGTGCGTTTTGATTAAGGAGGCACTATGAAAAAATTACTTGCGTTGGTTCTGTGCTGCGCCTTCATGTGCGCTTATTTGCCCGCCCTTGGGGAAGAAGAAACCCCGCCTCCCGAAATTCAGCAGATGATCACGCTGGCTCAGGAGCAGCTGGAAAAGCATGGGGGAAAAAGGCTGGAAAAATCCAACGAATACACCAAATGGTATTACGGGGATAAAACCAAGATCGAATGGTGCGGTGCGTTTACAACCTGGTTAGCCAATCAGGCCGGGGTGCCCATGATCAAAGAAGCGCAGATCGAAAGCTATGTGGCCGGCAATGTGAATACTGCCGACATGAAATATGAACCCATTGAAAGCATTCCCGATATGTTTTTAATGTACGAAGTGAACATTATGCGGGTACGCAACGGGTATTCCCTGGCAGAGCGGCTGGTAACCATTCCCAAGCCCGGGTACCAGATTATCTATGGCAAGATCGGCGGAGGCGCCTCATACCATACGGGCATTGTAGAAACCGTGCGGGAAATTTCCGATGGGGTGTGGGAATTAACCACCATCGAGGGCAATGTGGGCAGCAAGATCAAACGGTATTGCACCCGGTATACCCTGGAGCCCAAACGCAAGCATCATAATTTTACTGCCGTTCCTTCCAAGGAGCGGGTGGTTGAAAACGCGGAATACAAACTGCAAAACGAAAATTGGTATATTTCAGGGTTTGGGAGGACGTGGTAACAGATGGCAGTACAAAAGTTCGACACCAAGGTGCAATATCTTAAATACAAGGTGTTAAGGGAAGTGGCCCGGCACGAATGGAAGGGCACCCTGGTTGAAAATCTTCGGCAGATTCCCAAGCAGATTTCCCCCGGTAAGATTCCCACCATGCGCTGCTGCGTGTACAAAGAGCGGGCTATCTTGTCTGAGCGGATTCGCATTGCGGTAAGCCACAACTATAAAAAGCAGCGCGCTATCGAGGTTATCGACATCGCCTGCGATGAATGCCCCATGGGCGGCTATGATGTATCCCCCGCCTGCCGTGGGTGCCTGGCTCACCGCTGCTCCGATGTGTGCAAGCGGGGCGCCATCAGCTTTGATAACCAGCAAAAAGCCCATATCGATAAAAGCAAATGCGTGGAATGCGGTGCCTGCGCTAAGGTTTGCCCCTACAGCGCTATTACCGATAACATTCGCCCTTGTGAACGGGCCTGCAAGGTCAAGGCTATCTCCATGGACGAAAACAAAGCAGCCATGATCGATTATGACAAGTGCATCGCTTGTGGTGCCTGCGTCTATACCTGCCCCTGGGGCGCTATTATGGACAGGTCTTTTATTGTGGACGTGATCGAAATGATCCAAACCAGCATGGAGAACACGAAGTTTAAAGTATACGCGGTGGTAGCGCCGTCTATCGCCAGCCAGTTTACTTACGCAAAGCTGGGACAAGTGGTTACCGGGCTTAAGGAATTGGGCTTCCATTCAGTGATCGAGGCTGCTTGGGCTGCGGACATTGTGGCCTATGATGAAGCGGCGGAGCTGGTGCAAAAGGGGATGATCACCTCCTCCTGCTGCCCAGCCTTCGTACAGTATATTGAAACCAAGTTCCCGAAGATGGTACCGTATATTTCCCACAATCTTTCGCCTATGGCCACCATGGGCAAGCATTTAAAGGAAAAAGAGCCCGACTGTAAGGTGGTGTTTATTGGCCCCTGCACGGCCAAAAAGGAAGAGCTGCAAAAGGACAGTGTGCGGCATTTTGTGGATAGCGTGATCACCTTTGAAGAATTGCAGGCGCTGTTCGACAGCAAAGATATCGATATTTCCACCCTGCCGGAAGCCCCCTTGGAGGACGCGTCTTATTATGGGCGGATTTTTGCCAGGTCTGGTGGGCTATCGGAAGCAGCTGCCCAGGCAGCCAAGGAGCACGGAGTGGATTTCGAAGTGAAGCCTGTGGTTTGCTCCGGGATTGACGAATGCCGGGTGGCGCTATTGAAGGCAGAGAGGAATATGCTGGGCGGAAACTTTTTAGAAGGAATGGCCTGCCAGGGCGGATGTTTAAACGGGGCAGGCTGCCTGACCCATGGCGGGGATAAGAGCCGGGCGGAAATTGACCGTTACAGCTCGGAGGCCAAGGATAAGACCATTAAGGAATCCTACCGCAAGTGGGACAAGGAAAAATGATGGGATTTTAAAGGGATGAAATCCCTTTAACGGGTCTAAGGGCAGCGCCCTTAAAAGTGCGAAGCTCAAAACACCACAAAAACGCGAACGGCCCGCCATTTAGGCGGGCCGCAATGCGTTTACGTGCAAGCTACATATCCACAATCACCGCTGCTAAGAGTTTTTTAAGCTTGGCGGTGGTTTCTTTTAGCTGCTCAATTTCCTTGGCCATTTGAGCAAGGGAATAGCAATCCGTTTGCGGCTGTTCGGACGTTGCGGGTTTTGTGTAGGTTGTTTTGAAATCATTGCGCCACTTATATAAGGATTGAATGGCAATGTTCATTTCTTTGGCGGTTGCGGTAACCCCAATTTCATGGGCCCGTTCAAGGGCCATTCGTTTTTCTTCTTGGCTATATCGATGCATGGCGGGAAGCCCCCTTCTCTATTGTTCTGATAAAACACAGACCTCAATGGCCTTTGCATCGATAAGCGCCTTTTGCGCCAGTATGTCCGGGGAATCAAGATGCAAGCCTTGATCTATCATTTCATATAGCTTTTCGTTTTCCGGCATCAATTGTTTGTCGGTTGGCATGGTTGGTGTTCTTCCTTTCTACTTAGAATGGTTGATCTATCCTTTTACACTGTTATCCTGCAAAGGTTTTCTGGCTGCACGAACCATTTCCAAAAGCATTGCTGCCTCGCGCGGAGAGCAATCGCCCATTATTTCGATGGTTTCGGCCACTAAATCGTTAGTGTCCAGTTCCAGCTCACCCGATAATAAGTAAACCGGG
>JAVBTR010000038.1:0-23211 GCA_031556065.1 Eubacteriales bacterium | reverse complement strand
GAAATCCCTCGTGCGACACAGGTGTCGCACGAAAGCGTCGACTTTGTCGACGCGCTGAAACCCTCTCTTTTGCAAAAGAAAGGGTTTCTCGCATAAAGATATGCCGTTGTCTTAATATGCCTTAGCGAAATACATCACCTTATCTGCTTTCTTGCCGCAGCAGACGCAGGTATCGCCTACGGGGGTTTGGTCAAAGGGCATGTTGCGGCTGGTGGCGGAGGTAAGCTCTTTGATCTTATCCTCGCAGGCCCGGTCGCCGCACCACATGGTTTTGGCGTAGCCGCCATTGACTTGTGCGGTGAGCTGTTCCATGTTGAGGCAGACCTTGGTTTTTTCTTCCCGAAAATGGAGGGCGATATTGAAGAGATTTTTCTGGATATCCGCAAGCAAGGCGGGGATGGATTCTGTCAAGGAAGCAAGGGGCAAGGTTTGCTTTTCGAAGGTATCCCGACGGCCAGCCATGGCCACACCATTTTCAATATCCCGGGGGCCAATTTCCAAGCGGACGGGAACACCCTTGAGTTCCCATTCGTTAAACTTCCAGCCGGGGGAAACATTGTCCCGGTCGTCCAGCTTTACACGGAGGCCTAAGGCCTTTAATTGGTCGAAGACCTCCTGGCACTTTTCGTTAACACCGGGCTTGTGGGCGGCTACAGGTACGATGACCACCTGGAAGGGGGCCAGCTTGGGGGGAAGCTTCAAACCTCGTTCGTCGCCATGGGTCATAATAATGGCGCCGATCATACGGGTGGAAACGCCCCAAGAGGTTTCATGGGCGTATTGTAGAACGCCGCTCTTGTCCAGATAGCGGATCTCGAAGGGCTCGGAGAAATTGGTGCCAAAGTTGTGAGAGGTGCCGGATTGGAGGGCCTTGCCGTCCTGCATCATGGCTTCGATGGAATAGGTAGCCCGGGCACCAGCAAATTTCTCCTTCTCGCTTTTCTGGCCGCAGTAAACGGGCACAGCGGCTACGTTTTCGGAAAAATCCCGGTAGACTTCCAGCATTTGCAGGGTTTCCTCCTGGGCCTCCTCCGCGGTGGCGTGAATGGTGTGACCCTCCTGCCAGAGGAATTCTGCGGTACGCAGGAAGGGCCTGGTGGTCTTTTCCCAGCGCATAACGGAACACCATTGGTTGTATTTCATTGGCAAATCCCGCCAGGATTGAACCCATTTGGCGTACATGGTGCAGAAGATGGTTTCGGAGGTGGGGCGAACGGCCAGGCGTTCTTGAAGTTGTTCTCCGCCGCCATGGGTTACCCAGGCCACTTCCGGGGCAAAGCCTTCCACGTGCTCCGCTTCCTTTAAAAGAAGGGATTCGGGGATCAGCATGGGCATGGATACGTTTTGATGGCCGGTGGCCTTAAATCTGTCATCTAGTTCCTTTTGAATCAGCTCCCAGATGGCATAGCCGTAAGGCTTGATGGCCATGCAGCCGCGAACGGGTGTATAGTCCATTAAATCTGCCATGGTTACCACATCGGTGTACCATTGGGAGAAGTTGTCGGAGCGGGATGTAATATGCTGTACAAATTGAGATTCTTTTTCTTTTGCCACTGACCGTAGCCTCCTTATTTTTCCAATGAAACATATTATACTTAATTGCTTTCTTTACCGCAAGCATATTCCATAAAAAACGGGCAAATTGCCTGTTTTTATAGCATTTTTTTCGGAAAACGGAAAAAAATTTTTGAAATCGACAGCCTTCGACAAAACTTCTATTGTTTCGGGATTGTTTTTTTTATGTGTTGGTTGTATTCTATAACCGTATCAAATCTGCGTGCACTAAATTTAAAGGGGGCTATTGAGATGCAACAGGTTTTTATGAAAATGGATTCGCTATCATACTTGAAAAAAACACTGGAACAGGCATACGACAACAATAATATGGAGCTGGCGCTAGCGTGCAGCAACAGGATCGATTTGATACAAATACAACTAATAATGAAAGAACAAGAGGAGCATAAACAGGCTGTCTAGTACAGGATAAACCGCCGCGAAGCACTTGCGGCGGTTTATTAAATTGACAAAGAGAGTAAAACCAGTGTACAATGGGCAGGATAATTTTTAGCCTTATCAAGGAGGTATGCTTGTGGGCATCATTGCATCCAGAAATCTTGAAGACCAGCGCAGGGAAGAAAACGGCATTGTTTACTTTGACCGCGGCACCGTTACCGGGGCAGATGGGAAGAAGTATGACCGCTACGCTATCCAGACCCATTTTGTGCAGCGGGGCGAGGATCAGGCCGAACTGGTGCGCCAGTATGTGATGCCCCTTTACCAAAATGGCGATCTTATTTCCTTTGGCGCAAAGGTGATGTGCATGTGCGTGGAATCTGTCAGAACCCGGGATGAGGTAAAGCCGGGGTTCTGGGCTAACCTGCTTTGGCGATTCGCGGGGATTAACGTTACAGGCGTTGGCATGCACGAACCATATAAGATGCAATTGGTGATCGACATCTGCGGCCTTCCCAGGGTGCTTTTTGCGGCATTGTGCTCTGCGGTAACCAAGCCCTTTGGGGTTCATGGCGTGTTCTATAAAATCTGCGGCAAGGGCGTAGGGGGCATTGATGGGTTCTATTTCCGTTCCAGCTTTGATGTGTACAAGCAGATGGCCCTGATTAACCCCGATAACCCCGATGGCCTTTGCCAGAAGCTGTATGAAGATACAGGTATCCCGGTGGTGCTGATGGATGCCAACGACATTCAGCGGGATCAGCTGGGCAAATCCAAGGATTTCCCTTTAACGGATGCCCAGATTCAAGACGCTATGCAGGACAATCCATCCGGCCAGGGGGATGAATTAACGCCTCTGATTCTCATTAGACCGCTATAAGAAGCAACCGCAGCCTTCCGGCTGCTTTTTTTTGTTGACAAAACTGCTCATGCTGATTATACTGTTTATAGTCGACATAAACACTCGGAAGGATGATAAGGTGCACATTATTATTTCCAATACATCGGGGGGGCCCATATACGAGCAAATTAAGGAACAGATCAAGGCTGCTATTTTGGCAGGAGAGGTGGAAGAAGGGGCCCAGCTGCCATCCATCCGCCAATTGGCCCAGGATTTGAAGATCAGCGTGATTACCACCATGCGGGCATACAGTGAGCTGGAACAGGAAGGCTTTGTGGCCAATGTTCAGGGCAAAGGTTGCTTTGTGCTGGCTCAGAACCAGGAACTGATAAGGGAAGAGAAAATGCGGCAGGTCGAGGGTCATCTGCAAAAGGCCATCCAAGCGGGGCAGCCCCTTAAGCTAAGCTACGATGAAATGGCCAGAATGCTGAAACTGTTAATGGAGGACTGCTAAGTGACGAATTTGATCGGTTTGAAGAGGGTTTCTAAAAGCTTTGGGGCTTTTCAACTGAAGGACATTGGCTTTGAATTGCCCCAGGGATTTATTATGGGGTTGATCGGTGCCAATGGGGCAGGGAAAACCACCACATTGAACCTGATTCTAAACAATTTTGAAGCTGATTCGGGCGAGATTCAGGTGTTTGGGGAAAGCCACAAAGCCAATGGTTTTCGGCAAAAGATCGGTGTGGTGATGGATCAATTGATCTTCCCGGACGCTTGGGTGGCGGCGGACGTTGGCAAAACCATGGCTGGCTTTTACAAGCGCTGGAATCAAGAAACCTTTCAAGGCTATCTTAAAAAGTTTGAATTGGAAGAAAAGAAGAAGCTGAAGGACTATTCCCGGGGTATGGCACTGAAGATCATGCTGGCAGCGGCCCTTTCCCATGAAGCGGAGCTGCTGATATTGGATGAACCCACCAGCGGCCTGGATGCTGTCACCAGGGATGAGCTAATGGGTATTTTGCAGGCTTACATTCAGGATGGCCAGCGGGGCGTACTGTTTTCCACCCACATGACCAAGGATTTGGAAGCCATTGCCGATTATATTACCCTTTTGGATGAAGGAAAGCTGGTTTACACCGGTTTAAAGGATGAATTGATGGAACGGTACTGCCTGATTAAAGGGCCCCAGATAGACCCGAGTTTAAAGGGAAATATATTGGGCTTGAACGAAAACGGCTATGGCTACGATGGGTTGATTCTACGGCGTGACTTAAGTCTTTTCCCTAAAGACACGGTAACGGAAAACGCCACGTTGGATGATCTGTTGATCCGCATCCATAAAGGAGGCTCGAAGCAATGATTTATCAATTGATGTGCCTGGACATGAGGCTGGTAAAGCCATATATGAAATCCATTTTGATTTTGACATTGATCGTTGGGCCAGTATTTGCTGTTGTTTTAAAAAACAACAGCATGATGGTGATGTACATCGTGCTGTCGGTGATTATGAGCATTGCGTACCCCTTTACCATTGTTGAAAAAAAGAACGGCAACCTTTTATACAATGTGCTGCCTGTTTCAAAAAAGCAAACGGTGGCGGGGCGTTATCTTTACATCGTTGCTTTGACGCTGGCCAGCGCGGTCATTATGACGGTATTAAATCTGATCGTAAACCCCATAAGCGGGGGAACCATTGCAATGGGCGATATGCTGTCCGGCGTGCTATGGTTAATCGCCAGCGTGTTCGCCATAGCGGCTTACCAGTTGCCGCTGTTCTTCAAGCTGGGATATGAAAAGGCACGTATTTGGAGCTATGTACCGATCTTTTTGATTGGCGGCGGAGCCATGCTGGCCGGTGAATACTTGAAAAACATCGATCTAACCTGGCTAATAGGCCTGTCTCCTGTTTATTTTGCTTTAGGGGCTTGTGTGCTAATGTTTATTTCCTATGGTGTTTCTGTAAAATGCTATAAATAATGGAATCTTTTATCAAAAGATTCCACAATAGATAGTCTGTTGATACGTTGAAGTAATACAAGGTGCGATAGCGCAGAATATGGCTTTCTTTTAGGGAGAGTACGGGGCTGTCGCAGTAAGAAACAAGGAACGCCAAGGGCTCTGCCCTTGGAACCCGCAAAGGGATGTATCCCTTTGATCCCATTATGGGATTTTTAAGGGTCAAATGACCCTTAAACTGGGTCTGGGACAGCGTCCCAGCGTTTTTCCTTATTGCGACAGCCCCGTAAATAGCTTTTATGCCCTTAATCCATTCTGGAATAGTTGGGCGCTTCCTTGGTAATGGAAATATCATGAGGATGGCTTTCTGCCAGTCCGGCGCCAGTGATACGAATGAATTCTGCGTTGTGGCGAAGATCGTCGATGGAAGAAGTGCCGCAGTAGCCCATACCAGCACGGAGGCCGCCCACCATCTGGAAGATGGTATCGGATAGGGTTCCCTTGTAGGGAACACGGCCTTCAACGCCCTCGGGAACCAGCTTCTTGGCATCCTGCTGGAAGTAGCGGTCCTTGCTGCCCTCGGCCATGGCGCCTAAGCTGCCCATGCCGCGGTAGACCTTGAAGGAACGGCCCTGGTAGATTTCCATGGCTCCGGGGCTTTCCTCCACACCAGCCAGAAGGCTGCCCAGCATCACAGCGCCGGCGCCGGCGCCAATGGCCTTAACAATAGCGCCGGAATACTTGATGCCGCCATCGGCAATGACTTTGATACCATGCTTGTCCGCTTCCTCGGCGCAATCGGCCACAGCGGTGACCTGGGGCACGCCGATACCGGCCACCACACGGGTGGTGCAGATGGAGCCTGGGCCAATGCCAACCTTAACGCAATCTACGCCAGCGGCGATCAGATCGTGGGTAGCGGCGGCGGTGGCCACATTGCCTGCGTAAAGCTCCACGTTGGGGTAGGCTTTACGGATGGTTTCGATGGTTCGAAGAACGCCCAGGGAATGGCCGTGGGCCGTATCGATGGAGATTACGTCCACCTTTGCGGCAACCAGGGCAGCCATGCGTTCCAGCACGTCGCCGGTAACGCCTACGGCAGCGCCGCAGAGAAGGCGGCCATTGTCATCCTTGGCGGAATGGGGATACTTGATGTTCTTTTCGATGTCTTTAATGGTGATCAGGCCGCGAAGCATGTAGTCTTCATCCACGATGGGCAGCTTTTCAATGCGGTGGGCAGCCAGAATCTTCTTGGCTTCATCCAGGGTGGTGCCAACGGGGGCGGTGATGAGGTTTTTGCTTGTCATCACTTCGCCGATGGGGCGGTCATAGTCAGTTTCAAAGCGCAAATCCCGGTTAGTGAGAATGCCCACCAGCTTGCCATCGATGGTGATGGGTACGCCGGAAATGCGGTAACGGCCCATAAGAGCGTCGGCATCTTTGATGAGGTGGGTAGGGGAAAGGAAGAAGGGATCGGTGATTACACCGTGCTCGGACCGCTTGACCTTATCCACATGGGCGGCCTGTTCGGCAATGCTCATGTTTTTGTGGATGATACCCAGGCCGCCTTCACGGGCAATGGCGATGGCCAGACGGGAATCGGTGACGGTGTCCATAGCGGCGGACAGAAGCGGCACATTCAACTTGATATTCTTGGACAGCTGTGTGCTCAGATCCGCATCCTTGGGTAAGAAATCGGACGCCCTGGGCACCAGCAGTACATCATCAAAGGTTAATCCCTCACGAACGGTTTTCTGAAGCATCTCGTGGTTCCTCCCTTTCATCAGTCGAAAAAATATTAAAATGTAGTTTAACAAAATGGGGTTTGAATGTCAACGTTTTTTACAAACAAATTATACGTTGGCTTCCAAGCGCATAAAGTCCTCATAAATGTTGGAAACGGTAAAGCCGCAGCTTTGATAAAGCTTCTGAGCGGCCACGTTGTTGCGGTGAACGCCGATAGCCAGTTCATGGCAGCCCTGGGCTTTGAGGTAGGCAAGGGCTTGGTTCAGCATGATTTTGCCAAAGCCTCGCCGCTGAAACCGGGCATCGATCAATAGCTGTTCAATATAATATTCGCCCTTCTTGTGATCAATGGATAAGGCTATAAGCCCCACGGCACATGGGCCTTCCATGAGTATGAACAGCTTGTGCTTGAAGGCTGTGGCCAGGCAGATAGCCCGCTGGGCGGTGTTCATGAAAGCCAGTTGATCGGGAGCGATGGCCAGCCCCATGGCCTGAAAGACATTGGCCTTGGAAAAGGGCACAAGCTTTGGGCTGCGGGGGACTAAAAAAGCGGCTTCAGTTTCTTGAACCAGGGCTTTTTCAAGGTATTGCGCACCCTCCGGGGTGCGGGTGATGGGGGATTCCAGGTTGGTTAGGTACATAAGGCCAATCTGGCCTTCCCAATCGAAAAACAGGTGCAGGGCCAGGCCTGTGGCGCCATAAGTGAATTCCCGGGCGCTAAGCATATCGAGCATGGAGCAAAAAGCGATGCTATAGCAGCCGAAAACGTATTTTTTGGTGATAGCAGCCCAGGCTTTTTCGGATAGAAGCGCCCGTTGGGTTACAGCCATAAGCAATCTTTGCCCACCGTCGGGGTTTAGGGTAATGGTATACCTGTTATCGGGCAGGTCTTCTCCTAATTGGATTTTAAGCGGGGAGAAGATCACACGCTGGGCAAAAGCCTTTAGCTGTTGGCCGGAAGCTTGCTCAATTACCTGGCGAATGAACAGCGTTTCCGTCATGTTTTCAAGATCGTCGGTGGGATGGGTGCCGGGAACGCAGGTGAGGGGCAGACCGTTTACATATTCAAGGGCTTGGGTATAAGTGTAAGGGCAAAGGGCCAGCTCCCGGTCAAAACGGTTTCGGGCAGCCTGATCCATGGCAAGGTAGGCTTCATCTTTTTGCAGGGCCTTGAGAATATTCCCGGCAAAAAAGTCTGGGATGCCGGATTCTTTGATAAGCAGCTGCAAAACAGTAATGCTTTGGGCATGGACATACTCGGGCATGAAACGGGATAGCTTGTCGGTAAGCCTTAGCTTTTTTTCATCCAGCAGCTTGCCGATACACAGACCCATGATAAAGCGGCTGTTCAACGAAAGCAGATAGGTGCTTTCCATATCCGTAGGGCCATAGGTATTTAGAAAAAAGGACATGCCATCTTTAACGATGGCAATGGCCCCGGACGCGCCATATTTTAAGGCACAGGCTTCAATGGCGTTCATTGTGAGCTCCTTACTCGCTTAAAAGGGTCTGCAAAGCTTCGTCAGCCTCAGTCCAAGCGTCGTATAGTTCCGAAAGCCGGTCCTGGGCTTTTTGGTAGCCCTTATTCAGCGCTGCGGCTGCTTCCGCGTCTTTGTAGGTATCTGGGTCTGCCAGCTTCTTTTCATAATCGGAAATGCTGGTTTCACAATGGGAGATGTCTTTTTCCAGCTGGGCTACCTGGACCTTTTGTTCTTTGATTCGGGCGGTGGCATCCCTGGAACGGCGCTTTTCTTTATCGATTTCGGTCTTTGTTCGTTGGGGCTCGCTGCCGTCTGGAGGCAGCGCCATGTTGATCTTTGCGATATAGTCGTCGTAATTGCCTAGGTATTCCACCAGGCCATCCTCTGTCATGACACAAACCTTGTTGGCAAAGCGGTTGATAAAGTACCGGTCGTGGCTGATGGCCAGAATGGTGCCAGGGTACTGTTCAAGCGCGTCTTCTAAAACTTCCCGGCTATCCATGTCCAGGTGGTTGGTGGGTTCGTCCATTAAAAGAAGGTTATCCTTTTTAAGCATAAGCTTTGTTAAGGCCACCCGGCCCTTTTCACCGCCGGAGAGGGTGGAAACGGGCATGAAAACATCATCCCCCGTAAAGAGGAACAGGCCTAGCGCCCCCCGGATTTCCGATTGCACCAAGCGGGGAAAATCGTCCCAGACCTCGTTGATAACGGTTTTATTATCGTGAAGATGGGCCTGGTGCTGATCGTAATAGCCCATGTCCACATTGGCCCCCAGGCGTACGGTGCCACAATCTGGCCGCTGTTGCCCGATCAAGCACTTAAAAAAGGTGGATTTGCCTACGCCGTTGGGGCCGATCAGAGCGATGCGGTCGCCTGCCCGCATGTGCAAATTGAGGTTTTGAAACAAAAGCCTGTCTGAAAAGGATTTTTTGTAATCCTTGATCATCAGTACATCTTCGCCGGTGCGACGGCGCACATCAAAGCGGAAACGGATGGACGATTCTTCTGTTGGCCGCTGGAGCCGCTCTATTTTATCCAGCTTCTTTTCCCGGCTTTCGGCAGCGCGGATGGATTTTTCCCGGTTGAAGCTGCGGTAACGGGCGATGATGGCTTCTTGGCGGGCGATTTCCTTTTGCTGCATTTCGTAGGCCTTCATGCGGATTTCAAACCGCTGGGCCCGCTTTTCGGAATAGGCGGTATAATTGCCTGTGTACTGTTCAACGGTGCCTAAAAGCAACTCCGCGATGTTGTTGCAGACGCTGTCCATAAAATAGCGGTCATGGCTGATGATCAGCACCGTGCCTTTATAATCTGTCAGGTATTTCTCCAGCCAGGATATGGCCGCAAGGTCTAAGTGGTTGGTAGGCTCGTCCAGCAAAAGCAGCTCCGGCTTTTGAAGGAGCAGGCGGCCCAAGCAAAGCCGGGTGCGTTCACCGCCGGAAAGCTTATGAGCTGGCTGGCCGTGCTGCTCCTTGGTGAACCCAAGGCCGGCCAGCACCCCCATAATGGCGGATTCCCGGCCATAACCGTTTTCTTTTTCGAATTGATCGGTAAGGCGCTGGTATTCGCTGCCCAGCCGCTGCAAAGCCTCTTGGTCCGCCACGGCCATTTCTTTTTCCAATTCCCGAAGGCGCAGTTCCATCAGCCGCAAGGGTTCAAAGACCATTTCCAACTCTTGGTACACAGTCAAAGCTTCCGATACCATGCCTTGTTGGGCCAGATAGCCCATCTTAAGGCCTTTTTTCATGTTGAGGGCGCCCTCGTCGGCGGGCTCCAAGCCGAAGATAATCTTCATTAGGGTGGATTTGCCACAGCCGTTGACGCCTACCAGACCCATGCGTTGGCCTTCTTGCAGCGTTAAATTGAGGCCTGAGAGCACTTCGTTGCCCCCAAAAGCTTTTTTGATGTTTTGCAGGGATAAAATAATCATTTGCTCATTTCCTTCAATTCTTCAAGGGATTCTAAAAGCTCTTGCCTTGGCAAGCCCCCTTGAATAAGTTCAGCATCGGTGGCCGTCTGGTTAAGCTGCTGGTAAAGGGCAATGCCTTTTTCTAAAACCATTTGGCGGTCTTCTAAAAGGGTGGACGCCAGGGCATCGAAAAGAATATCCTCGCCTTTGGCGTAATTTTGGGCAAGAATTAAAAAGCTGACCATGTCTGCTAAATCCTGAGCGGTGAGCTTTTCATAAACATCGGCATAAAGGGAAAGCAGCCGCTCTTCCCTCAGTTCGCAAAGGAGATTTTCTTTTCCCACAGATAAAAGCAGCCGAAAGGCCTTATAGAGGCAATCATCCCGTATTTCATCGTCCAGTTGGAAAGCGTTTGCCCGGACATACATCAGTTCCGAAAGCAGAAAACGGGGGTTATCCGGCAGCATTTCGATCAGAGAATCGGCGCTTAGGTTTTCAGCGGTGGCACCGGAAATACCGCACTGCTTGCGGATAAAACGCTCGTATTCTTGGCCCTTCATGGCTTCGTCCAGGTTTTCCAGCAATTGGCGGAAGAAATCCCCCATCATTTGAATCATGCGAAGGATGTAATCACTTTGAAAATACATCGGGCACCTCCTGCTTCAATTCTACATTATACATGACAAATACCCGTGGCGCAATAATAGTTAGATGTGGTATACTAACACTTAGGGAGGCGATCAGGTGCGCATTACTGATATTTACCTAAAGGGCTTTGGGCCGTTTCAAGGCGATGAGGTTTTGCATCTTGATACGAATGATGAACGGGTCTTGTTCCTGGGCATATCAGGCTCCGGAAAGACCACGGTGCTCCGTGGCATTGCCGCCATGTGGCTTGAACTAAAACGCTGCAAAGAAAACAAGAAGCCGGGCTATACCAGCCAAGGCAGTGTTGCCATGGTGGTTCAAGGGGAATGGGGAAGCGCCCTTATTTCCCTTGGAAGCAAGGCTTTACTGGAAACGCTGCTAAAGCTTCATAAGGATGCCTGGTGGCTGTACTCCGGCCCCGGAGGCTTTGAAACGGCGCCAGGGGCGTTTCCGCCGTTTTCTAACCTGTGCTTGTTAGATGGGGATATGGAGGATGGCCCTTCCAGCGCGCCATTTTTTATTACCGATGGGGATGTGAAGGGTTTTGCCAAGGGCACGGCCAAGCTTAGCGAGAAAAGCAAGCAGGAATTGATAGGCACCATCAACCGCTTGTGGGTAGGCAAAACCTTGGCGGATACCCCTAACGGCTTTAAGGTGCGGCTTGCCAGTGGCTATACCCACTCCATCAGCGAAGCGTCCATGGGGGAAAGGCGGATTCTTGGGCTTTGTTACCTGGCCTGCACCCAATTGCAGGAGGGCGGCATTTTACTGATGGACGAGCCGGATATTCATGTGCACCCTTCCCAGCTGATGGGCCTTATTTCTACCCTGGAGCAAACCGTCCTTAAAAAAGGCGGCCAGGTGATGCTGATCTCCCACCATAGCGATGTTTGGAACCGCTACGATTTGATTGGCAAAGTGGTGGTAATGGGAGGGGCTCATGAGCGGATTGGATGAGCGGATTTCAATGCAAATGAGCCAGGCCGGCGGCGGAGGAACCAAAAAGGTGCTGGTGGTGGAGGGCGCGGGCGATACGGCCTTTTTAACCATGATGCTGGATAAACCGCCCTTTCGGGATATGGATATTCTTTCGCGGTACGTGATCGTAGATGCGGGCGGCAAGGATGCGGTGTTTAAAATTCTAAGCGCCCATAAGGATTACCTTGGCATGGTGGATAAAGACACCTGGAGCGATGAAGAATGCGAAAAGAAAAAGCGGCTGTTTCCAACGCTTTTTGTACTGCCCAGGTTCTGCATCGAAAATTATATTATTTGCCCGGATGAAATTGGGCAAGCGCTGCCGGAAATGGAAGGAATCCAACAGATTCAAAACGAAATTTCCGATGGCGTTCGCCATGGCTGTCTTTGGCGGGCGGCCCAGCCTTTGTATGATGAACTGATGGCGTCTGGGTTTAACAAGGCCCTTTTGCAATATCCTCCCCCTAAGGCAGGGGAAATGAAGGCACTGGTGGAATCTTGGCAAAGGGTTTTGTCGGTGGAAAGCATTCAAAGCCGTATGGATAGAGCCCTGGCTCTTTCCAAAGAAAGCACCCCGGAAGAGCTTTTGCGTACCTTTGTCCACGGCAAGGTGTTTTGGCGGGGCGTGGTGGAAAAACAGGTGGCGGCTCTGTTTCCCGGCATAGTGGGGGAAAGGCTTAAAACCCGGGTGTTCAAGGAAATAAAGGTACCAAAGGATTTAGAAGCGTTTTTAAGGGAGGTTTTCGTATGAAAGAGAAAGCGGGAAAGTTTGGGAAGGATTTTATGGCCTTTGCCATGAAGGGCAATGTGATGGATTTGGCTGTCGGTGTAATGATTGGCGGCGCCTTTGGGAAGATTGTATCGTCCTTGGTATCGGACATTATTATGCCGTTGATTGGCCTTTTAACAGGCGGCATCGATTTAACGGGCGGTTTTATCGCCTTGGATGGCAGGGTATATGCCACGCTGGATGCTGCTAGGGAAGCGGGAGCTGCCACGCTGAATTACGGTGTATTTTTGCAAACGGTGATCGATTTTGTGATCATCGCCTTATGCATCTTCGTTTTTCTGAGAATAATTGGCAATCTGGCCAAAAAGAAGGAAGAAGTGAAGGAAGAAAGGGTGACGCCTACCTGCCCCCATTGCAAAATGGAAGTGAAGGAGGGGGCAACCCGCTGTCCCCATTGCACCAGCACCCTTTAAGTTTACAAAAAATTTCCACTTATCACAAAAAGGTTACAAATTTTGTGATGTTTATTTGCGTTTTTGGCTGTACATCTTCGTTGATTCGTTGTAAAATAAGGTGAACACGTAGGCCTGAAATCATTAAGGAGAAGAAATGACATGAAGAAGACTCTTTTTGCGGGTTGCCTTATTTTATTATTACTGTGGGTGATGCTGCCCTTGGGCTTGGCTGCGGAAAACGAAAAGGACGCGCTGTCCTACAGTGAAATAATGGATTGGGTAACCCCTTACATTGAAAAGGCCAAAGCAACAACGCCTTTGAACGCGCCTATTGGGGCAGATGCTTTGAACGAAGATGGCTACGCATATATTTACGATTTCGCTACCATGTATTTTGATAAGCCTACCCTGGATAGTACCACCAAGCTCAACGCTATCGTCATTTACACCGAAGAGGAAGCCCTTCCCCGTGGCGTGAACGTGGACAGCGATTTGGATCAGCTGCTTTCCGCGTACTATTGCGAAAATGAGGAACTGGTAGGCTCTAAGGATTTTGCCTATTTGTATATTTCCGATACCATGCCTATGGGTGCAATGTGGGCCTGGGTGCAGCGTGACGGCCAAACGGTGAACCTGGTACAATACGCCATTCATGAACAGCTTTCAAACGGAGGCGACGGGTATACGGACTGCGGGCTTTTATACACCATACAGGCCAATACCGTGGTGGCTGTGCGGGCCTATGGCCTATCCGCCTTTATAGATGAAAAGCAGGTAGCCAGCAACCTTAACCAAGTGAACCAGATTTCCAAGGATGATAGCTATTTCATGTTCAAAAGAAGCCTCAGCGGCAGCGATGTGGGCAAGTTCAGTCGGGAAGACCTGTCTTTCTCCGGGTTGGATTTCTTAAGCATTACCCCGGAAGAATGCGTAGCCATTCTGGGGGAAAGCATGGAAGATGTCTGGATGGAAAACGATACGGAAGGGTATTTGCGCAATTTGAATTATGAGGACTGCGCCTTCACCTTTGGCTACGATATCAACAAAGAAAACGGCACCCTTTTGTATATGGAAATTTTCGCTTCCGGCATGGAAGGCCCCAGGGGTGTTGCTATTGGCGATTCCTTGCCAGATGTGATGCAGCGCTTTATGCATAGCCAGGGCACCTACGACGGTACAGTGGAAACCCTTTATGGTCTGGAAGGCGATGAGCAATACGCTACCGCCGAATATTGGGATGGGGGAGAAACCATTCTGAGGTATTCGGTGGATGTGGGGACTGCGGCGCCTGTAACGATGCAACTGTATTTTGATATGAACGGCCTGACAACGATCATGCTGTATTGTTGGTGAAATTGAATTTAAGATAAACAGGGGAGGTTGTCAAATGAAAGTCAAAGTCGATATGAGCTGCCCGATTGAGCTGTTTTCATATGAGCTGCCTACGGAAGAGTTTTCGGCGGTGAGCTTGCTTTTGTTCAATCTCTCTTTAAAAACTGTTGCCAGCATACAAACCACCTTGGTTCTGTACGATGAAGAGGGCGAAATGCTTTCAAGACATATGGAAAGAACCATGGATCTGAAGGCTTTGAGCAAACAGACCTTTGTGGTGGATGTGCCGGTAAAAACCGATGTGAAGCCCACACGGGTAGATGTGATCTTCGAAAAAGTATGGTTCGACGACAGCTTTGTCTGGCGCCGGGGAAATGGCCCTATGACAGAATACGAAATCGAGCCCATTGCCCAGCAAAAAACCTTGGAAATGCTTCGCTTTTTGGCCGGGGATAACGCCATTTGTTTCCCCAACGAGGACAAGCATCTATGGGTTTGCGTATGTGGCCGGGCCAACGGCTTGGCAGATGAGGCCTGCGCCCGCTGCGGCCGGACCCACGCAGAGGTCTTTCGAAACTTCAGCAAGGAAAAGGTGGAAGCAGTTCGGGAGCAGAGGGAAAAGGAGCTGGACGAGATCACCCTAAACGCCCGTAAGGCGGCTTCCGAAATGGAAGTCCAGCGGGAAAAAGAGATCGTCGCCAAGCAAAAAAAGCGCAAAAGGATTCTGGCAACGGCGGTTTCCTTGGCCGTAGTGGCTGTTTTGGGTTACGGTGTGGTTTTCCATTTGTTGCCTTATTTGCGTTACCGGGATGCCGGAAGCCTTTTGGCCGATAAGCAGTTCGATGACGCCAAGGCCGCCTTCGCGAAGATGGCAGATTATAAAGATGCCGAAGACATGGTCTTTAAGTGCGATTATGATAAGGCCTTGGATTATGCTAAAAAGAACACCCCGGAGGATCTTTTAGAAGCCCAGGAGCTGTTTAGCGCCATCGGCACCTATCTGGATTCGGCGGAACGTTCCCAAAAGGCTCAGTACGACCGGGCGGGGCTTATAAAGGCAAGCGGGGATTTATTGGGTGCCGCCAAGGTGTATGAAGAGTTGAACAGCTATGAAGACGCGGAGACCTTGGCCCTTCAATGCCGTTACGATAGCGCTGCCGCTTTAATGGACAATGGGGAATGGAAGCAGGCCCAGACGGCGTTTGAAGGTCTTGGGGATTATAACCAGGCGGATACCATGGCCAAGGAATGCCAGTATTTGATCGCCAATAAGGCTCTGAATTTGAAAAACTTCGATGACGCTTTAACAGGCTTTGCCACCCTTAAAAATTATAAAGACGCAGCTACTCTTTTGAGCAAAACCTATTACGCTCAGGCGGAATCCCTGTTTGCGCTGGGCGAATATGAAAAGGCAGGGGAAGCCTTCTTAAAATGCGAAGATTACCAAGATGCCAAGGAACGGGCGGGGGATTGCCTGTATGAAAGGGCTGTCAGCCTGGCGGGTAGCCTTGAATACGCCAAGGCGCTGGAGCTTTTCACCCAGTTGGGGGATTACAAAGAATCTCGGGAAAAGGCAAAGCAGTGCAACTATCAATTGGGCATTATCGCTTTAGGGAAGGGCGAATGGGAGCAGGCGAAAGCTTATTTCGACGCCATTCCCCAATACCTGGATGTTCAGGACAAGCAAAACGAGCTTTCTTACAAAATGGCCCAGGCGGCTCTTGAAAGCGGCGAATACGAAGAGGCGATTGAGGCGTTTGGGGCCATGAGCGGCTATGAGGACAGCGATAAAAAGCAGCTGGAAGCTTCCTATTTGCAGGCGCAAAAATGGGTAACCGATGGGGAATACGATAAAGGCATCGCGCTGTATAAGGAGCTTGGCAAATATGAGCAGGCGCCCACGCTTTTCAAGGAAGCCAGCTACGAATGGGCGCAAATGCTGTATACGGATTTAAACGACGAAAAGGTTATTGAAGTATTAACCCCTCTAGGGGATTACCGGGACGCCCAAAGCATCATCACCATCTGCCGCTACCGTCTGGCGAAAAATGCCATGGAAGCGGGGCAATACGAGCAGGCAATGGAGCAGTTCGGCGCCCTGGGCGAATACGAAGATGCCCAAAGCCTGTTAACTAAGAGCATGTATGCGCTGGCCCAGCAAAAGGAAGCCGCGGGGGATGTGACGGGAGCGGGAACCCTTTATATCCGGTGCGGAGATTACGAGCAAGCGGCGCAGAAGGCGGCAGCCTTTATCGATAGCTATTATGGTGGTATCTTCGATACGGTGAAGGAAGCCTATGGTATGGGCGATTTCAATACGGTGACGCAGATGTTAAAAGACGTGGATATGACCGTTGTACCCAAGGAATACAAGGAGCTGACGGAATATTATAATGAAGCGAATTATAAAATCGCCAACGATCTATATAATGCGGGAAAACCCTACGAAGCCCTGCCCTATTACCGGGCGATCCAAGATTATAAAGACGTGACAGATGTAAAACTAAACAGGAACGCTTACAAAATCTTGGGCAAGTGGGAAACCGAGGACGGGCTTAAGATGGCCTTCAACGAAGACGGCACCTGCACCATAGGAGATGAAACCCTGTTCTACAGCGTGCGCAATTACTCCATGTTTACAGGGAGTAACCAGGATGACCTGAAAACCACCCATTCAGTGAGTCGGCTAACCGCTACCGATCTTACTTTGCGGGATAATCGGGGAAGCAAATCCATTACCTATAAGCTGACTCGCGTGAAGGAGTAGCACATGGCCAAACCCCTTTCAAGCAGGTTTATCCCAGCCCTTGACGGTTTTCGGGTGCTGATGCTGTTTATGGTAAGCTGGTATCATATCTGGCAGCAATCTTGGCTTTCACCCAATTTGTATATTGGAGATTTCTGCATCGGTTTTGAACCGTATGTACGCTGCGGCTACATGATGGTGGATGGCATCATTCTGCTGTCGGCGTTTTTGCTATTTCTGCCCTATGCTCGCCATATGCTGGAAAGGGAACCGTTGCCCAAGCTCAAAACCTTTTATGTGCGCCGGATAGGGCGGATTGTTCCAAGCTACTATGTGTACTTGCTAGGCGCGCTGCTGTTGGTGGCCAGCTATGGCAGTGAAAAAGCCATGTGGGTGGATATAATCCGCCATATGACCTTTACCCACACCCTTTGGAAGGAAAGCTATCTTTTTTCACCCATAGGTATGGCGGTGTGGACTTTGGGCATTGAAATGCAGGCGTATTTTATTTTCCCCTTTGTTGCCAGATTGGCAGCCCGGAAACCCTTTCTGGTACTGCCCTTACTGGCAGGGGGCGGGCTTTTGTACCGCGGTCTGGTAATACGGAATTTCACCGATTACAGCATGCTCCTTAACCAGCTGCCTGCCTTTTTAGATGTGTATGCCATTGGTATGGGCCTGGCACTTTTGTATGTATGGGTATACAAAAAAGTGCAGGAAAGAAGGCTGTGGCAGGGGTTGTTTACGGTTTTGGCCGCTGGCCTGGTGCCGTTGCTTCTGGCCCTTTTAAGGCAGCAAAGCGGCACCCAGGGGCAGGATTTGATTCAGATAGGCCAAATGACCCGCAGGCTGCCCTTGGCGCTTTTGTTTGGCGGCCTGTTTCTTTGCGGGGGTTTAGGCTTACCTTTTTTAAGGGGCATCTTAGGTAACCGGGTTACCCATTTTTTGGCCGGTATCAGCTTCAACTATTACATGTGGCATCCGGTTGTGACACTATGGCTAAAAAAGATTCGTTTTCCCGTTTACGAATCGGATATGCCGCAGATGGCGGGAGAAATGCCCTGGCAAACCCAGTATACGGCCCTTTGCTTTATACTGTCTTTCGTGGTGGCAGTGGCCATAACATACCTGGTGGAAAAGCCCTGCGACCGGCTTATACAAAAGCTTTTGCTAAATCATCGAGGAGGAAAACAACATGAAAGATCCCAGAATGGTCACCTTAGCGCATAACCTGGTTAACTATTCCTGCGAGGTACAAAAAGGCGAAAAGGTACTGATCGAATTAATCGGTACCCAGTACGAATTTGCTGCCCAATTGGTAGAGGAAGTGTATGCTGCCGGCGCCATTCCCATGGTGAACATTTTAAACCCGCTGGTAACCCGGGCGTTGCAAATGGGTTATACCGAAGAGCAATTGAATCTTATGGCCAAGTATGACAGTCAGCGCATGAGCGATTGCCAGGCTTATATTGGTGTGCGCTGCACGGATAACAGCTATGAATCTTCCGATGTGCCGGGGGATAAATTGTCTCTTTATGGCAAGCTTTATGGGCAGAAGGTTCATTCCCAGATCAGGGTCCCCCAAACCAAGTGGGTGGTTTTGCGTTACCCCAACCAGGCCATGGCCCAACAGGCTTGCATGTCTACCCCCGCCTTTGAAGATCATTACTTTAACGTTTGCTGCCTGGATTATGGCAAGATGAGCCGGGCTATGGACAAGCTGGTAGAGCGCATGGAAAAAACCCACAAGGTGCACCTAAAGGGCGTGGGAACGGATTTGACTTTTTCAATTAAGGGCCAGCCTGCCATCAAGTGTGACGGCAAACTGAATATTCCCGATGGGGAGGTGTTTTCTGCGCCGATTAAGGATTCTGTGAACGGCGTTTTAACCTATAACACCCCCAGCCTTTACAATGGCCGTACTTATGAAAACATTTGCCTGAAGTTTGAAAACGGCAAAATCGTCCAAGCCACCGGCAACGACACAGATCGCATTAACGAAATTTTCGATACAGACGAAGGCGCGCGGTTCATCGGCGAATTCGCCATCGGCGTGAACCCGTTTATTACCAGCGCCATTAAGGATACCCTATTCGATGAAAAGATCGCCGGCTCTTTCCATTTTACCCCAGGCAACTGCTACGACGAATGCCCCAATGGCAATAAATCCGCTATTCACTGGGATTTGGTGTGTATTCAGACGCCTGAATACGGCGGCGGTGAAATGTGGTTTGATGATGAACTGATCCGCAAGGACGGCCTGTTTGTGCCGGAATACCTGCGCTGCCTAAACCCCGAGGAACTGAAATAAAATGCTTGCTTATACCTTCGAAAAATGTTATGACTGGCTATATCGGATTGTCGATCCTCTCAGCGTGCTTTGCTATGTGCTCGTGGGGGAAGAAGAGGCACTTTTGTTCGATACAGGCCATGGCCTGCCGGGGCTTAGAGAAACGGTGAGGGAGATTACCGACAAACCTATTACCGTGGTGCTGGGCCATGGGCATATCGATCATGCCAACGGAAGCAATTTGTTCGGCAAAGCCTTTATCCACCCTGGTGATGTGGCCTTATGCAAAGAGCATACCTCTCCTGGTTTTCGTCAGGATGTGCTTAAGCAGGTGGCGGAAAATGGCATTCAATTGCCTCAAGGGTTTGATGCCGATGCTTACATCCATGGCGGCGCGGGAACGCTTGAAATGCTAAGTGACGGCCAGGTATTTGATCTGGGCGGTCTGCATGTTCAAGTGGTGGAGATGATTGGCCATACAAAGGGCTCCATTGGCATTTGGGTAAAGGAAAAACGGAGCTTGTTGGTCAGTGATTCCGCCAATTGCCATGTGTGGATGTTCTTAAATGAATCCACCTCTTTAAGGGAATACGCTGCTATGCTTACCCGTGTGTATGAGTTGCCTTTCGATACTTTCTTTGTGGCTCACCAGGCTGAAGAGTTGCCCAAATCGGATATGCTAAAGTTTTCAGCCGCGGCGTTGAATGCCACCATCGAAAAAGCCAAGCCTTACGGCGTGCTTACGGAGTTGGAGCCTTATATCTATGAAGAAAATGGTGCGGCTGTGGTATTTAACCGGCGCACACTGGACAACGGATAATACTGGATTTTTGTACAGTTGTTTAGCTTAAAAGTGGCTGCTTATATAATAGCAGCTGCTTTTTTATTTAACTTTCCTTCATGAACAGCATACCATGATGATGAAAGGCCCCGGCTTTTTATAAATGCTCTGATAAGTGAGGCGTTTTAAACTTATGGATTACGAAGAACGTTATATCGATTCTTGGAACGATGAAGAAAGAAACCGCTGCTGTTGTGGCTGCTGCAATTCCTGCTGCCGTGGCCGTACCGGCGCAACTGGCGCAACAGGTGCAACCGGCGCAACCGGCGCAACAGGTGCAACCGGTGCAACAGGCACGGCCGGTACTGCTGGTGCCACAGGCGCAATCGGTGCAACTGGCCCCACTGGCGCAACAGGTGCTACAGGCACAGGGGCTGCTGGTGCAACTGGTCCCACAGGTCCTACTGGTGCCCAAGGCATTCAAGGTATCCAGGGCCCTCCCGGCATTGGAAGCTTTGCGTACTTTAGCAACATTGGCTGCCAACGGGTAGAACCGGGTTACCCTGTGGCGTTTAATCAAACGCCTATTCCCGCCGTGCTGCCTGTGGATATCGGCTTCAATTCACCTTACGAGATCGTTATCAACTCCGAAGGCGTTTACGAAATCAAGGCCTATGTGCTGCCCTGCTGCAATCATGCTACCTTCGCCTTGTATATCGATGGCCTTGAGGTGCCGCTGAGCCGTTACACGGCAGTGAGTGCTGGTGGCCATGTGTATATTCAAACCCTCTTAACTGTGGGGATTGTGCCCGCTGTATTGACTCTTGTTAATGTGGGCGATAAGTGCGCCAGTATCTGTGAAGGGGACATGGCTAACACCATCAGCGCGTCGCTGATTATCAATAAGCTTTCTTGATCTATCAACAATGGGGAGGGGGGTTCCCCTCCCTTTTTCAGGAGGATGCATGGTTACCATCAGCCTTTGCATGATTGTGAAAAACGAGCGTGATGTTCTTTGGCGCTGTCTGAATTCCGTTCGGGATATAGCGGATGAGATCATCATCGTGGATACGGGGTCTACCGACGAAACGGTGGCAATTGCCCACGAATTTACACAGAAGGTATTTCACTTTGATTGGATCGACGATTTTGCCGCTGCCAGGAACTTCGCGTTTTCAAAAGCCACATGCCAATACATTATGTGGCTGGACGCGGACGATGTTCTATTGGAAAAGGATAGGCAGGGTCTGAAAAAGTTAAAAGAAACCCTGGAGCCGGATACGGATGTGGTGATGATGAAATACGATCTGGCCTTTGATTTAAACGGCGAGCCCACCTTTTCCAACCATCGGGAGCGGCTTTTACGCCGGGAAGCGGGGTTTAAGTGGGTGGGTGCTGTTCATGAGGTGATCGTGCCTGGGGGCAAGATCGTTTACGTGAATGATGTGGCCGTTTCCCATAAGAAGCTTCACCCAAGCGATCCAAAACGCAACCTGAACATTATGGAAAAACAATTGGCCAAAGGCGCGGTTTTCGATCCCCGCCAGCAGTTCTACTATGGCCGGGAGCTAATGGATAACGGCCAGTATGAAAAGGCGGCAAAGGTGTTTGAAGACTTTGTTCAGCAAGAAAAGGGCTGGGTAGAAAACCTGATTGAGGCTGCCAGTGATTTGTCCTTTTGCCAATACAAAATGGGAAACCATTCCCAGGCGTTGGATGCGCTGTTTAAAAGCTTTCACTACGATGTACCCCGGGCAGAAATCCTTTGCGACTTAGGCCAACGATTCATGGAGCAGGGAAGGCTAAACCAGGCTGCTTACTGGTATGAACAAGCCCTTCAAACAAAACCCGATTTTGAACGAGGCGGTTTTATTCGCCTGGATACCTATGGCTATTTGCCCAGCATCCAGCTCTGCGTGCTCTATGACCGCTTAGGTCAGCGCCAAAAAGCCATTGAAATGAATGAACGGGCTGCCGCATTCCGGCCCGATGATCCATCCGTAGCCTATAACCGCAAGTATTTCAGCGCTTCTCAATAAAAGAGGCGCTTTTATTTTACAATAACTGGTATGGACAAGCTATTTAGCCACAGCATATTGATGCGAACGCAACACACCCGGAAAGGTTGATTTAAAATCGGCAAAAAACACTGAAAAAAGTGTGCAAAATAAAGTAAAAAAGGGCTTTACGAAAGGGAAATATTATGCTAAAATAACAGGGTTCACCAAACGCCAAGCTTAGTGGGCGGCTGCACTGCGGCAAAAAACCGGAGTGAACCACTGGCTTTGCACATACGTCTTCTATCCCATTCCGCCCCGTTTCAAGCGCTGGTGGCCGCTTTATGGGGAACCCAGCCCGAATGGAATCATTGGGGCGGAAGCATCGAACGATTCGATGCCTAAGAACTTTTGGAGGTGTTTTACACACATGGCACGCATTGCGGGCGTTGATTTGCCCAGAGAAAAACGCGTGGAAGTCGGCTTGACCTATATCTTCGGTATCGGTCTTTCCACTTCGCAGCAGATTATCAAGGATACCGGTATCAGCCCTGATACCCGGGTGAAGGATCTCTCCGAAACCGAAATCAGCAAGCTGCGCGAATACATCGAGCACAACCTGAAGGTGGAAGGCGACCTGCGCAGGGAGACTTCCCTGAATATTAAGCGCCTGATGGAAATCGGCTGCTATCGTGGCGTACGCCACCGTCGCGGCCTGCCTGTCAGAGGCCAGAACACCAAGCAGAACGCACGGACTCGTAAGGGCCCGAAAAAGACGGTTGGCGGCAAGAAAAAGGTCGGCAAGTAAGTCTTAATTGATGATTACGCCCTTTAAGGGCACGGAGGGATGAACAAATGGCTCCTAAGCAAAAGCTTAAAAAGGTATCGCGCAAGCGCCGTGAGAAAAAGCTCGTTGAGCGTGGCGCCGCCCATATCCGTTCTTCATTTAACAACACCATCGTTACCATTACCGATACCAACGGCAATGCTCTTTCTTGGGCATCTGCAGGCGGCCTCGGTTTCCGTGGCAGCAAGAAGTCTACGCCCTTTGCTGCACAGATGGCCGCTGAAACAGCTGCCAAAGCGGCAATGGAATTCGGCCTGAAAACCGTTGAAGTTTACGTAAAAGGCCCCGGTTCCGGGCGCGAAGCTGCTATCCGTTCCTTGCAGGCTGCCGGCCTGGAAGTGAACATGATCAAGGACGTTACGCCCATTCCCCATAATGGCTGCCGTCCGCCCAAGCGTAGAAGAGTGTAATCGAGGAGGTACAAGCAAATGGCTAGATATACAGGTTCCGTATGCCGTCTGTGCCGCCGCGAGGGCACCAAGCTCTTCTTGAAGGGCGACCGTTGCTTCTCGGGCAAG
>JAVBTR010000098.1:0-30468 GCA_031556065.1 Eubacteriales bacterium | reverse complement strand
AATGCAGGAAGCGTCCTAATCAAATACATTTTTGTATTGATTGCTTCCCTGCGCTGGTATTAACCAACAGGTTCAAAGGGTCAGGTTTTACCTTCTCAACTACGAAGTAGTCCCCCCGCACGTATAAAATAGCAAATATCGTAGCCTTTGTCAACCCCATATCCGTTTAGGCCTTGTGCCCAATCTGGATAATAGTTCATTGGATATGCTTCCAGCAGCCTTTGCCAGGACACCAGCGGTTTGCTTAAGCTGGCCGTCCTGGCCAATGATGGTCACCAGTGTGCTGGGACCCACGTTGGGGATGCCGGTCATATCTACCATCATTTGATCCATGCAAATCTGGCCGATAATAGGCGCCTTGCAGCCGTTAATCAACACCTGCCCACAGCCCATTGAAAGGCTTCGGGGCAAGCCATCTCCATAGCCGATAGGAACCACCCCGATGGTCAAATTCTTTTCCGGCACGAAAGCGCAGTCGTAGCCAATGGGTTCGGCAGCCTGCACTTCGCGAATGAGCGCCACGCGAGATTTGAGAGAAAGCACAGGCTCAAGGCCGGGGGTGTTCTCCGCCCCGCCATAAAGGGCGATACCTACACGGGCGTAAGAGCATATGATCCCCGGATAGTTTAAAAGCCCATGGCTGTTTTGCAAATGGGTCTTGCCCGGGTTTTTCAGGGTTTTCAAAAGATTGAAAAAGGCGGCGGCCTGTTTGTTTGTAAAAGCGATACTGGAAGGCTCCCGGCTATCCGCATGGCAAAGGTGGGAAAAAATACCCTCCACACGAATATGCTTAAGCTGATAGCATTTTTTAATATCCGCTTCTTGGCGGCAATCGATCCCCAGACGATGCATGCCCGTATCTACAGCGATATGGGCCCGTAGGGGGACGCCCACGCTATCTAGGGAAACAGCGTGCTCTAGGCTGATAAGGGTCTGAATCAGATCATATTTTTTGATCGACCTGGCGCGGCCTGGGTCGGTGTACCCAAGAACGAGAATATCCCCAAGGATACCGTTCTGCCGTAGCTCTACACCCTCATCCAGAGTAGCTACAGCGAAAGCACGAACGCCCAGTTTGTTTAGCTGGTGGCAGACAGCTACCGCTCCGTGACCATAGGCGTTGTCCTTTACCACAGCCATCAGCTGACAGCCTGAGGGAAGCTGCCTGCGGAGGGCTGCTACGTTATTACAAAGGTTTTTTTCGCTGATCTCGATCCAGCAGCGGTCTTTTGCCACCTCTTCCCCTTTTGCTTTGGCAGGGTGAAGCTTAACATATAAGATTCCGGCCAGGGAAGATAGAATAAGCACCCCGAAAAAAAAGATAAAGCTGTTTTCAATTAAAATATCAAACATCCCCAATGCTTTGGCGACACCCCGAAGGAGAATGATCATCAGCGGATGGAGGATATAAACCGCCAGGGACCAATCCTTTGGGAAGGAAAGCCGCTGCCCATGTTTACGCAAAAGCAGCGGGAATAAAAGCGCCATGGTGATGGGCAGAAAAACCGTCATGCTATCGTGGCCGGGCCGTCCGGTGCTCCGAAGGAGCATGGTTTCCGCCACCATGGCAAAAAGAGCCAAAAGGCATAAGAGCCAATGGGTAGTCTTGTCCTCTTTTGCCCTGGCACCCATTAAAAAGAAAAGTGGTGCGAAGAACAGCCCGTTTCTTGTATAGGCGGTAAAGCTAAAATACCCCCGGTAAAGATCGGAAACCAAAGGAAGACGCATTGCCAGGCCATCGTAGCTATCGCCCAAAAGACCGAATGCATAGAGTAAAATGCAGATAATAAGGGCCTGCCCTGGCAACCGGCGGAGCAATGCCCAGACGATGGTCCCACCCAGCATGGCAGCAGGCAGATACCAAAGGTGGTATACCGTGCCCTCGAAAAGCACAGCCCGCAGGAGGTTCAATGCAAGCCCCGGTTGTGAAAAAAAGCCATTACGCCAATTAAGGGGCAGGTAAAGCACCATGGCAAAGCCATAAACCAAAGCGGTGCGCTTCAAAAAACGCTTGAGCTTTAAAACATTTAGGTTTCCTTTAGACAAAAGATAATGCCCGCTTGCCATAAAGAAAAAGGGAACGGCCACCCGGGCAAGCCCGTGGGTCAACCCGAAATCCAGGGCGGGGCTAAGGCTTTCAAGGGGGGAGGTGTGGATCATCACCACCAGGATGGCCGCCGTCATGCGGAAAAGATCAATACCCGACAGACGCTCTATGGTCTTTTTCGCCCATTGGCTCATGGTTCATCACGCTCATTTCAATGGCTTGGGTAATCACCTCCGAAAAGGAGAGGCCGATGCCCCCAAGCATATTGGGGAAGCGGCTATGAGGGGTAAAACCGGGAATGGTGTTTACCTCGTTAAAGACGATTCTTTTATCCGGGGTAAGAAACATATCCACCCTGGCAAAGCCCACGCAGCCCAGGGTTTGGTAGATGGTCAGCGCCGCCTGCCGGACCCTTTTTTCCGTGGCTTCATCGATTCTGGCAGGCATATGGATGCGAGAGCTTTTAAGGATATATTTTTCGGTGTAATCGAAAAAACCATCGGCCAACTCAATTTCGTCCACCCGGCCAAGAAGAGGCTTTTCCGTGCCCAAGATGGCACAGCCTACCTCAAAGCCATCCACCGCTTCCTCCACGATCACCTCACTATCGTGCTGAAAGGCCACGGCAATAGCGGGAACCAGCTGGATAGGCGTTGTCACTTTGGTGATCCCGAAGGATGAGCCCGCCCGAACAGGCTTTACAAACAGCGGATAGCAAAGGCCATTAAGGGCCGTCATGTTCAAGCTGAGCTGCTTTAGCACCACCGCCTTGGGAATCTCTATGCCCGCCGCTTCCACCAGGGTATGAGCCCGAAACTTATCCATGCAAAGCGCGGAGCTTAGGGTGCCGCAGCCGATGATGGGGATCCCTGCCAATTCCAGCATGCCCTGCACGGTGCCGTCCTCGCCATTTTTGCCGTGAAGCACCGGGAAGACTGCATCCAGGGTGATAAACTGCCAATCTCCCTTTGAACTTTGCTCCAGAAAGCCGCCTATAGTAAAGGCCAGCGGGAAGAGGGCCGAGCTATCCTCATGCCAGGTATCGCTTTCAATGCGTGCCATATCCCCGGTGAAACGGAACCACTGCCCCTCCTTGGTAATGCCAATGGGTACAGGGGTGAATTTGGTTTGATCCATGTGGCTTAAAACCCCGTAGGCGGATTGAAGGGACACCGGATATTCCGAAGATTTGCCGCCAAACAGCACACCAATGGTTTTCATGAATGAAGTACCTCCTTTTTATCCAGCGAATAGGCAATGCGGGTCAGGTTTTCATACAAAAGCGTTTCGTGGCCGTTTTTGTCCCGCCGCTTGACCTCCGCCCTTTCAAACACCTTGCTATCCTTTTCAAAGTAGCTAACTGCACCGTTAAATACCTGGTAGCTTTCCTTAGCTGGAACAACACAAAGCAAGCGGCCAACCAGTTCATCCTCATCAATTTGAATGCTTAGCTGATAGGTTTCGTCGGTATTGTTTACAGCCTTCAAATCCTTCCAGCCTTCACAAATGGCGGCATCGATGCCCACAGGCAGGCCTTCAAAGCCCCCTGGAAAGGATTCTACCCCGTGGCTATGGCGCTCCACCATTTCAAGGGGCGTGTGGAGAAACAGCCAATGGAGCAAGTTGCTCATCTGACAAAGGCCGCCGCCATAGGAAGGGATAATTTCCCCGCCATCCAGGTTTAGTCCATCCCGATAGGGTTCGTTTTTATCTGCATGACGAGCCAGCTGGTAAAAAGAGAAGGTTTCTCCGGGGGCAATAATGAGTCCATCCAGGCAAGCAGCCAGAAGCCTGAGATTATGCACCTTGTTATATTGGTACTCCATGGGAAAGCCGCTT
Organism: Eubacteriales bacterium; assembly: GCA_031556065.1. GTDB lineage: Bacteria > Bacillota > Clostridia > Christensenellales > Aristaeellaceae > JAVBTR01. The sequence continues at coordinate 26,582 of JAVBTR010000098.1, read as the reverse complement.
TTTTCGTTTATCATTTGTGCCCTGGTTTCAAAAAACGTATGGGGCATTCTTTCTTGTGAAAGGGTTTTGGCGTAAGTCCGCCCGTCCAGCATCATGCCAAGATAAAACATGGTCTTTCTTTGCCGCTGCCTGATGGGAATAAGGAAGGGCAGCAGCTGGGTCACCCGTTTTCTCGCCAAACAAAACACCTCGTCCAAATAAAAAATCGCATCCGCTGCGCCATTATCATAACCCGGCGCGGGATGCGATGTTTTCGCGTTCAATGAACGAAAACTGATGATTTTTATTCTAAATTCTTACGAATTTCTGACGGCGGCAGCGTCACTGTAAAAACAGTCTCTTCCTCGGTGCTGCTGGCTTCAAGGGTGCCCTTATGGCCTTGAACGATTTGCCTGGCGATGGCAAGGCCCAGCCCCGCGCCGCCTGTGTTGGTGGCCCGGGCAGAATCCAGCCTAAAGAACTGTTCAAATACCCGGCTTAATTTTTCGGGCGGGATCATGGGGCCATGGTTGCTAACGCTTACTTGAATGCCGGTTTCAGTTTCTTTGGCAGCCACCAAGATGGTGCTGTTTTCAAAGCCGTAAAAAACCGCGTTGCGGATTAGGTTATCAAAGACCCGCTCCATTTTGTCCGGGTCCATGGCCGTTTGCAGCCCCGGCTCCGCCTCCAGTTTAAGGGTTAAGCTTTTTTCATCCATCAAGGGTTTAAACTCATAGACCAGCTGCTCCAGCATCCGGGTCACATCCACCGGCTGCAGGGAAAATTCCATATGGGTAAGGCTGAAACGGGTGATTTCAAAAAATTCGTTTACCAGCTCCTCCAGCCGTTCAGCCTTTTTAAGGGAAACAGCTACGTATTTTTGCCGCTGGGTTGCGGGTAAGTCCGGCTCATCCCGCAAAAGGGAAAGGTAGCCGATCACCGAGGGTAGGGGCGTTTTCAGATCGTGAGCCAGGTACATCACCAGATCGCTCTTTTTCTGCTCCGCCTCCCGGGCACTTTCCCGGGAGATGCGCACATTTTGCTGAATCTGGTTCAGGTGCTGCTCCACAGGCTTCAAATCCGCCGGTAGCTCCACGCTTTCACCCCTGTCTAAATAAACCGCCTCCGTAGCGGTAACCACGCTATTTAGGTACATCAGTGTCTTATGCCAATAGTAGATCAGAATAGCCAGAAAAACCGCCAGACAGACCACCAGGGTAATGAGCTCCCACCGGTTTCTGATAGCAACGGCAAAATCGTAAATAAAAGCATTCATGCTGCGCCATTCGATCACTCCGCTCAAAAAATACAACCCGAAAAATAACAGCACCATTCCCGTCATAGCGGCGGTGGCTACCACGATGAAGTTCATGATCAGCCGAAGGGATAAGCGCTTTAAGGAGGCATCCAGCCCGGCAGGCTTTTTACTTTGTTTCAATTTTATACCCCACTCCCCAAACAGTTTTAATGAACTTGGGCTTTCTGGGCGGCTCGCCTAGCTTTTCCCGCAGGCGTGCAATATGGGCCATAACAGTATTATTGTTATCCAGGTATTTTTCGCCCCAAACTGCTTCAAACAGCTCTTCCGAAGAAACCACCTTTCCCCGGCGTTCGCACAAAAACCATAAAATGTTAAATTCCATAGGCGTTAAGGATATCTCCTGGCCATAGATCATCACCTGATGGGTCTCTTTATTGATCACCAAACCATTGAAATCCATCTCATTTACCTTTACTTCTTCTGCAGCGTTATACTTTTTGTACCGCCGCAGCTGAGTTTTAACCCGTGCCATCAGCTCCAAGGGATTAAAGGGCTTGGTAATATAATCGTCCGCCCCCAAGGTCAAACCCATAATTTTATCCGTATCCTCCACCTTGGCCGTTACCATAATGATGGGGAACAGGTGGTTTTCCCGAATTTTCTGGCAAATCTGAAAACCGCTGATATCCGGCAGCATCACATCCAAAATGGCCAGATCCACCTGGCTTAGATCCGCGTTTAGCCCGTCGGTACCCTTATTAAAAACCGCTACCTCATACCCATCGTTCACAAGGTACGCTTGGATCAGCCCAGCGATCTCTATTTCATCCTCCACCAGAAGAATGGTTCCGTTCATGCAATGCCTCCTTTATTGCTGCTTTGCCAATGTTCAAAGTGAATATGTGTTTCGCTATACCGTTCAATGGGTTCCTTTTGCTCTGCGGGATATCCCAACGCGACAACTGCCATTGGTTCAATTTTTATTGGAAGGCTTAATACTTGGGCTATTTGCCTGCTCCACTCTTTACCCCGTAGAACACCGCACCACACGCCTCCTAAGCCCAATGCGTGAACCGCAAGCAGCATGTTTTGCGTCGCGGCAGAACAACCCTGGATTAAAAAATCGTGGATTCCCTCCACATTGCTATCACCGCACACAACAATACAGCATGGCGCCTGCGCAAGTAATTTCGCATTAGCATTATTCTTTGCCAACTGCGTAAGCACCTGCTTGTTCGTTACAACAACAAAATGGCAGGGACTTTTGTAACAACCAGCCGTCCCTCTTTGCATAGCAGAGCTTCAAACTGCATTTGTGCCACGCTCCTTTCATATTATCTATCAATCCTTTTTTGCTCTAGCTTTCATATAAGGCTGCGATATCACCTATTCGGCGCTTCATTTCTGTGCGGATACGCAGCGGCTCCAAGCATTCACATTTATCCCCGAAACCGAGAAGAATATCGTAGTGGTATTCATTCTCAATAAAAGGGAAGCCAACAATATAATGCTCATCTCCATCTTTTGAAAAGTGCTCATAGGCGCAATAATCAAGCATCCTGTCCATAACAGATTTATGAATACGGATTTGGATGGTTGTTTGCATGGTTGCCAAAATATCAGTGAAATTCAACTGGGGTTTTTGATAATCCCTTGGGGTAAAAAATGTCTCTTGTATTTTCAGGTTTGACAGACGGGATAGTTTGAATAGGCGAAAATCATTTCTTGTATGGCAATACCCTTGGAAATACCAGTGGTTGCCTTTCAATACAAGCTGATAAGGCTCGGCTATTCGTGTGGTTTTATTTCCGTGGCGGTCAAAATATTCAAAAGTCAGCAGCTTGCTTTCCCCCAAAGCTGTTTTGATCATTTCCAAATAAGGCTGTATATCCCTATTGCCCATCCATGGGCTTAAATCGATCACTATTTGGTTTGCTTTCAGCTCAATGTCCTTCGCTCTGTCCGCGGGAATAAAGCTCTTGACTTTTGCAAGGGCGTTTACCAGTTCATCGCCCCGCATCATGCCAGAAAGCCCCGAAAGCCCCATCAAGATAGCGCAAAGGTCGGCAGTGGAAAAAACCTTTCTGTCAACCTTGTATTCCGGCATAATTTCAAAGCCGCCGCCCAATCCCGATGTGGAGCGAACGGGAATACCCGCCATGTTGATGGTGTCGATATCCCGGTAGATCGTTCGGGGTGAAACTTCAAACATATCTGCTAATTCCTGTGCGCCTATCCGCTGTTTATCCAGGAGGAGCATAATCATGCTAACAAGCCTGTCCACCTTCATCTGACAGCCGCCCTTCAAACTTTCTTTTTACCATTATGGATTGTTGCCATGCTATTGTCAACAATGATAAGGTATCATAAAAAAGCAAACAAATCATCTAGGAGGAAAACGATATTGACAGTCTATGTTTACGTTCTTGATACCTTGGCCGACTGGGAATTGGGGCATGTTACTGCGGAGCTGAATTCTGGGCGGTTCTTCAAAAAGGACGCGCCGGATGTGACGCTAAAAACCGTTAGTTATTCGAAAGCGCCTATCACTACAATGGGCGGGGTGGTCATCGTGCCCCATTGCTTAATTAATGATATGGTTGTCAGCGAAGCAAGCATGCTGCTATTGCCAGGGGCCAATACATGGAACGATCCAAACCATGCCGCTATCATCGAAAAAGCAGGCGAGTTTCTCTCATTAGGCGCCACCGTGTGCGCGATCTGCGGGGCTACCGCTGCACTTGCCAGCGCCTCGCTATTGGATAAGCGCGCCCATACCAGCAACGGACCGGGGTATCTTGAAATAGTTTCTCCCGGTTACAAAGGACAAAGTTTTTATGTAGACAAGCCAGCTGTAGCATATAGCAACCTGATTACTGCAAGCTGTACCGGCGCTTTGCTGTGGGCAAAACGGATCATTGAGCATTTAGATGTTTTTACGCCAAACACACTGGACGCTTGGTATGACTACTTCAGTACCGGCGAGCCCAAACATTTCTTTGCCCTCATGGAAACCCTGCCATCTGGCAATGAAACACGCCCTAATTCGCCTTCGCATTTATAAACCTTTTTGCATCATCAATATGCTTTTCAGCCGTTACCCTGCACCTTATCCATCCGCCATCGCCGCAGGGGTATTTCGTAAATCTCCTTGGAATAATCGGACAAATGATCCTCAATGGACATAAAAGCACTATTACTTATTTTGCAAAAAAAGTTCTGTCTTTTTTAGAGAAACTGGTTTAATATAGTATTCACCCTAAAGAGGCGCTGAGGATGCTTAACCCAGTCTACACAGGTAACGTGCTCTTGTTGAAAGCCCCTTGACACGAACACCGTGTCGTGCTTTATGCTTAAACGGAAGAGAGGTGCAAACACAATGGATCAAATGCAAACCATCGGCACAGTATCGAAAAGCCTTGGCATATCAAGCCGTATGCTTAGGTATTACGAGCAGATCGGTCTAATTGAAAGCCAGCGCATGGAGGATTACGCTTACAGGGTTTACGATGAAAGGGCTATACGGCAGCTTCGGCAAATCATCATTCTGAGGAAGCTCCGTGTTTCTGTGAAGCAGATTCGCGAATTATTCGGCAACCCCGACGCGGTGAATGTGCTTGAAATATTTCAAAGCAATATTAACCAGTTGGATGAGCAGATCACAGCCCTATCCACCGTTAAGGCATTGCTTAGCGGCCTTGTTCGTGAATTGCGGGAAAAAGCCAATGTGCGCCTGCAGCTGGATTATTTGGGCGATACGTCGGTGTTTGCCGTTGTGGACAGCATTGCCTTCTCAAAAAACACATTGCAGGAGGAAGCATCAATGGATAACCTTAACAAAGCAAACGAAAGCCTCAGCAAGCTAACAGACAACGATGTTCGGATCGTTTACCTGCCGCCAATGACTGTGGCCGCCGCCTGCTTTTCGGGAAAGGCTGAATACGGCGTGGGCCCGGCAGCTACAAGCATGATTGAAAAATTCGTGTGGGATTCCGGTCTTTTAAACATGAAGCCCGATGCCAGGGGGATGGGCTTTGATCGATCCAGGGAAGATTTGAAGGTACAGCTTGGCGTGACCCCAACAGCCTATGAGGCCTGGGTATCCATCCCGGCGGATATGGAGGTGCCTGCTCCTTTACTCAAAAAGACCTTTGAAGGGGGCTTGTATGCCGCCCATGTGTTAAGGGATTGGAGCTTTGAAGACTGGCGGCTGCTCGCCAATTGGGTTGATTCAAGCGATAAATACCAGCAGGCCGAAGGCCCATGTTTTGAAGAGACGCTCAACTATTACAACCTAATGCAAAACGGTGCCCAAATGGAGGATACGCAGCTTGATCTGCTTCTCCCCATTAAGGAGAGGAATTAGCATGGAGCAGCTTAGCATCGGTTCAACTATTCCATTTGGCGGCTATAACTGGCTTGTGCTTGACGTGCAGGCTGATCGCATTTTGCTGATCACCCAAGACATTATACAGCAGCGTCCTTACCATGAGGTTTATAAAAACATCACATGGGCAGACTGCTCACTAAGAAAATACCTTAACGGCCCATTTCTCGAAAGCTTTAACCCTCGCGAATTGGCAAGAATCCTTCTAGTAAATAACAGCAACGTCGATAATCAATGGTATGGCACACCAGGCGGAGAGGATACAAACGACAGGGTATTTCTCCTAAGCCTTGATGAGGTGTGCAGATATTTCGGCGACAGCAGCGATAAATTGTACAACAAAGGCAAGAACCAACGGTATTGGTTTGAACGAAAGGACATAAACAACCCCAAACGCTCCGCCAGGTTCGGTACGAACACCTGGTTTTCCTGGTGGTGGCTGCGCTCCCCCGGCCGCGTAGGTGCAAAGGCAGTGTACATTTGGGGGGACGGCAACATCGGCATCCAGGGCAACAACATATTAAAGGGCAACCTGGACGAAGGAAGGTGCAAGGGCGGCGTTCGCCCTGCATTGTGGGTAAGGTGTTCGCCCCTGTAATTTAGAAGGAACACTTGAATTGGCGCCAATGCAGGTTTTCTTTTTAGGAAGGTGCGGAAACCTTTTTACTTTTGCAAAAGAAAAAAGGTTTCCGCCAATCACCCATCCATTTTCCCCCATCCCCAAGTCCCCTCCGCCTTGCCAATTGGGCAGGGCTTTTTTAGTTCCTTCCAAAGCCTTCCAACCCCAGTAAAATCAAGGTCTTTTTGCCATCTATTGCCAGGGAAGCAAGGCATTAAATCTCTGTTTTTGGGCGTTTCTAGGGATGTAAGAGGCACGAGCCATAGCCGTGACCGAACAAATGAAGGAGGCAATCCCTATGAAGAAAACCCTATCGTCCCTCGCAGTCATTTCCCTGTTGGCAACCCCAATTCTGGCCATGGCCGATACGGCAGACAGCGCTCTTGTTAAAGGCGGCGCCCTGAACCTGCGCGAAGAAGCCGCAGCCGAAGCCAAAGTACTGGGCCAGTACCCCACCGGGACCCTGGTTGAAGTCGTTTCCTCTGTGAACGATACCTGGGCCAAGGTCAAGGTCAATGGCAAAGCCGGCTACATGATGAAGAAATACCTCAATGATGCCACCAGCGAAAAGACCCTTCTTGTCTACACCCTCAATGGCAAGGGTCTGAACATGCGCGAAGCGCCGGACACGGCCGGTACCATCATCACTTCCTACAAAAAGGGCACATCCATCAAGATTCTGCAAAAGGGCAGCAACTGGAGCCGCGTTTCCATGGATGGCAAGGAAGGCTTCATGTCCAGCCAGTACCTGGTCACTTCCATCCCCACTGGCGGCTCTACCGTTACCGGCAAGACTGCCACCGTTAACAACCCCAAATCCACCCAGATTTTGAACCTGCGCGAGGAAGCCTCCATCGATTCCAAGTCCATCGGCCAATACAAGAATGGCAAAGTGGTAGAGATCATCGAAAAGGGCGCTACCTGGACAAAGGTCAAGGTGGACGACAAAGAAGGCTACATGATGAACCAATTCTTGAAGTTCGCCGGTTCCTACGTGCAGCCCAACTTCAAAGAATTAGAAACCCCTTACACCGCTAAGCTTATTAACATCAACGGTACCGGCATCGTCAATTTCCGCGATGGCGGCAGCCTCAACGCAGCCATTATCCGCACCTATAAAGTAGGCACGGAAGTGAAAGTCACTGCCGTATCTACCGACTGGGCCAGGGTTGAAGTCGATGGCGAAACCGGCTACATTAGCCTGCACTTCATGCAAAAAGTAAAGTAAAAATTGAATAGGCAGTAAATTGTATTATTGCGAGAACCCCTTTTCTTTCAGCCGAAAGTAAAGGGGTTCTCGCGCTCTCCCTAAAAGAAAGACAAAAGGGGAAGCGTATTACAGGCCATAAAGGCACTAATCATTTCTTCCCCCGTATGTAAAGATAAGTTAAACCAAACTTCGATAATTCTGCCGCCCGTCCACGATGGCATGAATTGTAATCACCTGTTTTGCCTCATCTACCTTATAGAAAAGCAGATGCCGCTCTACAATCAACACCCGGTAACCCTGCTTTTTCAGTATGGAGTACCGCGGATAGCTGCCTATATGAGGCTGCTCCGCCAAATACATAACCGCCTTTTCAATTTTCTGCAAATAGTTTAGTGCGGTTTCTTTGCTTCCAGAATCTAAAGCGATGTATTCAATGGCTTCCATCAGCTGATCGTGGGCCTTATCGCTTCGCACAATGTTATAGCTCATGGCTTTGCTGCCATTTCAGAAAGCATTTTGCGGGCAGCCGCAAATGTGTTTTCAACTGGCGCAACCCTTCCCATGCGTACATCCTCTTCCGCTTCAGCCAGCATTCGCAACAGCTCAAGCTCCGCCTTCATTTGTTCATATTGGGCATGAGCTACAAGCACCGTATCACTTCTGCCATTCACGGTAATGTACACAGGCTTTTTTGTTTCCTTAACAGTTTTAGAAATTTCGCTGTAATGGTTTCGCAAATCTGCCGATGGCCTAATCGATTCCATATGAAAGCCCCCTTTAATAGTCACATCATAGCATAATATGACTATCTTTGCAATGCTTTACTCAAGCGTTTTTCTTTTAGGAAACTGCGATGGGTTCCTCCTTTTTGAATGAGGCAAGGCCTCGGGACTGTGGCAAATCAGCTATCCTTCTTCATCCCCTGCCAGCACATACACCCCGGCTGGCGCTGCGTCTTCCACAAAATAGAACCGATCCTCTGTTGGAAGGGTTATACTGTCCTCTTCCTTGGTGGCGTGGGCGCCTGTTGCGTCCCGGCGCACGTCCACGGTTATCCGTGGGAAGGTTTTCCCGGTTAGCACGTCGTAGAAGGGGCCGTTTTCGTCGGGCTTGCCGTTCATAAGCTGGGCGGCCAATGGGGCCATCGCCCCAGCCGGGTCTGTGTCCCATTCGCCCAGCAGATCGGGTGCCGCCATAGCGGCATCAGCCGCCGTCAGCACCTGGAGGCCCTCCATGCAGGAGGTAATGTTCACCCGAACGCCCTGGTAAATGGCATAGCATTGCACCCGGTATACCTGGCCATGCATGGCCGCGTCCTTCAACAGCCGCGCTATTTCCTCCGGCAGCCTGCCCTCTTCAATGGCCTTGGCAATGGCATCCATTTCGGCGGTATCCAGCTTGCCATCCATAATATAGCCGTAGAACAGCTCCTGCTCCCTGTCTGTCAGCTGGCCGTTTGCGGCCAGGCGCAGCAGCTCTGCGTGGAGATACTCCTTGTTGGCCAGCAGAATTTCATTAACCCGCCAGGGCATTGTTTCCACCGCTGTCAGCCGCTTTGCCAGCATGTCTGCCAGTGCATCGGGGGCAATGGGGGTAATGGCAAATTCGAAAAGGGTATTATCGAAAACATTTCCGCTCAGGGTGGGAAGAACCTCCTGGGCTTCGAAATCGAACCCGTGGGCCACCAGGGCGCTCCAATCGATGGTTGAAAGGGCCAGGCTTTCCTCGTCCAGGCCGGTTAGCCCCGCATCCCTTAACCCATTGCGGGCCTTAATGGCTTCGGGGGTGGCAATGGTCTTCATGCTTTTGCCGCCAAATAGCGCTTCCATCAGCGCGAAGGCCTTTGTCATGGTTTCCCCATGGAGGGTCCCCAAAGGGAAGCGCAGGCCGAAAGCCTCATTGGTATAGATCAGGTGGGTTGCGCCCTCTTCTTCAAAGCTGCGCAGCAGCTTGCCGGTGGCCATCAGGCTCCGCTGGGAATGCCGGGGCGTTCCATCGGGGTTTAAAATGTGTTCATCGTGGGTATCGTGCTGGGTCTTGTCCGGGTGGGCCTGGATCACCACTGTATTGATGTTTTCCCTTAAATATTGCTCAACCCGCGCCTGATGGGCCTCGGCTGTTTCCCCGTCTAAAAGGGGCACATCCTCCGAAGCGTAAATATACTTGGTTAAGTAATAATCCTCCGGCAGGTAATCCCTGTCGTAGACTAAAAACCGTTCGTGGTACACAAAGCCGCTCCCGGCCCCGTACCAATCGTCCTGGCCGATATCGCAGCTAAGCCGCGTATCGCCGTACACCTTCAGCGCCACCGTCAATTCTCGCCCATCCGGGAGGATCACCCGGGCGTAAAACACCCCATTGGGCAATTGAACATAAATCTTGCCCTCGTTATCGGTGGTGTAGGTTTTGCCGTTGATAATCACCTTCACCCCGGCGGCAGGCAAGCCCCCGTCCAATATCTGTATCACGGTTTTGTTTATTTTCCGCATAATCACCTTAAGGGTGCGGCTGTATTCGTTTAAAAGGAAGCTGCCCCGGACGGTTTCATAGCCCGAACGGCGAATGGTAAACTGGTATTCCGCGCCCCGGAACAGGTAAATATAGCACTTGCCGCTGGCATCGGTAGTGCCGTAAAGGGAGGTTCTGCCTTTGTAGGTAATGTAGATTTGCGCCCCGGCAATGGGGTTACCATAGTCGTCCACAACGTAAAAGAGCATATAGCTGGTATCTGCAGGGTCTACAAACAAATAGACATCGGTGCCTATACTGGCTTCTTTTTCCCCTGTGCCTTGGGAAAACTCGTCGCCCACCTCAAACACAGGCGGATCATCCCGCCCGGCGCAGGCAACGCTTATTCCCATTACGATAATCACCACTAATAATACGAAGACCCACTTTTTCATAAACTGGCCCTCCACCATTTAATGCTTCCCAAAACCGCGAGCGCACACAAAATGAATGTGTTAGCATTAAATGGGGATGGAATCCCCTATAACCCTCTAGCACGGTTGCCAACACCCAAGCAAAAAGTAACAGTCTTCTGCTGTTGCAAGAATGGCACCTGGGCCAAAATGGCGAAAGTTGCAGGCTCTGCTCCCGGAGCCATGGACGGGTTGGGATGTGTCATCCCGGCCCGCTTAGCATAAGTAATGATGCCCGGATAGAAAGTGGTAAAAACCAACTTGCCGTTGAAAGGGGCTAGGAAGGGTCCAGGGAAACCAAAGGGGAATGAATCGGCTAACATTCCCCTGGTTTCCCTGGGAATGCCCCTGGGTTTACCCAGGAAATTCCGCTTTCCCTTTTCAAGGGAAAAAGCCCTGTATTGTGGGGCTATTCCACAATCAATAAGTTTTGCCTAGCCGCATTGCCAACCAAAACCCCATCCTCCACCGTATAAAACGTCAGTTCTGCTAAGCACTGATACCTGCCCTTGCCAAGGGCCTTGCCAAGAGCCATGCTCTCCAGCCTGTACCCGGGCAGCAGCGCCCCGGTTTCCAGCAGGGTTTGGTCGCTGTCCATATCAACCAACCTGAGCATCACCGCATACTCCGCCGCCTCGGCGTTGGAAAGGTTTATGGCAGCCATGCCATATTTAACCCTTACCTCATTTTCCATGGTGACATGCTTCATGGCTTCGCCCACCGCCTGGGCGTATAGCTCGCTGGCCAGGGCCTCTTCCGTTTCCGCTGTGATACCGATGCGTTTAGCCAGAGCATCCCGCTGCATACGCTGGGTGCTCATATCACGGTTAACGGTGTAGGCAAGCCCGGCGGCCAGCGCTATATCCACGATTGCCACCAGGGCGACCAGCACCCTTAGGCCCCGCTTTTTCATTTTATGGGTTGTTAGGTTTAGGTGCCCCTGCCTCGTCCGGGGTGGGGCTCCCATCTAAATCCAATGTGGGTTCCTCTGTTGGCTCGGCGGTGGGTTCCGGGGTGGGTTCCGGAGTGGCCGTAGGCAGGGGTACGCCCTTGGCAAACACATGTATCTTCACATTGGCCCCGGCTGTGCCTACCACATCCTCCGTGTCTGGGTAAAGGGCGGTAAAGATCGCCGTGGCGTTGTATTCCCCCGGGTCTAAATGCTTGTCGAATTGGGCTTCCTGTATGTAATAGCCCGGGTCGATTAACGCCGTGCTATAAATAACGTCCTTCGTTTCATCCAATAGGATGTCTACCTGCATCACGTAGCGGTTTGTCATGTTGTTTTCTATGCGCATTTCCGCCATGCCATCCTCTATGGCAATAATGTTGCTGGCAATGGATATGCGGAACATGCCCTCCTCCACAATGTGGTTCAGGGCTTCTTGAATTTCTTCCTCTGTCATCACCTGCAAAGAGCCTTGCAGGGCTGCGGCCTCGCGCTGGCCGCCCTTTACTTGCTTGGCCTGGTGGGCCGGTTGGTACACCAAAAAGTAATAACCCGCAGCCCCGCCCAGCAGCAGCGCCACGATGATCAGTACCAGCAGAACAACGATCGTCTTATTCTTTTTCTTTTCCACTGGGGGTTGTGTGCGTTTAGCCATCTGTTGTTCGCCCTTTCGGTACTAAGGTGTGGGGTACTTAAACGGTATGGGAGGGGCGGCGGTTGCCGCCCCTCGAAGGAATGGGGTTAGATAGGCGTTGCCTTAGGGTTACTCGGGTAACTCTTGGTCTGCCGCAGTAATATCATCGCCAATGCCAGTATAAGTATCAATGGCTACAACATAGTTGATGTTAAGAAGCTTAACGCCCTTAGTAACATCCAGAACATCTTTCTCTTCAACAGTAGCATGCTTAGTCACAAAAGACAATGCTCCTGTTGCCATTTCAATTGTAAGATCTGTTGATGTCCCCTCTTTGTCACCAGATGTACTATCATAGTCGCATTTGGGAAGAATAATCAAGCCGCCCTCAAGCGCGGATATATAGTAAAAACCATCTTCATCCAAATCAACATTATCATTTTCATCGCCAGTAAATAAATCCCACTCACCTGTACTTGCATGGACGCTCTCCGTTGCGACACTAAGTTGTGCCTTATATTGATCGCGTGCCAAATCAGTAGTGTAAGAAACAAGTTCCATCGGGTGACTAGTATCGTCATCCTCACGATCTTTTGTGGCACTGTTCGTTTCGATAGAAACCTTAGTTACAACTAAATCAGCTGTAGAATAGTTGATGATTTGATATTCGCTCGGTGAAGTTGCGGAGCCGCCATCAATGTTCGTCTGAAAAACGATTACTAGCGGAACGGTAACATCGATCTGGCCAGAAGCAACAACTTGCAGCCAAATCTCCGTATTCACTTCGCCCGTAGACGCTGCACCATCTTCATCATACTCATTTTCTTCAGAGAAATGGGATAAGTAAGCGTCGCCACCATCAGCCGCATTCAGATACATCTGTGCGTTATCATCCTCCGCCAACGCGCTAACACATGCAAAAACCATCATCATGGCCAATGCCAAAGCTAAAAACTTCTTCATAAAAGGGTCCTCCTAAACAAATTTTCCTTTTACTTGGGGGTACCACATGGGCGCCTTATCGCCCAATGCCGGGCCCAAATTCCCGGGGCCCGAAAGGCTGTATCGTTGTGTCTTGCTGGATGGGGTAGCGCGATTTTAGTTCGTGCACCGTAACCAGCAAGACATATTAAACATTAACGGCCATAAAGGTTTGGCATCTCTTTTGAAATGCCGTTCCCGGCACTCGCCTGTGGCAATTTATAACGCCTATTCTTCTGTGCCGCGCCAGCACTTTCTCCGGCCTGGGTTGTCGCTGGGCTCCCGCCGTAGCGCTGCTACGCCTTTGCCCCTGCGCCTAGCAGAAGGAAAAACCCCTGGGCTCAACACACAATCTTAAACATTACAAATCACTAGGAGCATTCTGCATGGTCCGACCGAATGCCCGGAACGGCATTCCCCTCGAGTGCCCCTTTTCAGTATAAACCTTTACCACCTTCCCTTCCGGCAAAACCTGGTCTGGTATTTGCCATCTATCTCAAAATTGCCTTTGGCAATTAGGAGTGCGAATTTGTTTAGCGGATGGGCGACGACGCTGATCGCGTGCAGTGTACGCAATGGGCGAAGTGCCGTCGAGGTGCGAAACGAGCGGTGCGTATGCAACGCGACGATTGAGCAACCGGACAAGAACCCCATCCCTACAACGCCTGGGTCTTTTACGGGGGTGCTGCAACAAATGTTGCCGGGGTTCCATCCCCCCACCCTGATAAACCATTCCCCGCAAACCTATGCAACCATCCAACCCAGGTGAATCCATTCCTTCGCGGTTTTATGGTTACATGTTTTACATAAATACCATATATTTTATGTAACCCTACGAACGCAAATCACCCTTCGGCTGGCTGCCTGGGAGGGGCCTCCCCCTTCCATTGGGCAAACATAACTTGGGTACCCATACAACCTATGTTCCAGGGTAACCCCTTCATACGTGATAACCATTATTGGAAAACACGCCATAATCATTAACTGTTTTTCCCTTGAAGCCCGTTGTTGAAATGCTTGAGGCCCCGACCAAGAAGGCCAATTCGCCAAGTTTCAAATTAACTATTTAATACTATTCGACGTAACTAACCGAATCCCTTTATTTTCCGGTACAAATTTAATACTTTTGCTGTTTTTTCTTGTTTTTTCCGTAAAATTTATATTTTATCACGGATTACCCGTGGTTTCCGGCGGTTCTACCCCATCCGGCTCGGGGGAAGCACTGGGTTCCGGCGTGGGAATCGCCGTGGGCATCACCCCATGATCGAACACGTACAGCCGAATTTGCGCCCCGGCAGTGCCGAAAAGCTGCATCTCCTGCTTGGTAATGGCGCTGAATATGGCCGTGGCGTTATACTCGCCGGGAGCCAGCTCCTTATCCAGCTTAATGTTTTCAATAGAGAACCCCGGCTGGATCAGCTTGGAAGAATAGACCTTCTCCCCAGTTCCATCCAGGAAGATATCCACCTGCATGTGGTAATTATTGGCAGCGATGTTCTCGATCCGGGCCTGGCCCTCTGCGTCCGGGTTTTCGAACACGATGGCCGACGCGATGGAGATATTAAAATACCCTTCCTCCACCACCCGGTTCAGCTCCGCCTGAATCTCCTCCTCCGTCATCTTCTGAATCCGGCCCTCCATGGCAGATACATCGAACTGGTACTTTTCAAAGCCCTTTTCCTTATTATTGTTCTGGTCCACCAGATACCACGCCACGGCCCCCGCCGCCGCCAGCACCAGCACCACCGCCACAATAACGATAATGGTCAGGGTCTTGTTCTTTTTCTTAGGCATTGTCTCCTGTACCTCTTCCGTGCGTTTCTTTGCCATATCTAGGCCCTCCGTATTAAATGTATAGTATAAATGAAATATGAAAACTTGATCCTTGCCCCTCACCGCTCCCCCTGGGGTTGGAACGGCGAGGATTTGCGGTAGGGGATGGAACCCCTACCCTACAGCAATCCTGAATAGCAACGCACCTTGGACATCACACAACCGTTGTAGGGCAGGGGTTCCATCCCCTGCCGCCCCGAATTCAATCCCCTGCCTAATCGCTGTCTGCCGGTATGCCCACCTTATAGGTAATGGTTGCAAAATGTAAACCCTTGGTGGTATCTTCCGATGTTACAAAGCTAAGAGGCCCAACAGCAATAAAGTCAATCGGATTCTTTTGGTTTGACGTATCATCCGGGTCAAATGCAGCAAGGAACTCACGACTACGGCCAACGTCACCCCAATCCTCTGTCAAACCAATCCAGAATGTATCCCGTGGGAGAGGATTGTCTTGCGTAGGTTCAACCTCTGCCATTTTCAGATAATCATTGTCTACCGCTGTTATACTTGCATCCAATAATTCAACCGCCATGCTGGAGTTATTGGTAATGTGGTAATCGCTATTCGAAGGCAATGTCACCTTTCCCCCATCGATATTGGTTTGCATCACCATCACCAGCGGCACGCTGACATTCAACTGGGAGGCTTGGCGATGGATGGTAGCATTTACCGTTATAGTGCTTTCACCACAATTTAGGGTAAAAGTAACAATACCTGCATCGGTTGATAAGATAATAGCATTTGCGTTGTATAACGTCAAGGTGGCAAATGGAATTTTTGTGGAATCCTCCTCTTCCGCTAAACTGGGGGGGGCTGTTATGGTCATGGCGGGGGCAGTGTCCTGCTCCTCTGTCCATGTGGACAGGTCGATGAAGGGCGCATCCTCCCCTTCGCCTGAAACCGCAAGTGCAAAGGTACTGTTGGCCTTTAGGTAGCCCCAGGTGGTTTTGTCCGCTTTCACATCGGATACAGCTGCAAGGCTGAACGGCGCTGACGTGGGTTCTGCCTCCTCCGATTCTTCCCCGCCTTCTGCCTTTGGCCCAGCCAACGCAACCTTTGTTAGGGTTAACTTCAAGTCTTCGCCTTCGGTGGTTTTAGTAGCTGCCAGCAGCTTTTCGTATTCTTCCTTGGAAAGCGCCAGATCAACAGAATGTTCAGAACCATCCTCTTCGCTGGCGGTCAATTCAATACCATCGATTGTGATATCAACCGCCGTCACCGGCACAGGCCCCGCATAGAGGGTGAGGGTACCATCGATTTCTATTCCGGCGGCAGCCAAGACCGTAGGGGTCAAATCGGTAACCTTAACAGGCTTACCTTCAGAATCATCATAATACCAAGCGGCTTCACTATCGCTGGCGTTTTCTTCGCTGGCCTTAATGGTAGGCGGATCGAGTTGGTATTCGTACTCGTATTCTGGTGCAGAAGAGAATCCTTCATTTCCCCCACCTTCACCATCATCTGCAATGCTATATTCTCCACGAATGATCAATGGGTTTTTATTAGGCTCAGGCATAGCATACTTATCGTCATTGCCCACGTCATATATCACTTGATACAAATCAGTTGCCAGGGTCGTTGTGGAGCCAGCAGAAGCAACAATCTCAATTACATTATCTGTATTACATTCCATTGTTAAAGAAATATAACCATTAGCATTTTCCAATGCCCCTATTTGAGTATAATCACACAACTTAATAGGTCCTGCAATGGTTATGCTGCCGCCGTTGATACCTAAAGTAGGCCCACTTGCCGAATCATTATCAGGTTCAAGTATAGAATTATCTCCTTTACCAACGACTTTCAGCTTAACCTTATCTGCACCAGAAATAGAACCTGCGATATTTCGGCCGATCACATTGATAGTTACATCTGCACCACTTTCAATATTGATAGCACTGCATTTTACATTCTCAATGGAGAATGCGCTACTGAAGTCACTTGGGATTGTAATAGCATTATGTGAAGCACTATCACTAGCATCACTAGTGAAAACATAAATATCATTATCTTCAATCTTCTTCAAAGTCACATCACCATAGGCTAAGTTGATTACTTGAAGCACTTTTTCTTTAAGAATCAGATTAGCGACTGGCTTTGCAGCTATAAACATATCAACAGCGCAGCAAAGACTATAAGTATCTAGGGTTACATCATCAGTGGACTCTTTAATCAATTCCTCGAAGCTTTCTGTTGATACATGCGTAGTACCGTTCGTAATACTAAATCGGCCAGGCCAAGTACCCGTCACTCCGTCAATTTCGTACGTGCTTTTCGTGCTATTCCAAGCATCCATATATTCAAAATTGATTTCTGCGTCGGTACTAATCTCCATTATATCGTTGAACTTAACAGTCGCATCCTCCGTAGGCATGGTATAAGTATATAATACCCCTTCACTTTCTGCAACGTGGGCTAATGTTTCTCCATCTGAAAAAGTTAAAAATTCAGGGCAAGCAACATAATAGTAGAACGTATCTCCTGTGAGGGGGGTAAAAACAATCTCCGCTCCAGCAGGAATGGAGTATGATACCGGAGACCCATACATATCAAAATCGTCTGGAAGGTCTTCAGGATCGTCAGCTTCTTCAGGCACTTCGCTATCTACGGTAATACGCCAAATTTCATCCGTCCTCGAATCCAGCGTAAGGCTATATATCTGCTCCTCGGTTGGATAAAGGGTTAAGATGCCGTCGTCAACTGCTGATAAAAGCTCGGGGGTTAAGGCTGAAATCACATTCTTGATGGTTTCCCCATCATCGTTCGTTTCGTAATACCAAACACCTTTGGTAGTGCTATCAGCAGTGAGAGTTGGGGCAACGAGCGATTGAGAGGAACCCTCGCCAGTATAGGTATAAGTAGCGCTGGATATTGTTTTCTGCGCTGTAACGGCTTCCGTGGTGCGGAACACCTTGGGGTTGGTGTCGGGCGCATCATAATCTGTACCGTCAACATCATAGGCCACTTCATACCAATCGTAGATAAATTGGGTGTTAGTACTTGGGCTGATGGTCACGTTGTTATACGTTGCAGGAACAAAGCCATCGCCAGTGGCCAGTGAGCCAACGGTACCATAGCCAGATAACGTAACATTATTGAGCGTTAATGTGCCAGTGTTTAAGCCAAGTTTACCATTGTTGGTGCCGATAAGGGTATTGCCGTTGCCATTAATGATTAGTTTGGCAGTTGATCCGGTTTGGGTTATGGTGTCTACTTTGTTTTGGCTTGCTACAGAAAGGGTAACATCTGCATCATCACCAATGCTAATCGCAGAACAACCCTGTAGGTTATCTAGTGTAATTGCACATTTGAGTTTCTCGTCGATTGTAATGGAATTAGCAGTTCCTGCCGACATATCGAAAACATAATAGCTGTTGCACCCGAGCAAAGAGCTTATTTTCACATTGCCTTTGCTTATGTCGATTAGCCGCACGAATCCATCAAAAGAATCTATCGGAGATTTGTGGATAAGCAAATTAGCATTAGCGGAAATAGTCAAACTATGTGACAGATCATAAAAATCAGAATCCTGCAGGTCTTTTGAAGTGATCGCATATACGGTTCCTGATTCGATCACCAAATAACTGGTGTTTAGGACCAAGTTTTCAATTTTATATTCGCCCCGCCAATTAGTAGCACCAGCAGAGCCAAGTTGACATGTACCAGTTGCATCCCACGTATTTTGGGTTACACCGTTTATCGTAACATTATTGCTCGCATAGTTAATGGGTTTTACGCTATTGAACGTTACAGATACGTTCGTGCTAGGCATGATACATTCATATGCTCCACTGCCAGTAGAAGAAAGTAGTACAGCACTAATTTTTCCATCTATTAAACTTAAGAATTCGGGATATGCACGGTAGCGGCCAAGCTCGTCTAATAATGGGCTACCGTCCTCTTCGGTTTTAGGCGTGAAAACAACAGTAGCACCCGTCAAGAAGGAATATATCTTCCCAGTTTCATCAACCTGCATAAAACCACTGTCTTTTTCGCTAAGCTCCCAATATTTTGCGGTGTCATCATCCAAATTAATCGAGCGAAGATCTGCATCAGCTATGAACGTGAGGGTGAGGGTATTGTTAACAGCATATTTAGCAAGTTCTTTGGTTAGCTGCTGCTCTGGGACTTTAACATATTTATCATTATCATCAACGTAATACCAATTGCCTTCAACGGATAGACCAGCTTTGGTGGGGTTGGAAAGAGCTTGTGGTTCGTAAGGTGGCGGATTCGTTGTTGAATACGTCTCCGTATCAGAGTCCAGATTATATATGCCACGAAAGACTGATAGATTGTTGTGAGTATATTCACTTGGCAAAACGTAGTTCACATTATATAAATCCGAAGCAAGTATCATCCCACCAGAAGGGGGATAGAAGGATACATTACCATTTAAAGTCACATCAACATAACCTGTAGAATCTTCTAATGCCCCAAACCGATGACAACTTAGGACAATTGATCCATTGACTGTCACATTTCCGTTCTTTACACCAATAGTGGTATCGTAATGATCATAAATCGCAGCTTCATTGCCGTTACCAATAATGATCAGATTTGCATTGTTACCCCAAATAACGCCAATGATATTTGAGTCCTTCACTTCAATAGACGCAGTAGCGCCATCCTCAATGAAGATATGGCTGCAAAGTTTTACGCCGTTAAGGATAAGGCTATGTTTAAATGAATCTGTGATTTTGATTGAGTAGCTATAGTTGGTGTGCCCATCTTCGTAGCCTGGATAAATATTCACATCCTGGGTATAGGTGGAATCTAATATATATTCCTTATAATAACATCCTTGCTCATTGATCTCTAAGTCTGTTTGCACCGAAAACAACGCAATTCCTACCGGCTCGGTAAACGTGAATACAGGTTCAAACGTATCCCCGTCTGTTTCCGAAGCATATGCCTTGGAGCAAATAAGGTCTAGAAACAGGCTCAGCAATGAAGCCTCTTCTTCCGGCTGAGATTCTTCCTCCACTTGGTGGGTTATAGCAAGGCTCACCCGGCAGCGATACAAATACAGGGCCGCTTCTTGGGTAATGGGCACAGAAAGCACAGGGGTATGGTACCCGGTGGCGATTTCTTCGGTGGTAATGTCTTCCCAAGCATCGGAGCCGATCAAGGCACGCTGCCATTGGTAGGTAGCACCTTCTACGGCTTCTACCTTAAACTCCGCAATATCCCCTAAAACGCCTTCGTAGTCTTCGGGCTGTTTTTCAATAAGGTCTTCCGGGGCCAGGGTGGGATCGTCGGCCAAATCCCCCGGCAGGGGATGGAACCCCTGCCCTACAAGGTCAAGGTCGCCATTCGGGTCAAGATCAGGGTCAAGATCAGGGTCAAGACTCGGGGTGTCGCTAGGATCGGGGGTGGGAGTAGAATCTTCGCCCTGTTCAAAATCGTCTTCTTCTAATGTCAGTTCCGGGGTGGGGGTGGGGGATGCTTCGGTTTCTTCTTCCAGAGTCAATTCTGGGGCAGGGGTAGCCGTAGGCTCTTCTGTGGGTTCCAGGGTGGGGGCCCAGGTGGGCTCCTCTTCAACCGTCAGTTCTGGGGCAGGGGTAGCCGTAGGCTCTTGGGTAACGGGGGCGGTTGTAGGCTCCCGTTCAATGGTTAATTGGGGGGCTGGGGTTTGTGTGGGTTCCAGGGTGGGTTCCAGGGTCGGTTCCCAGGTGGGTTCTTCTTCGATGGTCAGTTCCGGGGAGGGGGTAGCATCCGGCAGGGATTGTAACCCCTGCCCTACAGGGGTGGCGGTGGGTTCAGCGGTGTTCAAAACCAGAACCGCGTTAATCTGTTCCGTGGCACCAGGCAGGGATTGCAACCCTTGCCCTACAGGGGTGGGGGTAGGTTCGATAACTACCACCTGATCTATTTGGAGGTTGGCTTCAGGCACCAGGGTGCTGGCAGGGGCGTTCAATGGGCGGACTTCGTTTATCTGCCCCGCCGCAGCCATCACCTTTTCCATAACCATATAGCCTAAGATGGTACGATCGCTTAACTTATAGCTCTTTTCTTTAACGGAACCAAAGCAGTTGCCTTCAATGGTGTAAACGCTGCTGGCGTTGGCCCTTGTAACAATGCCCACATGGTTGGCTGTTTTGCCGCCCTTGGTGGCGAAAAACACAATATCCCCCGCGGAGGGCGTATAGCCGTCCTTCGCAACATAGCGGCTGCCTAAGGCGGAAACCCACTTGCTGCAGCTGGCTTCATGGGGCAGATACTTTGTGGGAATGCCCGCGTAATCGGCGCAGAAGGAAACGAACATGGCGCACCAAATACCATAATTAGCGCCATACCAATGGCCATAGCGGGTGTAACAGAAGGTTTCGCCGCTGGAATCGATAATGAAATTCCGTTCGTTTTCGTGGTAGCCCACCTGGGTTTTGGCCACGGCCACAATATCCTTCGCGTAATTGCCCGAGGGCTTGAAGCCGCCCAAGGAAGCCTTCCACTCGGCTTCCGGTTCGTATTCGTTAATGGCAACAGGCAGGCTGCATTCAGCGGAAGCGGTGCTGCCTGCGGCATCTGTCACCGTGACTTTAACGGTATGGGTACCATAGCCTGTGGGCGAAAAGGAAATAGCCTGGGATTGCATTTCTTTTGTTTCCACGTTCACGCGGAAGCCATCCCGGTAGAATTCGGTCTGAACCGAATAGGGGGCCACACCGCCGGAAGCGCTAAAATTGAACACCAGCGGCTGGCCGCCAGCAACCCCATAGCGCATAGACGTGGTAAGGGAGGTATTCAAGTTCCCATCGGCCACGGTGGCGCGGCCATGAAGTGTTTTGGTTTCTGTATCGTTAGCGGCGGTGACTGTAAGGGAATAAACCCCGCTGGCAGCCGCTTTAAAGCGAATGTTATTTTCGTGGATGGTTTCCGCCGCCACGGCGGTGCCGTTACGGTCCACGATGGTGTAGCTAACCGTGCTAGCGCCGGAGCAACCAAAATGCCAGGTCACTGTTTGGCCAAATTGGACCGAAGTCTGTTCTGAAGACAGGTGATCCAGCACCAAAGGCACTGGGGTGGGGACTGGGGTTGGCACTTCTGTGGGCACCGGGGTAGGAACTTCCGTGGGCACTGGGGTTGGCACTTCTGTGGGAACGGGCGTAGGCTCCGCCGTGGGGACCGGGGTAGGCACTTCTGTAGGCGCAGGGGTGGGTGCCTGTGTAGGCACGGGGGTTGGCGCTTCGGTGGGCACGGCGGTAGGGGCCGCTGTAGGCGCGGGAGTAGGCACTTCCGTCACCTCAGGAGGCGATGCAGGCTCGCCAGCAGCGGCCTGGTGAAGCACAACCGGTTCGCTGACTGTTTCCGCAGCAGAAAGCACTTCAACCACATGCTCCCCGCCATCTTCCGCGTGGGCAGCCAGGTCGAAATCGGGGAAGCCATATACATTTAGCAGCAATATACAAGAAAGTATAAGTGCTATCCATTTTTGAGCCTTAACTGTGTAACGTTTCACGGTACAGCCTCCCGCTTTCAGCTTCATATTTTTTCTTAGTATATAAATAGCAAACCGCCGATGATTCCTATATATGGGAACCATGCCGATCTGCAATTATAAACCAAGGCATCAAACATACCAAGTATTCGTTTGCATTAAAATATTAAGCATTAAATGAAAAGCAGGAACCTGGTTACGTAAAAACACAGCAAGTGTTTTCTGGCTTAGTATAACAGAATTACCTATTAAAAGCAATAGGGAAAGAGAAAGACCCACCCACAACCTGCAAGGCATTGGCACACAAAACATTTGCACTTTTTTACGTGGCTATGTTACAATAGCATAAAGCATAACCGCATAGGCAAGGAGGGCTATTAATGGAAAAGCAATACACCCAGGAAGCATTGCAGCTGATGAACAAAAAGGCGTTCACCAAAGATTACCATGGCCTTGAACTAAAATACAAAGCCATCCCGGAAACGGATGTCCCCGGCGCTATGGACCCACGGGTGCTGAAGGCATCGAAGAAAATGTCGCTGATGATGAAGCTTATCCCCAAATCGAAAAAGGCTAACATGTTTGCCGATCTGGAGGGGCTGCGCAAGATGTTCGCCGGGGTGAAAAGCATCCCGGTAACAGACCCGAACATGAAGATCGACGAATTGGAGGCCGATGGGGTACCGATTCGCATTTACCACCCCAAGGCCGGGGGCAAGGAGCTGCCTGTGCTATATTACATTCACGGCGGCGGCTTCTTTGGCGGCTCCATGGACGTGGTACACGAAGCCTGCAAGATGATCACCGATATGATGCCCTGCATTACCGTTTCTGTTAGCTATCGTCTGGCCCCGGAAAACCCCTTCCCTGCTGGCCACGAAGACTGCTATACCGCGCTTAAATGGATACACAAGAACATCGAAGCCCATGGCGGCAATAAGGAAAAAATCGCCGTTTCCGGCGACAGCGCTGGCGGCAACCTGTGTGTTTACTGCGGTTACCGGGATACCAAGGAAAAAACGGGCATGGTGAAGGCTATTATCCCCTATTACCCCACGGTGAACATGTGCGGCAAGAAGGACGATATCTTCACCAACGATCCTAACGAAATCGAAGTATACGACAAGCACAAAAAGTACGTCTTGGGCATGCTGAGCATGATGGGCAGCATGAGCAACCTGGGCGATATGCTGGGCGTGAAGGATGCAAGCATTCCCGAGCTTTCCCCCTACCAGGCAGATGTAACCGGCTTCCCGCCAACCCTTCTCATGGTGGGCCAACACGATTTTCTCTTCCTCGAAACCATCGCTTTCGGGGTGAAGCTCAAAAACGCCGGGGTGAAGGTGGAAGCCATCATCTACTGCGGCATGGGCCACGCCTTCCTGGACCAGGTTGGCGTAGCGCCCCAGGCGGAAGATAGCCTGATGGAAGTGAAACGGTTTATGATGGAAAATTTGTGATAGGAGACATTTGCGAGACCCCATTTTCTTTTAAGAAAAAGAAAACGGGGTCTCGCGCTCTACCAAAAGAAAACTGAATTAAAGAGCACTATCATTATCTTTGTTTTGCCGTCGGGTATGGTACTTTTTCGTCTGTCAGGCCCACAATGTAATCTACACTGGTGTTGTAGAATTGTGCAAGCTTAATGGCGTATTGTAGGGGTAAATCACGCTTGCCAAGTTCATATTTGGAATATTGAGATTGGTCACAATGCAGCAAATCTGCTATTTGCCGCTGTTTCAAATCCTTGTCTTCGCGCATATCTTTAATTCGCAATTTCATGTTATTCACCTCTATAGTATTATCGTTTAGGACAATATGTACTATTGACATTTAGGATTATTTGCCCTATTATGTCCAATGAGGTGAAAACTATGGCGGATTACCGCGAATTGTACTTATCTCTTTTCGATGATATGACCAAGGCTATAGAAGGCCTTAAAGAAGCGCAGCAAAAAGCAGAAGCTCTGTTCATTGAAAATGAAGAAGCCTCTGCTGAAAATGCAAATGAAAACGATATTCTTCGCACATTTCCAAAGCACAAAGAAATCTAGGGCTAATATAGGTTTTCTCTTAGGGAGAGCGCGAGAACCCCTTCTCTTTTTTCGAAAAGAGAAGGGGTTCTCGCAAAAGCTTCACTTATTAGATCAGCTCAATGATGCACATTTCGGCAGCGTCGCCACGGCGGGGCCCGAGCTTGTAGATACGGGTGTAACCGCCAGCGCAGTTCTTTTCAGCATTGCGCTTTTTGTACTTGGGGCCGATTTCGCGGAAGAGCTTTTCCACCACGGGATGCTTGTTATCCTTGGTGCGCTCTTTGTAATCTGCCTTGTTTTCATCGGCTTTCTTCTGCTCTTTAAGATCGTACAGATAAGCCATGATGATGCGGCGGGCGTGGAGCTTGGAGGGCAGGTCATTAGTGGTGTTTACGGTAACGATCTGGCCTTTGTCGTTGTGGAATTCCTTGGTGACTTCCACGCTGTTATCGCATTCGCGGATGGCCAGGGTGATCAAACGCTCGGCGGCGCTCCTCACTTCCTTGGCGCGTGCTTCAGTCGTTTCGATACGGCCGTACCAAATGAGGTTTGTCACTTGGTTGCGAAGAAGCGCTTTGCGCTGATCCGCTGTGCGGCCCAGTTTACGTTGTGCCATGGGATTTTCCTCCTTTACGGGGCAAGCTTAGTTGCCTCGCTTCATTCTTCGTTGGGCCGCAGACCCAAGCCAAGGCCTGCCAATTTCTGTTCCACTTCCTCCAGGCTCTTGCGGCCCAGATTGCGAACCTTCATCATATCCTCCTGGTTGCGCTGCACCAGTTCAGCAATGCTGTTGATGCCGGCGCGCTTGAGGCAGTTGTAGGCGCGAACAGAAAGATCAAGCTCTTCAATGGTCATTTCCAGCACTTTTTCCTTTTTGTCGTCTTCCGGATCGTTGAAGTTGATGGGCAACTCCTGATTGGTAAGACCTACAAACAGGCTCAGGTGCTCGGAGAGAATTTTCGCCGCCATGGAAATGGCTTCATCAGGCATCACGGTGCCATTTGTCCAGATTTCCAGGGTCAGCTTGTCATAGTCGGTGATCTGGCCTACGCGGGTATCTTCAACGCTGTAATTCACCTTACGGATAGGCGTGAAGATGGAGTCCACGGGGATCACACCGATAGGCATGTTGTTGGATTTGTTCTTATCCGCCGAAACGTAGCCCCGGCCTTTGTCCAGCATAACCTGGATTTGCAGGTGGGCGTCCGCGTTCAGCGTGGCGATATGCAATTCGGGGTTGATGATTTCAACTTCATCATCCACCTTAATATCGCCAGCCTTCACTTCGCAGGGGCCTTTTGCATCGATGATCACCTGCTTGGGCTGATCCGAATACATTTTAGCGGCCAATTCTTTGAAGTTGAGGATCAGTTCTGTCACATCTTCCTTAACGCCGGGAACAGTAGAGAATTCATGCTGCACACCTTCGATGTGCACGCTGGAAACCGCCACCCCAGGCAAGGAAGACAAAAGCACGCGGCGCAAAGCGTTGCCCAGAGTGTGGCCAAAGCCACGCTCCAGAGGTTCGATAACAAACTTGCCGTAGCAGTTGTTTTCGGCCAGCTTGACACAATCAATTCGGGCTTTTTCGATTTCAACGATCATTTATATACCCTCCTCTTAAACCATTCTGAGGAAAGAGCCTACCCGGGATTAACGGGAGTAGAACTCGACGATCATGTTCTCCTGCAAGGTGAGATCGATATCCTCGCGGACGGGGAGCGCAGCCACGGTGATGGTGAGGTTGTCAGCATCCACGGTGAGCCACT
The DNA here is from genome assembly GCA_031556065.1 of Eubacteriales bacterium. GTDB lineage: Bacteria > Bacillota > Clostridia > Christensenellales > Aristaeellaceae > JAVBTR01. Next base: position 562 of record JAVBTR010000098.1, on the reverse strand, counting down.
TGGGGAGGACGCGGTTGGAGCCTTCACGCAGAGCCTTAAAATGCTCGGATTCTTTGCTCTTTTGACGGACGGTAATCACATCGCCTTCTTTAATGGAATAGGAAGGGATGTCCACCTTCTTGCCATTAACGAGGATGTGGCCGTGACGCACGGTCTGGCGGGCCTGGGGGCGGGAAGCGCCGAAGCCTGCGCGGTAAACCACGTTGTCCAGGCGGCATTCCAGCAGCTGCAGGAGGTTTTCGCCTGCAACGCCCTTCATGGCTGTTGCCTTATCGAAGGTGCGGACGAACTGGGTTTCCATCAACCCATAAGCGCGGCGGGCCTTTTGCTTTTCACGAAGCTGTAAGCCATATTCGCTCATTTTGCGTTGACGGGCCTGGCCATGCTGACCAGGAGGGGTGGGCCTGTGATCCACTGCGCACTTGCCCGAGAAGCAACGGTCGCCCTTCAAGAAGAGCTTGGTGCCCTCGCGGCGGCACAGACGGCATACGGAACCTGTATATCTAGCCATTTGCTTGTACCTCCTCGATTACACTCTTCTACGCTTGGGCGGACGGCAGCC
>JAVBTR010000080.1:0-10072 GCA_031556065.1 Eubacteriales bacterium | reverse complement strand
CAATGCGATTAAGTTTTCTCACCGGGGCAGTAGCGTGCGGCTGGAAGCCCGGGAGAATACCCCCTGGAAGGGCCGTGCCCATTATACATTCAAGGTGATTGATCATGGTATCGGCATCAGTCCAAAGCGGCTTGAAACGATCTTTACCCCCTTCGTCAATGCTGATAAGGGATACGATCGAGCGTTTGGCGGCCTGGGGATGGAGCTGAGCATTGCAAAGAGGATCATCGAGCAAGTTAGTGGCGAAATGATCGTAGAAAGCCGTGAAGGGGAAGGCAGTACCTTTGGTTTTCATGTACAGTTGGCCTATGAAAACACAGGGGATGGTGAAAACCGAGCCGCTGATGTTTCGCTAAAGGGCAAACGGGGTCTGGTGGTGGATGATATTGATATGAATCGGGAGATCATGATCCAATTACTGGAGCACTATGGCATTGTTTGCCAGGAGGCAGAAAATGGCCGGGATGCCATTGAAAAACTGTTCGCCGCCAAACCCGGCAGCTTTGATTTTGTGTTGATGGATATTCAAATGCCGGAAATGAACGGCTTGGATGCCACCAGAGCTATCAGGGATGCGGAAAGCCGACCGGACTTGAAAGCAATCCCGGTTATCGCTATTACCGCAAATGCCCTGCCGGAGGATATTCAAGCTATTAGGGAGGCAGGCTGTGATGATTATGTGGCCAAGCCGGTGTATGTGGATAAAGTAGTAAGAGCAATCGGTACATTGGTGTAAAAAAGAAGCTTGAATGGTTTTTCTTCATTCAAGCTTCTTTTTGGATTATTTTTCTTCCGCCAGGATGGCTTGGCTGTGCTCATCCTGGAACTGGTTGGTGTAGAGCTTGTAATAATACCCTTTTTTCTTAATCAACTGGCCATGGGTACCATCTTCAATCACCTTGCCATGATCGATCACCAGGATACGGTCGGCGTTTCTTACGGTGGAAAGCCGGTGGGCAATGATGAAACTGGTACGGCCAGAAAGCACGGTCTGAATCGCGTTTTGGATAATCTGCTCTGTTTCCGTATCCACGGAGGAGGTGGCTTCATCCAATACGAAAATAGCCGGATCGCAAAGAATGGCTCTGGCGAAGGAGATAAGCTGCTTTTCACCAGTGGAAAGGCGGTTGCCGCCTTCGCCCACATCGGTTTGGTAGCCCTTTTCCAGTTTCATAATGAAGCTTTCAGCGTTCACCAGTTGGGCGGCGTGAATGGCCTCCTCATCGGTGGCATCGGGTTTGCCATACTTAATGTTATCCATAATGGTGCCGGAGAACAGATGGGGCTGCTGCAAAACGTAGCCTAGGTTGGATTGAAGCCAGAGTTGGCTGCGGGTTTTGTAATCCGCTCCGTCGATCAAGATCCGGCCTTCGGTAGGTTCGTAGAAGCGGCAGATCAAGTTCACAATGGTGCTTTTGCCGCTGCCTGTTTCCCCAACCAGGGCGATGGTCTGTCCGGCCTTGACATTGAGGCTGAAATCGGTTAACACCTTTTCGCCTTCATTGTATTTAAAGGAAACGTTTTCAAAGCTGATATCCCCAACCAACCTGGGCCAGTTTTCCTTTTTCGGGTGGAAGTTATCGCCAAAGATTTCGGCTACTTCCTGGCTATCTACGATGTCTGGTTCAGTTTCAAGCAGTGAAACCACCCGTTCTGCCGCCGCCTGGGCGCTTTGAAGCTCCGCGAAGATTCTTGCGATATCACGAACAGGCTGGAAGAATTGCAGGGTGTAGCTGACGAAAACCTGAACGGTACCTACCGTCATTACGCCGCGGAACACATCGTAGCCACCCTTCCAAAGGGCGTAAGCGGTGCCGATGGCGCTAAGGGATATAACAATGGGAAGGAACAGCGCAGACAATGTGGCAGCCCGAATGGAGTGTTTCTTCATATCAGACGCCAGTACCTGGAATTCTTCGATGTTCATTTCTTCCCGAACCAGAGTCTTCGATGTTTTAGCTCCCATGATCCCTTCGTTGAATGAGCCAGTGATCTGAGAATTGGTTTTTCTTACTTTTCTGTAAGCATCCAGAATGCCTTTTTGAAACTTCCAGCTGATCACGGCCAAGGGCGGCAGCACCAGGATCACTACGATGGCGATCCGCCAATCCAGAATAAACATCTGAACGCCGCAAATGATCAGAAACACCGCGCCCCAGCATAAGTCCAGCAGCGACCAGCCGATGGTATCTGCCAAACGCTGAACGTCGGTTGTCATACGGGACATCAGGTAGCCTACAGGCATCCGATCGTAGTAGGAAAAAGGCAGCTCCTGAAGTTTTTGAAAGCCCATTTTGCGAATGGTGTACAGGGTGCCCACTTCGATGGTACCGCTTTGATCCAAAAAATTGTAGATAGCGAAGACCTGGAACAGCATGATCACGATATAGATGCCGATAAAAATAGGCAAGCCCTCGGTGGTTTGGTTGGCAATAAAGTTATCGATGGCGTAGCCCGTCATCAGCGGCAGGATTACGTCCACAATGGCGCACACGGACATGAGCACTGCCACGATAACCAGGTTTTTGTGGTAGGGCTTGGCAAGCTTCAGAATCTTTCCCCAGAGGGAAAAATCCAATCTCTTGGTGTAATCTTCTTCTTGAAAGCCTTGCATATTAGTTACCCCCCTCTTGCGCCGATAGAAGCTCTTGCTCCAAATCGGTTTGTATGTGGTTGATGCGCTGGTAAAGCCCAGGTACACTGATTAGTTCTTGATGGTTGCCCTGCTGGGTCAGTCTGCCGCCTTCCAGCACCAGAATATAATCCGCCTCCTGAAGGGTGGTGATCCGGTGGCTGATGATCAGCGTGGTAACCCCCTGTTGCTTGTCTTTCAATGCCGTGCGGATTTGGGCATCAGTCTGGGTATCCACAGCGGAAAGACTGTCGTCAAATACGAGCACATCATTTGGTTTCATGAGCGTCCGGGCGATGGCGATACGCTGCTTTTGCCCGCCGGATAAAGTGACGCCCTTTTCGCCTACCAGGGTTTCATAGCCCATTTCACTGTCCTCGATAAAGCCTTTGGCTCCGGCGATCCGGGCGGCGTTCTCAATGGCCATATGGTCGTTTTCACGAACGGCGATGCCCAGGTTTTCTTCGATGGTTTTGGAGTAAAGGAAGGGTTCTTGCAAAATAAGGCCGATGCGGCTACGCAGATACTTCCGGTCAATTTCTTCAATGGGCACCCCGGAAATGGTAATCTTACCTTGGGTTACGGGGAAAAGCCGCTGCATCAGGTGCACCAGGGTGGATTTACCAGAGCCGGTGGAGCCTAGAATAGCCACTGTTTTTCCAGCCTTGATGCGGAAAGACACATCCTTTAATATTTCCCGGCCGTCATCGTAGCTAAAGGTTACATGATCGAATACGATATCCCCATTCAGGTCGGGCTTTTTGGCGTTGGGTTCTGGTGCTTCTTCGGGCTGTTCTAAAATATCCCGGATACGGTCCATGGAAACCACGGCCTTGCCCGCGTCGGACAGAATGCGGCCCAGTTGGCGAATAGGATGCAAAAGCATGCCGATATAGCTGGTAAAGACAATCATGGTGCCTACGGAGATTTCTCCCTGAATGGCGAAATAGACGCAGACCAGTAAGGTGATCAGGCTTTGCAAAATGCAGATAGCGTCGCCAGAGGACCAGTAAATGCTCAATAGATGGATCACCTTGTAAACCCGGTTTTTATAAACCTTGCTGACTTTATCCAGCTTTTCGATTTCTCTTTGCTGCTGGCCAAAGGCGCGGACCACACGGACTCCTGTGAGGTTTTCTTGCAGCACTGCCGAAAGATCGCCTTCGCTTTCATCGGCCAGCTTAAAGTGGATGGTCACCTTTCTAAAGAACAAAAAGGCAAAAATGAACAGGGCAGGTACCAGAATAACGCTTAAAAGTGTAATCTTTACACTTTTTGAAAGCAAAATGGAAATGCAGATAACAACCATTAAAATGGTATTCACCACTTCGATCAATTGCCCTGAAAGGAAACGGCGCACGGTTTCCACGTCCGAGGTACAGCGCTGCAAAAGATCCCCCGTAACGGCCTTGACATGGTATGAAAAGGGCAGGTGCTGCAAATGGGAATACAGCGTTTCCCGTAGATCAAAGGCAATGGACTCCGACGCAACGGCGGTGGTTCTTCCTTTAAAATAGCTGAACACGCCGTTGATGACGTTGAGCAGAATCAGCACCAGGCCAATAAGCCATAAGTGGTTGAGCAAATAATCCCGGCTAATTACCGCTTTGATGGGACCCGCGATGAAGGCTGGCAGGGTGGTGGGGTTGCCGCCTAAGACGGTATCGATGGTTTCGGCAAAGAGCAGCGGCGTTAAAAAGCCGATGATGACTGTAAAGACAGTGCAGATCATGGCAATAATATAGCTCCACTTGTTCTTCTTTACCAGGTTGCTGAGGAAACGCAGGGATTTCGGATTCATAAAGGGCTCCTTTCTGTATGAAAGCGGCATAAAAAAACCGCCGGTTTTCGCAAACCGACGGTGAATACACAGGTAAAAGACACGCTTCTACTTATGGCCGGCTGCAAAATATGTGGTTAAATTCACTTCGTTCATTTTGCTAAATAACATCTTCGCAGCCCCCTTTCATAGTGTTTGGCTTAGCCAACATGACAAATTCTAACAGATGATGTCTATCTCGTCAATAGGTTTATAAACATTTTGTTAAACTTATTGCAATGTAAGGGGGAATGGTGTATAATGGAATGCGGGTCAAAAAACGCCCCACCGGGGCAAATTTCACCCGATTTTGCGAGCTGAGGTGAAAGGGATGCAAGATGATTTTCTAACGCTCATGCAAACCCTGGCACCGGATTTGGCCGAAGAAATGTGCCGAAGGGCTCTGGTTCTAGAGAGGATTGCGGCTTTGCAGCCTGTGGGCCGCAGGCAGTTGGCCGCAAGGCTTAACATGCCGGAACGGGAAGTGCGGGCCTTGGCCGCGGCATTAAAAGAAGAAGGCTTCATTTCCTTGGATGCCTCTGGCATGACCTTGGAGCAAAAGGCCGACAGCGTTTTAACAGGCGCCCGGGAGTTCAGCCGGGCCATGCGGGGCCTAACCGCCCTTGAAACCCAGTTAAGCGAGCTGCTTAGGATTCCGAAGGTGTTTATCGCCTCCGGGGACGCGGACGAAGAAACCCACGTGCTTTCTGATGTGGGACGGTTGGCGGCCCAGAAGGTCCGCGGCATTCTCCAAAGCGGCAACACCATTGCATTAACAGGCGGTAATACCATGGCTCAGGTAGCCCACTTTATGCCCCAGGCCTCCAACCTGAACGTAATGGTGGTACCAGCCCGGGGGGGCATGGGCAGGGCAGTGGAAACCCAGGCCAATACCCTGGTGGCGGAGATTGCCAAAAAGCTAGGTGGTCATCACCGCTTAATGCACCTGCCGGATCAAATGGATCAGGCGGCCTTGACAGAGATGATCAAGCTGCCAGAGATTAAAGAAACCATGGAGCTGCTTCAACGTGCAGACATCATCCTTCACGGCATTGGCCGGGCGGATGAAATGGCGGGCCACCGTCACCTGGCTGCCTCCCTTGGCAAGAAGCTTAATGAGCAGGGAGCAGTAGCCGAAGCCTTCGGGTATTTCTTCAATAAAGACGGCAAGTGCGTCTATTCCGCTTCCAGCGTTGGGGTGGATTTGTCCACCTTAAACCGGGATTGCCAGATGGTGGCTGTGGCGGCAGGGAAGCGCAAGGCGGAAGCCATGGTGGCGGTTTTAAAGCATTACCACCACCAAATGCTGGTTACCGATGAAGGCGCTGCTAAGGAAATGATTGAAATGCTTACCAATGATTGCACGGCCTGAAAGGCTTTTCGCAATAGATATCATGATTCATTTAAAAGGAGTGTACACCATGGCTAAGATGACCATTGAGGACATCCAGGTAAAGGGAAAGAAAGTGCTGGTGCGCTGCGACTTCAACGTTCCCCTTGATGAAAACAAGACCATTACCGATGAAAACCGCATTAAGGGCGCAATGCCTACCATCAAATACTTGGTGGATAATGGCGCCAAGGTCATTCTTTGCTCCCATCTTGGCCGGCCCAAGGGCGAATTTAATATGAAATATTCTCTCAAGCCTGTTGCGGAACGGCTTTCTCAGTTGCTGGGCAAGGAAGTGAAGCTGGCCGCTGATGTCATCGGCCCCTCCGCTCATGAACTGGCCGATAACCTCCAAGATGGCGACGTGATGCTTCTTGAAAACGTCCGCTTCCACAAGGAAGAGGAAAAGAACGATCCCGAATTCTCCAAGGAATTGGCCAGCCTGGCTGAAGTATTCGTAAATGATGCCTTCGGTACCGCTCACCGTGCCCACGCTTCCACCGAAGGTGTAAGCCATTACCTGACACCCTCCGTTGCCGGCTACCTGATCGGCAAGGAACTGGATATTATGGGCAAGGCTCTTGAAAACCCTGCCCGTCCTTTCGTGGCGATCCTGGGTGGTGCTAAGGTTTCCGATAAAATCGGCGTAATTACCAACCTGCTGGACAAAGTCGATACCCTGATTATTGGCGGCGGTATGAGCTATACCTTCCAAAAGGCCCTGGGCGGGCAGATCGGCAAATCCCTTCTGGAAGCCGATAAAGTGGAACTGGCCAAGGAACTGATGGAAAAGGCCAAGGAAAAGAAAGTGAAACTCCTTCTGCCCATCGACAACGAAGCGGGCGAAGAATTCTCCAACGATACCCTGCGCATCACCGTTCATTCCCACGATATTCCCGAGGGCTTTGAAGGCCTGGATATCGGTCCCAAGACCCGCGTCATCTTCGCCAACGAAGTGGCTAACGCCAAGACCGTGATTTGGAACGGCCCCATGGGCGTGTTCGAATTCGAGAACTTCGCTGAAGGCACCCGTGAGATCGCCAAGGCCATGGCCGAATGCGACGGCGTGACCATTATCGGCGGCGGCGACAGCGCGGCAGCTGTAGAACAAATGGGCTTCGCTAACAAAATTACCCACGTTTCCACCGGCGGCGGTGCTTCACTGGAATACCTGGAAGGCAAGGTTCTTCCCGGTGTGGATTGCTTAAACGAGAAGTAAGATATATGTTTTCAAGGGGGGAAACCTTCTTTTGGAAAAAAGAAGGTTTCCCCCCTTGACCTCCATTCTAAGAAAACCGTATTTGAGGAGATAGATTTATGCGTAAAGCGATTATTGCCGGAAACTGGAAGATGAATAAGACCCCCGAGGAAGCCAAGGCTTTAGTTATGGATTTGATTCCGCTTGTGAAGGACGCCACCTGCGATGTAGTGGTTTGCGTTCCCGCTGTGGATTTTTATACAGTGAAGGAAGCGATTAAGGGAACGAACATTAAGCTGGGTTCACAGAATGTGCATTTTAAGGAATCCGGCGCGTTTACAGGTGAATTGTCTGCTGCCATGCTTAAAGCCGCAGGGGTTGAGTATGCTATTATTGGGCATTCGGAACGCAGACAGTTCTTTGGGGAAACCGATCGCACCGTGAACCTTCGGGTGAAGGCGGCTATTGCCGGTGGCTTGATCCCGATTCTGTGCGTAGGGGAACTTAAGGAAGAACGGGAAGCGGGCTATACTGATGCGTTGGTTGAGTATCAGACATTGATTGCTTTAACGGGCTTGACCGATGACGAAGTGAAGAATACGGTTATCGCCTATGAGCCTGTTTGGGCCATCGGCACCGGGCTTGTGGCTACAGACGAGCAGGCCAATGAGACCATCGGCGTGATCCGCAAGGCTATTGAACGTAAATATGGCAAGAATGTTTCCGACGCAGTGCGCATTCAGTACGGCGGAAGCATGAACCCTGCTAATGTGAAGGGCCTGATGGCTCAGCCGGAAATCGACGGGGGCCTCATCGGCGGCGCTTCCCTGAAGGCTGAAGATTTCTCCAAAGTTGTGAACTACTAATAAGAGGTGCAGAGAATGAGCAATAGAACCATGACAGCGCTCCTGATTATGGATGGTTTTGGCATTAACCCTGCCCATGAGGGCAACGCTATTTATCAGCAGGGTACCCCTAATCTGGATAAATTGATGGCCGAGTATCCCCATACCCAGCTGGGGGCCAGCGGTATGGACGTGGGTCTTCCCGATGGGCAGATGGGCAACTCCGAAGTGGGCCACTTGAACATTGGCGCAGGGCGTATTGTTTACCAGGAGCTGACCCGGATCACCAAGGATATTCAGGATGGGGATTTCTTTAAAAAGGAATCTCTAATCTGGGCCATGGATGAAGCAAAGAACAATGATAAGGCTTTGCATCTGATGGGCCTGGTATCCGATGGCGGCGTCCACAGCCACAACACTCATTTGTATGCTTTGCTTGAAATGGCAAAGCAGCGGGGCTTGGAAAAGGTGTATGTTCATGCGTTCTTGGATGGCCGCGACGTACCTCCTTCCTCTGGTGAAGGTTATGTGGCGCAGCTTCAGGCAAAGATGGATGAAATGGGTGTGGGCAAGATCGCCACGGTGATGGGCCGCTACTGGGCTATGGACCGGGACAACATCTGGGATCGGGTGAAAAAGGCCTACGATGCCATGGTGCTGGGCAAAGGTGAAGCCACAGCCAATACTGGCGTGGAAGCGGTGGCGAACAGCTACGCCATTAACGAGCTGGACGAATTTGTAAAGCCTACGGTGGTTCTTGAAAATGGCCAGCCCACTGCTGTTATCGCGGAAAACGATTCTGTGATTTTCTTCAATTTCCGCCCCGACCGCGCACGGCAGATTACCCGCACCTTTATTCAAAAGGATTTCGATGGATTTGTTCGTGAAAAGGGCTTCTTCCATGTGAATTTTGTTTCCATGACCCAGTACGATGAAACCTTTACAGGCCTCAAGGTTGTAAACCCACCTACCAGCCTTGATAACACATTGGGCGAATATTTGGCGAAAAACAAGATGTCCCAGCTGCGTATCGCGGAGACCCAGAAATACGCGCATGTAACCTTCTTCTTCAACGGCGGCGTGGAAAAACCTAACGATATGGAAGACCGGGTACTGATCCCTTCCTCCAAGGTGGCCACCTTCGATATGAAGCCGGATATGTCCGCTTACGAGATTACCGAGGATGCTGTTAAGCTGATCAACGAAAAAAAGTACGATGTGATGATCTTAAACTTTGCCAACTGCGACATGGTAGGCCATACCGGTATCATGAAAGCGGCGGAACAGGCTGTTAAAGCAGTGGACGAGTGCGTGGGCAAGGTGGTTGAAGCTATCTTGGCAAACGGAGGTCGGGCTTTTGTAACCGCCGACCATGGCAATGCGGATCAGATGATCGATCCTGTTACTGGCGAGGCATTTACAGCCCATACTACAAACCCCGTGCCCTTTATCGCAGTAGCCCCTGAACTGAAGGGCACCAAGCTTCGGGATGGCGGCTGCCTGGCTGATATCGCGCCTACCATGCTGGATAGCATGGGTGTAGAAATCCCTGCTGAAATGACAGGTAAATCATTGCTAAATGCCTAAAGAAGGTTTTCTTTAGGAGAGAGCGCGAGGGAGGATATTTCTTTTTTCAAAGAGGTTCTGTCAAGGGGTTCTTGTCCAATTTCAATGAAATAACCTCATTTTCGCGATCTCATAGATATTCTACACTAATTCGATCGAAAAAGAAACAACCTTATTTGAAGCTAAGACCAAGGAGATTTCTATCAATGCTTTGTTGATATTGGAGACAGCTTTAAGGGAAGAAGAAAAAAAGGGTAAAGGCGTTAGCTTCTCTCTATGATTTAAATGGGGTATCAGGGCAAAAGTGTAAGATGAAATGGGGTTGCTCTGCAGCCGATAGGCCTTTGGCATCATGCCATAGGCCTTTTGAATGTGCGGATGAAATGCTCTGGATTCATATAGCCGACCTGATAAGCAAAGGCACTAATGGAAGCATTGGTTTCTTGCAGAAGGTCGCAGCTTTGCTCCATAAAGATTTGTATTAATAGTTACGTAAAGGTGGAACCCATCAAAGAATAAATCATCATTATGTTCAGGCACTGCGTCAAGCAGATTGATTTGAAAAAGGTCATGAGGTGATGATGGATTACTGGGTGGCATGATTGAACAAAACATTGATACG